>CBINGY010000072.1:0-19218 GCA_966250325.1 uncultured Cytophagaceae bacterium | reverse complement strand
GTCCGGTTTCCGTTTCTGGCAGTGTGATCATAAACAATTACCTCACTCATACTCTCATTGTCGGCATACTTCTTTTTTACTTTAATGGCATATCCGGGTATATCCCGGTAAAATATACCTTCCTGAATATTTAAAGCCACTTTTGCCGTACGTATATCCCATAGCATAGAGTATCCTTTCAAATTAGCCCAGGGAGTAATCGTATTATTATACCAGAATGAGAAGACTGCCACCAATACAGTAAATAAAAAAGTGGGTAAAAGTACCCTCGAAAGTGGGATGCCTGCCGACTTTATGGCCGTGAGCTCGGTGTGTTCCCCTAAATTACCATAGCTCATTAGAGAAGCGAGGAGTGTAGATAAAGGCAGTGATATGGGGACAGTGATTAAAGAGAAAAAGCCAAATAATCTAATGAAGGTGGGAATTCCGAGGTCTTTTCCAACGAAGTCGTCAAAGTAAAGCATTAGAAACCTCAGTAAAAAAATAAAGACCACAACTAATGTGGTCAGCACAAAAGGCCCGATAAAATTCTTTATGACAAGTTTGTCTATTTTTCTCATACTGAAATCTGAGGCCACAAAATTCACCTTGTAAAATGGTACTTACAAGGAATTAAGCTTTTTTAGTAATCAGCCTCCCACGATTTCCTTCAGGTCACCAATCAGACCATCCCACAGGTCGCGTAACTCTTCTTCATCATCATTATCAGATATATCAACCACCCTGAGATAAGTGGAACCGTCAAGCTCACCTTGTACTAGTTTCAATTCGAGCATATTACCATGGTCGTCACCCAGAAAATCAAATTTTGCCGATTTGTTTATCCGTTTCGAAACAGCAGCCACGTGCTCTCCCCCATCCCACTCGATGATGTAATTATGGTCTGGATCTACAGTAACATTCTTGGCAAACCATTGCTGAAGCCCTCCAGGTGTACTGATATAATTGTAAAGAACCTTTGGAGATGTCTTAAAAGGATACTCCTCAACAAACTTATATTTACCAGTTTCCATTACTCGATAAGTTTTTTTTCCTAGTTACTTTTTTCAAAGCTTTAAAACAAGCTTAATGAAGTTTTTTTAAAATTTCGTCCATAATTGATACGCAAAGCCCTTGTATTTCAATAATTTATTCTCCTCGTACCAATACCTATGGCACGTTAGTCAGAAATAAGGTATTGGATGTACCACCGAGATTACCTACATTTGCAGCCTGAAATCAGAACGGCGGGGTAGCTCAGATGGTTAGAGCGTAGGATTCATAACCCTAAGGTCGGCGGTTCGATCCCGCTCCCCGCTACGTAAGAGCCCTAAATGGGGCTCTTTTTTTATGCCAGAATATTAAAAATCAATTCTTTATAAATATCCAGATCTTCACGGGTTCCGGTGTCAATCCCCTTGGAATACTTATCGGCCATTCTAAGAGAACCAATGATCTGAATTACTTTACCTGCCGGATATCGTTGGGCAGCAGCAGTGTAGTCTTTAACAAAGTACGGATTTACACGAAGGATACTGGCCAGATCTGCCCCACGGTTGGCATGAACCAGCAGCACTTTGGAAAAAAAATTGTACAGGATTAATATGACAGGCTGAATCGGATGATCCTTAGTATTGGAAGCAAAATAGGTGATAATCTGAAAACTCTTTTCCATATCTCTTTGAATAAGAGCCTTTTGTAATTCAAACACATTGTACTCCTTACTTATACCCACCTGTTCCTGAATCGTAAATGCAGATATTTCTTCTTCGGCCTTCAGGTTGATAAGCATTTTATCAATTTCCTTGACTATCGATTCCAGATTATTGCCTGTATGTTCAAAAAGTAACTGAGCAGCCTTCGGAGAAATCTTACGCTGTTTCGAATGGCACACAGAGATGATAAAGTCAGGCACCTGATTATCGTAAAGCTTTTTCGAATTAAGGAGTTCGCCTTTCTCAGCAAAACTTTTTACAAAGGACTTTCTCTCGTCCATGGCCTTGCCAAAAACCAAAACAAGGATTGTACTTGAAAGCGGATTTCTGGCATATGTCTCTAACATACCCTGAGCTTCTTTGGTACCAATATCCTGAATCTGTTCCGCATCTTTTATGACCACCAGCTGCCTTTCTGCCATCATGGGAAATCTGCGTGCATTATTTAAAACCGCTCCTACAGTTAGGTCTTTCCCGAACAGAATAAACTCGTTAAACCCTTTCTCATGATCCGGAATAGCCAGATCAATAATTTTTCGGCAAATGGCATTCGGGTAATACGTTTCATCCCCGTGAAGAAAATAAACAGGCTTTAAAGTAGAGCTGCTGATATTTTCAAGTAATGCTGTTGGAGACTTTGCCATTTCTCAGGATTTTTTCGCAATTTATTGAGATTTCACTAAAGAACGGAACGAATCGACAATCTATGAAATCATAGTTTGCATTCATCACATCAATAGCACGCGTCATATCCGGACCGTCGGAAATTCTCGAATTCAGATTCAGAAACGCTTTTTCAAGCCCGTCATGAAAAGCATATCCTTTTAACCAGTCGTGCTCAATCATGCTATCAACCACACGCTGTAATTTCTGGGGCATTTTCTGATTATATGATGAAAGAGCTCCGTAAATCCTTAAGCGGAATAATTCAAACTCTTCAGAAGCAAAAGTTGCCCAGTTCTTGATGAGAAAATGGTCAAATACCACGTCAATAGCTACGGAAGCGTATCTTCCAAGCTCACCAGAAAATACATTTTTCGCTTCCTTCACCAAGGGATGATTATCTGTAAAAGTATCGATATACCTATGTAACCTAACCCCGTCTTTGACCCGTTCTGAAAGATGATTGTTTCTTGGGTGGTCAACTCTTCCGTTCATAAAATCTTCCAGAAGGTTTCCATAGATAATTTCAGGATCCTTGCCAGAAAGAAATAAATGAGCAAGGTAATTCATACGACCTCCTGAAGCTTATACCGTACTACTTCTACGCCGAAACTTTTTAAGAATTCCACCCCCTCGTCTACCCCTATACCTTTATAGTCGGCATAGGAGTTCAGAAAAACAACCTTTTTGATTTTCATCGTGTAAATTACTCTGGCACAGGCTATACATGGTGAAAGAGTCACGTACAAGGTAGAACCTTCCACTTTTGCTCCATTCTTTGCAGCATATAAAATGGCGTTCTGCTCTGCATGTAATGCAAGTGAACAACTTCCTTTAGAATCGCGAGGGCAGCCCTCCACACCAAAATCAAGGTCGCAATTGTGCGTTCCACTTGGCGGGCCATTATATCCTATGGAAATAATCCGGGTTTCATTTGCCAAAACCGCACCAACCTGAGCCTTCACACAGTGTGAACGCTCCGCAAGGCTGATTGCCAGATTCATAAAAATATCATCGAAATCGGGTCTTTTCTTCATTTTAAAAAAGGAGAAGTCTTCTGGTAACTGACTCTCCGGCAGTGGTTAATCTTACAATCAAGGATCCTGTAGGTAACTTAATATTTTTGAGACTTATTACAGTACTCGGATAGTCCAGGTAATCCAAACTTTGCACTTCTCTTCCCATTAAATCAAAGAATTTCAGATTGAAATCCTGGAAGCCAGGAAGTAAAATCTGCAGTGACATGCTTTCTCTGGTACCTGGATTGTTTAAAACACGAAGCTCAACCTTCTCATTTTGAGGTAATAAAAACTGACTGTTCAGTAAGATTCTTCTTCTTCTTTGACTAACCTCAAAAACGATGCGGGTACGGACTTTCTGATCCTGGGTAAAGATATTCATGCAGGAGTCCGGACTGTAATCCATGTAGTTTTCAATCATATTCCGGGTTCTTACTCCGTTGCATCTTGAAAACTTACTGATACAGTTTTCCGAGTCATTCTCGCGTTCTGTTTCGGGAGTGTCTTCACAGTAATCATCTCCGCAAAATTCATCCCCCCATGTATGAATCAGTCCCAGCCAATGGCCTATTTCATGGGTCAGTGTACGCCCATATCCGTAAATGGGATTTGTAGCCGTGCCGGTTTGTCTTCCAAATACTTCGTAATCAATAAATACTCCATCCGTTGCTTCAGGCGGATCGCTCAATTCAAGGCCGTCAAGCTCGCCACCCGGAAATTCACCATAACCCAAATAACTTCCTGACAGATCTGCAACCCAAATATTGAGATACCTGTCTACATCCCATTGAGCCAAAGATGACATGTACTCCAGGTCTGTAAATACATTGTAGTTTACCTGAGCATTGTAGGTTCTCGTTATTCCGGAGCTTGGATTCCCATCCGGATCAGTTTGTGCCAGAAAGAACTCTATTTCCATATCTGCTCCCACAGGATCTTCATTGTATCCGGGAGTGCCAAATTGCTTTCGAAAATCTTCGTTTAGCACTTTTATCTGACTAAACACCTGAGCATCACTGATGTTGGTATTATCTTCCCCGCCTATTACCCCACTCCTGTTATTATGGATTATATGTACAACTACAGGTATCCGGATAATTTCATCCTGAATCCTTAGTTTCGAAGTTCCGTTTCGTTTAAAATTATCAATCAATTGCTGAAATTGCTCATGCCGCTGCCGAAGTTTCTGATCAGAAACAACGCCAAGTGCACATCTCTGTGAATAAAGAGACTGGGATATAAACAAAAAAAGAAAGCTAACGATCAGCTTCTTCATAGGCATTCAAGATTTCCACTACCAAAGGATGCCTTACCACATCTTTAGCATCCAATTGTATAAACTTAATTCCCTGAATTTTATTGAGTTTTCGGCTGGCATCTTCCAGGCCTGACAACTGTTTTTTAGGCAAATCAATTTGGGTCTTATCCCCAGTGATAATTATTTTGGAGTTTGGGCCCATACGCGTTAAAAACATCTTTAACTGCATGGGTGTGGTATTCTGAGCTTCATCCAGAAGAATGAAAGCATGATTGAGTGTCCTGCCACGCATATAGGCAAGGGGGGCTATCTCTATGGTGTTGCTTTCCAGATACCCTTTCAACTTCTCAGGATGCAACATATCTCCAAGTGCATCATAAATGGGCATGAGATAGGGGTCTATTTTCTCTTTCAAATCACCTGGCAAAAAGCCAAGATTTTCCCCTGCCTCTACCGCTGGTCTGGTAATAATGATTTTTTTAACTTTTTTCTCTTTTAGAGCTTTAACGGCCAGAGCAACAGCTGTATACGTTTTTCCTGTACCGGCAGGCCCGATAGCAAATACGATATCGTGGGTAAATGAGGCTTCCACTAATTTTCTCTGGTTAGCGGTTTTTGCCTTAACAATTATCCCTCTGTTTCCATGAACCAGAACCTGATCATCAATTCTTACCTCTTCCAGAACAGAATGACCATTTTCCAGGTGATCCTGAACAATCTCTGGTGTGAGTTTCCCAAACTTATGATAATGTTCGATTAAATTGTAAAGGAGATTGGCCATTTGAGACACTTCTTCCTGCGGGCCTTTTATAAGAATCTCATTTCCTCTGGATATCAGCTTACTGGCCGGGAATGCCTTGTCAATTTCTCTGATATTTTTATTTTGCACTCCCAGAAAATCCAGTAACGAAATTCCCTCAAGTTCAATTGTTTTTTCTGTCAAATTCACTCCTCATTTAGTCTTAACAAAAGAAGAGAAAATTATTAACACTTTCATCTATTTGATTCACATTTTCCATTTGTCTATGCACACCTCTGTCCTGAATTTTACCATTGATTTATCTTTCAATTAGTTATAAAAATCGAGACCTTTGCAGTGGGATTTGCGAGTCTGATTAAATGGTTCTAGCATTGCTTACCCGAACAAAGAAACTCTAATTTTCAAATTCTAAATGACTACGGCTCAGTCCCGGATATCAACGTCTTTAAATCCCAATTTGCTCGATAACGGGAAAAAATTACCTTATTCTTATGATATTGAGGCTGCTGTACTGGGTGCTGCCCTACTGGATAAGGAGGCATTGGTATTGATTAAGGAATTGCTTCAGCCAGAAAGTTTCTATTTTGAGAATCATCAGGTCATTTTCGAGGCTATGCTCAAGCTCACTTCCGAATCAGGGGTACCAGACTTACTCAGCCTGACTCAGTTTCTGAGAAGGGAAAATACTATCAGACAAGCCGGAGGTGCCAAATATCTGGCCGAACTGATGGGAAAGGTGAACTCAGCCGCTAATATTGAATTCCATGCCCTTATTGTCTCTCAGTTAAGTATCAAAAGAGAGATGATTCGTGCGTCTGAGGATCTCATGAAAGAAGTGAGAGATGAGGGTAATGACATTTTTGATCTTCTGGATCAGACCGAGCAGTACTTTTTTAAAATTTCTGAACACAGTATCAAGCGTCAGTATAAAAACTCCAGTGAGATTTTAAGGGGTACCATTGATGAGCTGGAGCATAAAAAATTATCCAACGATGGAGGAATAACTGGTATTCCCACCGGATTCAGAAAGCTGGATGAACTTACGGGTGGATGGCAAAAAACCGAGCTCTGTATTATAGCAGCAAGGCCGGGAATGGGTAAAACAGCATTTGTAGTATCTGCCATGCGAAATGCCGCAGTAGATCACAATGCCCCGGTAGCAATTTTCTCACTGGAAATGTCTGCTACTCAGCTGATGCTCAGAATGATCTCCTCTGAAGTTGAGATAGAAGGGGAAAAATTAAGAAAGGGTATGCTGGAGGATTACGACTGGGCAAAAATCCACAGTGGTCTGGAAAAACTGAGTAAAGCTCCCATTTATATTGATGATACTCCTGCTCTCTCTATTTTGGAGTTGCGTGCTAAATGCCGGAGATTAAAAGCTCAGTTTGGCATCCAGATGGTTATCATTGATTATTTGCAGCTTATGAGCGGTGATGATGGAAACGGACAAGCCGGAAACCGCGAGCAGGAAATCGCCACTATTTCCCGATCCTTAAAAAATCTGGCAAAAGAACTGGACGTTCCAGTCCTTGCTCTTTCTCAGCTATCCAGAGCAGTAGAAACTCGTGGTGGAAATAAAAAACCTCAACTTTCAGATCTGCGGGAGTCTGGTTCTATTGAACAGGATGCAGATATGGTTATGTTTTTATATAGGGCTGAATACTACAAAATTACGGAGGATGAAAACGGAAACCCTACAGAAGGATTAGGAGAAGTGATCATTGCCAAGAACCGGGCAGGAACACTTGATACCATTCCGTTACAATTTTTGGGTCAGTATACAAAATTTGCAAATCTTGATTACCGAGCCGGAGGGGGTATGGGTGATTACGGAAAAATCAACCTTCCGGGAATACCCGGAGATTTCAGTCATTTTGAGTCAGAATCTTCTTCAGGCAATTGGTCTCCGCCTACATTTCTGGGAAGTAAGGCCAATACCACCACATCAGAAGATGACAATCTGCTTGGGAATATTAATCCTGATGATGAAATACCATTTTAGACTTTTAGCTCAAGACATGCGATATTTTCCACATGATACGTATGTGGAAACATATCGACAGGTTGAACCTCAGTTATCCGGTATTTTTCCTGCAATAAGCTAAGGTCTCTGGCCTGTGTGGCAGCATTACAACTGACATAAACAATGCGACGGGCCTCTAGTCTCAGCAACATTTGCACAACTTCTTTATCCATTCCGGCCCTCGGAGGATCAGTTATTACTACATCAGGCCTCCCTTCTTTGGAAACAAATTCATCTGTAAATACCGCTTTCATGTCTCCTGCGTAAAAGCTGGTATTGGTAATTCCGTTGATTTCAGAATTGATTCTGGCATCACTTATGGCATCCTGAACATACTCTACACCAACCACCTTTCCCGCTCCGCGAGCTACAAAATTCGCAATAGTGCCCGTTCCTGTATACAGATCATAAACAACTTCTGATCCGCTGAGGCCAGCCATTTCACGGGTCTTTTTGTAGAGTTCATAGGCCTGTGCTGAGTTAGTCTGGTAAAATGACTTCACTCCTATTCGAAACCGAAGACCTTCCATTTCTTCCTCTATCCAGGGCCTTCCGTAAAAATGGTATACGGGAAGGTCCTGATAGGTATCGTTTCTTTTCTCGTTAATAAAATAATTGACCGAAGTAAGCTGAGGAAAATTCTGCACAAGTGCGGCAAGACAATCTTCTATCTGGTTTCTATCGTTTTTTGCAAACTGGATTACCACCATCACCTCCCCGGTGCTGGCTGTACGAATCATAACATTTCTGAAAAAGCCGTTGTGGGCCACATGATCGTAAAATGCAAGGTTTGATTTACGGGCATAGATATTCAGAAAATTCCTTATGGCATTCGATGGATCTGGCTGCAGATAACAATGTTCAATGGGCAGCACTTTTTCAAATCGGCCGGGAATATGAAAACCTAGGGCATCTCTGTCCAGATCTTCTCCCGAATTAATTTCTTCTTTCGTAAGCCATCGGCTATTTGAGAACGTGAACTCCAGCTTATTGCGGTAATAGTTTGTAGCCGGTGCCTCCAGTATTGATCTGAAACTCTCAATTTCAAGCTTTCCGATTCTTATTAACTGATCACGCACCTGTTGTTCTTTCTGAGCAAGCTGTAATTCATATGGAATATGTTGCCATTTACAACCACCACACACGCCGAAATGTCCACAAAATGCCTCCACCCGAATAGGCGATGATTCCAGTCTTTCCAGAACAATAGCTTCTGAATATGATTTTCGTTTACGATTGATTTGAATTTTGACGATATCACCAGGGGCCACATTGGGTGTTGTAATAAATATTACCTGATTATTGTGTCGGGCAATGCACTTTCCTTCCGCAGCAAAATCAGCAATTTCAATGCGTTCAATGATTTCCTTTTTTTTGTTTCTGGCCATATTCGGCTTAGGTTCAAAATCAACTAAAAACAAAAAAGCCGTCATCTGACTGAGACGGCTTTGTGATCCCGCTGGGATTCGAACCCAGGACCCATACATTAAAAGTGTATTGCTCTACCAGCTGAGCTACGGAATCATTTTTTATTTAACTTTGCATCTATCGGTAGTGCTATCCGTCAAATGCGAGTGCAAAATTAGAGGATTGACCCAATAATGCAAAGACCTGTTATTCTTTTTCTTTTAGTTTTTTCAGCTGGTTTCTTTCAAAACTCTGAGTCTCAGGCAAAACAGAATCTAGCCCAAAAAGCAGATTCTTTATTTAATGCAAAAAATTATCAGGAAGCTTCTATTTTATACACAGAGCTTTTAAGAAAACACGAAGTAAATCGAAGTAATGCCTACCTTAAACTCGCCTTTATTTCTGAGCAATCCGGAGATTTTTCGAGAGCTATCTATTATTTAAGCAATTATTACTCGCTTAATCCTAACGAAGTTGTATTTCAAAAAATAAGTAGCCTGGCTAAGGAAAATTCTTTTATCGGGTATAACGAAAGTGATCTGAACTTTTTCTTCCTGCTTTTCAGGCAGTATTTTATCTGGGTGCTTATCTTTCTTGTAATCATCTCATTTTACATGCTGGTGGTTATCTTTATCAAAAGAAATCAGGGGAAGTGGGTCTCACTCAATCAAAAATTAAGTCTTTTGGTTTTACTTTCTTCCGGGCTCGCATTGATTAATGTACCCAAAATTTATCAGCAGGGAATCGTGAACAAAGAACATATAAATTTACGTTCTGAACCGTCTTCTGCCTCTTCAGTGAGTCAAACTCTACCACTAGGAGCTCGTGTAAATATTATTGGTGAAGAAGATATGTGGTTAAAATTACTGGTTAATAGGGATATAAGGTTCGGGAGAAAATCAGATATATGGATTATTGAAAAAGATTGATTGGAAAAATATCAAAGAGTTTATAGTTTTGCAGCCCATTCATTGGCGATGTGGTGGAATTGGTAGACACGCTACTTTGAGGGGGTAGTGGGCGTTAGCCCATAGGAGTTCGAGTCTCCTCATCGTCACACTAAAAGAGCTTACCGAATTAGGGAAGCTCTTTTTTGTTTAAGGACACTGAATTAATTTATTCTGAGGCCTTTTATGATCGAAACCCCAGGACAAGCCGGCATGTATAGCCGCACCACGCGGATTACCGATTCCTAGTAAACCAGTAAGGTTATCCGATCCAATCGACAGAGGTCCTGCTCTCAAACTGGCTCCTATTGCCAGAACACGATAATTGTAATCCAGAGATACAGGAAAACTATACTCGAGATATTTCTTTTCAAAACGCGGTATAATACTCAATCCGGAATAGCCAATTGGCCCAATGCGGTCACGCCCCAGAAGGTATTGCCTGAGAACACCACTCAGATAAAAGCCCTCTCTCACCTTATAATCTCCCTGAACATTCAATTTAGCAGGCATGAGAACATTGAATGATCTACCGTAATTTGCCTGATCAAAATCAAAAACACTCTCCATGTCTGAAACAAATTCACTCGTTGACCCGATCCTGTAAAATGTGGCAGGGGGAATGAAAGCTGTTTGTTCAGATAAACCTCCTACCTGCACGTCTGTTGCGGATGCAAACTGTACAAAACCTATATCTGTTAAAGATACACCAAAACGGTACTTGTACTTTACCAATTCCGGATCTGGAATTACCTGACCTTTGTAGTAATATCTTTGTCGTGCAAAATCTGGCCGGTGCTCATAAACAAACCCAATATCTGCACCAAAACCATTGCCTACGCTTTGGACTGAGGTCATCTGACCAAGAATACCTCCAATTCCGGTAGAAACCCCGGGATCTGCGGCATGAAAAAAAGGACCGGTGGCTTTAGTCACTTCAATGTTCTGCCTCCTGCTTCCTGGACTTGTATCAAAGATCCTGTAATTCAGATCATCACCAAATACCGCAAGTTGTGATCCACTGGTCAAACGTTTCAGCGTACCACCTACTTTGTAAAAATGACGATGATTTTCCTTAAGAACTACCGAAATAGAACCGAAAATCTCATTATATCCACCAATATTCATGTGACCCTTTTCGCCTGCAAAATTCAGATTCTTAATTCCCGGATTATTTGTTCCTGTAAAAACAGCTGCAGCCAGACCCGGACTGGCATCCACAAGTGATCCAAAAATCCTGAAACGTACTCCACCCGCCAGCCCAAATCGCTTTCTGGGAAACGAAAGTTGAAACGAAGGGCCTCTTATTTCTGTATTTAGACGAAGATCAAGTAGCTCAGATGTCTTGAATCGGTAGTATTCTGCCAGCCACAACGGTTTTCCCATAGGCCCGTTGTATTTTGACGGAACTGTTCCTGTAAACAAACCGAAAAGCGAGTAAGGTGCCGCCCATCTCATGGAATTATTAACTGACGTCACCCCTAAGGCTCCTAGGTTTATGTAAATCTTATAGGGGGTATCGGCAGCGTGTGCAGGATTCTGTAAAACCGCATGAATGCCGGCATAATTACTATTATTTACACCAATAAACTGCTGCCCGACACCCTGCAGCAGGATAAAGTGGAGAAGGCAAAAGCACAGGTAGATTTTACGGCTCAAAAGGGTCTATAATGTTTCAGCGGCTAATATAACCTAAATGAATTAATCCAACGTTTGGTTGCAGAGCCCTTTGCGA
The DNA here is from genome assembly GCA_966250325.1 of uncultured Cytophagaceae bacterium. GTDB lineage: Bacteria > Bacteroidota > Bacteroidia > Cytophagales > Spirosomataceae > Jiulongibacter. Next base: position 7,709 of record CBINGY010000072.1, on the reverse strand, counting down.
TCTCATATTTTTGTAAAAAATATCGTTTATGGATAACAAAAGACATATCCTCCTGGCCGTTCTGCTGGTTTTTTTAGCAACACTATCAAGATTAGTGCCGCATGCATGGAATTTTACGCCCGTAACGGGAATATTATTGTTTTCAACCTTTGCTTTTCGCGGATATTTTAGACTTCTGATTCCATTACTGGCAATCCTTGTATCAGACATCGTTCTTGAAGTACAAAAAGGAATAGGCTTTCATGAGGGTACCTGGATCATCTACCTGACCTATCTATTGATCTTTATGACAGGTTGGTACGCAACCAAAAGAGCTGGTTATTTGAAGATGGCTGCAGTCTCTCTTCTTAGTTCTGTCTTGTTTTTCCTGATAACAAATTTTGCTCTGTTTTACCCTGAAATAACGGTTGAAGGTCAGTTACAGGGTTATCCGCATACCCTAGAAGGTATTACAGGTGCTTATATAGCAGGAATTCCCTTCTTCAGAAATATGCTGGTTGGTGATCTTGTCTGGACCCTGTCCCTTTTCAGCGTATTTAGTTTTGTTTCTCACCGCTTTCTGAAGCCTCAACTTTCGAATTAAATTGCTTCTCTCCAGTTTTTCATTTAGTGTTGAGTATGCCCAGGCATTACTTTTTGAAGATTATTTCAAGAAAGTAGTCATTTCCAGACTACGCAGAGACGGTGGTATTGCAGATTTGAAATTTTTCAAACTTCTGACAGAACTTGATAACGGTGCAAATACGCTTTCTCTTCAGCTTTACTTCAAGGACATGGAGTGTTTCATGGAGTTTGAACTAAACCAGAGAGATGCATTCTTAAGAGATTTGGAAACAAGATTCCACGGTAAATTCGTCTTTTTTCACACCTTACTTCAGGAGTGTTGATTAATCAAAAAGTGGCCAGTTCACTTTCAGATGGAATGTTCTGCCCATCGCAAGGTAGTTGGGTGTTGTAAAAAAACCCTGAGTCGGAATGCCCTGGTTCAGGTAATTAAAACTAAAGGCCAGCTTTACCCGCTTAATCATAAAGTTCGTATAGACATCAGCTATAGGCAGACCCCAAACAGACTGGTCATTCTGTAGGTAGAAAGATCTGAGCAACGGCGAATAAGCATATGCCGCGAATTTGCTTCTGAAATAGATATCTGTTCCGAAATAGATATCCAGCATGCGTGCGTAGCGTACCCGATATTCCAGGTTTGTATTCAGGATCACCTGGGGAACTCTCAGAATTTCGCTATTTGAGACATTATTGAGGAAAAACCTACCGCTAAGCTTCCAATGGCTCAAATTAACCCCTGCATCGAGCTCGATGGTATTTAACAGCAGCTGGCCACTGTTTTGAACGGGTTTTTGTCCCACATCAAAATACAGATAATTGTCAAAAAGTACGACCCGGGCACCTGGCTTGATCCAGGCTTTATGTTTACCGAGTTGTATATTCCCTGATACTTCTGTAAATCTCAGCCCCTCAAAAGAAGAATCCCAATTCAGAGCCTCACTCTCAAAATTCTGATAAAATAAATAAGGAGGCTTATTAACAAATTTGAATAGCAAATTCAGTCTTCTGAATTTCAACTGAGATTTTAAAAAGACGTTTAGGTTATTGCCAACACCCAAATAGAGATCCGTATCTACAAAACCCAGACTATCATTTAGCCAATAACCGGCATTTCCACCTGCCAGTATTTCGGTCCGGGTGTTCGATGAAGCATTTTCGTCATCTGTATGCCAGGCGTAAATCCGGCTGGTGATGCCTACATTGTATTTAAATCCCTTAAAGACGCCTTTAAAACCAACTCTGTTTTGAATGTTTTGAAGAATGTATGCATTTTTCATTTTTTCTCCAGATACGGAATCCGGGTAAATGCCAGTTAGCTCATTAATCGCCAACAGCGTATCTGTATAAAAAAACTTATGTAGTTGAAAATCACCGGTATGAAAAAATTGGAAGCCTTTGCCAAATTGATACTGCTGGTATAAATGAAGGTCATTCCAGCGTTCTCTCGACTCAACCGAGGTGAGCAGCTGTTGATATTGGGTGTTGTAATCCGGAGCAATATCCTGAGGCAAAACGAACGGTTCTCCATTCAAAGGTCTGATTCCGCCTTGTTCTATCTGTTTATGATTGAAATGAATAAACGCAGCCAGAAGGGTGTACTTTCTGTTTCTGGTGGTGTAATTAGTACCTAAAGAATAATCCCAGTGATCGACTAGCCGATCTTCTGAAGTAGACCCCGAGTATTGTTTTGAAGAGGCAATTCGGCGGAGATCCAAGGCCATATTCCAATTGGGATTAATATTCTGAGCATGCGTGAAGCCCAAAATCCCCATGCCATTGCCACTCTGGGTATAGGCCATATTCGTGAACGGAGATCTCGTGTTGTAATATTTAATTTCTTCCGTTTTTTTGCCATATAGGCTGCTGAAAGAGGTAAGTCCCGGTTCTGTAAAAGCATTGTCTGGTGTTTCAAACAGCAAATTCCTGGATGCTGTACCTGCGTTTCCCAGATCCTGCCAAAGCCAACCAGAAGCCCTGTTGGGTGTCATGTAATGAAAATCGTGCAATAATGTGTCCGGATGCAAAAGCAGGGTATCATCCAGAATAAAATTCTTTTCATAAAGAAATCCGGTGCTAAAAGGCCCATATACCTGACGTGTGCTATCATCAAGTATTTGTGAAAGACCAAGTATCGGTGAAAACAAAAGTATAAGGAAAACCCTTTTCGTCATTATTCTGCTGAATTGCCGGCAAATTTAGCCATTAATCAAAAGAACCCTTTTCTTTCTGAAATCTTTTAAATTCAGTGTGAATAAAGCTTAAGAAATCTTTATTACCTAAAAAACTCAATTTCTGAGGTACCACATAGAATCGCTCCAAATCCATTTTTTCAAGATTCAGACATTTGATTTTAACAAAATCTTTTTCCGTGGTCAAAACGGGTAAGGTATCTTCCCTGAGTATGGAACAGATTTCGCTATTTGAATAGGCATGATGGTCTCTGAAAAAGTGCTCTCTTTCTATTTTAAACTTATTGGAAAGTGATTTTTTGAATTCAGAATTATGTGCAATGCCACATAACACTTTCGCACTTTGATAACATTCAAGCTTTTTGCCGTAAATATTCTCGGGATCGCCGGACAGCATCTTACTTCCAAATATCTCCAACCTGTCAGGTACTGACCCTACAATCCGATTCTTTAAGTCGTCCAATTGCTTTTCACTGTCACACTTGGTAAATATGAGGCAATCGGCTCGAGTAATTCCTGAGGCCGGTTCTCTCAATCGACCGAGAGGTAGCATATAATCTTTGAAATACGGATTGGCCGCGGCCGATAAAACGATTTGAACGTGAGGATGTACAGCCCGATGCTGAAACACATCATCAAAAATAAGCAGATCTGCTTCAGGAAAATTCCTTAAAACTTTTCGGACTCCTTCAGCTCTCTTTTCGGCAACAAAGAACCTTACTTCACTGCCATATCTTTCAAACAGCATGCGAACCTCGTCACCCACAGTTTCGGGGTTATCAGTCAATCTTACCTCGCGATAACCTTTGGTTTTTCGACCATATCCCCGGCTAATAACGGCAATTTGATACTCCTTAAAAGACTCAATGAGAAAGGCCGTCATCGGAGTTTTGCCTGTTCCTCCCACTGCCAGATTCCCGACACCGATTGAAAAAACAGGAGGGGTAAGGATGGTGAGCCAGCCCCAGTCAAACAGAAGATTTCGAATACGTACAATCAACCCATACAAAAAAGATAGAGGCCAAAGTATGGGTGTAAAAAAAAAGAGCAATTTTGTGAAGCTTTTTGCCAAAATAAATGCCTTTACAAGCAAGCTACTGCAAACATACGCTAAATTTCAGATTTGAAGCAGGTACTTCAAGAGGAGTCCTCAGATCACGTGATTCCTGGTTTATCAAACTATGGGATCCGTTTTCAGAAGTTTATGGAGTGGGTGAGGCCGCCCCGCTCAAAGGTCTTTCACCCGATGACCGAGATGATTTTGAAAAATCTTTGGAGGATTTTGTGAGACTTTTGAATCGATCGGAAATAGACCTCAACGGACTCTCTGAATTTATTGCCGAAAATTTAGAAGAATTTTTCCCGTCCATACGTTTCGCTATGGAAACGGCAGTCCTTGACCTACTTAATGGTGGTAAACGCTTGCTTTTTGATACGCCATTTTACTTTCAGAAGAAACCTATCCCTATTAATGGCCTCATTTGGATGGGAGATGAGGAATTTATGTCCAGGCAGATTGATGAGAAGCTCCAATCCGGCTTCAAAACCCTTAAAATGAAGATTGGAGCGATAGATTTTGATACGGAGATGAAACTACTGCGGGGAATACGAAAACGGTTTACCCCAAATCAGCTGACCTTAAGGGTAGATGCGAATGGGGCTTTCTCTGAATTTGAAGCAAATGAAGTTCTACATGAGTTAGCCAGAATAGATATTCACAGCATTGAACAGCCAATAAAATCTGGTAATTGGGAAGCTATGGCCAGACTATGTAGAAATACTCCTACTCCTGTGGCTCTCGATGAGGAGTTAATTGGCATACATGGTTCTCTACGAAATCAGTTGCTGAAGCTTATTATGCCCCAGTTTCTCATCTTCAAGCCAACTTTACTCGGAGGATTTACGTCAACGGATGAATGGATCAAACTTTGCCAACCTTTGGAAATTGATTGGTGGATCACTTCGGCATTGGAATCAAACATCGGATTAAATGCTATTTGCCAGTATACGTCCAGCAAGAATCCCCTTTTGCCACAGGGATTGGGAACGGGTTCGCTTTATCACAATAATATGGACTGTCCTTTGGAAGTGAGTGGAGGAACTATTTTCTACAACACAAATCAAAAATGGAAAATGGATCAGCTCAATTTTATTCTTCCAGCCAATTGATACCTTTTTTTAGGAGAGACTGCGTGAGCTCCTCGTCGGAGCCAGAATCTGGCTGGTAATCGTATGCCCAGTTCGCCTGTGGAGGGAGACTCATAAGGATAGATTCTGTTCTTCCTCCCGTTACAAGTCCGAATTTTGTACCTCTATCCCAAACCAGATTGAATTCAACATATCTTCCCCTTCGAAGAAACTGCCAGTTTTTATGATTTGGGGTGTATGGTTTTGACGCGTTTATCTCTATCAAATGGGTATATACCCTGGCGAATAACCCTCCTATTCTTTTTATAAATGAAAACAGTTCCTCCTTTGTTCTTCCTGTACTTGTCGTATTAAGGTGATCAAAGAAAATCCCGCCCACTCCACGCGTTTCATCTCTGTGAGGAAGATAAAAATAGGTATCTGCCCAATCTTTATATTTTGGGTATAAATCTGGCCCAAATTCATCGCAAGCCATTTTTAACTGCTGATGAAACCATTTCGCCTGCATTTTATCAACATAATGAGGCGTGAGGTCAATTCCTCCACCAAACCACCAGGTGCCATTCGATAATTCAAAGTACCTCACATTCATATGAATGATAGGGACCATCGGACTTACCGGATGCTGAACAATCGAAACTCCGGTAGCGAAATAATCGGCCTTTTCTGTTATGGCTAATTGTTTCATTAACTCTTCAGAGGCTGGACCCTCTACAGCTGAGAAATTAACGCCTCCTTTTTCGAGAATATGACCATTCTGGATCAGGCGGGTGCGGCCGCCACCACCGGTAGCATGACTCCAGACATCTTCTTTAAATTTTGCCAACCCATCAGCTTTTTCCAAAGCCCTGCAAATATCATCCTGAAGCTCTTTGAAGAAGTTTGCAATCGTTGTTTTATCCATTCTTTCTCGTGTTCTTCCGGCAAAAATAGAAAAAGTACGTCCTATTCGATCGTTTACTTACGTTTTGACCAATCTTCTCCTACTTTTGCGACATATTTTTAAAAGCATCATTTGCAAAATTCATGTCTATTTACGGTAAAATACTACGCAAACATCTGATTGACCTGAAGCCATATAGCTCTGCCCGGGATGAGTATTCGGGCAAAGAAGGTATTTTTCTTGATGCCAATGAAAATCCTTTCGGGTCTGTTGCCGGGAAGAACCTCAACCGATATCCGGATCCCTATCAGTGGGAAATTAAACAAAAACTGGCAGCAGTGAAAGGATGCCTACCGGGTCAGATTTTTTTGGGTAACGGATCTGACGAGGCTATTGACCTGCTTATCAAAGCTGCTTGTGAACCTAAAACTGACAATATGGTGATTCTCCCACCCACCTATGGGATGTATCAGGTGTGTGCGGATATTCAGCAGGTAGAAGTAAGAAAAGCGAATCTCACCAGAGATTTTCAACCTGATCTTGAGGCTATCCATAAGCAAATTGATGGAAATACCCGGATTATCTGGATTTGTTCTCCCAATAACCCCAGCGGAAATCTCCTGAAACGCTCCAGTATTTATTCTTTACTCAATAAATACCCTGAGGTACTTGTAGTTATTGATGAGGCTTACATTGACTTTGCCGACGAACCTTCCTTTATTAAGGAGCTTCCCCTATTTGAAAATCTGGTGGTGATGCAAACGTTCTCCAAGGCCTGGGGAATGGCAGGTCTGCGTGTAGGTATGGCCTTTGCCCATGAAGAACTGCTTCGTATTCTGAATAAAATCAAATATCCTTATAATCTGAATATTCAATCACAGCGTGTTGTACTTGAGGCCCTGAATAAGCAGGATAAAAAAGATAAATTTGTTAAAAGAATTGTGGCCGAACGCCTCAGACTTTTCAAAAAGCTGATTGAACTGCCCAATGTGCGACACGTTTATCCATCAGATTCGAATCAGTTACTCGTAAAATTTGAAAAGGCACATGAGGTTTTCAAGTTTCTTCTTGAACATAAGGTAATTGTACGTGACCGATCGAATGTGGTTTTGTGTGATGATTGCCTCAGAATCAGCATAGGTACCCGCAAAGAGAATACGATCTTGATGCAATGGCTCACAAGATACACGGAGTAATAACTGGCGGAGATTACAACTAGCATGAATTTTGTAATTTCTGACTTGGTTGTAGCAGCTTGAACAAAAATCTGATTACCCCGTCTTCTTCTATGAGGAGTCTGACCCTGTTAGTTCTGCTATTTCAATTAAACAGCACCACAGCCCAGTTTGTGCTTAACGGAGATGCTACCCGGGAGTCTGTCAACAGCTACGTCCTGACCTCAGACCAACCCCAACAAAATGGCTCCATCTGGTCGCAAGAGCGAATAGATATAAGCCAGAGTTTTGAATTTAATTTTGAAATATTTCTGGGTGATAAAGACTTCAATGGTGCCGATGGAATGTATTTCGCCCTGCAATCGCGAGGCAATAATATTGGACTGCAAGGCGAATATCTGGGTTTTGGCAATGTTTCACCGGCCATAGGATTTGAATTTGACACCTGGCAAAACGTAAACAGGGCCGATCCCCCATTTGATCATCTCGCTCTTATGAAAGATGGGAGTATTGATCATGATGGTACCAGAAATCTATCAGGACCCATTTCAATAAGCAGTACAGCTCTGAACGTAGAAGATGGTGAGTGGCATACTGTTAAGATTGTCTGGGATGCCGGAAACGAATTGCTGAGTTTATACTTCGACTGTTCATTACGTATATCGCACGCAATAAATCTTACAAATGAGGTTTTCAACGGAAATACCCGTGTATTTTATGGCTTTACGGCTTCATCAGGTGGTGCAAGTA
>CBINGY010000071.1:0-19409 GCA_966250325.1 uncultured Cytophagaceae bacterium | reverse complement strand
CTCCCAGCTGCCATTCAGATCTGTATTGCCCAGCGGCGAAGGCTGGCCCTCACGAAATACCCTTCCTGATGCCTCAAAAATCTCGAGACGTTTCATCCAGTTTCTGGCCGTAAGGGTTACCGGAATACCAAAACCAAGAAACCCGCTGCTTCCGTTGTACACATGGTTAATTCCCGGGCCTGTACTGAAAGAATACTTCTGAAGTTGCGGAGCAAAATACTCCAGACTCACTTCTTTGTCATTCAATGGCGTAACCTGAGAGCTGGCAAAGGCAAACTGATTGAGTAATCCTATCTGCCGTTGAGTATCAGAAATCTCATTAATGTTGTAGAGGTTTCCCGGTCTGGTAGTTATTTTTTTATCTAAAATTTTAACGGGTATACTACTATTTACAGTGATATACTGCACACCGTTTATCATGACAGTATCCACCTGTGTGGCGTCCGGATTCGCATACGGGTCAAACCCTTTCATTACCACTCCGGTGATTTTATAACTTCTATGGCTTTCCTGATTCGGTGGATTTACGATTCGGAATCTGAGGTTTCCGTGTTTTTCTTCCTGAAACTTTTCCAGATCATAGCTGGCATTGAATGCCTCGTGAATAATAAAGCGGGTAATGAAATTATAATATCCGTTTTCTTTGGCAAGCTGCTCCAGTCTCAATTTTTCCGCTTCCACCAAACGGTAATCAAAAGCATCGCCATCTTCTATTTTCCTTTCATCAGAATGTGCCTCTATCAGACTATCCAGTGTAAGGTCTTCTACCTCGTAAAATACAGTATCTATTCGGTAACGAGGCCCCTCATAGATGTTGTAAGTTACCTTAATTTTATCTGTTGTGATTAGGGAATCAATCGTGTAGTCTACCTCGGCATCTCTGAAGCCGATATCCTGATAGAATTTTTCAAGCCTGGCTGCAGTTTCGCTCAGGCCATCGGAGCTTATTACAGCCTGGGGTTCTCCAATATTTCGCCAGAGCCAGCCATTTTTTGCTGTAAGGTTATCCCGATATCTGTTAATACTTCGTTGGTATCGTTGTTTCTTGCGTTCAATTCGGGAATCACCGCTAAATTCTTCGGGAAATCGGGCCAGTTGAACTCTCACCTCTTCAAGTTGCTGAAGATTTTTTGGTTCATTGAAGGTATTGAGTCCAAAATTATAAAACCAGACACGCGGAGTAAACTGAATCCAGGGTAAATTGAGCGGCTTGTTATTAGGCTTTAGATTAAGAGGAACCACCTGATCTAAGTACTCAGAAATGATTTTCTCATTTCCTTTAAAGTCCATCTCTCCCAGTCGGTATTCGTCCTTTTTAAGCTGAATGTTGTAACTACATGACCAGAAAAGTGCAGAAAACGCCAGCAGCGATATATTTTTGAGTGATGTTTTCAATACCTTGGGATTCGGAAATGCAGCCAGCGATTCTCTTTTAACGTTAAACAGAAAGAATTAGTGAACGGTCTGAGTAAACAAAAGCAAAAATACATCCAATCACTGCATAACAAAAAATACAGGAAGCAATTAGGCCTTTTCCTGGTGGAAGGAGAAAAGTCAATTCTGGAACTTCTGCGTTCAGACTTCCATGTGGAGGAGTTGTTTCTTACCCAACGAGCGATCGGGGTAGTGCCTCAGGATATACCTTATGAATTGTCAAAAGAGGAAGATATTGATAAAGTAAGCACCCTGAAGTCAAATAATTTCGGAATTGCCGTAGTAAGGGTCAGGGAAAACGCGGCACCAGATATTATCGGGCAGTCCTGGACACTCGCACTGGATGATATCAGCGATCCGGGTAATCTGGGTACCATTATACGTATTGCTGATTGGTATGGAATCAATTCGATTATTTGCTCAGAAAATACGGTAGATTTTTATAATCCAAAGGTGATCAGTTCAACCATGGGTTCGTTTACTAGGGTATCCTGCATTTACACAGATTTGGCATTGTTTTTTTCGGAAACCAAACTGCCTGTTTACGGGGCTGTACTTCAGGGAGAAAATCTTCACGGAATTGGGGATCTGGACAAAGGAATTATGCTGATTGGTTCTGAGTCACATGGTATTTCAAAGCAGTTACTGCCTTTTTTAAAACGCCGGATAACCATACCATCCTTCGGGAAAGCCGAATCGCTGAATGCCGCAGTGGCTACAGGCATACTTTTGGATAATCTGAAACGCCTGAGTTAGCCATCAAGGGCTTAGTCGGCATCTGCTCCAGTTTTTTTCTCCTTCCAGCGTGTAGAGGATTCGGTCATGAAGCCTGCCCTCGCGTCCCTGCCAGAATTCGATTTGAACCGGACGTAGCAGGTATCCTCCCCAATGAGGAGGCTTTGGAATGGGCTCAATACCCCCGAACTTTGCACTCAGATACTCCATTTTTTCCTCGAGAATTTCTCGATTCTCTATAACCGAACTCTGATTACTTACCCAGGCTCCAATCTGACTCATCCGTGGCCTTGTTTGGAAATAGCTGGTAGACTCTTCTTCAGAAACCTTTTCTACTTTACCCTCTATACGCACCTGACGTTCCAGTTTATCCCAGAAAAAAGTCATGGCGGCATATGGAGTAAGGGCAAGCTCTTCGCCTTTATGACTTAAATAGTTTGAAAAAAAGACAAATCCGCGATCGTCCAGCCCTTTCAGAAGAAGGACTCTTGAAGAAGGTTTTCCGTCACGAACCGTAGATAAAACCATCGCATTGGGTTCCTTGATTTCGGCTTCCTTTGCATCAGCGATCCAGCCATGAAACAGCGGAAACGGATCAGAGGTGAGTTCACTTTCCAATAACTTACCTTTGGTATAATTCACGCGTAAATCGCTGAGCGGGGTTTCTTTTTCTGCCTTTCCAACCATTTCTTTTGATTTGGCGTATTATAATTAATTACTTTGCTGCGTAAAGATAAGTGCATCGGGTCAAATAATCCCCGAATCAGTTAAACAACAATCAATCGCATTGATCTGCCGGTTCTGCCGGAAATGTAAAATTAAATCGAATGAACGCTAACGAAGAGATGAACGTATCGCCGGAAAGCACACCGGAAGAAAACAAAGTGGAGAAAACAACCGGCCTTGCACCTGAATCGGTTCCGGAAGAGACCAAAGTAGAGGAGAGAACCGAAGCAGCCAGCCAGGAAATTGTACCGGAGGTGGTTGAAGAAATTGAAATAGAGGCTTCCGCAGCAGAGGTTGTCGCAGAGATAGTGGATGCAAATGTAGTGGCAGAAATAGTTACGGAAGAGCATTCTTCTGAACTCAATGAAGAAAAACCTGCTGCAGATATTGAAGAACTTGAGGATGAAGAGGCCGAGCACTTTGAGAAAGGTGATATTGACATCGAGAGTTTTGACAAGAAGGACTTCATTATACTGGCCGAGAAAATGCTGGATGCTGTGAAGAAGCCCAATGTAGGCGTGAACGATGTACGTAATATCGATGCGGTTTACAAAGAAATTCGTTCTGCTTACGATGAGATTCACAGTACTGAAATGGAGGAAGCTAAAAAGGCATACATGGAGGTCAATGGGTCTGAAGAGGGTTTCGAATATAAGAATGATAATCATGACATCCGTTTTGAGTCTCTGATGATTCAGATTCGCGAACAGAAGAATGACTACTTCAAAAAGCTGGATGCCTTGAAAGAGGACTATTTCGAGCGTAAAACAAATCTTCTGGCCAGGCTTCGTGAAGTAGTGGAAGAAGAAGAAAAAGGTGGTTCAAAGGAAAATTGGGAGGCATTCAAGCAAATCCAGAACGAATGGAGAGATGCCGGTAATATTAGTTCCCCTCACAATGGATCCCTGTGGTCGGCGTATAATGCTTTGCTTGACCGGTATTTTGATATCCGCAGCATTCAGAATGAGCTAAAAGAACTTGACCGGAAAAAGAATCTTGAGGTACGCGAAGGCTTTGTGGAGAAAATAGAGGAAATCGCAGCAAGTTTAAGTGAGCAGGAGTTGACTGGTACTCTCCTTAAAAAGGCAAACGAGTACCTCAATGAATACAAGCATACCGGACCAGGGCCACGTGCCGATCAGGAAAAGCTTTGGGAGCGGATGAAAGCGGCCTTTGATGTTATCTATGACAAAAAGAGGAACCAAAGTCAGGAGAACACCAAATTGATGGATGAGGTCTATGAAGCCAAAGCCTCTCTGGTGGAAAAGATAAGGGCGTATGCGAATTTCCAGAGTGACCGGATTAATGACTGGAATGCAAAAACAAAAGAAGTACTTGAAATTCAGGAGGCATGGAACAAGCTGAAAGGTCCTATGCCCCGTGACAAGGCAAAATCAACCAGCAGAGAGTTCTGGGCACTACTGAAGGATTTCTTTAAAGGAAAGTCTGCTTTCTTTAATGATCTGGAAGCTGGTCGCAAGAAAAATCTGGACGCCAAAGAAGCTCTCTGTGAACAGGCCGAGGCTTTGGTGGCAGCGGGTGATACCTCAGCCGAGAATACGAATAAAATTATTGCACTTCAGCAGGAATGGAAGACTTACGGTCATGTTCCGCAAAAGTTTAAAGATTCCATTTACAAGCGATTCAAGAAGGCATGTGATGCCTATTTTGACCTGAAACGAAATGAAAATAGCAGCCAGCAAAAGGAGTTTGATGAAAACCTGAAGGCGAAGGAAGCGATATGTCAGACAATTGAAGACGAGATAAAAGCTGGTGCCACAGATCTGAACAAACTTGCGGGCTATAAAAAGCAATACAATGAGATTGGTTTTGTGCCACGCAAAGACATGAACAGCATTCAGAAACGTTTCATTGATGCGATCAATTCATATGTGGTAAGTTCAGGTGACCTGGATAAAGATGAAAAAGAGAAACTGGTGCTGAAAAATGAATTGGAGGTTTCCATGGGTTCAGGTGGCTCAGGAAGTAAATCGTTAGGCAAACAAGAGCATGATCTTCGCAGAAAGCTGAAGTCGCTGGAAGATGAGGTGAATCAGCTTAAGACGAATATTGAATTTTTTGGCAGATCCAAGGGGGCCGAGAAAATTCGTGCAGAATACGAGAAAAAGATAGAACGTGCTGAGCAGGAGGCCGGAAAGATCAAGGAGAAGCTTCACCTGATCAATGAGGTGGGCTAATGTTGATAATTTTCGCAGATAAAGCTTGCGTTAAATAATCAGGAATTCTACTTTTGCATCGCAATTCTGATCTGGCAAGATAATTGAAGATTAGAAAAGTGAAAAGCCTCCTTAGCTCAGCTGGTAGAGCAACTGACTTGTAATCAGTAGGTCATTGGTTCGATCCCGATAGGGGGCTCTTAAAACCGATCCAAAATGGGTCGGTTTTTTGATTTTATAAGGTTTTGTAATCAGCAGGTCTTGGACTGGGCGTCCCCGTACGATCCCGAAAGGGGCTCTAAAGCGAATCAAGTCAAAAAGTTGTGGAGAGGTGAGTAAATTCTGAGCTTTGTAAAAAGAGAAGAATTTAAGCTATCGAAACGTCAATAGAGCTACTGAAGTTATTTCTACCATCGCTATTGGTAGATAACTTTGATTTGATATAGTCTGAGCGTCTTGAAAAAGACGAAGTTCTGCACCTTTATTTTGAAGAAAAGGCAGATATACCTGCTGAATTCAGCCATCTGAAACTTCATTCCAAGGGTTTCTATCCTGAAGCTACTCTTCAGGATTTTCCGCTTCGCGGTTTTAAGGTATTTCTGCATATAAAACGGCGAAGATGGATGGATTTATCTAGCGGAGAATTGAAAACCAGAGCATGGAATCTGGTAGCTGACGGCACTCGAATGACCACAGAGTTTGCCGCTTTTTTAAAAGAAATCTATGGATAATCATGCCGTGGATGCTCAAACTATCGGGAGCTTCTATGGAGTAAAAGCAAGAACGTTAAGTCGGCAATACAAAGACTATTTGAGTGATTTTAAGAGTTGGCCGCAACTTACCCATGCCCGTAAATGGATATTATATCCAGAAAACCTGGGCAAAAACCTTTCGATTGACGAAACCAGTTTGTCTCATGGCGAACTCTATACTATTCTCACCAATAAATCAGCTCGTGGTAAAAAAGGAAGTATAGTGGCCATCATCTCAGGCACAAAGGCAGAGGATGTCATTCAGGTCTTACGAAAATTGCCTGAAAGTATGCGTAAAAAGGTGGAAGAGGTCACTCTTGACCTGGCGGCTAACATGGAATTGATCATTAAACGGTGCTTTCCCAAAGCGGTAAGAGTTACCGATAGGTTTCATGTTCAACAACTCGCTTCTGAGGCTGTTCAGGAGCTTAGAATCAACCACCGCTGGCAAGCTCTGGAAGCAGAGAATGAGGCCATTGAGAAGGCCAGAAAGGAGAAAATAGAGTTTAAACCGGTGATACTACTCAATGGAGATACGCTGAAACAATTATTGGTCAGAAGTCGGTATCTCTTATATAAATCCAGAAATGAATGGACCATTGCTCAAAAAGAACGAGCTCATATTTTGTTCAACCTTTACCCCGACCTAGAAAAAGCCTATCAATTGGCCGAACAACTACGCCACATCTTCAATCGCACTCAGGATAAGGTTTATGCACTGGCCAAACTAGCCAAATGGCATGAAGCCGTCAGGCAGTCAGAATTTAAAACCTTCAATACGGTTGCCCGAACTGTCCAGAATCATTATCAAACCATACTGAATTACTTTGACAATAGAAGTACTAATGCTTCAGCGGAGTCATTCAATGCCAAGATCAAGGCATTCAGAGCTCAATTCCGTGGTGTTAGAAACATCGAATTTTACCTCTTCAGACTTTGTAAAATCTATGCTTAACAATCACCTCTCCACAAGTTTTGGTATTGATCCTCTAAAGCCGACTCAGTTTCGATAGCTATCTGTAGGGTCGTTAAAGATATAGTATTCAATACGTCATTAAGTAAAGCTGGCACCAATGAGACTTTTTCTGAGTAAGGTCTATCTTTGTTGTGTTCATATACGGATTTTGTTTTAAGCGATTACATCCCAGAAATGACTCAACCGATTCTCTTTGCTTTACTTCTTTTGATGTCGGTTGCCCTGAAGGCTCAGAAAAGGGTAGTCGCCTTCTATACGGCCAATAATGACCGGGCACACATCAGTTTTGTGGGGGAGTCTATTCCTTGCTTTCAAAAAATGGCTGCGAAAAGAGGTTTTTCTTTTAAGGCAACAAACGACTGGTCACTATTAAATGAGAGCACTTTGAAGGAAGTAGATATGGTTCTATTTCTTGATACGCGAATCGAAGACCCGGAACAAAGAGCAGCTTTTGAAAATTATATGAAGTCTGGAGGTTCCTGGCTGGGCTTTCATTTTGCCGGATTTGCCCTTGATAATTCCGATATTCCACAGAACTGGGATTGGTATCACCGTGAATTTCTGGGTACCGGGCAATATAAGGGAAATACATGGAGGCCTACTTCGGCTTTTTTGAAAGGTGAAAATCTGAATCATCCCGCTCACAGAGGCCTGCCGGAAATCTGGAAGTCTTCTCCCAATGAATGGTATAAGTGGGAGCTGGATCTGAGGCAAAACCCGGATATCGATATCCTTTTGAGTATTGATTCTTCCAGTTTTCCGCTTGGTACAGGCCCGAAACAGCATGAAATCTGGCGTGAAGGCTATTATCCTGTTGCCTGGTCAAACCGAAGGTACAGAATGGCTTATGTCAATATGGGACATAATGATATAGATTATGAAGGAGGTACGAATATGGAGCTCTCCTTTCAGTTTCAAAACGATTTGCAAAAGGTGTTTACAGAAAACCTGGTAACCTGGCTACTGGATATGAAATGATTACCATTTCGTGTGTTGTAAAGCCTGTAAAATGGTGCCGCTAGCTAATAATTCGGGCAAGAATTGTCCTGATATCTTTATTTTCAATCCTTTATCCTATATTTGTATACTTTCCTGAAACGATTATACTTTTGACACGAAACGCAATCCGGTTTATTGTTATCCTTGGGAGTCTCGCTATTGCCGGTATACTTGCTGTTCAGATTTATTGGGTTAACCGTGCCTATACGATCGAAGAGGCCCGCTTCAGGCAGACCGTCGTACATTCTCTCACAGAAGTGGCTTCCAATATTTCCAGAATCTACGATCTGGCAGAAATAGAAACCCCAGTGGAGCAGTTAGATCATGATTACTATGTGGTGAACCTCAGAACACCGCTTGATGCACCCGTTTTGGAGCACTATCTGCGACAGGAGTTTAAGAAATATGACTTGAATACCGATTTTGAATACGGCATTTATGATTGCGATACCGATGAAATCAGATATGGCGGGCACGTAAATGCAAACTTCGAACCGGATCCTACAGAACCGGTAATTTTGCCGAAGACCGATAAGTTTCTTAATTACTTTGCTGTACGATTTCCTAGCAAGGAAGCCTATCTGTTCTCCAATCTCGATTTCTGGGTACTTTCATCCATCATAACGCTCCTGGTGACGGGCTTTTTCGTTTATGCAATGTTTGTGATTCTGCGACAGAAACGCCTGAGTGAGGTTCAGCGTGATTTTGTCAATAATATGACACATGAGTTTCAAACTCCGATTTCTACCATTCGCGTAGCTACAGATGTGCTTAGCCAGCCAAAAATATTGGATCAGCCAGAACGCCTGAAAAAGTATGTACAGATCATCAGACAGGAGAATAACCGACTAAAAAATCAAGTAGAAACGGTACTCACCACTGCGAAAGTTGGCAGGGGGCAGCTTCAGCTGGATATTCATCTCCAGGATATGCATGCTTTGCTGAATGAAGTTCTGGAATCTGTGAAAGCTGAGATGAATGATAATTTGCAACTAAATCTGGCTGCTGAGCGTACATCTGTTTTCGCTGATCGTGTGCATATGATGAGCGTGATAAGGAATCTTGTAGAAAATGCGGTTAAATATTCTAAAAAGCCAGCCTTTATAACAGTGGCAACCAGAAACACTGAGACAGGAATTGTACTTGAAGTTTCTGATAAAGGCATTGGCATACCGAAAGAATATTTGACTAAGATTTTCGATAAATTTTACCGTGTACCTACCGGTAATCTGCACAATGTGAAGGGTTTTGGTCTTGGATTGAACTATGTACAACAAATCGTAAGAGCTCATAAGTGGAAGATTGAAGTGGACAGTGTTTTTGGCGAAGGCACCGTTTTTCGAATTTTTATTCCACAGGAGCAATAACTTGTATGGCTAAAATATTGTATGTCGAAGACGACGAAAATCTTGGCTTCGTTACCAAGGATAATCTGGAGGAAGAAGGATTTGAAATTGCTCATTTCACAGACGGAAAAGAGGCATTCCGTCATTTTCAAAAGGAAAGATTTGACCTGTGCCTTTTGGATGTCAATTTACCCGAACTCGACGGGTTTTCACTCGCAGAAAAAATACGGGAGCAGAATCTGCATATTCCGATCATTTTTTTAACTGCAAAGAATCTGCAGGAAGACATAATTGAAGGATTAAAGATTGGTGGGGATGATTATATCACCAAACCTTTCAGCATTGAAGAACTGACTCTCAGAATTAAAGTGTTTCTTAAACGAAATGCTGTAAATAAAGAGAAGAGTGAAAGTGATGAATATCAGATTGGCAAATATCACTTTTCGTTTTCTCAGCTTCTCCTTGATTCAGAGGATGGGGAGCAAAAGCTTACACACCGAGAAGCTGAAGTGCTTAAATACTTGTGTGACAGGCAGAATGCGGTGATCAAACGTGAAGATATACTTACGAAAATTTGGGGTAGGGATGATTACTTTCTCGGCAGGAGTCTGGATGTTTTTATAACCCGTATCCGGAAAATGCTCAAAGGCGATGAAAGCATACGAATTGAAAATGTTCACGGAGTGGGCTTTAGATTTTTAACGGAGTAGGATTTTTTTTCGGGAAGAATGAAGCGAGCAGGGAATGTTCGCTTTTTTTGTTTTTTGCTGTATTTTTCCGCACCTAATCTAAGCCTTACATGATAAAGACTGTTCTCGTTCTTCTGGTGACCTTAATTGTAGTACCTGTTACTGCCTTTTATTTTGATGAGCCGCTAAGTCCTCTTCAGCGGGAAACCTTGAATACGCTCATTTTTCTAATGTTGGGAGTGTCACTTTTTTGTTTTGTAGTGGGCGAGTGGACTGGTAACAATTCGCAGGTAGATAAACTATGGAGTGTGGTTCCCATTTTGTACGTATGGATGGCGGCTGAAGCCTTTGACTTTCATCCCAGAACTGTTCTCATGGCGGTAATGGTAACTTTTTGGGGTGCACGTCTAACCTTTAATTTTGCCCGAAGGGGAGCCTATTCCTGGAAGTTTTGGGAAGGGGAAGAGGACTATCGCTGGCCCATTCTCAGATCAAAGCCTTTTTTTAATAAAAGGTGGAAATGGACCCTCTTCAATTTTGGTTTTATCTGTTTGTATCAAAATACGCTCATCCTGCTTTTTTGTTTACCCATTCTGCTGGCTGCCAATGGTCCCCTGGGTATCTGGGATCTGGTACTTTCAATCTTTTTTCTGGGTGTTCTACTATTAGAATTTATAGCCGATCAGCAGCAATGGAATTTTCACAAAGAGAAAAACCGTTTGAAAAAGGCCGGAGAAGTTTTGCCCGAAATATATGCGAAGGGTTTTGTTGCCGAAGGGCTCTGGTCTAAGTCACGTCATCCCAATTATACAGCCGAACAGAGTATTTGGTTGGTGTTTTATCTGTTTTCCGTGGTATCTACTGGTCAATGGCTCAATTGGTCCATAACGGGTTTCCTTCTGTTGCTGCTTCTTTTTCAGGGTAGTTCAGACTTTTCTGAGGAGATATCTTCTTCGAAGTACCCCGCTTACAAAGAATATCAAAAAAGGGTAGGGCGATTTTTACCAAAACTGTTCTAATAAAAAAAGGGAGTCTGTAATACTCCCTTTTTTATTAATTCTGACGTTCTTCAAGCCACTTTCTGGCATTGACAAAGGCTTCGAGCCAGGGCGATACTTCTTCCCGTTTTCTTTCTTCGGGGTAATAAGCCCAATTCCATGGGAATGTAGATCGCTCAATATGCGGCATGGTAACCAGGTGCCTGCCGGTTTTATCACAGAGCATAGCTGTGTTATAATCCGAGCCGTTGGGATTTGAAGGATACTCACCGTAACCATATTTAGCTACGATATGATATTCCTCTTCTGGATGCGGTAAATCAAATTTACCTTCGCCATGAGATACCCATACTCCCAGAGTAACCCCTTCCAGACTGGATAACATGACTGAGTTATTTCTCTGAACCGTCACAGACGTGAAAATGCTTTCATGTTTATGCGAGTTGTTATGTAACATTTTACCATGCCGTTCATGCTCCGGATTGATGAGTTCCAGCTCCATAAATAGCTGGCAGCCATTACAGATACCAACCGATAAGGTATCCTCGCGGGCAAAGAATTTTTGCAAGGCCTTATTGGCTTTTTCGTTGTATAAAAATGCTCCTGCCCATCCTTTGGCTGATCCGAGTACATCCGAATTTGAAAATCCGCCTACCGCACCAATAAATTGAATGTCTTCCAGCGTTTCCCTGCCTGAAATGAGATCAGTCATATGAACATCTTTTACATCAAAACCTGCCAGATACATGGCATTGGCCATTTCTCGCTCCGAATTACTTCCTTTCTCACGAATGATGGCTGCCTTGGGCCGAACAGACGAGTTCTCAGGCATTTTGCCTGAATGATGCTTAGGGAAAGTGTAATTCAGGGGCTGATTCTGGTAATTTCGGTAACGTTCATCTGCAGTGCCGTTGGTAGATTGGCGTTTATCCAGTAACCAGCTGGTTTTAAACCAGACATTACGTAAATGAGGAATTTCAAGGGAAAGATTTTGCCCGTTAAAAGCAATGGTCAGATGTTTACCCTTGGCAGGAGCTCCAATTTTAATGAGTTCAAGACCTGCAGACTTGCAGATATCTTCAACTTGTTCTTTTGCCTGAATCACCACACCTATGTTTTCACTGAAAAGAACTTTTACCAGATCCTCCTTATCCAGAGCAGAAAGGTCCACTTTGGCCCCGAGGTCGGTTTCAGAAAAGCACATTTCCAAAAGCGTAGTGATAAGACCACCGCTTCCAATATCATGCCCTGCAGAGATTTGTTCTTTTTCAATAAGATCCTGAAGTGTGTTGAAAGCCTTTTTGAAGTAAGCGGCATCTGTGATGGTAGGGGCATCCTTGCCTATCTTATTCAATATTTGGGCCAGAGAACTGCCACCAAGTCTGAGCTGATCTTTTGATAGATTCAGGTAGTAGAGATTCCCTCCACTTTCTTTCAGTACCGGCTCCACTATTTTTCGGATATCCGTACAATGAGATCCTGCAGAAATAATCACTGTACCAGGTGAAAGTACTTCCTGATCTTTGTATTTCTGCTTCATGGAAAGAGAATCTTTGCCGGTAGGAATATTGATTCCCAGTTCAATAGCAAAGTCTGAGCAGGCTTTTACGGCCTCGTACAAACGGGCATCTTCACCCGTATTTCTACATGGCCACATCCAGTTTGCAGATAAGGAAACAGACTTCAGGCCATCCTTTAAGGGTGCCCAAACGATATTGCTTAATGCTTCACCGATAGAATTTATGGAACCTGCCGCCGGGTCAATAATAGCTGAAACGGGCGAGTGCCCTATACTGGTGGCGATTCCTTCTTTTCCTTTAAAATCCAGAGCCATAGCTCCGAGATTGTTAAGGGGTAACTGAAGCGGGCCGGCACATTGCTGCTTGGCTACGCGGCCTCCCACACACCTGTCAACTTTATTGGTAAGCCAGTCTTTGCAAGCTACAGACTCAAGTTGGAGCACCTGTTCCAGGTAATTTTCGATTTCCGAGGCTGAGTAATCCAGTCCCTTGTAGCTACGCTCCACTTTTTTATCGGCCAGGATAGTTTTTGGAGAACTTCCAAACATATCAGAAACCGCAAAATCCATCGGCTTTATGCCGGTTGATTTCGACTCAAATGTAAACCGGTGATCGCCGGTTATATCTCCAACGGTATACATCGGAGATCGCTCACGTTCAGCAATTTTCTTTAAAATGTCAATATCTTTTTCTCCGATAACAAGTCCCATTCTCTCCTGTGACTCATTCCCGATAATTTCTTTAGCTGATAAGGTAGGATCACCCACAGGCAGAGCATCCAGATCTATTTTGCCCCCGGTTTCTTCCACCAGTTCAGAAAGACAGTTGAGGTGCCCGCCCGCTCCATGATCGTGAATTGACACGATTGGATTAAAGTCACTTTCTACCAGACCACGAATGGCATTGGCTGCTCTTTTCTGCATTTCAGGATTGGATCTTTGAACGGCATTCAATTCAATTCCTGATCCAAAAGCACCCGTATCGGCAGACGAAACCGCAGCCCCGCCCATACCAATCCGGTAGTTTTCACCACCGAGCACTACTACCTTATCGCCAGGTTTCGGGGTGTTTTTCTGAGCATAAGCTGCTTTCCCGTAACCTATGCCGCCTGCGAGCATGATGACTTTGTCAAAACCAAGCTTACGGGAATCTGAACCCATATCGTCTCTCTCCTCATCATGCTCAAACGTAAAAAGTGAGCCCGCAATAAGCGGCTGGCCAAACTTATTTCCGAAGTCTGATGCTCCATTGGAGGCTTTGATCAGAATATCCATTGGAGTTTGATATAACCAATCCCGCTCCTTCATACCTTTTTCCCAGAGGCGGTTTTCCTCCAGACGCGGGTAGGATGTCATATAAACGGCTGTTCCGGCAAGAGGTAAAGAACCGGTACCTCCTGCCAATCGGTCACGGATTTCACCGCCTGATCCTGTGGCTGCACCATTAAAGGGCTCTACTGTAGTCGGGAAATTGTGCGTCTCTGCTTTCAGTGAGAGTATGGAGTCAAATTCTTTTTCCTCGTAATAATCCGGTTTTTCGGCAGACTTAGGAGCAAACTGAGTCACTACCGGCCCTTTCAGAAAGGCTACATTGTCTTTATAGGCGGATACAATATCGTTTGGATGCTCCTGAGAAGTTTTCTTAATCAATTTGAATAGAGATGAGGGCATCTCTTTACCGTCAATGACAAAAACCCCATTAAAAATTTTATGACGACAGTGCTCTGAGTTCACCTGCGAAAATCCAAAAACTTCTGAGTCAGTTAGTTTTCTGCCCAGTTTTTCTGAAAGACTATGAAGATAATCTACTTCTTCCTGGCTTAAAGCGAGGCCCTCCCTCTGATTATAGGCGGCAATATCTTCGATCTCCAGAACCGGCTCCGGTTTGATCTGTATGGTGAAAATATCCTGCCCGAGTGACGTGTATTTTTGAAAAAGCATGGGGTCAAAGCCCTTGAAATCTTCATCTACTTCCCTGTATTCCTCGATTCTGATAATTCCACTGATTCCCATGTTCTGGGTAATTTCAACAGCATTGGTACTCCAGGGGGTGACCATGGCAGCACGCGGACCCACAAAGGTGCTTTTAAGAACGCCATCTGAAACATTCACTATGGTGTGGGGATGTCCAGGAGGGCAGTTAAACAGCCAGTTAAGCTTTTTCAGGTCATCGTCCGATAGCGTAGAATTCGATTGAGCTGCAAAAACGGTAGCGGACTGGCCGCCAAAAAAATGAATCATCGGGAATGTGATTGGTCTGAAGATTTGAAAGTACAAAGGTAAGGGAAAGCGGAAAAGTATCGAAGTTAAATGATTGGAGGTTTGTCAGGAAAAATGGGATTTATGAAGCTTATTTTCGGATAAGTGGCCGGGATCAGGAATCTCCTTCCAGCCAATTTTCTACTAAACATTCAATTTGGGGCTGTTTGACGGTCAAAGGGTCAACCCAACTAATTTCCAGGCCTTTTTTTTCCATACTTCTAAAGAACGTCATCTGACGTTTGGCATATCGGTGAATCTCAGTTTCCAGCCTGCCGCTCATTTCTTCAAAACTCATTTGACCAAGCAGATATAATGTAATGTATTTGTACTCCAAGCCATAAAAAATAAGTTTATCAGGTGGTATGCCTGATTGAATCAAGCTTTTTACTTCATCGATCAGCCCTTGGTCTAATCTCTGTTTCAGTCGGGTACTAATTCGGTTTCTCCTTAACTCACGGTCTGGGTTTAAACCGATAATTAATGTATTGAAAGGGATTTCTTTCTCTTTCTGCAATTGTCCGCTTTGCAAAATCTCAATTCCCCTGATAATTCGTTTTCGGGTACTTGCATCAATGAGCTCATGGCCTTCAAACTCCTTGAGAATGGAAACCAATTCCTCTGTGGTTTTTGATTGTAGCTGAGCTCTTTGTTCGGGATTTTCAATGGCAACTGTTTGTGTATAATTACGAAGTACGCCTTCTATATAAAGTCCGGTGCCTCCACAAAGAATAGGAAGTTTGCCTGCATCTTTTACTTCCTCAAAGGCCTTCTTAAAGTCGGAAAGGAACTCAGATAAGTTATAGGATTCGCCAGCTTCCACCATGTCAATCAGATAATAGGGGATAGAGCCAGAATCCGTCTGGTACTCCCCCAAATCTTTTCCGGTTCCTATATCCATCCTTCGATACACCTGTCTGCTATCTGCAGAAAGTATACTGCCTGAGAATTTTTCTGCCAGTCTGCAGGCAAGCGAGGTTTTGCCTGAAGCAGTAGGGCCCAGTACCACCAGTAGCTTTTCTTTAGTCATAACTGAAAAACTTTTTCATTTTCATATTCCCACGGCTTACATAACCCGTTTGATCTTTCGTCCGAATTCTTTTTCCATTGTTGTCAAAGGAATACCTGTATGGCAGGAATTCTGTAACTGCCTGAAATCCTGCTTTCTCAAACCCTTCTCCGGAGGACCAGTCGCCATCGATATACGTCATTATCTCGTCAGGTCGGTATAATTGGGCGTAGGCACTCAGCAATTTTGAAAGGCCGCCTACCACATTGAAACCTGGAAATACGGCGTAGCGGATAAGTTCATGAGATGAGATGGCTCCTTTAAAGTTCCTGGGGTTGGCGAAGGTAATTACAGAGAGTAGGAGATCTGATTCAGGTCTTTCAAAATCTGAAGGCAACAATCGAAAATGCGATTCCGGAAGGTAAAGGCCAAACTGCCTCTCGCTTTTGGTGCCGCCATACAGATGGTATTTTTCAAGAAATGCAAAGGCCTCGGGTTTATTGAGTGGTTTCACTTTACAGACTCTTGCAGGTAGGGTGTTGTTAACCCCAAAAATGCTTTTCAAACGGGCTTCTATCACTTCTTTCTTCGTTTGAAGTACATATTCTGCAATCAATATTCCTTCCGGAAGATTTGAATCTTCCGGAAAATCCCAGGTGTCTTTAATGAAATAAATAGATTGAGTCCCCAGTCCGAAATGAGTGTACTCATTGCTTACATTCTTTTCAAAATGAGGGAGAAGAAGAGATTCTATTTCCTGTGGAATCGTCAGATTTATATTGAATATGAGGTGATTGACTATTTTCCAATACAAAAATTTCCGAAAATATTTGCTAGCAGATCATCGGTAGTGATGGTGCCGGTAAGTTCTCCCAGATGATGCAAAGCCATACGGATATCCTGTGCCAGAAAATCTCCCGTAATTCCCATCGAAAGTCCCTGAAGTACTTCATTCAAAGCTTCGCTGGTCTTAACCAGCAGCTCATAATGCCTTAGGTTGGTAAGTACAAGATCACCCTGCCGCTTTTCAGAAGCAAGCCGGAAAAGCCGATCTTCCAGTTCACTAATTCCCAGGTTATCTCTGGCCGAAATTAGGAGATCATCTTCACGCACCTTGTTTTTGGAAATATCCGCCTTATTCTTAATCCAGAGAATTTGCTGATCTTCCCGACCGGTTTCAAATTCGGTTTCCAGAAATTGCCTTTCCTCAGGAGAATCGTAAAGAAACAGGGCGATTCTTGCCTTACTCAAGGCCTGTTTCGATTTTTCAATTCCGATACTCTCCACTGCATCAGTAGTTTCGCGTATTCCGGCTGTGTCAATAAACCTAAACTTGATACCCCGAAGCACGAGGGTGTCTTCTATGGCATCCCGGGTAGTTCCGGCTATATTAGTAACTATGGCTTTTTCCTCTTTGAACAGTGCATTGAGTAGCGTAGATTTTCCCACATTGGGTTGACCGATAATGGCTACCGGGATTCCTTCCTTCAAAACATTGCCTGAATCAAACGACTCGATTAAGGGCAGCAGAGCCTTTTGAATGTTGTCAATTAAATTCCTTAAGTCATCTCTGTCGGCAAATTCTACGTCTTCTTCACCAAAATCAAGTTCCAGCTCCACCATACTGGCAAAATGAATGAGTTCTTCGCGTAAATTCTGAAGTCTGGAAGAGAACCCACCACGAAGTTGATCCACTGCCAGGCGATGGGAAGCTGCATTATCGGCTTCAATTAGATCGGCTACCGCCTCTGCCTGAACCAGATCAAACCGACCGTTGAGAAACGCCCGTTGGGTAAATTCACCGGGCCGGGCCATTCTGCAGCCTTTTTTAACAAGTAATTTCAATATCTCCTTGACAATGAACGGACTGCCATGACAAGATATCTCTGTAGAGTCTTCTTTGGTAAACGATCGGGGAGATTTAAATACCGTTACCAGCACTTCGTCCACAACGCGATCTTCATCCTGAATGAGCCCGAAATGAGCCGTGTGAGACTTTTGCAGGGAAAGCGTAGCTCCCTTGAAAATCTCATCTGTAATTTCTACAGATCCATTTCCGGATACCCGAATTACGGCAATAGCACCTATACCCGGAGCAGTGGCGAGTGCACAAATTGGTTCTTGCTGAAATACCATGATGATGCAAATTTACATGGAATAATGCTTGTCTGGTATTTTGGAGATCAAACAAAGGCCGTACTGAAAAGTTTGTCTTATTTTTGACAGCATTTTAGACCTCAAGGCTTGCATGCTTTTTAACTCTGTACAGTTTGTATTCTTCTTTGTTGTAGTTTCGATTTTATACTACACCCTGCGACACCGCGGGCGGATATGGATGCTCTTGCTGGCCAGTTGTTATTTCTACATGGCCTTTAAGCCGGTGTACATCCTTATTTTGGGGGTTACCATTCTGGTTGATTATTACGCCGGATTCCTCATTGACCGGGCAGAAGGAAGCAAACGTAAAATGTGGCTTGCGGTAAGTTTAGTAGCTAATGTGGGTTTTCTGGCTGCTTTTAAATACTTCAATTTCATCAATCAAAACCTTACTTACCTGCTGGGCTTGTTTGGAATTGATAATTCTATTCCCAATTATCCGCTTGAACTTCCGATAGGCCTTTCATTTCATACCTTTCAGGCAATGAGCTATACCATTGAGGTTTACAGGCGAAATCAGAAGCCCGAACGGGATTTTGTGGTGTATTCTCTATACGTGATGTTCTATCCTCAATTGGTGGCTGGTCCTATTGAGCGGCCTCAAAATCTGCTACATCAGTTTCATACCTTTTTTAAATACAATTTTGAGAATATCAAACAGGGGCTCATCCGTATCGCCTGGGGTATGTTTAAAAAGGTGGTTATAGCAGACCGCCTGGCATTGCTGGTAGATTACGCTTATGACAGCCCCGACGGGCATAGCGGTCAAACCTTGTTGCTGGCCACTTTGTTTTATTCCTTTCAGATCTACTGCGATTTTTCCGGGTATTCGGATATTGCTATTGGCTGTGCCAGGCTCATGGGATTTAAGCTCATGGAAAATTTTGATGTTCCTTACATTTCAAAATCAATCTCTGAGTTCTGGAGACGATGGCATATTTCCCTTTCCACCTGGTTTAAAGATTACCTGTATATTCCGCTTGGAGGAAGCAGGGTAGGAGAGTGGAGGCATTATTTGAATTATCTTATTGTTTTTATGATCAGTGGTTTATGGCACGGTGCTTCCTGGACTTTCGTAATCTGGGGTTCACTACACGGTGCTTATCTGGTACTGGCTATGATTCGAAAAAAATATCTGAATATGGAGCTTCCATCAGGCTTCTGGACAAATAAACTTCAGATACTAATTACTTTTTCGCTTGTTACACTAAGTTGGGTGTTTTTCAGGGCCAAAGGTATTTCAGATGCAGGAGTCATTTTCAAAAGAATGTTCGATCCTGCCGCTTATACGGGTTTAATTAGTCCTTTAAATACCACGGAACTGTTGTTTTCTTTTGGTTTAATCTTTCTGCTTATGTGGAAAGAGTTATACCACAAACACATAGACACCAGTCGAACTCCTTCTTTTTATCTGAAATTTATTGTTCTACTGGTGGCTTGTTACCTTTTTGGTGTATTTACCACAAACCAGTTTATCTATTTTCAGTTTTGAGAATTGTCAAATACATAGCACTCACGCTGTTTGCCTTCTTTTGGTTGGCGGGGTGTTCCTCTGGTCTTGCAAGATGGCTATTTGAGAAAAATCTTATCGAGGATGATTATCGGTATGGCGATTTGTACCGGATGTCAAATT
>CBINGY010000070.1:0-19793 GCA_966250325.1 uncultured Cytophagaceae bacterium | reverse complement strand
CCAAACTTTATAGCCTCCACCCAGATTTCGTACATTTTGAAAGCCGTTTTGTTTCAGAATCCGGTAGGCGAGGTACCCTCTAAGTCCTTTGGAACAGTGCAAAATGACAGATCGTGTCCGGGACACCATTTCCAGATTGTCACGCAGATTGTCAAGAGGCAGATTGACAGAGCCGGGAATGAACCCTTCGGTAACACGTTCAGATTTGGTACGAACATCAATCAGTTGAATATCGGCGTTTTCAGAAATTAATTCATGTAGCTCCTCAGCAGAAATTTCATCGTATTCATTTCGAAGTGTATTTTCTGCCATATGACCACTCACAACTACGGGGTCTTTGGCCGGAGAAAAGGGCGGGGCGTACGCCAGATCGAGCTGGGCCAAATCGGTAATTTTTAATTTGGCATAAATGGCCGTGCTAAGTACATCTACCCGTTTGTCAACTCCTGCCTGTCCGAAGAGTTCGGCTCCAAGTAAGGTCTGTTCCTCTGCATGATAGTAGGTTTCCAGAATAATATCGGAGGGATCCGGGTAATAACCGGGAGTGGCATGTACCACCACCAGGTTTTTTTTAAACGGAATCCCCTGTCTCTGGAGCTCCCTGGGGCCACAGCCGGTTCTTGCCAGCGTGTGGTCAAAAAGCTTGATGATTGCCGTTTTATAGCCTCCAAAAAGTTTTTCTGTATTTCCTGTGGCGTTTATGGCGGCCGCTCGCCCTCCTTTGTTCGAATGAGTGCCCAATGGCATATAATCTGATTTATTATTCATCAGATTAAGGATACTGGCGTTATCGCCTGCGGCATAAATATGTGGCAAGGAGGTCTCAAACTTTTCATTGACAATAAGAGCTCCGTTTGGAAGTGCCTGGGCTCCCTTGTTGAGAAGCATTTCGGTATTGGGTTTGATTCCCACGCTCATGATGAGAAAGTCTGTTTCCAGAAAACGCTGATTGCCCAGGTCAATTCTTTTAATTGCTCCGTCTTCGGCATCTACTTTTTTTACGAAGGTGTTTTTGATGATTTCAATTCCTTTGCTTTCGAGAAGGTTCTCCGCAAAAGAGCTGAATTTTGGCTGCCACATGGGTAAAATGTGTGGTCCGCCTTCTATGACGGTAACCTTTTTTCCGGCGTGTACCAGATTTTCTGCAACTTCAATTCCAATCAATCCTCCACCCATAATAGTCACATGTTCTACTTCCGGAATGAGAGCCTTCGCTTTGATCTGGTCAAAATCTCCCAGACTTCGGCAAGTAGACCAATTGTGGGCTGTGTTAAGATTCTGAATATCAGGTACAAAAGATCGTGCTCCTGTTGCAAAAATCAGTTTATCATACCGGTATTTACCCAGCGGTGTTTCTATTTCCTGCTTTTCTACATCCACATCCAGTACCTCTTCATTAATGTGAACATCGATACGAAATCTGTTTTGTAAAGTTTTTACATCGGTAACCAAAAGTTTATCCCGGGATGCAATCTGACCCGAAAGAGCATAAGGTATTCCGCAGGTAGCATAGGAGATAGCATCTGTTTTTTCAAAAAGAAGAATGTGTGCAGTTTCGTTTTCACGACGAGCTTTGGCAGCAGCAGAAGGACCTGCGGACAGACCTCCGATAATGATAATGGTTTGCATAGAATGGATAATTTTCCGGCAAAGCTATCGACCGATTTCCTGGCTCTGTGTGAGAATTATTACATCGTAACCATCTTGTAGTCAGATTGGTGTGGTTTGTTACAAAGAAAAAAAATATGATCTGAATCATTGCACGGGAAGCCCTGGAAAAAAACATGCTACAGGCAGTGGGCCTGTAGCAGTCTGATATCAAAGTGCAGGTAATAAAACGTTTCAGCGATCTTTATTGATCAGGTTTGTATGGTGAATCTTGTTTGTAGCGGACTTTTAACTGACTGTCTTGCACTTCTTTAAACTCTAATTCTTGATGGATTTTTTCGGAGTTAGAAATTATTCTTACATTTCGACAAGCTTAATCTATAATCTTGTCTAAGTTTTGTGTCTTAAATCTAGACATTATATTTTTTTCAAGCAAGATTTTTGAAAATAATTGACCCAAAAAATTTAGTACCGCATCCAAAGTGAACAAGTTTTCGATTGCAGACGTGGAGAAAATTACCGGGGTGGGTTCTCATACCTTGCGTTCCTGGGAGAAAAGACACGGCGTCAAACTGGCCGGTAGGTCGGAGGGGAATACCCGTTATTTTTCGGATGAAGATCTGAAAAGGTTGTTGAATATCAGCATGTTAATTGGCTATGGCTTCAAGGTGGGGGCCATATTTCAAATGTCTGATGCCGAAGTAGCACGGCTTGTTCATACGCTTTCAGATACTGCCCGGAAAGACCAGGATAACTACATTCAATTGCTAATTGCGGCTACACTCGATTTTGATGAACTACGTATTGTTCAGCTTCTGGAAGAACTCAGCAGTAAATTTGGTTTGACAGAAATGTTGTTTGAGTATATCTATCCTTTTCTTCATCGAATAGGCGTGCTCTGGACCACCGGGAATTCCATGCCCGCTCAGGAGCATTTTGTAAGTAACCTCATTGTTCGTAAAATTCTCGTTGAAATTGACAAAACAGAAATCGGTAGCGGTCCGTTACTTTTACTTGCTTTACTGGAGGATGAAGAACATGAGATAGGGCTGCTGTTATCGTATTATCTGGCACGAAAGGCGGGTTTCCGCTGCGTGTATCTGGGTCGGAAAGTTCCAGCCGACGACATTGAACAGGTAGTAAACACTATTTCACCAAGGTATCTTTTAACTTTCTTTACTTTACGGCCCCCGGTCAAAGTGATTCAGATGCTAAATTTGGCTTCGTCAAAGGGGCTGGAAGTGCTGACAGCCGGAAAAACTGCAGAACAAGGTACTCTTCATTCCCGTCATTTTTCGAGTCCAGCCGAATTCTACGGATTTCTAAAAGAAGTTATTTCTTAAACTGAAACTTCCACCCTGGATATTCACTTTCAGCAAACGCATTGACCCTGCTGTTGTGATTCACGCCGGGATATTCGGTGTATTTAACCTGTGCCCCGAGGTTTTGTAAGTGAGTATACATCTCTCTGGAATGTTTCACAGGTACCACTCCATCCACATCTCCATGGAATATCCAAAATGGGATTTTAGCTTGTTTTTTACCGTATGCCTTGAGGTCACCACCCCCGCAAATGGGCATAGCTGCCGCAAATAGTTTGGGATAGCGGGCCACGGCTTCAAAGGTTCCCATGGCTCCCATAGAGAGACCCGTGATGTATATTCGGCGACTATCCGCCTTTTTCTCTTTGATGTATCAAGCTCCACGACGGCATGAAGAGGTTCTTTTTCGGGATGAGTATAATTGAAGTCCGGTTCCAGAGGGTATTTGCCTTTTTAGAAGTTGTTCCCTCAAGTGGATTATTAATTTTTGAGGTATCGAAAAAGCCGATTATTGTACGGATTAATTTTATATATTTGTACGTACAGAGTATGGAATTATGGATGCGAAGCTGACACTCAAGCTGGATAAACAAGTCATAGAAAAGGCGAAGGACTATGCTACTTCTAAAAACAGGAGCCTTTCCCGTTTGATTGAGGCCTATTTAAAATCATTGATTGACACTGAAAATCCAGGCTCAGAAAGTGATCAGGGTATTTCTCCCTTCGTAAAAAGCATGAAAACCGGGGTGAAACTTCCGGCAGAATTAGATGATAAAAGAGAATATGCCGATCACCTTACCGAGAAATATAAATGAGCGACAAACTATTTCTGGATACCAATGTGGTCATAGACTTGTTGGGTGAGCGGGAGCCTTATTATGACGCAGCGGCCAGAATTGCGACTCTGGCAGATCTCGGAAAAGTACAATTGGTTATTTCAGCATTAAGCTATTCCACCTCTTTTTATATACTCTCAAAGTATGAAGACAAAGAGCAGGCCAAAGAGAAAATCAGGAAGCTAAGAGTAATTTCACAGACAGCTGATTTGACGGATGAAATCATAGATAAGGGCTTATTATCTAAGTTCTCCGACTGTGAAGATGCTCTTCAATATCAAAGTGCAATCAAAGCGGATTGTACTATTTTAATCACCAGAAACAGCAAAGATTTCAAAGAATCTCAGATTCCCGTGCTTTCGCCTGATGAGTATCTTAATAGAATGCTGAATTTGTGAAAAATCACATTAATGCACTATTGAAATATCTTCATTTAAGTATGTGAAGTGATGCGTAAATCCACTTGTTCTTACGGAAAGAACTTCACCCGAACGATAATTATTCTCCAAAATTGCTGACTTAGCGAATACATTGTTTTGATTTGATACAACTATGGAATAGAAGGTATTGGTGGACAGACTTTGACTCAACTCATTTAGAATTGGGTGAATATGCAATCTGGTTTTATTTTCCGAAAAGTCATTTCTAAAAATAAAGATGCTGTCATGACTAATCATCACACTCAAATATCTAATACTATCTAATTCATAGTCTCTTTTGAGATTTGTTTCAAAAGGATATGGTACGATTTCTCTAAATAAATCAACAAGATTGCTCTGTGACAGGCATTTAAAAGAAATCAGAAAAGGAAAGAAAAATAATATCAGGTATATTTTCATAACTATCTTCTAAACTGAAACAACCACCCCGGATATTCACTTTCAGCAAACGCATTGACCCAGCTGTTGTGATTCACGCCGGGATATTCGGTGTATTTAACCTGTGCCCGGAGGTTTTGTAAGTGAGTATACATTTCTCTGGAATGTTTCACAGGTACCACCCCATCCACATCTCCATGGAATATCCAAAATGGGATTTTAGCTTGTTTTTTACCGTATGCCTTGAGGTCACCACCCCCACAAATGGGCATAGCCGCCGCAAAAAGTTTGGGATAGCGGGATACGGCTTCAAAAGTGCCCATGGCTCCCATAGAGAGACCCGTGATGAAAATCCTGTGACTGTCTGCCTTTTTCTCTTTGATGTATGACTGAACAAGCTCCACGGCGGCATGAAGAGGTTCTTTTTCGGGATACGTATAATTGAAGTCCAGTTCCAGAGGGTATTTATCTCTTGAAAATTTAACAGAACCCCAATAGCTTTCCTTTGGGCACTGAGGTGCAATTACAATTGCCGGATGAGTATTTTGAAGTTTTTCAAAAGTTTCCTTTGCTCCGTTTTTCAATTGCGAGGTATTGTCATCTCCACGCTCCCCGGCACCGTGCAGAAAAAGTACCAGCGGATACTTTTTTGACGCATCATAGTTTTCAGGTAGCAAAATCTGATAGTTCAGGATGGTGCCCCGGCTATCGGTAAATTGTGCTGGCTGAAATTGTGCCCTTGATAAGAAACTCAGGCAAAGAAGAAGTAATAGGAGGTATTTTTTCATTTCAGGGTTATTTGTTCAAATATCGCAGATTATTGTTTCCGGGCAAGGTATCCGAACCCGATTATCCTCTACTGCAGCAAGCTTATTCTAACTTTTTTATTTTTGAGACGACTGTTGTTGAGTTGGCCTATCAGCTTTTGAGATTTCTCTTTTTTTACCGCCACAAAGGCACAGTCTTGTTTCAGTTCGATATTTCCCAGGTCCTCCTTTTCAAGCCCTCCCTGTTTAAAAAACAGTCCGGCGATATCTCCCTTTGAAATTTTGTCTTGGCGACCACCCGAAATAAAAAGGGTTTCCCACGGACTTTCGGCAATAGGAAGAAAAATAGAATTCAAAGCCAACTCTTCATAATCGCGAATGAAACCCGGGAGACGCTGCTTTTCCGTTTTAAGAACATAGGCTGATCCTTCGGTCTGCATTCTGGCGGTACGCCCGTTTCTATGAATAAATTCCTCTTCTTTAGAGGGTGTTTCATAATGAATGATGAAGTCGATTTCGGGCACATCAATGCCACGGGCAGCCAGATCTGTGGCCAGCAAATAAGCGTTGGTTCCGTTTCTGAATTTGATGAGAGCCCTTTCTCGATCCGTCTGTTCCAGGCCGCCATAAAAAAGGGAGTGACTGATACCCCTTTCTTCCAAAAAGCTGCTCACTACCTGAATGCTTTCTTTGAAATTACAAAAAATTATTCCTCTAGTATGGCCAAGTTGCGAAAGCAGCAGTACCAACGACTGAAGTTTTTGATCGTGCTTCACAGCAATTACTTTCAGGCTCAATCGTTCCGTTTTTTCTGCCGTGAAGTCAAGCGTAACCGGATTTTGAAGCCCCGCAAAATCAGGTATTTGTATTTGTTGCGTAGCCGAGGTCAGGATTTTCCGGTTCACATTTGGTAGAGCCTCCCATATTTCCCGCATTTCTTTTTCAAAACCAATCTCCAGTGATTTGTCAAATTCATCCAGGATCAGAATTTCTATTCCTGAAACATCCACATTTTCTCTGCGGATATGATCGGCAATTCTTCCCGGCGTTCCTATCAGTATCGCCGGAGCCTGATAAAGCTCGATTTTATCTTTGGAACCAGCTCGCCCGCCGTACACTGCATTTACTTTATAGCCACTACCTGCATCACGTAAAACGGTCTCAATCTGAATAGCGAGCTCACGGGATGGCACCAGAATTAAGGCCTGAATGCCCTCTTTTTGAGGTTTAAGCAGCTCAAGGACAGGTAGAAGAAAGGCGAGGGTTTTACCTGTGCCGGTGGGTGAAAGCAGGATGACTTCATTTTCAGAAGCTATGCGTTTACAGGCTTCCTGTTGCATGTCATTGAGGCTTTCTATGCCTAGTTTTACAAGGATATCTTCAGTACTTCTGATCATGTGGCAAAGCTAGTGGTTTAAAAGGCCCTTTTTGGTCAGAAAACAATATTCCTGCTAAAAACCTCTGAATAGTGGTCTGCTTATTAAAGGAGAAAAAGACCAGGGAATTGATGTGAGAATGAGAAGGAGACCAATTACGTACCAAACCCAGATGGTTTTCCATTTTTCGGCATCGGTGTTTTTTCGTTTGGCTTTGGCAGAGCCGATGGTGATGATAGTAATTGCAATGAGCATAATAGTAATATGCTCCATTCCGAAAAATCGTATTTCCCGATGATGAACAGCCTCTTTGAAATTCGTAAAGAAGTAGTAGACCAATGGGCTGATGAAATAAAGCCAGAGACCCAGTATGAGCTGGATATGGCAAATGGTGGCCGTCACGTGGCGAAGTGTATTGTCTTTTGAAGTAAACGGCAATTGTTGACGCCTGCCTTGAAATGCTTTGTAAAGAGACCAGATGAGGCTGACCAAAACGAGCCAGCGGACCAGCGAATGAAGATATAGCAGAAAGGAGTACATTACGATTTTTGAATTGAACGGGTTTTGAAAATATCAGGTGCTCCGCAAAAATACCATACGGCAATTACTGGATCACAAATGGCACAACCTAAAGAAGCGGTGGAATCGAAGAAAATCAAAGATTGGCCGTTGGCGTGATGCAGGAAGTCCCAGATAGTGTGTAATAGCCAACCGAGTCCCACAAAGCGATAATCGCTCAGACCCTTGAAGGCCAGGAATAACATCATGGTACCGAAAGCCATTTCCCAGGCTTCCAGCATGCCCATCCAGTACAAACTGCCTGCCCCGGCAATGAGAAGTGCACTCCACTTTTGTTTATTGGGTTCAGGGATGAAGGAAAAAACAGAGATGAAAATTAATGTAATCAAAATTGCACTGATGGCCAAAGTCCAGGTGAGATCGTCAAACATCCAGTATGATTTTTTGGCAAAATTCCGTTAGGATTAAGCCAAATGTTAGTCTTTTTAATGTTCTATTTGGTATTATTCGATCTTTTGCGGTAGGCACTTGCTGAAACGCCGGTATGCTTTTTGAAAAAGCGACCGAAGTAGGATTGGTCCAGGAAACCCAGAGATAAGGCAATTTGCTGAATGCTGAAATCTGTTTGAGCGAGCATCGCTTTTGTTTCCAGAAGAAGCATTTCTTCAATCCACACGGATGGCGACTTCCCGGAAGCGTCTCTGATGACTTTATTCAGATGTCCGGGGCTCATGTTCAATTTATCGGCATAGAACGAAACGCGGTGCTGTTCTTTGAACGAAACCCCAAGAAGTTGCTTGAATTTTATGAAGTGGCCCGGTAAGGTGGATGAAGGATTTCGGATCAGATTGCCACACTCATAATTGAGTTTTTGAAGAATGAGAATCAGCCAGGATTTGACAATCGAAATCCGCTGCAAACCACGGGCGGTGTATTCCAGGTCGAGGTTTTCAAAAAGAGAATCAAACTCCTGAAACGGCAAATCGTTGATCCGGTGATTGGCGGCGGCATCCAGGAAGGGGAAGTGGTCTGCCTGAAACTGAAAGTTTTTATCGATTAGAAATTCATTCGGAAAGTTGCAAATGTAGCCGGTGTTGACGTCAGGCTGATCAAAAGAGAATATTTGTCCGGCCGGAACCACCAGGATCTCACCCGCAGAGAGGGTGTATTTTTCAAGTCCGATGTTCATATTGGCCTCACCCGATTTCAGGAATAATAGCGAATGCCCCGGCATTCGCATAGGTGGAACGGGCAGCATGATCAACCGAAACATTTCCTCCACCCGATAAATGAAAAAAGGATTATAATCGGCTTTAAGCAGGCCGTCGGTTTCTTTCCCGGACAGCATGTGCTTCAGCTTGAAAATCTCACTGTTCAGGGTTTTAATTTCTTTCACTGCCGGAAAATTAAAATACCGGGAATTCAGTGAGAATCCCGGTATTTTGTGAATGTCTTAAATCTTATTTCAAAGCAGCCAAAGACTTCTCAATCAGAACTTTAGTTGCCTTGATGCCTTCATCTTCAGAAAGCTCAGTACCTTCGTTCTCGATGCCTATGGTGCCTTTGAATCCGCTGTCTTTCACGATCTGCATGATTTTCACGTAGTCCATTTCAGCCTCGTTTCCTTCGGCGTCAAAAACGTGAGTTTTGGCAGAAACACCTTTTGCGAATGGCATTAGCTCGGCGATACCTTTGTAACGATCGTATTCTTTAGCACAGCCATCAGCAGTTCTTTCAATACAGAAATTGCCAAAATCTGGAAGTGTACCCACGTTTTCCATATTTACACTTTTCATTACGCCAGCCAGCCAGCTACCATCTGAGCTGTAGCCTCCATGATTTTCCACCACCACGTTGATGCCTTTTTTTGCTGCATATTTGCCAAGTTTGCTCAGCCCTTCGGCTGCATGTGCGGCCACTTCTTCTG
The DNA here is from genome assembly GCA_966250325.1 of uncultured Cytophagaceae bacterium. Taxonomy (GTDB): domain Bacteria; phylum Bacteroidota; class Bacteroidia; order Cytophagales; family Spirosomataceae; genus Jiulongibacter. The sequence continues at coordinate 10,620 of CBINGY010000070.1, read as the reverse complement.
CAGTACCTTCTCCGGCTGCATTCACCCGAATGGTATGTGCACCCAGGTATTTGGCAATGTCAACCCAGGCATAATGATTTTCCACGGCCTTATTTCTGGCAGTAGAATCTGCATCGCCCAGATTACCCAGAGCATCGCACATGATAAGTCCTACTTTTATGTCCAGCGAATCACAATTCTTCTTGAATCCTTCCCAATAAGCCATGTCGTTGGCTTTGCTGAAATAGAATGTATTGACTAACTCAATGATATTCACCCCGTAACCTTTGGCAATTGCCGGAAAGTCATCGGGATCAAGCGTGCCCTGCAGCAGGGAATCAGGTGATTCCATAAGCATTCGGCCAAGCGCTGACCAGTCGCCGTTCAAGGCATCACCAAAAAAGCTTTTATGGAGCGACCACTGTGCAAGGGATATGTTGTAATCAGAAGGTTCTTCCGTGGTTTCTTCAGTTTCTGAAGAGCTGTTACAGGCAGTCAAAATAAAAGCGAAGGAGAAAAACAGCCCAAGCAGGCTTAGGGAAATTTTCTTCATAGGTTATCCAAAGGTTTTAATGAAGGCCAAAACTACGAACTATTGTCCCGATTTGAAACAATGTAATGCCTGTTGAAGGCATGAAGTGGATCAATAGGTTCTTAAGGACGACTCGGAGGCGATAAGTTCAAAGTCATGATCGTTGAGGACAAGTCTAAATGCTATTTTCAATGGCCAACTGAACGATCAGGAAATTACTGAAATCTCGTTCAAACCTGCTCAATTGATCTCTGTTTCAACTTCAGAGGAAGATTTAGCTTTTTGAGTGGCCATATCGAAATGCTTTTTGAAGAATTCATCGCACCATAGACACACATTTCCCAACTCCACCGAGCGTTTCATGCCTTCTTCTGCACTAATTCCTATACTTTCACCTACACCATAAATATCACCTTTATTCAGCTTTTGCATAATTTCAGAGGAAGCCATTCTCTGAACCACCTCGGCTACCTTTTCTTTTCTGGCATCGCCCATGGCCCTGTAAGTGCCCGGGCAGCAAGGGTTTATGGCCCAAAGTTGAATAGAAAGTTCCTGAATAATTCCATCTTTTGGTGGCTCCAGAAAACCGATGGCACCTGAATGAATGGCACAGAAATTATGCTTACCATCTTTTTTCCAGATATCATTCTGCATTGCCCTGCCACGTGCCCAGTTTCCTCCCAGCCACATATCTTCTGTAGCACCAAAAAAGCCATAATGCAAGGGGCGATTTCCCTGCTCATCCCGCTCATCAAGGTTTGCTTTCCCTTGTGAAGGCATAATTCCCTTACTTTCAAACAAAGCCGCGAGCTCTTCCATACGTTCGCCCTGTTTTTTGTGGTACCGGTCAATACTTGCTACCGAAAAGCGACAAACACCTTTTGCAATCAGATCATCCAGAATTTCAGGTTTGAGCAAATCACCGTTGAACTGGAGCGTTATAAATAACTTCCCGCCGTATTTTATTTTTAGTTTGTCCAGGATGGCATAAAGCTTTTTGATTTCGGCCAAAGGCTCCCCGCCACTCAGAATCAAAATCTCCAGATTGTCAGGTAAATTGTCTACCACGGCCAGGCAATCCTCTTCAGACATACGCTTGCCATCGGGCCCGCTGTAATTATAGCAATGCCAGCATTTATCATTGCAGAGCTGAGTAAAAACCCAGTAAATACAATGATAGGTATTATAATCTTTTGTGGTTAAATTGTTTGATATCAGCTCTTTCATAGTATTTAATTTTCTTTTCAAGTCAGTTTTTGGGGCTGGTTGGCGGTCTCAACCCAGGTATTTTGAGGAGATTCAAGTCCTCTCCAAAAGTCCATTTCGCTTTGTACACCCGTCAACGGGTCCCGAATAAATTCTTCTTTGCTCGGATATATCTTAAGGTGACCATGCTCCATAAAACCAATCCGATCTCCCATAAGTACGGCTTCTTTGAGGTCATGGGTCACAAAAACAGAAGTTATTTCAAATTTTTTTGTCAATGATTTAAAAAGAGCCTGCATACGGTTTCTGGTGCCGGTGTCAAGACTGCCAAATGGCTCATCCAAAAGTAAAACGGCGGGGTTGGTGATGATGGCTCTGCCGAAAGAAACCCGCTGCCTTTGGCCGCCCGATAATTCATGTGGCTTTTTTTGTTGCTGGCCTTCGAGCTCCAGACTTTCAAACATTTGCTGTACCCGGTCTCTGATCTGATCATCCGGTATTTTTTTCAATCTGAGCCCGAAAGCCACATTTTCAAACGCATTCAAATGCGGAAATAACAGGTCTTCCTGATACAGATAAACGATATTCCTTTTGGATGGATGCAGGTCGTTGATTTTTTGACCATTTAAAACAATATCTCCCGAATCCGGCGAAAGTAAGCCGGCAATAATTTTCAACATGGTGGTTTTTCCACAACCCGATTGACCCAAAATGCTGAGCGTCTGTCTTTTTGGCAAGGAAAAGTCAGAATCACAGATCACCGGATGATCACCAAAAGTTTTGTTCAAATTCCGTATCTCCAGAAACATCAGATCAGGGATTTAAAAATGTATTTTTTGTTTAAATACAGTAATATAACGGGTGGAAGCACCAGCAAACAACTGCTCAGAGCTCCATAAAAATAATTGGCTTCTTTAATATACATGAATACTTTGATGGTAAGCGTCTGAATTTTTCCCAGGCCTATAATGGAGGTTAGTCCGTACTCAAACCACGACAGTAAAAATGTCTGAAAAAAACAGATGATCAGCATCCCTTTGGCCAGAGGCAATAGGACCTTCCCGAATGTTTGCAATTTGTTTCCTCCTAAGGTTACTGTGAGGTCTTCATAACCTCTTATTTTTTCGTTCCAAAAGCTGCCAAAGAAAATGATGGCAAACGGATAGGTAATGAGAAATTGGGCAGTAATAACCCCCAGAGCATTTCCAAACAAACCCAATCTGATAAAATAAAAGCTGAAACAGGCCGCAAATACCACTGGTGAAAGAATATACGGGAAGTAAGCCAGCAATGTAAGTGTATTTTTCGCCGTATGCCTGAAAAGAGCCCTGCTTCCCCAGAAGCCCGCCAGTGTGGAGCATGCAGCCACGGAAAATGAAATGAGAATAGATTTTACCAGACTTAACAAAATACCACTCTCAGATCCCATGACTTTATTCCAGTTGGAAAAGCTTAGTTTTTCAGGAAAAAGGGCAGGGTAGGGCCAGGATACACCCAATGACATGACGAGCAGAAATGCGAACGGGAACAAAATAAAAAAGCTTATGATGCCCAGGGCTATGTATTTTAGTTTAGGCATAGCTGGCTTTTTTTGTCCTGAATAATAGAATGACTGTGAGGGCAACGAGCATGGTATAAATTACCGCTTCCACATAGCCCTGCGAAATCTTTGTGAGATCGTATTGCTTCAATTCCCTGATAATGAGCACAGAAAGCATTTGGGGCGACTGCCGGCCTAAAATCAGAGGTACTTCATAGCCGCCCATGGTTACAATAAACGCAAGAATTATGAGTACCCTGGCCCTTTGCAGCAGCAGCGGAATAAATATCCGACGGGTTACCTGGGGAGGCGTGGCACCCAGTGAAACGGCCAGCGATGAAAGTTCTTCCACCCGCTCATTTCTGTGAATATTTATGAAGGTGAGCACAAAGAAAGGAAGGGTCATGGTGATGTAAGAAAGAATTATTCCAATGGCCAGGCTGTCATTGACTAACTCCGGAAACTGTCCTAAATCAGAAATCACTCCTGAATTATAGGCCAAACGGGAAATAAAACCGCCTTTGGACATGACCTGAAAGGTGATGAAACTGGTCACAATTCCCGGAATAGCCAGCGGCAGATACATGAGAAAACCGAAGCTGGTTTTTTCCAATTCTTCCCTGAATTTGAACGTAATGAGTAAGGCTCCGCTAACGGAAATGAAGGTAGAAATCGCCGCAATCAGGAAACTGAATCCAAAAGAGGTCACGAATTCTCCGTTGGTCAACACTTTTTGCCAGAAATCGAATGTAAAACCGGTGTTTGCAATTCCTACCAGGCCAACGCTATATAGAAATGCATAAATGAGCGATGCAAAAAATGGCAGGATTGCAAACAGGACAAAGAGTCCCAGGGCGATATGATCTTCTTTATTTTTCAATAACCTGTGATCTGAAATCTTCAAATAAGCGAATCATGTATTCAGGAGCAGGCTCTGCCATGGCAAACTGACTCAGGTCTTCCATGGTTGGGGCATATTTACGTTTGGGAGCTTCATCAAACTTCTTTTTCCATTCATCCGGAAGTTTTTCATAAGAAATGATTGTATTCGAATCCATTTCATCTGCGTTGGATTTGGCAAACTGAGCCTCTGGTGAAATCAAAAAATTGATGACCAGCATGGCCGCTGCCTTTTCAGGAGCATTGTGCAGAATACCCAGATAGTTACTGTTTTTGATCATTCCCGATTTCCAGCCGTATCCACGGGTTGATACCGGGAAAAGGCCACTCTTGACCTTATCCTCAAATCCACCTTCTCCAAAACCATAAATGAGGTTTAACTCACCCAGCGAAAAGAGCTGATTCATTTGAGAATGTTCGTTGGGAAACGTTTCTCCGTTTTTCCAGAAATACTTTTTGTTCTGATTGATGAATTCCCAGAGTTTTGTGCTGAGCAATTTGTACTTTTCCTCGTCAAACGGCCCGTTTAAGCTTTCCTTACCACCGCCCAGCTCTGCCAGAAAACCTTTGAGTAAAGTCATACCTGAGAAATCATTGGAAATCGTAAATGTTCCCGGATTTTTCTTTACGTAATCGGCCAGCTCTGTCAGACTGGTAGGAGGGTTTTGCACCTTGGCAGAATCATAAACCATAGCAAACTGACTAATACTCCAAGGGCATTCCATATAGTTGAAATGCTGTTGAAAGTCACTGGAAATGAAGGGATTGTCAAAATCTATAAATTCTGAATTGGGTAATTGTTTGACAAATGGCCCGTACAATCCCTTTATTTGGTTTAACTGAAAAAACGTTTCGCCGTTTATCCAGCACATATCTACCTGACCTACCTCTACCCCGGCTTCCTTTTCGCTCATAACCAGCTGAACTATTTCAGGTCCCTGGCCGCCCGTGATCTGAAGGTTGATATTGTACTTTTCCCTGACCATTGGCACCACGTAATTGCGGATGTAACTATTGATAACCGGACTCCCCTGCCACATCATAAAATGAACAGTTTTGCCTTCGCCTTGTTTCACTATTTCATCCCACGGGAGATTTGATAAATCGGCTTCTTCTTGTTTTTGGTCAGAATTACATGACACAAAGAGCGTTAAAAGTGCCAGTAGTAAATGTTTTATTTTCATCAACACGTAACATAAAGATTAGACAAATCTAAGGTTTTTCCCACCAGCATTTGCTGTTAATGTTATCTCCGCCGATTCTACCTGATGCCTCCTTATAATTGGCAGAATTGGTGGCCTGTTCAGATTCGGGATAAAGGTATCTGACCGGATAAACGCCATCATTCAGATTATCAGGGCCGGCGGTAAGTACCGGTAAACCGGTGCGTCTGATATCAAACCAGGCTTCATGGCCAATATTGATCAGACTCAGCCATTTCTGCGTCATTATTTTGACCTGATTTTGGTCTCCATCCAGCCTGACCGTTTCCTGATCGAGATATCCAGCCGGCAAGGTGACTCCGTAATATTCAAAACTGGCTTTTATTCCGTTTTCATAATAAGTGGCTGCGTCACCGCTGATAAATCCTTTTTCTGCGGCTTCTGCGAGGATAAACTGCACTTCTGCATATTGCATAAACTGGGCATCCACTCCGTCTGGCACATCTCTGAATGCCGCTCCAAACAGAGAAATGTCGTTGAGATTGATACCTTTTTCGCTGATAGTTTCCCGGTTTTGTCCATTCATCAGGCCTTTAAAATCGGGATTTCCGGCATTTACACTTAGCTGTGTTGGCTTGTAAAGCACCGAAATTCGGGGATCATTCCACAGTGTGAGCACAGAATCGACGGTTAAGGTCATGCGATGCTCCTGATATAGCCCGAGGCTGGCGGTAGCCATGGGCCATTGATTCGGAGCCGCCGGTAAATAGGATACCAATGCATTGTCAGCATTCGATTGCATCAGTTTTCCACTGCCCGCAAGGCTCTGCATTTCGCTGAAATCACTTAAGCGGTTGCTGATTCTCATGAGGTACCGCAATCTCAGACTGTTGGCAAATCTTACCCATTTCTGAAGGTTTCCATTAAACATTACATCCCCTTTTATTGCCGAATTGGTGCTCTCCAGCGTAGCAGCAGCTTTTTTCAATACGGTCAGAATACCGGTTTCGGGATCGGTGTAAATGCTCTGCTGGGTATCGTATTTCGGAGTGAAATTATTGTCAATTCCCTGAACAGATTCAGAATAGGGGATATCACCCCACATATCGGTGAGCTGGGAGTAGAGAAAACATTTCATGATATCACCTACGGCCAGATATGCCTCATTTTCACCGGCCAGTTCCTGCATAGACCGTATGTCTGATAGCAAACCATATAGTGTGTTCCAGTAACCGCTGTTTGAACCCATCTCATACCTGTCTATACGCTCAAATTCCACGCTGGCAGCGAAATGCTCCAAATAATTGGCCAGCCTGAATCCCTGCTCATAGGCATTGCGGTCAGCAGCTACGGTCAATACATTGGTAAGCAGAAATTGCGGGTCTACATTCTGCGGTGAATTGGGATTGCTGTTTATTTCTTCAAAATCTGTGGTGCAACTGCTCACAAATAGCAGGAAAACCAGAAAAATGTATACTGTATTTTTCATTGTAATTTCTTTTAGAATTCTGTTTTGATACTTAGACCGAAACTGCGGGTTGAGGGATATGAAAAATCTTCAACTCCATAGACTTGATTCGTTTCCTGCATGCCGTTCAATTCAGGATCAAAGTGAGGATTCTCGGTAAAAAGGAACAGGTTACTTCCGATCAGACCTAGCTTCAGACTTTGCATTTTGAGTTTTTGAGCCAATTCATTGCAATTGAGATACAGGCCCACTTGTCTGATTTTCACATAAGAAGCATCATAAAGTGCACTCGCTTCATTGCCACGGTCAAAGAAATTATTGTAAAACTGGCTGGCAGGCACTTTGGTGGTATTAGGCACATAAACAGGATTATCTGCCGTACCGGTATTTACTACGCCGTCGCCAATAACACCGTCTTCTCTTCCCACAAGTGTCTCTTCCAGAACACCGGATGTACTACCCAAAGCCTTGGTTCTGGAAACGATGGTGCCACCCTGTCGCCAATCCATCAGGACATTGACAGATAGGGCTTTGTAGGTGAATTTATTATTGAAACCAATTGCAAAATCGGGATTGTAATTCCCCAGCAGTCGTAGCGTGCCATCCTGCACCGGCAGGCCGTTTGCACCATAAAGCGTTTTCCCATCTACCTGAACAAAACCGCTGCCATACATATCTCCTACACGTCCGTTTTCCCGGGCAATGTAAAAGACCGTATTTGACCCACCGGAACCACCGAATACATTGGCAACTCCGGTTACAAACTGATTTACTCCTTCGGGAAGGCGGGTGACCACACTGCAGTATTGAGAAAAATTGACAGATGACTGCCAGGTAAATGAAGATTTGCGGATGAGCTCTGCACTTAGAAGTGCTTCCAGTCCGCGGGTTCTTACTTCTCCTCCGTTAACATTAAAATTGGCAAAGCCAGATGAGTTGGAAATCGGACGGGAAATGATTTGGTCTATACTTGTATTCTGATACGCTGAAACATCCAGTTGGATTCTGTCATTTAACATCCAAAGTTGAAATCCTGCCTCCAACGCATTCAATCGCTCGGGTTTCAGACTGGCATTTTTCAAAACGGTTTCATTGGTAACTCTGAATTGAGGCCCGTAATTCTGATTAAACCGAAACGTTTGTGCATTCTGGTAGGGATTCGTGTCATTTCCTACACTGGCTGCACTGAGACGGAGATTTAAATAGCTGATTACTTCTGGCAAGGCAAACATATTGGAAATGGCATAACTCAGACCCGCCGAATAATATCCGAAGGAATTGGCTTCGGCAGGCAGCGTACTGCTCCAGTCGTTTCGGAAAGTGAGATCCAGAAACAGCATGTTTTTAAAGCCCACATTGCCGTTGGTATAGATACTGTTGATTCTTTTCAGAAACTGAAGGCTTTCTCCAACTAATGGTGACCGTGAATTGGTAAGGCTGTAAATACCCGGAAGGGCGAGTTGAGATGCTTCTGTATACGAATACTCAATTGACTGGTCAAATCTGTTGGCACCCAAAGAAAGGTAATACTTGAAATCTCCGGCATCCTGCTCTTTATACGTTAGCAGCAGGTCGGTATTTTGTTCTTTGAAATTCACATTATCTTCTCGATACGAACCAAACGGGTTACTGTTTGTACTCACCGCCCTCTTAATTTTTCTCTTATCGGCATAGGTGTCAAGTCCGGTTCTGAGACTCAGGCTTAATTTGGAGCTTATGTCGTAATTGGCGGACATATTTCCCAATACTCTGTTCTTATTAAACGAGTTAGTGTTTTCGTAGAGCGTCAAATAGGGATTGGTGAGCCAGAGGTAGTTAAAGTCGTAGTGCTGAATTCCCGATTGCCCTGCCTGCCAATAGTCTTTGAGCGAACTAATGTCTGTTTGCCTGCCGGTCCAGTTGAAGCCATACATCACGTTTTCGTACCCGTAACCCATATTTGGCCGGTTTTTACTTCTGCTGTTGATGTAATTGACAAACGTATTCAAACTGAATTTACTGCCGATCAATTGATCGAGACTAAGGGCAATTCCATCACGATTTAAGCCCGTATTGGGCAGAATTCCCTTATTGTTCAGGTTACTGTATGAAATACGACTGCTTCCACGATCTCCCGAAGTGCTGAGTGCGATGTTGTTTTGGTTGGTTACTCCTGTTTCAAAGAAATCTCTGACGTTATTCGGGCGGGCAATCCACGGCGTTGGAGTAATTTCGGTAAATGAGCCATCAGGCCGGGTGCGGGAAATTACGTCACCTCCGCGAACTGGATTTCCATTGACATCTACCGAAGGACTGTCAAATTGTTTGATCAACAGGCCTTCATCCAGTTTGGGACCATAACTGCTGATACCGCCGTCATTGACCCCGGCACCAATTCCGTTTTGGAATGAATACTGTCCGTTTGATCCTCCACCGTAAACATCCTGATAGTCTGGCAGTGTTAGGAGATCTTCTACTGTTACAGCAGAATTGATGCTCAGTCCCATACCTTTTTTGCTTCCGCCTCTTTTGGTGGTGATGAGCACCACTCCGTTTGCGGCCCGCGTTCCATAAAGAGCGGCAGAGCCGGCACCCTTGAGAACGGTAATAGAGGCGATATCTTCCAGACCGATTTCTGCACCTCCGTTTCCATAATCTACTTCCTGCAGTCTCCCGTTATTGGTTAAGTTGCTTGAAATCTGTTCATTACTGATAGGTACTCCATCTATTACAAACAATGGTTGGTTACCTCCACTCAATGAATTTTCACCTCTGATAACGATTCGGGAGGAGGAGCCTACTCCGGAAGAACCGTTTGTGATTTGTACACCGGCCACCTGACCTGCGAGGCTGTTCACCAGATTGGTCAGTGGCACCTCAGTCAGATCTTTGCCTTCAATGATACTTACTGAAGAGGCCAGCGACTGTTTTTCCCGTTCAATTCCCAGAGCCGTTACTACGAGCTCGCTGAGCTCTTCGCTTGAAGCCTGCAAGGCAATCACGGGAATGATGACGCCATTGGTCACAGTTACCCGTTTGGTCTGAAAACCCACAGAGCTGATTTCAATTTCAAAATCTTTCCGGTTTTCCGGGAAGGAGAATTCTCCAGTTTCAGTACTTGAAGTAACAGTTTGGGTGTCTGTTACTTTTATTGTAGCAAACGGAACGGGCTCACCTGACTCATTGACAAGCCTGGATTTGTATACAAAGGTCTGGCCATTGCACAATAAGGTGCCGACCTGGAGAAGTGCCAGTAGAAAATATTTCATAAATAATAATTATGGTAGATGATGGACAGTGATGCCGGCAAAAGAGAATAGCTAGCCGGCTTAATCAGGTGTAAACAGCGGGCGGTCCGCGAAGTACTTGCGATGAATGAGGCCGGGATTGAGGCCTCAGGCAGAAGTTTTGAATGCGAAAAGGGAAGATTCTTAAACGGGAAAGAACATCAATTGAAAAAGCTGATTTTGGATTCTTTTTCAAATAGATTTTGAGATCATCATAGCTGTCAATGTCGCCTAATTTTGTTAGGAATTTTACCCGAATTGATCTGTAAATCAATTCATTGAAAAGCTCTTTGCAAAGACAATTTTTTAACCATGGAAGCGAAAGAAATGAAACTTGCTCAAACTGTTCTTTAGATAGGCCGATGAGGTATAGCCCGCCATCATGGCTTGGCCCCAGCACCGCATTTCCATGATCAAGTTCTTCTTTAGCCAGTAAGATTCCTTCTTTCGTTAAGGAGGGGCAGTCGTTGCCTATGGAGATTATTTGATGGTAACCTTCCTCAAAAACTGTGGCAAAAGCATGAGTAAACCGCTCAGAAAAAGTAGAACCCTTTTGCCGGGATTCG
>CBINGY010000069.1:0-19964 GCA_966250325.1 uncultured Cytophagaceae bacterium | reverse complement strand
AAATATGCGTTCGAATGGCTCAGGATTTCGGTTTTGAAAATCAGACCATTGACCTTATCTATGGAATACCTGCTGATACCCATGTGATCTGGGAAGCCGATCTGGAAAAAGGCATGAACCTGGAAATTAATCATTTTTCAGCCTATTGCCTCACCATTGAAGACAAAACCGTTTTTGGAAACAGAGTCAAAAAGAAACTTATGAAGCCTGTGGATGAGGAATTTGCAGCCGTTCAGTTTGAAATGCTCCTCGACCATTCTTCAAAAAAAGGATTTGAGTCCTATGAAATCTCCAATTTTGCCCGAAACGAAGCCTATTCCAAACACAATACGTCATACTGGCAAAATGAAACTTATCTGGGAATAGGGCCATCTGCCCATTCGTATAATGGCAGCAGCAGGCAGTGGAACATCTCAAATAATACCGCTTACCTCAAAAGTTTACAAAATAACGAGCTCTGCTTTGAAATGGAGTCTTTATCACCTGAAGACCGGGCCAATGAACTGCTTATGACCGGTTTGAGAACCAAATGGGGAGTATCTCTGGACAAGTTAAAGGGACTGGTTAATACCGATACTCTAGAATTCAAAACCGTGCTGGATGGTTTCCTCCAAACAGAAGATATCGTTTTGACTAACGGAATACTGAAACTCACTGGTAAAGGGAAACTGAAAGCCGATCGAATAGCCTCAGAGCTGTTTTTTACCGCATAAAAAAACACCTGTTTTCACAGGTGTTCCATATGATTCCATTCATTTGCAAAACGTGCTGTTATGCCTCAGCTCCACAGATTTCATCATACACCATAGAAAGATGCTGTGCGATCATATCTGCCGATCTTCCTTCAATGTGATGACGCTCTACGAAATGTACGAGTTCGCCATCTTTGAAAAGTGCAATAGATGGAGAAGAAGGAGGCATGGGAATGTACTCACGCATACGCTGAGTAGCTTCGATATCAAACCCGGCAAAAACGGTAACCAGCTGATCTGGCTTAACTTCCGCCATTTGCAGAGAGCCTAAAACACCCGGGCGGCAGGTACCTGCTGCACAGCCACATACCGAGTTTACTACTACCAAAGCAGTACCTTTCTGATCTTCAAAAAACTTATCGACGGCAGCTGCTGTAGTAAGCTCTGTGAAACCGGCATTGGTCAACTGAGCCTTCATAGGTGCCACTAATTGAGGAGGATACATATCTTAAAAAGTTTAAATATTCAAAATTACATAAAACCAAGTTCCAGCTTTGCCACTTCAGACATCATCTCGGTGCTGTAGGGCGGGTCAAACGTGAGCTCCACAGTCACATCACTCACCTCTTCTATATCACGTACTTTCTGCTCAATCTCACTAGGGATTTGCTCGGCCGATGGACAAGACGGTGAAGTAAGTGTCATAAGAATATACACGTTATTAACCGGGAAAATTTTTATTTCATAAATCAGTCCCAGCTCAAAAACGTCCACAGGTATTTCCGGATCATATACCTGTTTGATGGCTTCGGTTACTTTCTCTTTTAATTCTAATTCGGTCATGAATTCACTTCTTTACTTGTATAAGCCAGGGCATACGCCTTCATTTGTTTGACCATTGAAGCCAGGCCGTTACTACGGGTCTGAGCCAGATGACTTGACAGGCCCACTCTTTCGATAAAATAAAGATCAGCATTCAGAATATCTTCAGGTTTTTGTCCGGTTAGCACCTTTACCAACATACTTACCAGACCTTTCACAATGATCGCCTGACTATCTGCCTCAAAATGAACAAGACCATCCTTTTCAAATGCATGAAGCCACACTACTGACTGACACCCCTTAATAATATTCTCTTCTGTCTTGAATTCATCGCTCAGACCTGGAAATTTCTTTCCAAGGTCAATAATATATTCATACTTGCCCTCCCAGTCATCAAAGAGTTCAAAATCTTCGATGATTTCGTCCTGTATTTCGTTTATCGTCATTATAATTAATCCGTTGACCTACAATAAAAACCGCTTCACCTTGTTCAGGCCCTCTACCAGGCGATCAATCTCTTCTTTCGTGTTATAAACGGCAAAAGAAGCTCTGGAAGTTCCGGGAATTCCCAGACGCTGCATCAAAGGCTGCGTACAATGGTGTCCCGTTCTGATGGCTATGCCCTGCTGATCCAGAATTACACCTACATCCTGCGGATGAATGCCTTCCATCACAAAAGAAACTACACTTACTTTTTCTTTAGCCTTCCCTACGATCCTGAGACCAGAAATTTGTTCAAGAGCTGATGTGGCATACTGGAGCAACTCCTGCTCGTAAGCCGCAATCTGTTCCAGCCCTATTTCTCTCACATACCCGAGTGCCGTATTCAGGGCAATCACATCGGCAATATTAGGTGTGCCTGCCTCAAACTTGTAGGGAAGTTCATTGTAGGTGGTTTTCGCAAAGGTTACCTCCTTAATCATTTCCCCTCCTCCTCGCCAGGGTGGCATGGCATTGAGCAAATCTGACTTTCCGTATAAAGCTCCCATACCGGTGGGTCCGTATAGTTTATGAGCCGAAAAACAGAGGAAGTCCACATCCAATGCCTGTACATCTATCTGAATGTGCGAAGTAGCCTGGGCCGCATCGATAATTGAAATGGCTCCCACGCGATGTGCCGCTTCAATGATTTCTTTGACCGGATTCACCGTTCCAAGAGCATTTGACGCATAAACCACCGAGACAATCTTCGTTTTCTCAGAAAGCATTTGATGGAAATCCTCCATGATAAGCTCTCCGTCATTGGTGATAGGAATTACCCGAAGTACACATCCCTTCTCTTCACAAAGCATTTGCCAGGGCACTATATTGCTATGGTGCTCCATGGTACTTATCACGATTTCATCGCCCTCTTTCAGAAAGGCTCTTCCGTAGGTCTGGGCGATGAGATTGATCCCATCCGTGGTTCCATACGTGAAAATAATTTCCTCCTCCTTCGCCGCATTCAGAAAGTCCCGGATGGATTTTCGGGTAGCTTCAAACGCAGAAGTAGCTTTCTCTGCCAGGTGATGAATACCGCGATGAATATTGGCATTATATCCCCTGTAATACCCACTCAAGGCGTCTATTACCGCCCGCGGCTTTTGAGTAGTGGCCGCATTGTCAAAGTATACCAAAGGACGCCCGTTCACTTCCTGATGAAGAATAGGAAAGTCCTGCCTTATTTTTTCAATGAAGTCTGTTGTCAATAGTTTGCCTGATTGCGTCATCTGAATACCTAACACTACCTGTCTTAAATTCGTTTAGACGAATTCTAAATACCATTAAAACTTCCTGCAAAAGTACGGGTAAAATGTCCATTTTTCCGGTTTCCGGTCTAATTTTGAACAAACACCCGCCCATGTCAGATTTTCAGCAGGAATTTATTAAGAACAGCATTTACCGAATGGACGAAAGCCTGAGGATGCTGCGAATTTGTTTCTCTGAATTGACCGATGAACAGATCGGGATAAAGCCAAATTCTGCGGCAAATTCTGTGGCCAATCTTATTCTCCATATATGTGGAAATATGCGTCAATATGCTGTAGCCGGTCTGGGTAATTTACCTGACACACGAAACCGTGAAGAAGAATTTACCCGGTCTGAAGGCTACTCAGGAGCAGAACTCCTGCAGAAACTTGAAGAAACGATCAGTGAAGTCAAAGCCACTCTCCTTGCGAGTTCCTCCGAAAACTGGCTTACTGTAAAAAAGGTACAGGGGTTTGAGTTTTCTGGTGTAGGGCTGGTGTTGCATGTAGTAGAACACCTTTCTTATCATACGGGTCAGATTGCACTTATTACCAAACAGTTTCTGGAAAAGCCCCTCGGATTTTATTCAGGTATTGACCTCAACCTAGCCAACGATTGATTATGGAGATTCCTGTTTTTGTCACCGAGCTTTTGTTTGTTTTTACCACCTTGCTTATGGTATGGTTTGTAAAAAAAGCCTTCGCCCCCTCGCAAAAAATCTGGCCGGTCCTCTTTCTCTGGCTGGCGGTACAAGGGTATCTCGCTTATCTGGGCTTTTATGAAAATGATTCTTCTGTTCCTCCCAGGTTTGTACTGGCGGTGCTTCCGCCTGTGCTGTATGTGATCTATCTGGCCTTTGTGCGTAAACAGCTTACAGTTGATCTGGAAAAGCTTCATGCTCTTCATGTGATACGTATTCCGGTAGAGATCGTTCTTTGGTTACTTGCAAAAGATCAGCTGATTCCGGAGGTTATGACCTTTGAAGGCCGGAATTTTGACATTTTTATCGGACTTACAGCTCCTCTGGTGGTTCTCTATGGGTTTAAGAGAAAGATTCTGGACCGTCAACGGTTAATTCTCTGGAATCTGATAGGTATCGTTTTGCTCCTGAATATTGTGGTTACAGCCATTCTGGCAGCTCCTTCAGCCATACAGCAAATCGAATTTGAAACACCAAACAGAGCGGTTCTTCAATTTCCTTTCGTCTGGCTGCCTTGTTTTATTGTGCCGGTGGTTTTATTGAGTCATTTACTCAGCCTCAAAAAACTTTTGATTAAATAGATGTTATCGCTGTTCATAACTCTCTATCTGGTAGTCACAGTAATCATCGGCTTCTGGGCTGCAAGGCGGGTTAAAACCTCGGTGGATTACATGATTGCCGGCAAAAACCTACCCGCATTTATGGTAGGTGTTACTATTTTCTCCACCTGGTTTGGCTCAGAAATGATCATGGGCGTGCCGGGATATTTTGTAAAAGAAGGAGCCCGGGCTCTCATTATTGATGCCGGTGGCGGCACGCTTTGCCTGTTGATTGTATCCATTTTCTTCGTGCGACCCATTTACCGACTCAATATCCTTACTGTCAACGACTTTTTTAGAATGAGGTATAGTAAAGGGGTAGAAATTGCCACTTCTCTCATTCTGATTTTATCCTACTTCAGTTGGGTAGCCTCTCAATTACTGGCACTGGCCTATATTTTCGAATCTCTGTATCATTGGCCCGTCAATACGGGTGTTTTGGTTGCGGCAGGAATTGTAGTGCTCTATACGTATGTAGGTGGCATGTGGGCGGTTTCTTTTACGGATCTTATTCAGGCCATTGTGATGGTTCTGGGGTTGATATATATCCTGTTTGTTTTGAATCAAAAATCTGAAGGACTTTGGGAAGTGATGTCAAAGCAGAAATCGGGCTTTTTCAAAATTGCCCCGGAAAGCGGATTTTACAACTGGACAGACCATATTTATCTCTGGATGATCTTTGGGTTTGGCTCTATTGTTTCTCAGGAGATCTATCAACGGGTGCTTTCAGCCAAATCTGAGAAAAAGGCGAAAAATGGGGTTTTTATCGGTGCATTTCTGATGTTTTTTGTAGGAATCATTCCCTCCTTCATCGGCTTACTTATTTACACACTTCATCCTGAATTGATTGAGGCGAATGATGGTCAAAATCTTTTGCCAGCCATGGTAACCGGGTATATGAGCATCCCCCATTCAGATCGTATTTTTTGGAGCCCTAATTTCTGCCATTTTAAGTACCTCCAGCGGAGCGGTACTGGCTCCGGCAACGGTTTTAGCAGAAAATCTGGTCAAAAGCAGCGGCACCAGCCTTACAGACAAACAGCTTCTGTTAACCACCCGTATTTCGGTTATCCTCATGGCACTTATTTCCTGTGGCTATACTTTTTTTAATGGCAGCATACACTCACTGGTGGTTAACAGTGTAACCCTGATTACTACATCTATGACCATTCCTTTTATTTTGGGAATTTACTGGTCCAGGTCCTCGGTTACAGGAGCCTGGTTCGGCATTATCGGAGGTGCGGTGGTTTGGTTTGTTACTTTGATGCTGGAAACACGGATTGAACCAACCATACTGGGCGTGGTAGCCAGTCTGGTTTTCATGATTCCCGGCTGCTTACTTTTTCCCGATGACAGCAACGTCAAATTTTTAAAGCAAGCGAATGATGCAAATTAGAGAGGCCACCAAATCAGACTTACCGGCCATTGGCAAGATATGGAATTATTACATTCTGAACTCCAGCTATAATTACGACTATGAGCCCAAATCTCCTGAGTTTTTTGAACAGTGGCTGGAAAGCAAATCAAAGCTCAATCTTCCGGTATTTGCAGTTGAGGTGAACGGAGAACTAGCGGGATACGGTACGTACGGTCAATTCAGAGACCGGGATGGTTACCGGCATTCCGCTGAACATGGTCTATATTTTAAGGAAGAATTTCAAGGTAAAGGATTGGGCAAAAAACTATTGACTCACCTGATGCAGGATGCCAAAAGCCGGGGTTTTCATACGATGATTGCGGGCATTGATTCGTCAAATCCGGCCAGCATTGAATTTCACAGAAAGATGGGCTTTCAGGATATTGGAACGTTCAGGGAAATCGGCTTCAAAAACGGAGTGTGGCTGGATTGTGTGTTTTTGCAGAAAATGCTCTGAAAAAGAACATCCGGTGAAAGAATTCACCGGATGTACCTCAACCTTAGCCTAATTTCTCTTTTATTTTCCCGGTTAAAAACTCCCGGATTGTATCAATTTTGATCTGAGAAACCACATCTTCCGCAAAAGCCAGTAGCTGTAAACGTACGGCTTCCTCTTTTGGAATTCCCCTGGAACGCATGTAGAAAATGGCTTCATCGTTTAATTTACCCGTGGTGGTTCCATGCGAACACTTCACATCATCGGCCCAGATTTCGAGCTGTGGTTTGGTATTCATAACGGCCTTATCAGACATCACCACGTTGCGGCAATTCTGATAGGCATTGGTTTTCTGGGCTTCTTGCTGAACAAAGATTTTTCCATTAAAAACCCCTGTGGACTCATCCATGAGAATGCCCTTATACAGCTCATTGGAAACCGAGTTAGGCTTTCTGTGATCGGCTACCGTATGGTTATCAATATGCTGACTACCATTTGGAATATACAAACCGTACATGTGACTGTCGATGTATTCGCCATCAAGAGTAAGATTGAGGTTATTCCGTATAAAACCGCCATTTAGTGTAATTGTGGCTGCATAGAAATAACTATTGTCGGATTGATACACATTGGTGGTACCCACATGATACATGTGATCGGTATCATCCTGAACTTTGTAATAATCTACACGGGCATTTTTATCGACAGTGATTTCGGTTACAGTATTTACAAAACCTGAATTATCTCCGAATGAGCGGTACGATTCAGCAATTTTAACTTCGGCGTTTTCTTCTACCACCACCAGATTGCGAAGCACCGAACCCACGTTTTCATGACGGTTATCAGAGATCATTCTTAGAATAACGGGTTGTTCTAAAGTGACCCCTTTTTTAACGTGCACAATGATGCCATCATGGGCCAGTGCTGTGTTCATTGCCGTAAATGCCTCAGTTTCTGTATCACTTTGTTTGCCGTAATACCTATTGAGAAGTTCCGGATTTTCTTTCTGAGCCTGGCGGAAAGTCATCACCTGAACCTTTTCGCCGGTATCCTTTAACACCGAAAATTCGGGATGATAAATTCCGTTGATAAAATAAAGAATATTTCCCTGTAAATCAGGCAGATGGAATTCATTAAGTTCCTCTAAAGTGATTTCACTTTTCGGATGAAAATTATACCGATGGTTCACCAGTTTACGCACGTTGGAATATTTCCATTCCTCATGTTTAGCACCGGGAAAACCTAACTTTTTGAAATGCTCAATTGCCTTCACACGCTCCTGATTGAAAGCCAGATTTACGCTTCCGTTCAGCTGTGATTGCACCTCCTGAAACTCAGCGAGGAGTTGAGATTGTAATGTATTTTCAGACATGAATTACGAATTAGTTTAAGCCATTGCTTCAGCAGCATCTGCCTCCGCTTTGATCCAGTCGTATCCTTTTTCTTCCAGCTCCAGAGCCAGCTCACGGGTTCCCGACTTCACGATACGACCTTTGTATAAAACATGTACATAGTCAGGTACGATATAATCCAGAAGTCGCTGGTAATGCGTTACCACAATGAAAGAACGATCTGCGGCTTTCAGCTGATTTACGCCATCGGCTACAATGCGGAGTGCATCAATATCCAAACCAGAATCGGTTTCATCCAGAATACCCAGCCTGGGCTCCAGCATGGCCATCTGGAATATTTCATTTCTTTTTTTCTCACCGCCAGAGAAGCCCTCGTTGAGTGATCTGCGAAGTAGCTGATCATCAATCTTTACGGTCTTAGCTTTCTCTTTCATCAGCTTCAGAAACTGAGCAGCATCCAGCGGATTCTCCCCCTTATATTTTCTGATCTGATTGATGGCGGTTTTCAGGAAATTAATAGTGGTTACGCCCGGAATTTCCACAGGATATTGAAACGCAAGAAAAATTCCTTCAGCAGCACGCTCTTCCGGTGCGAGTTCCAGCAGATCTGTACCGAGGAAATCGACCGAACCATCGGTTACTTCAAAATCTTCTCTTCCTGCCAAAACAGAAGCCAAGGTGCTTTTTCCTGAGCCATTGGGGCCCATAATCGCATGTACTTCGCCCGGTTTTATCTCAAGATTTATTCCTCTTAGAATTTCTTTTTCTTCTACTCTTGCATGTAAATTACTGATCTTCAGCATCTTTTACTATTTATAGTTTTTGATGGGGCTGCAAAGGTACGCATTTCGCAGCCATAATTCCTCGGTACATTAACCCAGATTCGCCGTATCTTGTTCCTGCCCGCTGAAAAATCGGAGAGAAGATTAATTTTCTTAAATTTGTATGAATTCACTTTCATCATGACAAACTCGCTGCTTCGCAAGGTTTTGTACTTCATTTCTACTTTCGGATTTGCCTGAGAATCACGGAATCACCGTTTCGTATTCTTCATTTAAATCTGATCATTATGTCACTTTTTGTAAATAGCGAAATCGCCCCTCTGCGGCGACTTATCATTCATAGCCCCGATGCCGGCCTCGGTAAAGTAGTACCTTCAAAGGCCCAGGACTGGCTGTTTGAGGATATTGTTCACCTCAAAACCATGCGGAAGCATGAGTATGATCATTATGTGCGACTACTCCTTTATTTCCTTGACCCGAAAGCTATATGCCATCATGAAAATGCCCGTATTGGTTTTGAAAACCGTCACTTCTTTAATCCAACCCGACCAGACTATTTCCAGTCTGACCGGGTAATCGAATTCCAGATTCTTCTTAAAGATATTCTCAAAGACGAAAAAATCAGAACCCAGCTTACCGCTGCGGTGTCGGCCATAGAAGAATGTTCGTATCAGGAAATGCTGCAGTTTCAGTCGATGAGTGATCAGGAGCTTACGCAAACACTCATTACAGGCATTACTTCCACAGGTGAAATGTTCTTCCCGCCTATCCCCAATCTTATTTTTACCCGCGACATCGGGATCGTGATCCATGACCATCTTTTGCTTAACAAACCAGCCAAACTGGCCCGCAGCCGGGAATCGCTTCTAGCCAAATATGTTTTTTTCAATCACCCATATTTTGATAGTTTTCGTGGCAAAATCATTGAAATAGAAGAAAACGAAGAGCACTTCCTTTTACCGGAAGAAGAGCAGTTTGCCCGGCAGGAAACGCTGGAGGGTGGTGATGTGATGATGATTGCTCCGGGTCATCTGCTAATTGGCATAAGTGAACGCACCAGCCTGGAGGCTGCCCGCCAAGCCATGCGGAAGCTTTTTGACAAAAATCTGCTCACCAAAGTTACACTGATCAAAATCCCTGCAAAGCGGGATTACATGCACATTGACACCATTTTTACTCAAATAAAATCAAATGTCTGGGATCTTTTGGGCTCACTGGCACGGGCTGCCGATAAACAACGGAAATATAAAATCTGGGAAGATCTGGGGCAGAAAGAACGCGTGGAGGAACTCGTCATCCGCCAGTTTTACAGAGAAAATGGCAAGGAAAAATCCAGAGCCTTTGAAAATCTGGAAGATCTCATGGATGATATTTCAAAAAATGATCTTGGCTGCAAAGAGGAAACCATCTTTGTGTACTCCGGCAATAATGAATTTCCCTACGGTGCCCGTGAGCAATGGACAGACAGCTGTAATCTGCTGGTGCTGCGTGATGGGGTTGCTATTGGCTATGACCGGAACGACAAAACCGCTGAAGCCTTTCAGGCGGCCGGATTTGAAGTAGTAAAAGCTACTGATTTGATACGGGATCTGGAAGAAGGTAAAATTGAGACAGAAAGCATAAAAGATACCATCATTCTGCTGCCCTCTGCGGAGCTCTCCCGGGCACGGGGCGGCTCACATTGTATGAGTTTACCGGTTTTGAGGGATGTGATTGGGGGAAGGTGACTGGTTGAATGTTAAAAGTTAAAGGTTAAAAGTTAAAGGTTGAGGAGAGGTTTTAGGGATTAGGAGTTAGGTATTAGGTTAAAGGCTTGCCCTCGCAGGAATCGAGAGGGTTGAAGGTTACAGGTTACCAGTTAAAAGTTACAGGTTTCAGGGGTTAGGTTTTAGGTATTAGGGATTAGGGGGGAAATATTTGTAAGTGGATGAAGATGAAAGAAAAACAAACAACGCCACATCTATTTATGATACGGCCGGTCCATTTTGGGTTCAATAAAGATGCAGCGGTGAGCAATACCTTTATGGCGGAGGTGCAAACGCATGAAAACCCGCAACAAAATGCTCTCAGATGTTTTGACTGCTTCGTAGATATTCTTCGATCGGCGGGTGTGAATGTTTATGTTTTTGATGATAAACCTGAGGTCTACACACCAGACAGCATTTTTCCGAATAACTGGATTTCTTTCCATGCCGATGGTCGCGTATTGCTATATCCCATGGAGCCGGTAAACCGGCGGCTCGAACGCCGTATAGATATCGTTGAGCAGCTCTCACGTCATTTTATAGTTAATGAAATTATTGACCTTTCTTACTTTGAGAAAAATGAGCAGTTTCTTGAAGGTACAGGAAGTCTGGTACTGGACCGCGAAAACAAGATAGCCTACGTCTGTCTCTCAAGTCGGTCACATCCACTTGTTTTAAATCACTGGCACAGCCATTTTCCGGATTATGAGATTGTATCCTTTGAAGGGGTCGATCGGCATGGCATACCCATTTACCATACCAATGTGATGATGTGTGTTGGTGATGATTTCGCCGTAATTTGCACAGAAGCTCTGCGAACGCCCGCGTATCGTGAAAAGGTGCTCAACAAACTGGGAAAAACCGGGAAAAGGATTGTAGAAATCAGTTTTTCTCAGATGGAGCAGTTTGCCGGGAATATGCTTCAGGTTGAAGACCGGCAAGGCCGTAAACTCCTGGTGATGTCACAGACAGCTTTTGACAGCCTTACAGAGGAACAGAAGGCAATACTGATGTCAAAAAATGAATTAATTGTTGTAGAATTGGGGCTGATAGAAACCCTTGGGGGCGGTTCGGCCCGCTGCATGCTTGCCGAAATTCACCTTCCTGTTTAATTACCCGGTGAGATGAATCCTGATATAAGCCTATTGTTCAGGCTGTTAACTGCACATATGTTTTCCGATTATTTTCTGCAGTTTAAAGCATGGAGTTTTGACAAGGAGGATCATAAAATACGGTCAAAAGGCCTGTATTGGCACGTGGCCATTACTATGCTAATGGCCTTTCTTTTCTCGGGGAGTTTTCTGATTGCCTTGTTTGTGGGTTTCACTCATGGTGTCATAGATCTGGGAAAAACTTACCTGAAGGGCAACCGGTTCTTTCTTCTTGCCCTTGATCAGTGTCTTCATCTAATTGTGATTTTTACGGCAGCCGCCTGGTTTAATCCAAATCCACTGTTTGAGTTACAGGGCTCCACCCGCTTCTGGATTCTGTTCTTTGGCTTTAGTGTGTTAACCTTGCCCTACGCCATGGTTTCAAAGATTATGCTCTACCCGTTCAGAGAGCGGTTTTCACCGAATAGTCATGAGACCTGGGCCAAAGCAGAAGCGGTAGTTGGGATTACAGAGCGGGTTCTTACGCTTATCTGTGTGCTGGAAATGCAATGGATGTGGCTGGCGATTTTCCTCATTCTGAAATTCATGGTCATCCTTACCGCCTTACCCCGAAAAGGCTACGTTTATTTTTTTCTCCAAACGGCATTCAGCCTGGTTCCGACGATTCTGATGGCTCTTATTTTTCTGGCTTTGCTACAGGAAGATTTAGCGTCATGGAACGCTCTTCTGTAAAAAACGTTGTAGTTTTGTAAACGCATAACATGGGGCTGACCGGTTTTGACGTCGTGATGTGATTGCGGGTATAAGCATGTACGGAGTTGGTGGAAGGTCTCCGTTTAAAAAATCTACCGACCAATAACTGGCAACTATCAGTATGCCATGGCTGCCTAATCTAGGATAGATTACGCATTAGCCACATCTCTCCGCTGCTAACCTCTGCCGCGGCGGATTAAGGGGTGTCACCATGCAGAGGCGTTTTGAGGCGGGTTTCTAGCCAATAAATAGTATTTGAGGAACTACGGTGAGGAATTGCTACGCTGAACTGCTTTCTGAACCCGACAATCAAGATCAGCTAAACATGTAGAAGGCCCGACGGTTGCCATGTTCGGACCAGGGTTCGAATCCCTGCAGCTCCACAGAAGCCAATCGCAATCATCTTATTGAGAGGTGGTTGCGATTTTTTTTATTTTTGACCTTACTCTATTTTTCCCAAGATCGAAATTGTTGGCAGTGCATTACAATGTGTTCCCTCGTTCCGGGCACTAAACCTTTCCTCTCCTCAACATCTCCCTCACCCACTCCGCCGATTTTTTGAGGGTGCGTTTTTGGGTCTGGAAGTCGTTGTAAATGAGGCCGAAGCGGGGTTTGGTGCCATCGGCCCATTCGAAGTTATCTACGAGGGTCCAGAAGAAAAGTCCTTTGAGTTTGATGCCCTTCTTAATGGCCCGCCGACAGATTTTCAGAGTTTTACGGTAGTAGTTGATGCGGTATTCATCGGGAATTATGCCTTCTTCCACGAGCTGATCGTTATAACACATTCCACTTTCGGTAATGTAAATGTCTTTTAACCCGGAGTATTTGCTATACTTTTTTAGCATTTTTTTGAGGCCTTTGGGGTAGATTTCCATACCAAGCAAACTGGTTTCTACCTTTCGCCTGCCGGCTGAAATCTCGTTGGCAAAAAGTATAGGTGGGTACAGGCTAAACTGGGCTACAATGCGGAAATAGTACTGGATTCCGATAAAATCGAAGTCGAACTGCATGAGTTCTTCATCGCCGGGTTTCATGCATGAGCGTATGCGGCTGAGACCGGGAATGACATCGATCGGATAACCCAAGCCAAGTAACGGCTCCAGAAAGAATCGATTGAGCAGGGCATCCATCCGCCTGGCGGCTTGCCGGTGCCGGCTCAGGAGATTTTTTGGCTTTACTACCGAGCACGAAAAAGTGGTGCCTACATAGGCTCCTTTTACATTTTCACGTACGATACGCCCGCCGATTGCCTGACAGAGTGTAGCGTGATGTGCTGCCGGCAGAAAATTGCGGAGTCCGCGGCGACCGGGAGCATGAATCCCCATAAAATAACCTAATCCCACAAAACTCATGGGCTCATTCAGAACCATCCATTTTTTGACTTTGGAGCCGTATTCCCGGGTACAGAAATTGACGTAAGTGGAAAACCACTCCAGAATTTCACGGTTGGTCCACCCTCCCCGATCTTCCAGAGCCTGGGGCAGATCCCAGTGATAGAGCGTGATCCAGGGTTCGATGTCCTTTTTGAGGCAGTAGTCGATCACTTTGTGATAAAACTTTACTCCCTGTGCATTCGGTTCTCCGATCCCTGCAGGAAAAATGCGGGACCAGGAGATGGAAAACCTGAAGGCGGAGAGATTAAGTTCATGTATAGATTTGATATCTTCTTTGTAGCGGTGATAGAAGTCGGTGGCAGTATTTCCGTTTCCGTTTTTAAAGCGGAGAGATTGAGTGAAGGTATCCCAGACAGACGGGCCTTTGCCGTGCAGGTTCCAGGCCCCTTCTGTCTGATAGGCCGAGGTGGCTACACCCCAGACGAAATTTTTTGGAAAGTTCTTTTCTCTACTTTTGCTAAAGGCCATTGCTCCTACCTCAGTATTCCCCTGATTAACAGGCCCTTTCCCCATTATCAAAGGGAATATCTGAATATCAGGCAAATTAGGACAAAGGTTTCAGTGGGGTATTAAGCAAATGTTAAATTTAGGCGACTATCTGGAAACTCCTTGAAAATTCCCTGGACTTCCCAAAGGATAAATTCTATCTCTTTATGGACATGAAGCCAAAACAGTCCTGAATACAGCATTTGATTGTGTTTCAAACCCCGGAAGCAAAAGTACCTGACGAGAAGCAGTAAGCACCACATCTGAACCGGCAGCTACGGAGCCGTCTGAGGTGAAGTTATTCAGGCTCAGGTGAGTGCCTGCCTCGATGGGAATGGCCCCTGCATGTCTGTTATCAATGCAGTTTCCCTTGGGAATAAACTCAAAAGCACCGATATCTTTTATTCCCGATTTGGTTCTACCCAGGATATCGGTAACCGAACTAACCGTATTATCGCCTGAGTTAATTGCAGGGCTGGTATGCCTCAGACTAAGGCCGTCATCAAAGGTGCCGGGGAGCATATCAAAGCCTTGAAGTTTTGCGAGATTATTGAATTGCGGATCTACATTTCCACTACCGCCAGGGCATGAGATACAGGAAGCCAGCCCACCTTGAATGAGGGAATGGGAAATGGTGGAGGCGTAGGATGCAGACTCCTGGGTAAATCCGAAATTGCCGCCTGAGTTAAAAGTGTTTCCCCAGACTATATTATTTCTGAAAATACCAGTGGCACCATCGCGTACGTGAATTGCCCCTGGCTGACCGGAATTATTGCTAACTACCGTACAATTCGTAATTGATGTGCTGCTTATAAGTCCATACAGCAATATAGCACTACCCTCAGTGATAGAATTATTCCCGGTAAAGAGGCAATTATAAACCGTTGGAAATAATGTGGCAGATTGAATGTCATTTGAGAAAATGGCCATTCCGCCTCCGCCGCTGCCTGAGTTATTTAAAAAAGAGCTGTTCCTGACTACACCCTGAAACAGAATTAGATTAATCCCACCTCCAAATCCACCGTTAGAAGTATTGTTTTCAAATCTGCAAAACTCAATGGTCATTCCTTCGGAGGATTCAACCACCATACCGGCACCCGAATAGGTGGAGTTGGAGGTAAAAATACAATTCCGAATGGTCAGGTTTTGACCGGAAATAAAGCCTCCGCCTCCGTTTATCCTTGCAATGAATTTGCCGTCGATTTCATTCTGAGAATTTTCCAAATAAGCGATGGTACCTCCTTTAGTAACTGTGAAGCCATCCAACTCTGACCCTGCAATCGATGATGTATAGATCACAACATGGTACACGTTGTCATCCGTGGCATCGGTGAGACCTATATCACCGCTGAGGATAGTCACATTTTGAGATATATTTCTCTGAGACAGCATGGTCTCTGTTCCGGCAAATCCCCCATACATTTTTACGCCACCCTGAAGATGAAAACTGTAATCACGAACTCCGCTGCATGAGGGGCAGTTTCGGGGATAGGCGGCAGGCTTATACGTGCCTGCGGCTACCCAAATCTGGTCGCCTGCGGTAGATGCATTGAGTATAGAATTAAGGTTAGCTGAGGCATTGACCCAACTGGAGCCGTCTCCAGCACCCGTGGCGGTAGGTTTAACGTATCGGATAGTGGCAAAACCGAAAGAAATTGCAGTAAAAAAGAAGGTAAGGATGAGTGCTGTTTTAGTCATTGGTTTTACTACTGTTAAGAGTTTGCTCCTGCCATAGTTTTTTTCGTCTCCGGGAGAAGGTAATTGTGGTGTGATTGGGTACGTGTACGTTCAGGTCTTCGTCCATGTCTATCAGATCCAGATTAACAATGCTTCCTCTGTTGATCCGAAGAAAATTCTTGAAAGGTTTTAAGCGGCCTTCTATTTTTTTCAGAGAAGTGGAGCTTAAGATTTTCTTCCCATTTTGAAGATGAACAAGTGTATAATTAATCTCCGATTTTAGATAAATCAGCTCGTGTGCCAGGATGTACGTTCTGGAGCCAATGTGAACCTGTTTCAAGTTAGTTTCCATATTCAGCTTGTTTTGATTTAAATAAAGGCCACCATTTACATGTGCGTTTAAATGTGCCCGGCAACCTAGGTAAACCGAGGTATTCTCCCGCATTCACCCTGCCTTTTGATTAAGCCAAATTAGTGATTTGAAAACTGATCCGCCAGCCTACAGGGACAGTGATTTTGTGAATAACAGGTTTGATTATGTAAACAACAGAGGTTTTATTTTACGGAAGGCAGTTTGTGCAGCAATTCCTCCTTCCTGCTTCTGGACACCGGGATCTCAGAGCCATCACGTAAGGTCAATACCCCTCCATCACCTTTGGTGTATTTTACTACGTAATCTAAATTAACGATGTGTGATTTATGAACCCGAAGAAATTTAACAGGATTCAACTTTGACTCAAAATCTGAAAGCGTATGTGAAGCCAAAACCTGTTTTTGATTCTGAATTGAAAAAATGGTATAACTACCCGATGCTTCCAGACGGATGATTTCTGATTGCTGAAAAACCAGGATACCTTTGTTAGTAGCCAGGGAAAAGGAATTAAAGTCTGGAATGGATTCTTCCAATGTCTTCTTTTGGCCTGCAAAATCCGTCTTGTCCAATTGATCATTTCGCTCTCGTTCTATGCGAATGGTATCCAGAAGTAAACGCTGCCGGTTTAGAAGTGCCGCAGCGAAAAGTATGATTTCTACCAGATATCCCAAAGACCATACAACAGATAGATAAACAGATAGTAACTCGGGCTCGGTATTTACAGAGAACTTTCTCTTAATTACCTCCTGACCAAAAACACCTATAATACATAAGGACAGGGCACCCAATAAAACGAACTTATTGAAGTTATCGTAAACCTTAAATACCAACACAAGGTTTAAAAGGCCCAGCACCAGACCTACCGTTTCCAAAAACCTGAATACCGAATAGATCTCCAGGTTACTGTATTTCTCATTGGGAAAAATCAAATCAAAAATGGCAAAAACCACCAGATAGCCTATTTGTATCTTAAAAAAGATATCCAGTCGCGGCTTCTTTTCGGCGAACCCTGTGAATTCTCTGATAAACAAAACGTAAAAAATGAAGGATATATAGGTAAATACCTGAGAGTTAAGCGAACTATAATGAATAGAATTAAGTGCCGGAATCCATTCTTCCAAAATAAGACTTTCAATGTACGCCGCTGACCTGATGAAGGTGAAAATGAGATAAAAAATATAATAGATGATGACTTTTTCAGGTAATACAAAATACTGAATGAGAGCCAGAATAAGAAAGAGGATGAGAACACTCAAATATCCCGGGTTCCAGTATTTTTTATTAAAACTCCCGTTTCTTTCAGCTTTTACCTGTTGATAGGACGCATAGTTTAATAAGGCCAGGTGGATCTTCTCATACTCATAAAAATTTTGGACTGAAAGCCTTATGTTTTTGGTCTCCCCCGCTTTAAGCCTTACCGCCAGAACCCGGTAATCCTCTTTTACAGAGCGTTCATATACAGGAACTCTCCTGCCGCATTTGGCAATAATCTCTTCTTTTCCATTTCTTTCTTCAAGTAAAAAAGCCTCCTCATTATAACCCACGTGGATGAAATAGATGGTGTCGATGTCGTAGGTATTTTTCAACTCAAAACGTTGACTGAGCGTCTCCGAAGTTTTCACCTCAAACGTGTAGTGCCTCGTATCAGATATTCGCAAACTAATCGCACGTTCATGGCGAATTGCATCTTTCTGTGCAAAGGAAAAATTAAACAGGATTAGGAAAAAAAGCAGAAGTCGTATGCGAGCCATGCCCTTAAAGTGATGTACCTGGAAAAGAATGATTTGTTCAAATGTACAACCAATTTAATCGGATATGTTGTACAAAAAAAGCTTCCCATATTGCGTATATAACTTAACGAGAGCATCTAAGTCCTTTGTTATTTCGAATTTTATTAATGATCCCGAAAAGATGTGTACTATTCAGAAAATTAAATTGAGCTTTGATTAAAGGCTTCTTTGAGGTCGATCATTTGTCTGATTCTAAAAACTTTTCAAGATTGTAACCGAATTACCCCGGGCACCTCGTTTATGAAATCTGATTTTCTGTTTCTTTTTCTTCTTGGCCTGCCATTTCTTTCAATGGCTCAGAATAAGCCACTTCAAAGTAAAATTCAAAAAACACCCAATTTAGTTGTCTTATGGACGTTCACTAACACTGATTCTCAAGTGTATGAATCCACAGGTAGCTCATCATTTCCTCTGAAACCTTTTGGAAATCAAGTTCAGCTCATACCGGAAGGTCCCATATCAGGTTATTCTGTTGGGCTGGATGGCACCAACTACCTGAAGCTGACTCATAGCGAAACTGGTAAACTTAATATCCACGGACCCGGTAAGGAGGTCACCGTATTGGCCTGGATAAAATGGAGTGGCCAGGGCACCGGTTTTGTAGCAGGCATGTGGAATGAATACCAGGATGGGGGAAAAAGACAATACGGTCTTTTTGTGAACTTACCCCACTACAACGGTCGTAACCAGGTTTGCGGGCATATTTCGTTCACCGGTAAACCTACGCCTCCGTTTCCTTATTCCATTGATTATTCGGCCAGTGGGCAGGAGGTTCCGGCTAATGAATGGGTTTGTGTGGCCATGACCTACGATGGATCTTATATCCGTTCTTATGTAAACGGCGAATTTGAAGCCCGCAAACCTGAGCTTATTGATCATACACGTGGCTTTCCTGGTTATCCGGAAGGATTGACACAGGTCAAAAATCCCTATCTTTTTGAAGAAGGCCTCGGAAATAATGGCTCCGATTTTACTGTAGGAGCCGTACTCCTGAAAAACGGTATGGGTAATTTTTTCCGAGGGCAAATTGGCGGACTCGCAATTTTTGACAGAGCCCTTAATGATTCTGAGATTCAAATTCTATCTGATCTGTAATTTTCCCTCTTATTAGTAGCTTTACATCGTGAACCCGATTGAAATGCGATATTTGATTCTTATTACCTGTACGCTGGCCATGAGCCTTGTAGTGAAAGCCCAAAAAGTAATTCCTCTCCCCTCAAATCCGGTTTCCGGACTGAGTTATCCTCCTGAGAAAACCTACTTCTCAGATGCCTGGCAAACGGAAGTTATCACCAATGTTTCTGAACCCGAACTACTGGTTTTTGAACCGAAAGGAAAGAAAAACGGGACTGCAGTGATCATTGCTCCGGGTGGCGGGCTATATGCTTTGAGTATAAAGAGTGAAGGAACCGATGCTGCCAAATGGCTGGCGGAAAGAGGCGTTACGGCCTTTGTTTTGAAGTATCATCTGGTACCTACCGGTGAAGACGGGGCGGGCGAATTCGGAGCAGAGTTTGGATCTCATCAAAAAGAGACGCTTGACAAAGTGGCAAATGTGCTTCCGTTTTCGGTTCAGGATGGCCTGAATGCGATTCGATATGTACGTGAACATGCCGCCGATTATGGCGTGAACCCCAGCCGAATCGGGTTCATGGGCTTCTCTGCCGGCGGAGCAGTAACCATGGGCGTGGCATATAATTATTCTTCGGAAAACCGCCCCGATTTTCTGGTTCCCGTTTATGCATGGACCACCGCCCAGCCCGTACAGAAAGCCCCGGCTGATGCTCCACCGATGTGTCTGGTATGTGCATCAGATGATGGCCTGGGTCTGGCGTCAGGTTCTGTAGAACTTTATAATTCCTGGTATACCGCAGGTTTCCCGGTGGCACTTCATATGTATTCGAAAGGGAACCACGGTTTTGGAATGAAAAAACAGGGACTACCGGCCGACAGTTGGATAGAACGGGTTTACGAATGGGCCGTTTCAGAGAAACTTGTGCAGGAATAAGTTAGTTGACAACAACAGGGGGCGTTTAAGAAGGATAAAAATAGAAATAAAATCAGACCATAAATTTGGTTTCAGAAGATAATCAACCATTTCATGAA
>CBINGY010000068.1:0-20421 GCA_966250325.1 uncultured Cytophagaceae bacterium | reverse complement strand
CACCAAAGACGGCGAATTACTTATTCAGGGCGATCACCGGGATAAAATTCTGGCCTGGTTACTGAAGGAAGGCTTCAAAGCAAAAAAAGCAGGCGGCTGATCATAGCTGACTCACCCTTTGCAGAAGCCCCCGGCATCTTCTTTTTGACACCGGAAACAGCTGATCATCGAGCAGTCTCACCTGTAGTCTGTTTCCAAGTGGCTCAATCCCGCTCACAGAGTCAAGATTGATCATGAGCCCGCGGGCGTTGCGGTAAAATCCAAACTGGGTAAGCCGGGCCTCCAGAATACCCAGAGTGGTGGCTACCAGAACTTTACGCCCATCTTTGAAGACAATCCGGGTATAATTCTCACTGGCCTCCAGATGATGAAGCTCTGAAGGAAAGGCCATTAAATGACCACCCAGTCTTACTTTTGCAGAAATTTTCATGACTTGTATAGCTTGAATGTTTCGGGTCAAAACTCGAAAACTATCCGTCGTGAAAACATCCTGTAAATAGGGATTTTTAGATTAAGCCCTATTTAAATAGCAAGAGCTCGCTGTTCTGCAGAGCCTTCAGTTTATGAGGCACCATTCGAGGTATTTCCACATAATCCCCCTCTTTCAGAACTCTTGACAGGCCGGTATGCTCAGAATAAACCACCTCCCCTTCCAGACAAATGAGCATGGCCATGTTGTGCGTTACGTGTTCTTTCAGCACCTCTTCAAAATTCATTTTAACTGAAATAAGGTGACCTTCATCTGCTTTGAAGATGGTTTTCAGAGATAAAGGCTTTTGATCGGCATGAACATTCTTAAGATTCATCTATGTAAAATTTACGGGTTGCTTTCTATGACCCAGATTCCGCGGATCTGGTTTTCCTGATAGCCGGTTGCCTGGTCATCCGGGTATTTTTCATTCAGCGTGGAGAGAGTGGCTTCATCCATATCCTTGCCCGCCAGGCCGTGACATTTCAGGCAGGCAGCCGAGGTTAGGATCGGGTAAAGCCGTTTGATGTTTGAATCTTCCCGAATCAGAATCGGCTGCAGCTTATTCCCATGAGACAGTTGTTCTTTAAGCAAATGGATATAGGCCAGTTCCTGCTCCGATGCCCTGTTTGACGGATTTCGTACTTTATCCGAAACCCTTTTGATGGTGACTCCATATACCATGGACATGCTGTCGGTAAGCGGAATGGCCTTTACATCACAAAATCCAATGGCTGCCACGGCACCCCTGGTTTTCATCATTTGCATGAGATTAGAACCAAGCACTTTCTGGGTTTCTGAGGCTATCCTTTGCCCCTCTTCCAGAAAACCGATCTCTGGAGAAACAGTTGAATCCGTGGAACCCAATCCTTGAAAATCCGACCCGTTTTCTTGGTAAATAAACGACGAAACCAGCCGGGCATCAGCCTTGCTTAGCGGCACCCTGGGCATGAGACCGTACCGGCTGACCGAGCCGGGCATGTGACTGTTTTTCAGGGAGGGAGAAAGTAAAAAGCGAGTCATTTCCTCTATAAATTGCTTTCTGGAAGAAGTGGAAGTGGCATACTGATCTTTCACTTCTTTGTAGGATGGAGCCATGCCCGAAACAGAAGAACTGTGACAGGAATTGCAGTGCGTTTTCAGAAGATTCCCGGCATATGCTCTTCCGGAGCTATCGAGCTTTTTACTCATTGGTGAGCTGCAGGCAACGAGCAGGCTCCCTGCAAAAACCAGATAAATCCATAATGAGCTGTACTTTTTCATGGTTTTTGAATTTTAATCGCTCTCTGAGACAACACTGAAACCAGTTCACGCTGACTGAAAGGACCTCAAAAAAATCGATCCATACGAGAGGTTCACCCTGGGCCAGCACTCTTTTTGGGGCTTTTGAAGGCCCATGTGAAGTAACCATTCAAACCGGTGAGATAAAGTGACGGGGATCACTTTGCAGGATGATTCGGATAAGGTTTAAGCAAAAAGTTACTTCAGAAAGGCCGAATACATCCAGACCAGTTTTTCCTGAGCTCTGATATAGTCGCTCATGAGAGCATTGGTGCCTTCGTCATTGGCATCGGCAGAGAGTTCCAGTAGTTCTCTTTGTAAAATGATAATGGTTTTGAAAGCCTCCAGAATGGCCCTTACACCTTCTGTGCCATCAGAAACCTGCTGACTTTCCGTTACCTGAGAAGTAGTTAGATAGGCCGAATAATTATGCTCGGGAGTATAACCCAGCGTGAGTATCCGCTCGGCTATTTCATCAATTTTCAAACGGAGATCGTCATAGAGTTCTTCGAATTTGAGGTGAAGCTCGAAGAATTTATCTCCTTTAATATTCCAGTGATATCCTCTTACATTCTGATAAAAAACAGAATAATTAGCAAGAAGGAAGTTAAGTTTTACGGCCAGATTTTCGGTCTTCCCGATATTCAAACCTATGGCATTGAGTTTCATACTTGTTTCTTTGATGATTGAATACCTAAAAATACTTCAGAGAATTTCTAAACAGCGTAACAAGCATTACACAGAAAAAAGACGCCCGGAAACCAGGCGTCTTTTTAACAACAGAAGATATATATGGATAAGAATCACATATAGTTCAAATCGTTATTGGGCTTGAGTTTAATCCAGCCAAAGGCATTCATCAGTTTAATGAGCGGAAACGTGGGATCAAATTCATGCCATTTGATTCCGAAATTGGCCCGGCCACCAAACTTATGGTGATTGTTATGATAACTCTCGCCCATCATCAGAAAGTCTACAGGAAGCAGATTTCTGGCGGTATCGTTTACTTCAAAATTACGGTAGCCGTATTTGTGAGCATACCAGTTGATGATTACTCCATGCACAGGTCCCATAAGAAAATGGATGGGAAGCAGCAGAAAATACGCCCAGTGATCGGCAAACTGAATATAAAATAACGTATACAGTACGCCCCATCCAATGCGAACCACCCAGCGGTCACCGAGGCGTTCCATAAACTCCCAGTGGGGTACGTTCTTTTTGAATTTGGGATCTATGCTATCCTGCTTGTGAACAATGGTGTTGTAATAGTTTTTGGTTTTCCACATCATGTCAAAGAGATTGGCAGAAAACGATGGAGAATGCGGATCCTCTTCGGTATCTGCATGAGCATGATGAAGACGATGCATCACGCCGTAGGCATACGGACTCAGGAACGAACTTCCCTGAAAAATAAAGGTAAGCACATAAAAAAGCTTCTCCATAAATGGACTCATAGTAAACATTTTATGAGCAGCGTAACGGTGAAGGAAGAAGGTTTGTGCAAAAAGCGAAAGGTACCAGTGAGCGGCAAAAAACAGTAAGATAATCATTAAAAAACGTTCAAGCGATGAATAATACACCACAAAGGAAAGAATAGAACCTTTAAGAAAAAAATGAGATATATCATTGTGGCCTGCGTTAACAGAATATTAATGATCTTCATCAGACTTCCGGCTCCTGAAAACCTCTTTTGAAAACAGATTTTGGGACAGAATTAACTTTTTATTCAACGGAAACCCTGCTCCAATTCTTATTATCTACGACTGATCGGTTTGTGGCACTTCCTTCCATCGGGAACGTTGTTTTCTCATTCAAAAATCAGACATTCTCCAAGAACAGACAGTTAATTGAAATTTTCCACCCCTGCATTCGAATCCACAGATCAATTTGATTGGTGACGTTGGCTAGTCAATTTTTTTACAACGAACCGATAATCCATGTGATCTGGTCAAAGACCTTCCGTTATAACCTAAATTCTCCCTTGTATTAACAGATTCCACCGTGAAAATCGATAAATTACTAGTGTTCAAGGAATAATATGCTACAAACAGCTTTTTAAAATCCACGTATGCACCGTTTGCGTCACGGGTGCCGGCACCTCTTACAGACATTCCGGAGGCGTTGGTGGCTTCATTTGGGGCATTCCAGTACTCGGGGCTGGTGTCTTTAGCTCCCAGGGTTATATTATCCGCATTCCTACGGTCCATTACCCATTCGTTTTGGGTTGGCAAACGATACCCCATCGGACAAACCTTTTTTGTAAAATCTGCATATATGACATGATAATTATATAGTGCACCAAAACCAGCCGCATTTGCAGCGTCACCGTTTGGCCAGCAGTAAGCGAGCGTATCGCTGGAGCCTGCCGAGGTCCATGAAGCATTTGACGAGGCAAAAGTAATGGCCGTACCATCCAGAAAATGCGTAGTGCGTAGAGGTTCCTTTAACCAGATATGTCCGTTAATATTGATGGGTGTATACGGGTTCCCATCGTAATCATACACGGTTTTGTAGGCATCTAGCGTGTATTCTGAAAGCCCCGCACTGATCATATCATCCCGGGTATACCCATGAGCTTCAAGCCTTTCAATGATGAATTTGGAAACCTTTTCTATATCCGGGCAGCTACAAAGGGTACGTAACAATTCCATGTCACGCTGAAAGCTTTTCACTGAATCAACGGCGTTTGTACCGCTTACCAGAGAGGCCAATGTCCTCTTTGCCAATGTTCCGTCATTTTTCTGAACTACCAATTCCTGAGCGGTATTGTCAACGGCCATCTGCTTTACTTTCATCTGGCCCGACACTTCCATGTTTTGAGCTACTGATTGGGATGAAATCAGGTAGCAAGAGAATAGAAAAACAAAGTAGAATTTCATTTTCATAGATATTAACGTTTAGATTTAAAGAAGTTCATTCCGAAGCACCGACGGTTTGAAAAGCCTGAGTTTCCGAATAAGATCAACCCGCCTCCTGCGTGAAACCAGAACACTTTTCTCATTATTCATTTTGAGTTCGAATTCTTTTACTGATCTCACGGCCATCAGATTAATGATGTACTTCTTGTGCGATCTGAAATAGCAGGCTGTCACCCGGTTTTCGAGTAATTTAAGGGTGGTTGCTACCAAATAGATTTCTCCGGAACGGGTAAAAACATGGGTATAATTTTCATCTCCTTCCAGCAATACGATTTCATCTTCGGGTATCCTGAGCCTGCCGCCCACATGTATTCGTGTTTTCATGACCTGGTAATTTTGAATTCCAAAATTCCTCATTCAAACAATAGAAGTAAATACCAGTTTCCATGGATTTGGGGTAGGGTTTTCATTGATTTTGGTAGGTTGGGTTTCGCTAAAAACTCTTCTTTCTGATCTGTGCTTTCCGTTTGTTGGCTGGTGGGAAATCAGAATCCAGCGGATAGTGTATTTAATGGGTAGGTGATTTCTTCCAAATTCCGGCCTTGCCCTTTCTTTCCGGTTTACATGAATTTTGACTACACAGAAACATTGATTTTGTGATGATGGACAAGTAACTGCACCTAGATTGCTTTGAAAAACCCTCCGGAATGCTCATCTTCCATCCGGAAATGAAACCGGGAAAATCTGCCTTACTACTTCTTCTCCTCTTACTTGTCTCAGCCATTACAAAGGGAGAGACCGGCTTTTCGCGTGATTCACTGGTAACAGCCATTCGCATTCTGGAAAAACAGAAACCGGGTCTTGGCAGAGACAGCGTTTTGATGTTCTATTACAATGACCTCTGTGAGAAAAGCATTTTTGGCAATGATCCCAAAGCAGAAGACTACCTGAAACGTTTTCACAAAGCTCAGAAAGAAAGTATCTGGCCCATCGGTGAGGCACTTTATCTCAGAGCCGTTGGAAAAAAATTTGATAAGCTGGGTCAGTATGAAGAAGCCATAGGAAATTACCTGAGTGCTCTCCGGATCATGGAAAAGAACAACTCAATTCCCGAGCACATTGTTTACACAAAAATACTGCTCGGGTTTGTGATGTTAAACAGTGGTAATGAAGCCGAATGCTGGCGGCTTTTCAAGGAGGCTGAGCCCGAAGCATTGAAACTGAAAAACTCAAGTCATGCTATCTGGATTCTAGATTTTTACGGAGACAATACCCTCTTTCATGCTAAAACCAAAGCCGACTACGAAAAAGCTTTGGCTTATTACAAACGCGTGGAAGAACTACTTCCCAATAGCCTGATAAAGAATCAGATACCCAACAATCTTCAAGGCCAGGCTGCGGTTTATGAACTTTTGAAAAATAAGGAAAAGGCCCGTGAATACCGGGCAAAGGCTTTGGAACAGGCAAAGCTAATCCCTAACTATTTCGTGCAGTTTTTCATCTACTCAGATTACGCGAAAGCTGCTGAGGAAGAAAGAGATTATACAGAGGCGATCAATTACCGGGAACTGGCGATAGCAGCCGCAGATTCGCAAGGATATCTGGAATTTCTGGACAGAGGCTATTATGAGCTTTATCTCACCTACAAGGAGAGCGGAGACCCTGCAAAGGCTCTGGCAGCACTGGAGGAATATCTGGTGCTGGAAGATAGCCTTAAGCGGCAGGAGGTAAACGAAAAGTATGCCGAACTCAATGGCAAATATGAATTTGAGAAAAACCAGCTGGCTATCAGAAATCTGGAAAATAAAACGCTTCGATATGGCTTGATTACACTGGCCGTAATTTTGCTTGCTGGCTTGCTGCTATTGCTTCTTCAGAATCGAAGCAAGAAGAAGATTGCGGAACTGAACAAACGGCTGAGTCAAAGAAATAAGGAGGTGGAAGAGGCTCTTTATGAAGGGAAAAAATTGGAGCGTCGCAGGGTATCTGAAAAGCTCCATGACAGTATAGCTACCAAAATTTCGGCTCTCAAATGGAAGGTGGAGGCTCGGGAAGATCAAATAGAGCCGAACCTCTATCATTCGATGGTGAATGAACTACAGAATCTCTATGAAGATGTGCGGGGTATGGCCCATGAGCTCAGACCCCTTGAATTTCTGGATAAAGGTTTGGAACTAGCTATCCAGGAGCTTTTTTCAGACCTTCAGGAAAAATCTGAGGCATCGTTTGAGGTAATACTTTCCCCGGAAATTGATCAGTTGGAAAAATCTTTGCAATACCACCTTTATCAGTTCATTGCTGAGTTATGTACCAACCTGAAAAAGCACGCCAAACCCAAACGAGTGATCTTTTTTCTTGATGTCAATGCTGAGCAGCTTAGGCTTTATATGGCCAATGACGGAGTGGTATCGGCTCCGTTGAAGGAAGGTCAGGGGCTTCGGAACTTACGAAAGGTTACAGCAGATTACCACGGCACCTTAGACCTCAGAAAGGATGACTTTTTTACCGTGGAAATCAAAATCCCCCTAGCTTAACAAGTTGTGCTTCAATGCGTACTTGACAATACCTATGGAGTTTTTCACACCCAGTTTCTTCAGAATATTATGCCGGTGCTTCTCCACAGTGGCCACGCTCACAAAAAGCTTATCTGCGATTTCTTTGGTGGAAAGCTCCTGCCCTATCAGAAGTACTATTTCAATTTCCCGACCCGATAGTGACTGCATCTCTTCATAAGGTTCTTCATTTTTTAGCTCCACCGGCCTGAGCAGCTCAGAAAAAACAGCATCACTTATAAATCGTTTTCCTGATGCTACCGATCTCACAGCATCGGTGAGTTCTTTTTTGTTGGCCTTCTTCATGACATACCCAAGAATACCTGCACTGAACGCTTCGCGAATGGTGTCATAGCTCTCATCCACAGTAAGCATAAGAATCCTGGACTCTGGTTTTTCTTTACGAAGTTTCAAGGTAAAAGAGCTACCACTCATGCCCGGCATATTGTGATCGGTGATTATGAGGTCAAAATCCTCCTGTAAACAGGTAATGAGAGCTGTTTCAGGGTCATCATATCGTCTCACTTCGGTAACTTCAGGAATCGCATGAAGCAAAAGAGAGAGGCTCTCTAAAATTATTTCATGGTCATCAATAAGGGCAATTTTCATTCTGATACGTGTGTTGAAAGCTAAAATAAGGCTTTATTTCTGCAATAGAAAAAGAAATAATACGCAGCAGAAAACCAGCAGGAACAAGCCGTCTGAAACGCAGAATTAAGGAATCATCAGGAACAAAACCTACGCGATCAGTCGAATTTATATTTACCGTAACCTAAGAAACTTTTCTGTTTCACAGGCTTATAGATTACCTTACACTATCAATAAAACCACCTGCACATGCGTATAGCCATTGTGGATGATCATGAAATCTTTCTGAAAGGACTGGAAAAATTACTCAGATCTCTGGATGACATGCAGATTGCCGCCAGTTACACCCGTGGTTTACCCCTGCTTCATGATTTGCCGCTGTTACACATTGACTTACTTTTACTGGACATCCAACTTCCTGATATAGAGCCCGAAGAATTAATTTCAAGAATCCGGGAAATAAATCCAGGCCTGCCTGTGCTCTACCTGACCATGTACCGCGGAACCCGACTTCTTCATAAACTGGAAAAACATGGAATACAGGGGTATATTTTAAAAGATGCAGCCATTGAAGAATTGAAAAAGGCAATTTTGACCGTGGCGTCTGGCAAGGTTTACTTCAGCAGCGAAATTGTTTCAGAAGGAAAATCCATTGAAAGAAACACCGTAACCACTCCGGATAATAAATTAAAAGAACTTTTATCACCGAGAGAATATGAAATAGTGAAACTGGTTTGCAAAGAATACAGCTCGGCAGAAATTGGCGAAAAGTTATTTCTGAGTACAGGAACCGTAGATACACACCGAAGAAATATCCTGGTTAAACTCGGAGTGAGCAATACAGTAGGTCTTGTGAAATTTGCCTTACAAAATGGTATTCTTGATGAAATATAGCGTTCTGTTTTTCCTGATAGGCTATTGCTTTACCGTGTGGGGCCAGAAAAGTCCCCGGGAGTGGGATGAACGTATTTCCTCCTACGATATTTATAACGCTGAGAAGAAGGATTCCCTGCTTATTTGGGCCGATATTCTGGAAAAATCGGGTTACAGACGGGCAGAGGCCTATGCCTCGCGATTCAGGGGATTTTATTATGACTATGATGAAAATTCGAAAGAGGCTCTCAAGCACTACCTGGAATTCAGAAAAAAAGCCGGTGAGCTGGGAGATCCGACAGATGAACTGACTTCGGTGGCAGATCTGGTTTATATACATCTCTTTACCGGACAACACCTGCGGGCAAAGGCGTTTATTAAAGAAATACTTACAAAATATGAGCCGGAAGTTTTCGACCAGAAAAAGCTTTCTGTTATTTACAATAATCTGGGGCAGTGTTATCTGAATGAAGAAAAACGAGACTCTGCCCTGCTGTACTATGAAAAATCTCTAAAGATAAAAACTGAGCTGAAAGACTCTTCTGCGATAGCCTATTCAAAGATTAACCTGGCCTCCCTGTACGTCAAAAACAAAGATTTTCGGAAAGCACTTGAACTTTCTGAAGAGAATATCGCCTATTTCACCGGCAAAAGCGATACAGATGTTTGGTATAATCTCGTCAATAAATCCGGGGCATTGAATGGACTTGGCCAGAACAAGGAATCGTTGCAGGTGTTATTGGAATCACTTACACTGGCTCAAAAATTAGACTCAAAAAATCTCCGGCAGCTTTCCCATGAAAAACTGGCAGCCTTATACTTTGAATTGGGGCAATATCAGCAGGCGTATGAAGAACTTAGGCGAAGTAACGAACTCAAAGATCAACTGCTTAATGAGCAAACGAACAACCGTATAGCTGAGCTACAGGAAGAGTACCATGCTACCGAGAGAGAGCGTGAAAATCAACTGCTCACCACGCAGTTGGAGAGTCAGCGAAACAGACAGCTTGCCCTGGCAATTGGCCTTCTGGCAGTCATCACTCTTGCCGGAATTACCGGGTTTGCCCTTTACAAAAACAAGAAAAAGAATGAACTCATTGAAGCTCAGAACAGGAAACTTACAGAGCTGAATACGGAAAAAAATCACTTGATGTCTGTAGTATCTCATGATCTGAGCAGTCCGTTTTCGGCCATAAAACTCTGGGCAGAGAGCTTGCCTGATTCTGAAAATGAAACCCGTCAAATGATCGTAAAAACAGCCGATCATGGCCTCAAAAACATACGTTCGCTGCTCACCATAGACAAACAGGAGCTTCGGGAAGTAAATTTAGAACGCATCGATTTATCCACCCTTTTTGCTGAACTAGCCGGGAGGTTCCGCCCTATGGCAGAAGCCAGCGGACTGCAATTCCGTGTTCGCGTGGAACAAGATCAGGAGGAATTACTAACAGACAGGAATCTTCTTTTCAGAGTTCTCGAAAACTTACTTTCCAATGCGATCAAGTACAGCGAGAAAGGAGTAGTTTCGCTTCGATGTTATCAAACAACCGATTTTATTCACTTTGAGGTAAGCGACCAGGGAAAGGGAATTCCCGCCCAGGAAGTATCCACCATTTTTAACCGCTATCAGACCTCCGGGGTAAGTCTCAAAAAGGGCGACACCAGCCATGGGCTTGGGCTTTTTATAGTTAAACGAATCGCTGACGAACTGGGCGGAACCGTTAAAGTACGTAGTACCGTAGGCAAAGGTTCTGACTTCACCTTCTCCTTACCCCTGTGAAAGTAG
The DNA here is from genome assembly GCA_966250325.1 of uncultured Cytophagaceae bacterium. GTDB lineage: Bacteria > Bacteroidota > Bacteroidia > Cytophagales > Spirosomataceae > Jiulongibacter. Next base: position 10,014 of record CBINGY010000068.1, on the reverse strand, counting down.
TCGGTGCAGCCCCTGTTCCCTACGCTTACTCACCTGAACCTTCTCTGTATTCTCAAGGAAGACAAACGTTCCGGTTTTAAAGCTCCTTACCCGTTTCACAAAACGTAAATTAATCACGGCATTTTTATGAATCCTGTAAAATCCGTAAGGTTCAAGGCGTGCCTGTAACTTCTTCAGCGTGGTGGCTACCATCACTTTTTCACCGTTTGCAAACGTAATATGGGTGTAATTGACATCTGCTTTTAGTGAAACCAAATCACCGGGGTCTGCCTTGATATGACCGCCTATTCGTATCTCATGGGAAGGTTTGATATAGTTCATGACTTTTTTCTTCAAAGTTCCAAAAGTCACCTGTGCCAAAACATCCTGTATTTGGGTATTTTACCTCTCCTTTATCAACCGCCCGATACATTGAGCGGAAAAAAGGGCTTGCTTAAAAACTTACCTGTTTGAAAAACAGACTTTCCTCACCGGTTAATCCGATAGGTATGGGTGCCTGATTCTGCAGAAATCCTCACGAACTTACCGTCGAACACATCCGAAGTCTTCTCGCCAAGGGCATCAAGCCACTCGATTAGTTCTATCTTCTCCTTATTTCGGAGCAGAGGTTTTCCCTCTTCAAAAAGAAGTTCAGGAGCACCTTCATTCAAAGCCTCAAAGAAACCTGTATCGGAAGCCACAATACAGGACGGCACTGTTTTAATTTCAGATGTAAACCTGCTGCCATTCAGTGCAGAAAAACCCGGTGCAAGCTCAATGCTATTGCCTGCGTTAAAGATAAACTTCTCATTTACACCTACCGTGTATGCACCACTTGTACTCAGAAATTGACGGGAAATGGCATGCCCGAAAACTCCAACCGTATCTGAAGGAACAAGCACCAAATTAGTCACAGGTACAGAGATGGTTTGCATAAAAGCATACTCCTCATTATGCAGACGGGCATTGTCATTTTGATTAGCCGTACCAAGCGGATCTCCCAGATAATTGATCAGGGGAGTCGAGAAATAGGGAATTCGGGTACAATTATATCCGCTGTTTGAACATCGGTTATTATACGCCATAACCGTACGCCATCTTTTTATGGTATTCACGTATCCATAACCATAGGCTTTTGAATTTCCCGAGGAAACGTATGGGTCATGATAGGCTCCAAAATTGTGGCCCAGTTCGTGCGGAAAGGTCAGATTGTCAATGGCACAGGAGACATGGTCAACGGAGAACGAGTAATCATAATCAGAATATAGCCAGGCAATGCCACAATAATCGCCGTAACTTCCAATTAATACGCACAAATCTGCCGAATAGGAATCACGCAGCCCGTGTACTTCATCCAGGATGCCGTCAGAAGTTTCAGTAAACGCAATGAGCGAGGACTCCATATCATTGCTATTTTCCACAAAGGCAGTTTTGTAGACATGTGCCACCTCGAGCCTGGCATTAATTCCACTATTCTGATACGCTGTGTTAGCAATATCTATACAAGCCTGAGCATAATTCTCCATAGAAGACGACATCAGATTAAGGGCCTTTTGTGTAAAAACAAACAATACGCGAACCTTACAGTCCAGGGTACCTGATGAAATTCCTTTTCTGAATCTGCTTTCCTGCTTCTTTGCAGGCACTAAATCACATTTTTCTGGCTTAAACTCACTTTGATTTACTTCATACAGCAGATAAGTTCCGTTCATTGTAATCAACCTGTTCATTACATTATTCCTGTAAAACATCCCGCTGATCTCAGCTCCCCTGACTGTAAATACAAAAGGTTCTCCCTCTGCACTCTTCCCACTCCATGTAAATTCACCGGGGGTTCTTGCCTCTGTAACCTGACCCGTCGATTGAATGGTATTGCCAAGGGCCTCCATCTTTATTTCGGAGTTCATTAAGGCCTCAAAATTGACTTTTACGATAGCCGATTTTCCCACCGTTGAGCGGCTTAGAAATTCCTGAATAACTGCCGGGGAAGAGCTTACCGCAACACCTGATTCCGAAAGAAATGAATCCTGACCATTAATATGACCAATAATAAATACAAAGAACACGAAGAGTAGAGATGGTTTCATTTTAAGGCTAATTATTTATTGGTCGAAAAGTTAGTGTAGCTCCAAGAAGCATCCTAAAGTTTGACCCTATTCTTAGGAAACGGTAGTAGTGACAAAAAAATAAACGCTCTTAGCCGTAAGACAATCACGAACAGCGATTGCGGGAATCAAGAAATTTGCTTCTGAGGATTTCAGATCACAGAACACAACGGAATTATTAAAAGAATTTATAAACTGAACCGGATTCACACCCTCCGAAAAAAGTTAAATTGCCAGTAAAAGCAGTCGGACATGTTCAGACATCAGGGGAAAAGCAGAACCCCGAGACATAATCTCCAAATAGCTGTGGTGCTTTCGTTTGTGGCAGGCATGGTGAATGTCACAGGATTTCTTTCGCTTCAGCAGCTTACTACCAACGTAACCGGTCATTTTGCTCAATTAATCAACGAGATTGCCCGCCTAGATCTCTGGAAGGGCATGATTTATTTCCTGTACATTTTGTCTTTCTTTCTGGGCTCATTTTTAGCCGGTTTTCTGATTGAATTACTTCGGGAAAGTAAAAAACTAAATGTGTATGTGATCCCTATCTCCCTGGAATTCCTGATACTATTTATTCTTGCCCTACTGGGAAACACCTATCAATGAGACTTCCCGAATAGTATTGCCTGCTCGCTGCTGTTTGCCATGGGACTTCAGAATTCTTATGTAACCAATATTTCCCGGGCGGTGGTACGTACCACCCACCTTACCGGTCTCTTTACAGACCTGGGTATTGAACTTGCACAGCTGGGTTTTTCTTCTCAGAAAGAAGCTCTTAAAAATACCATCCGCTTACGAATTTATATCATCTCTTTTTTCTTCGCAGGCGGGTTCATTGGTGGCTTCCTCCATTCCCGTATGAATCTCGGATTTCACACGCTCTTCCTGGCCGCATTCATTCTTTTGGCCAGTCTATTTTATGATGACCTGAAATACCGGTGGATCAAATCAAAACGCAGAAGAATTTAAAATGATGTTACCAAAGAGCTTTCACGGGAAATAAGTCTGATGATAACTTACCTCAAAATCCCCAATTACACGATGTTTCAGCCCAAGGGAATTCATTTGTTTTGTGAAAAAAGTCATAAATGAAAACTTTCGGCTTCTTCATGCTTATGACCTCCGCTTTTCTGGGTGCCTCGGCTCAAACCAATCAGTGGAATCCTAACCCTACCGGAGATGGCGTCAGCTGGAGCGATCCGAATAACTGGAGCCTGAATCACATTCCTACTGCTCTCGAAGATGTAATAATTTCTGAGACGAACCCTGCTCAGGATAGTGTGGTCATTGAACTGATGACAGCAACCGCCAAAAGCATCACCCTATCAAATCAAAACAAGCTGCTCATAAGGGCCAGCGGAAGTCTGAATATGATCACCTTAACCTCAAGAGTCATTGAAGTGGTAAGCGGAACGCTGACAAACCGGGGAGCTATCGCTATTGATACCACCTCCTATGCCGGTATATTTCTTCATAACGGAGCATCTTTTGTAAATACGGGCACAGGCACCGTTCATTTAAACTATAGCGAGAAGGTTGGTTTGTTTGTTTCGTCAGGAAGCCGGTTTTTAAATAACCTCAGTGCCACATTTGTTTCAGCCACCCAGCAGTGGGTTTCCGGTTATCTGGAAAACCGAGGAATCATGGAACTGGAGTATATCGACCTGTATGATTCCCTGGTAAACAGTGGAGAAATAGCCTTTATCAAGGATCCCGCACCCTTTGGGTTTATTCATTTCAGAGGAGCCGACTGTGTATTACTCAATAACGGTGTGATAAGCTCTGAAATTCAGACCGCACCAAACTCACTGGTCTTTCACAGCGGTTATTTCGAAAATCAGGAAGAAGGGATAGTAGATCTCTACTCACCCCCACTTTTTTATAGTGCAGACAGCATTGATTTTATCAACAAAAACATGATTCGGTTTTCAGGAGGAAAAAACCTGCTCGATTTAAGAAATCTTCGACTAAACTTCGATAACCGGGATTCCCTTCTGCTCAATTGCACGCTTTCTGCTATTCCTGTTGGCTCCTCCTATCCGGTGATTTTCGCACAAAATATTACTTTAAAAGGATACATTGGCGTTGATATTCCAGCACCCTTAAATGAGTTTGCTATCTGGGCATTTGACGTGGTAAATGAAGGCACCCTGGAAGCCTTTTTGCATCATGGAAACCGGTTTATCGACGCTGAAAATCTGAAGAATTACGGTCAACTTATTGCACATGATATGGGAGCCAATACCGCAGAATTTCAGCCTTTCTCCCTCGGTGGATTTGAGATGACAGGTAAAAATTACAATCACGCAGGTGCTTCCATTACCCTTGACAGCAGCAATGTTCCTGTGACCAACTACTCTGCTCTTCATGTAATAGATACACTTTACAATTATGGAAATCTAACTCTGAAGGGCACAGCTCTGGGTATAAGGAATACCGATTTTCTCTACAATGCCGGCACCATTCATATTTTGGATTATTGTATGTTCGGTCTAAGGTCAGTAGGCAGCGGCTATGGATTGAATGATTCAACCGGTTATATTCTGGTACACAATAAAAAATTCAACGACGCCGGGTACCTCATTGACATTCAGCAAAATTCAAAATTCAGAAACAAAGGAAGGGTGGTTGCCACCCATTCATCGGGCAGAATCATTTCATTTACCAGCTCAGACAGCCTGATCAACAGCGGCACTATCACCATTGACACCTCCTGCATCGGCAATTCCTTTTTCACTACGGGAAAATTTCACAATGAAGCGTGCGGTAATCTATTCCTGGGCAATAGTCTCACTACTTTTGCAACGGCTTTGGCATCTGCGAAGAACTACGGCATCCTGCAATTTGACTTTCCGGCTATTTACAATTCAACGGTTCATCTGGACAATTACGGCATTATTAATATACGTAGAGGAAACGTGAGTCTAACCGGCATTTCAGAGGGTCTTATCACCTATCCCCTCCGGTTCCCAATTTCATCCGGCATAAAAGACAGGCTGGGATTTACATGGGGGGCAAATCCACCTGTCACCGACAATAAACTTTACTACAATTCACTGAAAACCCAGCAAGCCGGTACGTTCAATGAAGATACATTTACCGGTACCTCCACAAAAACGGGCAATTTTACCCTGTACATGGCCAAGGCACCGCTAACTGGTTGTATTGACAATAAAATAATCCTGAGCGTTTCTGATAAATGCCAATGCAATGGTACACAATCCAATACTTTCACCGGAAATGGAAACGATTGGTTTGACGCTTCGTCCTGGAGTCTTGGAAACTTTCCCGGTTATTGTGACAATGTAAGCATTCCATCAGGCAAAAATGTAACCATACCTGCAGGTTTCAGGGCCCGGGCAAACAGGCTGGAGGTAGCAAACGGATCTGTTTTTCAAACCAGTGAAGGAGTAGTGGCAGATTTGATTAACTGTAATTAAATGAGCGTCCTGCTTATCTGAGTTTCTAATCAAACGGCTGAAAAATCCCTATTTACACGATACTTTAGCACAGTAGCTGTTCAGAGATTTGAGGGAATAAACTACCATCTCATGAAGACTGCCTTTTACTGTATCCTGTTTCTTTTTGCAGGTCAACTGACGTGTTTCGCTCAGTATCAGCCGGAGTGGGCTTTTACTCTGGACGAGAAACCCAGTAATCTGCATATCACAAAAACGGCAACCGGCGAAAACAACCATATCTACGCTCTGGGCTATTATAATGATACGGAAATTGCCGGTCGTAAACTGGAAAATCAGGGACCTGAAAAAGATCTGATCCTTTTTAAAATGACTGAGCAGGGACAAATACTCTGGGAAAAGCGAATTGGTGGATTAGGGTCAGAATTTGAAGGAGGACTTGCATATTACGACAACAACGTTTATATAAGCCTGAGGGTTACGGGGAACTATAATGTCGATTCCGGTAATGAAACAGGAGTGACAGAGGGTACCGAGCCAATGGTACTGGCAAGCTTTGACATAAACGGAAACCTCAACTGGCAGAAACAGATTGAAACAACAGGAGAAATTCAGCCCAGAGGTGTATCCGCGGGCACTGATGGGTTTTATGTAACAGGTTATTTCATGGGGCAATCCGATTTCTCTGCCCCGGAGAATAGCAGCACGGTGTATGAAGCCACATCTCCCAACGAAAAAGGGTTCCTTGCTAAATATGATTTCAGTGGAAACCTCCTCTGGGTGAATGTATTGAACTGCAACGGAGAGACTTACCCCGGTGATCTCGATCTTATGGATGATGCCGTTTACATAACCGGATTGTACGGAAACACCTTAAATACAGAAGGAGAAACCGGTATTCTATCATCGGTAATTACCGCGGCATCCACTACCCTGGAATACTTCCTTATCAAATTCAGTTCAGAGGGAAATCTGCTTTGGGCCAGACGATTCGCACAGTCAGAGGGTCTTTTTTTTCCGAATCTTAGGGCAGCAAATGAAAAAATCGTGGTATCCGGTGTTTACAAAGGTCTGGTCAATTTCAATACCCCTTCCGCTTTTAATGGAACCAATGAGCTTACCAGTACAGAATTTGAAGTTTTTCTAAGCTGTTTCGATGACTCAGGCACACTGAACTGGATTAGTAGATATGGTCCTACAGGTTCTACACAATCTCAGAGTGATCTTCAAATTGCCGGTGATCAGGTATTAATCTGTGGAAATGAAAACGGAATACTCAATTTCTCCACGCCAGCCATACCCGGATTCAGAGAATACGATCTCACGGATAGAGACGCCTTTCTGGCCTCTTTCTCTCTTCAAACGGGCGATTTTATCTCTTGCGTTATTAACAAGGGCTTATCTGCTCAGGAGCACCAGACCATTGCCGTAACGGCGAACAGACAGTTTGTCTTTGGCACCAGCTCAAACCAAATGGTCAGTACAGACATCAACGGCCTCGTAAAAGATTCTGTGGAAATGAATTCGCAGGAAATTTTCGCCGCCGCATATGAGATTGATCTCCTTCCCGACTGGCAAAAAAGCTATGGAAACGTGCAGGCGGCAGGTTCCGAAGCGATCTCCATTACTTCAGACACAGAGGGAAATACGTATACGGTCGGCTATTTTCACGACTTCATTCAATTTGGCTCACTTCCGGTCTTATTCGCCCGAGGAAGTAAAGACATGTATGTAGTAAAGCATAATGCAGAAGGCAAAGCGATCTGGTCGGTACGAGCGGGTGGTACAGGAGATGAAGAGGTAAGCCGAATAATTTTCAGAGATAACTGGCTCTATCTGACCGGCTCTTTTGAGGGGGTGGCAAATTTCAGCAGCCCTTACATAGCCGGAAGTCTGGAACTTACCTCGGCGGGCGGAAAAGATATTTTCCTTATAAAAATGAGGCCATTAGATGGAACCCTATTTCTATTAAAAAGAGCTGGCGGTCCACAAAATGATGAAGGCAAAGACCTTACTACCCTGGGTACAGATATTTACTTCACCGGTTTATTTCGGGGTAAAGTAAACTTCAATACGCCTTCATCTGCCGGGAGTAATGAGCTGGAAAGTGTAGGACAATCAGATATTTTTCTGGCCAAATTCAACTCATCGGGTAATGCGGAATGGCTACGGCGTGCAGGGGGTGTAACCGAAGATCAGGGTGTAGCCATTGACGCCTCGGGGTCTGTCATTTATGTGGGAGGTAATTTTACTGGTACAGCCAATTTCAATACTCCATCTGCCACGGGGAGCAATGAAATAACTTCTGAGGGGCTTCAGGATATGTTTCTGGCCAAATTTAGCACCGGCGGCTCACTTAATTTTGTAAGGCGAGCCGGTGGTGTCAGCGAAGATGAACTTTATAATCTGGCTACATCAGAAAACGACGTTTTCCTCACCGGTCAGTTTTCAGGCACCGCCAGTTTCCCGGGCCCTGCGAGTAGTAATGTAAATCTGGTAAGCAACGGAGCCCGTGACGGTTTTCTGATCAAATATTCGAGTGTAGGAATCCCCCAATGGAGACGTAGAATGGGAGGAAATCTGAACGATGGGGCTACGGCAATTTCTATCCATAACGACCGGATTAATCTCACTGGCTTTTTCAGGGCACAAATTGACTTTAATTACGATACTACCACCTGGCCGGAAACCTATCTGTCTGATGGAGCCCGGGATGTATTTTTGGCCACCTATGATCTGAATGGTACGCTCATTCGTACCAAACGAGCCGGAGGACCCGGCGAAGATTTGGCCAAAAGCATCAGCTCAGATGATTTTCATCTCTGGATTTGCGGAAGTTCAGATCAGTCAATGAATTTTAACACCCCTTCTTCCGCACTAAGAAATTTTATTCTCCCTGAAGGCTCCCCTTATGGCTTCATCTCTGGTCAGAGTATAGCTCCTGATTTAAGCTCACTTTACAAAACCGGTAAAGAGCAAAAAGTGGCTATCCTGAGCTATAAGCAAATGACAGCCTCCGATAATGGAGATGTGTATATCCTTGGTCAATTTACGGAAAACCTGAAAATAAAGGACTTAGACTTACCCCATTCTGGTAACACTGATGAAAAAAAATTATTTTTATACAAAGCTGATTCCAAAGCAAAACCTGTCTTTCTATCTCATATTGCTTCTTCCTTTGCCGCACTCATCACAAAGTTGGTCCATTATCAAGGGAACCTCTATGTTCTTTTACAAAACAAGGATGCCGTTACTCTGAAGAAACCAGACGGGGATATTTACTATGACAATGAAGAAAAGGATAACTATTTCTACCTGCTGAAATACGATTTAAATGGTAATCTCATCTGGTCAAAAAGACAAAAAGGAGATGCCCGCATCTTTGATGTGGATGCATCCGGAATTTATATTGCTGACGAGTTCTCCGGTTCCGTAGAATTTGAAACAGGAAGCGGAACCAGTAGCCTGAGTAGCTTAGGAAATACGGATATTTACGTCTTGAAGTACGATCTGGCCGGAAACTACGTATGGGCTCGCCGGTATGGTGGAATCAATTCTGATCGCCTGGAGACTCTGGAGGTAAAAGGGAATGATATATTCCTTACCGGCGAATTCCAGGAATCAATGAGCTTTAATACACCAGGGAGCCTGGACCCTCCTTTACTGAAGGTCGGTAACATCGATCAAGACGAAAGCTTCGTTATAAGACTCAACAGCCTGGGGGATTTACAATGGGCAAAAAGATTCTCTGCCAATCAGAGTTACCCGGTCAACTTTCAAAATATAATTGCAGCGAACAATCTGGTCTATCTGGTGGGTATCAATTATTACAGCAGTTTGGACTACAGTAACCCCTATAACATTCATCAAAATCCCATAATTAGACCCAAAAATGACGCCTACCTTGCTATTTTCTGCTACGATCTGGCCGGAAATTTTTTGTGGGCAAAAACAGCCGGAGATACACTAAAGGACAGCGATTTAATCAATGTAAGTTCAACGGTAATAGACGGTAATCTGGTTCTCGCAGGAGCCTACCAAAATTCGATTAATTTCTCTGATCCCTTTCAGCCGAATACAGATACGATGTCCTCCGATCTATATCCCTGGTATAATACGTATCTGGTTTCTTACTCCAGCTCCGGCAATCTGCTAAGTTATCAGGGCATCAGGTCACTCATTGGCAGCAGTTATGTTTTCAATACCTTTCAGGCAAATGGAAACCTTTACTTGCACGGCAGCTTTTCGTATTTCTCCGAGTTCAACGAGATTAATTATTCTCCTGAAAACAACGGATTCTTAGATTTAATCAAACTGAGACCCTGCTCTCCTAAAAACCTTTTACAAAGCACAGCGGACGATATGAATTTCGGGTACCATCAGCAGGTAAATCCGGCTGGCCAGACGCTTACTGCCCAAAACCTCCTTTCTGGAGAAGTAAAAGTGAGTTATAAGGCTGATGCGATTCTACTGGAACCCGGCTTTCAGGCACAATCAGGAACTGTTTTCTC
>CBINGY010000067.1:0-21249 GCA_966250325.1 uncultured Cytophagaceae bacterium | reverse complement strand
CACACCACCTACTTCGAGACGATTCACCGAATCGGTTTCTGTTTTCGGATAGGCAACACTATGGAGTAAAATCACCTCTTTAGCGATTTCGTCTTTACCAATAACTCATATTCTTTATACTGTTCCTTTGAAATATTTGTCGATCACCGCTTTATTAAGACCCAAACACTCAAAAATCTGGGCTCCCTGATACGACTGTAAAGTGGAGATACCCATCTTGGAGAATATTTTTAGCAACTCCTTATCTGCGGCTTTGATATAATTCTTATAAATCTGTTCTTCCGTGAAATCGCCGTCAATCTGCCCCCGTTTGTTCATGTCTGTGAGGGTCTCAAAAGCCAGATACGGACAAATAGCCGAAGCTCCGTACCCAATAAGCGTGGCAAAATGATGCGTTTCCCAAACATCTGCAGCCTCTACTATGATTCCCACTTTACCCCTTAGACCTTTACGAATCAGATGGTGGTGAATGGTGGAAACAGCGAGAAGAGACGGTATAGCAGCGTGATCCGAATCAACTGCCCGGTCGGATAAGATAAGGATTTCAAAACCGTCTTTGATCGCATCTTCCGCATATCTGCAGATTCGCTCCAAACCGAAGGCCAACGCCTTCCCGTTATCACCGGAATTTACAAAAAAGTAGGTATTGATCGTTTTGGCCTGAAAACCCTCGTGGTCCACAAACCTAAGTTTATCAAACTCCTTGGCTGTAAGAATAGGTTGCTCCAGCTGCACCTGTCTGCAGTGTTTCGGTGATTCGGTAAGAATGTTATCTGCCGAGCCCACAAACGAAATGAGGGACATGATAGAACGCTCCCGAATGGAATCGATCGGAGGGTTTGTCACCTGTGCAAACAATTGTTTGAAATAGGATGACATATGCTGGCTCTGCCCGCTCAGGATAGCCAGAGGAGAATCTATCCCCATTGAACCAATGGCTTCTTTACCCTGCGAAGCCATGGGCCCCAGAATCATTCTAAGATCCTCAGAAGTATAACCTGCCGTGATCTGCCTCTTCAGAAGTTTCTCCGGACTATAATGCGTATACGGGCGAATGGAATCCGGAAGATTGGCAATGTTAATTTTATATTTATCAATCCACTCCTGATAAGGCTGGCGGCTGCATATGTCTGCTTTGAGCTCTTCATCAGGGATAATACGGCCTTCTTCCATGTCTACCACAAACATTCGTCCTGGCTGAAGACGACCTTTTGAAACGACTGTTGACTGATCGATATCAAGCACTCCGGCTTCAGAGGCCATTACTACTGTATCGTCATTAAGCACCCAGTATCTCGATGGACGAAGACCGTTTCTATCAAGCGTAGCACCCACAATTTTACCATCTGTAAAAGAAATGGAAGCCGGGCCATCCCAGGGCTCCATAATAGTCGCATGATATTCATAAAATGCTTTACGCACCGGATCCATGTCTGAGTTACCGTCCCATGCCTCGGGTATAAGCATCATCATAACGTGAGGAAGAGACCTTCCAGACAGATAAAGCAGTTCGATGGCGTTATCAAGCATAGCCGAATCTGAATTGCCTGCTTCACAAATGGGCAGAATCATCTCCATTTCTTCCTTGGAGAAAAACTCTGAAAAGAAGGTGCTTTCTGCTGCTCTTATCCAGTTCACATTACCTTTTACCGTATTGATTTCACCATTGTGTGCGATATACCTAAACGGCTGAGCCAGTTTCCACGAAGGAAACGTATTGGTAGAAAAACGGGAGTGTACTATCGCAAAAGCAGAAACCACTTTCGGATCCTGAAGATCAGGGAAGTAATACTTCAACTGGTCTGTAGTGAGCTGACCTTTGTAAGAAATGGTCCTTGCAGAAAGAGTAGGTACGTAATACGACTCTTTGGCACCTTTTACGGAGTCCTTTATCACTTTACTTGAGTACTGACGAAGCACATACAGCTTTCTTTCGAAAGTAAGATCATCTTCGATATCAGCAGGTTTGGCAATGAAAACCTGCTCTACCCAGGGTTCTACGGTAAGAGAGCCCTCACCAAGGGTATCATTCAGCGTGGGGACTTTTCTGTAGCCGAGAAGATCCAGTTTCAGCTCATCAATCATGCGATTAAGAAGCTCACGGCATTCTTCGCGTACTTTCTGGTCATACGGAAAGAAAATCATCCCGACTCCATACTCGCCGGCAGCCGGTAGCTTAAAACCATTTTTAAGTGCTTCTGAAACGAAAAATTCATGAGGAATCTGAAGTAGAAGACCCGCTCCGTCACCCGTATTGGGGTCACAGCCACAGGCTCCACGGTGATCCATACGCTCCAGCATCTGGATAGCATCTGTGACTATACTGTGGGATTTTCTTCCTTTCAGATGTGCTCTGAAACCAATACCACAGGCATCATGCTCAAATTCTTCCTGATACAATCCTGGAATTTGCTCTGTTTCTATCATTCCTTGTCAACTGTTATTTTGTATGTACTCTTCCGTTTTGCCACCAGATAACTTCTGAAAGTATCTCACCGATTCCTCATAGATTAGCTATTTATCTTCCGGCACGGACTTGCAATATAATAACAAAAAAAGGGGAGTTCCACAGGCTTAATTCAAATTTATTGTCTTGACAAGTAAAAAATTTTTTTTTCAAAACTTTACATAAAAATAATCCTATTGCAGGCCAATTGGCACAAAAAAAGGGAGAAAATCAATGATCTTCTCCCACTTAAAAATGAAAAATGCCTTACTTTTCAGAGTACAAAACCCAAGCCTGAAGTGTTATTTGTCATCGGGTCCACGATAATAAATGCTCCGTTTGCCGGATTATCGGCATACTTATCTGCGAAAATTTCACCTGCAAGTTTCACCTGAATAGTTCCAATCTCATTCAGTCTGATTTCCGTTTTTTCAGATGACTCGTTCATATGCTCCACTTCCATTACGGTATCCACCGAAGTCACTTTCGCCTTTTGCGAGTTTATACCATGCTGAACGATATACGTCTTACCAGAAGCTAGAGGCGTATTATCCATCCAGCAAACGCGGGCTGCAATACTTCGCAGACCCTCAGGAGCCTCACCTACTTTAGTCAGAAGGTTTCCCCTACTTATATCAATATCATCTGTCAGCGTTACTACTACCGATTCTCCAGCCTGGCCTTTCCGGAGTTGTTTGTCAAACTTTGAAATGCTTTCAATCGTCGAAATCTGCCGGCTTGGTAGAGAAATCACCTGATCTCCTACCTCAAATTCTCCACTGTTTATTCTTCCTGCATAGCCTCTGAAATCGTGATATTCTTCGGTTTTAGGACGGATAACATACTGAACCCCCAATCGGGACGGTATTTCTTCTTTACTTACCAGCTGTTGCCGGTTTTCTATTTTCTCGAGAATCTCCAGCAGTGCTTCACCCACATACCAGCTCATCTTATCGGAGCGATTGGTGATATTCTCACCATAAAGGGAAGAAATTGGAATGAATGTAATTTTTTGCCCTTCAAAACCTGCCTTACCTACTGTGCTTTCAAAATCTGCTTTGATTTCTTCGAAACGCTGCTGGCTGTAATCAACCAGATCCATTTTGTTAACGGCAACTATGACATTCTCAGTTCTCAATAACGAATTAATATAGAAATGCCTTTTTGTCTGCTCGCTCACGCCGTTTCTGGAGTCAACAAGAATAATGGCTACAGAAGCATTGCTGGCCCCGGTCACCATATTCCGGGTGTATTCAAAATGGCCCGGGGTATCGGCAATGATGTATTTTCGGGTTGGCGTATTGAAGTAAATATGAGCTACATCAATGGTTATGCCTTGTTCCCGCTCTGCAATGAGGCCGTCTGTAAGTAAAGATAAATCAGTAAAATCAAGGCCTTTTCGTTTTGATGCTGTTTCCAGAGCTTCAATTTTATCTTTGGTGATTGACTTTGTTTCGTAAAGCAACCGACCAATTAATGTGCTTTTTCCGTCATCTACCGAACCGGCTGTTGCTATTTTAAGTATGTCCATTACGACTTTAGAATTAATTTTTAAGCAAATCGGCTATAAATGCCAATTTGTTGATTCATTTCAATTAGAAGTATCCCTGCTGTTTTCTTTTCTCCATGGCAGCTTCAGAACGTTTGTCGTCAATCCGTGCTCCGCGTTCCGAAATTTCGGCTCCGATGATTTCATCGATGATGGTATCAATATGATCAGCATCTGATTTTACAGCGGCCGTACAGGTCATATCTCCCACAGTTCTGAAACGAACTACCATTTCGTAGGGAACTTCATCCTCCGATTTGTTGATGTATTCAGAATCTGCCCAGATCATTCCATCCCGGTCAAAAACCTGACGTTTGTGTGCATAATAAATCGACGGAATTTCCATTTCTTCCTCTTTGATGTAATTCCAGACATCCAGCTCGGTCCAGTTAGAGATAGGAAACACCCGTACATTTTCTCCGATTTCAATTCGCCCGTTCAGCATATCAAACATCTCAGGCCTTTGCTTTTTGGCATCCCATTGACCAAAATCATCACGAACACTGAAAATTCGTTCTTTGGCACGGGCTTTTTCCTCATCCCTGCGGGCACCTCCTATGCAGGCATCAAATTTATTGGCTTCTATAGCATCAAGTAAAGTGACCGTCTGCAAGGCATTACGACTGGCGTATTTCCCGGTCTCCTCTTTTACTTTACCTTGCTTGATTGAATCTTCCACACTACCCACAATGAGTTCCAGGCCCAGTTCTGCCACCAGCTTATCCCTGAATTCAATGGTTTCTGGGAAATTATGACCCGTATCTACATGGAGCAGAGGAAAGGGGATTTTACCGGGGTAAAATGCTTTCTGAGCAAGCCTAACCAACGTAATGGAATCTTTACCCCCTGAAAACAATAATACCGGCTTTTCAAACTGAGCAGCTACCTCTCTGATAATGTAAATGGCCTCGTCTTCCAGCTGACGGGGAAAACTTCTGTTGGTAACGTAGTTTGTTCTTTGTGATTGTTCTGACACTATCTCTGACATTTGAATTTCTTATTTAACCGAGTGCAGTCCACACTCTTTCTGTGACTCTTCCCACCACCATCTGCCGGCACGAGGGTGCTCGTCTGCCATGATGGCCCGGGTACAGGGTGCACACCCAATACTCACAAATCCTTTTTTATGAAGCACATTCTGAGGCACTTTATTTTCTTCCAGAAAAGAAGTCATCTGATTGAACGTCCAGTCTATCAAAGGATTAAATTTAAACACCTGATTACCCTCATCATACTCCCAGATGGGCATGTCATGCCTGTTTTCACTCTGCTCTGCACGCAATCCGGTAATCCACACATTGGCACCTTTTAAGGCTCTTTTCAGCGGAACAATTTTACGTAGAAAACAACATTCTTTACGGTCTTCTACCGAGTTATAAAAGGAGTTGAAACCTTTGGCGGCTACCAATTCTTCTATTTGTGCCTGATCAGGGAAATAGGTTTTGAAGTCTGCCTTATAACGGGCACGGGTTTTATCCATCACCTCATACGTTTCCTGAAAATGACGACCGGTGTCAAGCGTGAACACTTCTATCGGCAAATTATTGGAAAAAATTACATGACTAATAACCTGATCTTCCTGGCCAAAGGAACTTGAAAAAACTACTTTATCGTAGTTTTGAACAACCCACTGAAGCCTTTCCAGCAATCCTTTTTCTCTTAATTCTTCCATTATCGGGCAAATAAGCTTAGCACATTCAATAAACTGACAATCATAACCACCACACTCACTGCTATCATAATCGCTTTGGGCGGGAACAATTTGATAAGATATGCTCCCAGCGGAGCTGCAAAAATACCACCTATTATTAAGCCTGCAATTGGTTGCCAGGCCTGAGTGTCCACAAAAAGCATAAAAATACCTGTACTAAAGAATGCCACAAAAAACTCAGCGGTATTCACCGTTCCTATCGTTTCTTTGGCAGGGTTGCCTTTACTGAGCAAATTTGAGGTAACCAAAGGCCCCCAACCTCCACCACCTATTGCATCAAATAAGCCGCCGTAAAAGCCAAGAAAACCGAGATTCTTATTGCTGGGAACCACCGGTTTTTTCTTAAATGCTTTGAGCAGAATCATGATTCCCAGGAAAACAAGATAAGCTGACACATAAGGTTTTACTACATCACCGTCGAAAACTTTTGAAATAAGATAAGCCCCCACCACAGCCCCGATTACCCCGGTGACTACAATACGAAAGAAAAGCTTTTTGTCAATGTTTCCCATGAAGATATGCGAGAGACCTGAAACTCCGGCGGTAAAGACCTTTGCCGTATGTACACTAGCCGTAGCAAAAGCTGGAGGAACCCCCACATACATCATAAGTGAACTGCAGGTGGCTCCGTAAGCCATTCCTAATGCACCGTCAATGAGCTGAGCCACAAAACCTACAATCACAAAATAATAGAACAAAGGCTCCAACTGAAAAGTAGTAGCGTCGAAATCGGTAAGAACACGATAAACCAGAACTGCACCCAGAGCAAGTTTCATGACTATCATCCAGATCACAATGGATTTGAATTTCACTGAATCACTGAGTGCTATTGCTATTCTTTCCATCAGGAGGCCAGGCGGCTTGAAAACCGCGATAAAGATTCTAAAGATTCGGATTGGGTAATGGCATGAACCACACTACCTATGACAATCACCGCCGGATTTGACAATTCATTATCCATAGCCAGATTTTCCAGGCTTCCCGCTACTCCTATACCTATTTTCTGATGCATGGTTCCTGCATGCTGCACAATAGCCGCAGGCACTTCTGCCTTGCCGGCTTCGGTGAGTATACGACTAATCTCCTGTAGTTTACTCATACCCATGAGGATAACCAAAGTAGCCTGGGAAGCCGCAGCTTTTCGGATATCTTCACTCAGTGATTTGTCAGACTTATGCCCGGTTATCACCCAATAACCATCTGAGAAATTTCGGTCTGTCAATGGAATTCCGGCCAAACCAATCGCATTAACGGAACTCACTCCCGGGATATATTCATATGGAATTCCGTGTGCTGAGGCATAATTGATTTCTTCTACACCACGGCCAAATACAAACGGATCGCCTCCTTTCAAACGTACCACATGACCTTTCTCCAAAGCTTTCTCTACGATAAGCCGATTAATTCTTTCCTGTGAGATACCGCGTTTATGCCCCTGTTTGCCCACATAAATCTGTTCACAATCTGCAGAGCAATGCTCCAGCAAATCTCTGCAAGCCAGATGGTCATAGAGAACCACATCGGCAGCACCCAGCACCTTCACCCCTTTTAAGGTCAAAAGATCTGGATCTCCCGGCCCTGCTCCCAGCAATGTAAGTCTTGGGTTTTTCATCAGGCTACGGCAAGTTTTTGCTCTTCACGGAATCTGATACAATCATTAACAAACCGGTTGGCTTGCTTCAGATATACAGTTGCAAAACTTTCCGAAGGTTCGTTTTTCTTAATCTGTAAAATTTGCTCTGCTATTAGACCTCCGAAAGGCTGAGGATACTGCTCGTCAAATTCGGCTATCACCTTCATTTGGGTGTTCACTTTCACGCCTTTGTCCAGAAGTAATGCCTTCGCTGCATTAACCTGAGCAGAGTAGGCGTGAAAAATAGCATCCGCAAATCTTCCGCTTTCAAAGCATTCTTTGGCATTATCCAGCTTTTCCTCCGACTCCAGAAAGAGGGTTCCTACCAGGTCCACAATGACCGAAGCACACTCCCCTACCCCGATTGCCGTACTGAACTGTTCATCATGACCCCAATCCACAAAATCGGTATCTTTCAGATTCTCGATATCTGCCAGAGGCTTCAGAAGCTCATAAAAGTACATTTTGCCCATCCGGTCAAAGTAGGCATTAAAGCTTTCGTTGGCCTGCTTTTTTTCTTTGTAATCACCGAGTACGTAAATGAGTACTTCCGGACCTCTTTTTGAAGGAACTTTTATTACCTTTTCTGCGGCTCTTCCTTCGCCATCTCCCAGCGTACCTCCGCCAAGAAGCACCTGAAGGGCAGGTAATACCCGCTTGTCGGCGGCTTTCATACTACTTCCATGGAAACCAATCTGAGCCATGCCATGCTGCCCGCATGAATTCATACAGCCCGAAATTTTAATATTGATTCCGTTTTCCTTTACCAACTCAGGAAACTCATTTTCTATGGTCTCCTCAAGCACTTTCGTAACGAACGTACTGTCTGAAATCGCCAGATTGCAGGTATCGGTACCCGGGCAAGCGGTGATATTCACCAGAGAATTAGCCCCGGCCTCGGCCAGTCCGTATTCTTTTAGCACACAGAATACATAAGGCAAATTTTGTTCAGGTACAAACCGCAGGAACAGACCCTGATTGATGGTGACACGCACATCATCAGCCACATAGCCTTCAAGTTTTTCTATGAGTTGCCGGGATACCTCCGTCGAAACATTTCCAAGAGGTACTCGTATAAACACCCCGAAATATCCATTTTGCTTCTGAGCAAAAACATTGGTTTCTTTCCAGATCGTATATTTATTTTGAAAACCCGCAGGAACTTCCAAAGGATACGTCTTTATACCCGAAGGGTCAAAGTCCTGTAGATCCTGAATCGCATATTTCTTAAAACGAACTGCCTGAAACTCCTCTTTGATCCAGGCCATTACATTGTCGTAGCCCTCTTTCTCAAATAGAAATTTCATACGTGCCTTATTCCGGCTGTTTCTTTCTCCGTTCCGATCAAAAACCCGGATAACCGCCTCAGCAAAAGGGATAATATCTTCTTCTGGAAGAAAATCGAAGGCCACATCGGCCATACGTGGCTGTGCTCCCAGCCCGCCGGCAATCATTATTTTAAACCCACGCTTACCATCTTTTACTTTGGCAACAAAACCGAGGTCATGCATATAAGCAAGAGCTGTGTCTTCTTCCGAATTTGAAAAAGAGACCTTGAACTTCCTTCCCATTTCCTGGCAAATAGGGTTTCTCAGGAAAAACTCGAAGAACGCATGTGCATGCGGAGTTACATCAAACGGTTCATTGGGATCTACACCCGCCGTAACCGAAGCGGTTACGTTCCTTACCGTATTTCCGCAAGCTTCTCTAAGTGTTACGTCATCCTTCTCCAATTCGGCCCATAATTGCGGGGTACGGTCAAGACTCACGTAATGAATCTGGATATCCTGACGTGTGGTGAAATGCAGATTACCCGTAGAATACTCATCAGACACATCACAGATACGCTTCCATTGCCTGAATGTCATTTTTCCATAAGGCAGTTTTATACGAATCATCTGAACTCCCGGCTGACGCTGGCCATATACTCCGCGTGCCAACCGTAGACTTCTGAATTTCTCCTCATGAATTTTACCTTCCCTGAAAAGCCTGATTTTCCTTTCCAAATCAATGATATCCTGCTCTACTACCGGGCTTTCAAGTTCTGTTCTAAAGCTTTGCATGTAACTGTTCTGATTTCAATGCAGCAAAATTAAGAATAATCTACTAATCTTATAGAGTTTATAGATTACAATCTCAAAAAATTTATACGATAACGTAAGATTGTCCCTCTTCAGCAAGTAGCGTGTTGTCAAAAATCGCCGCTGCTTCGGCCAGGTGGCCATCATATTCTTTGTATCTCGAGGAAAAATGACCAATCAGAAGTTGTTTGGCCTCCGCTTTCAGGGCAATTTTGGCGGCATCTGCTGCTGTACTGTGATTGGTCTTTAGTGCTCTGTCTGCCAGTTCTTCTGTAAATGTGGCTTCGTGATAGAGAAGGTTAACTGCTTTTAAAAAAGGGATAAGTTTCTCAAAATAGGCCGTATCTGAGCAATAGGCAAAAACCAGATCATCCTCTCCGGATGTGGTGTAATCAACCGATCGGTACGTTTTTTCGGTAAGCGGATCAACGACATCCCTGCCCTCCTTAAGCATTCTGATAAACGTAGCGGGGAAATTGGCCGGCAACAATTCAGGTAACAAATGCCGTAGACCTTTCTTTCTGGTCACTTTAAATCCGGTGGTTTTCACCCGGTGTATGAGCGGGAAACTTTCAATTTTGAATATCGGACGATCATGAACAAGCTGAATCGTCTGATTTTGAGTAACTACGAATGTCAAAGGATAGGTCAGCTCAGTTTCAGAATATCTAAACTGCAGATCGAGCACTTCT
Organism: uncultured Cytophagaceae bacterium; assembly: GCA_966250325.1. Classification (GTDB taxonomy): domain Bacteria; phylum Bacteroidota; class Bacteroidia; order Cytophagales; family Spirosomataceae; genus Jiulongibacter. Next base: position 11,137 of record CBINGY010000067.1, on the reverse strand, counting down.
TTTAATCCTTCGGGCCCTATGAGTGTGAGCGGTTCTGTACGGCGGTTTAAACTCATGCTTGAGAGCAAACCAGCCAGGCCGAAATAATGATCTCCGTGTAAATGACTTATGCAGATAGTTCGTAACCTGGTAAGCTTTATTTTCTGCTCCATGAGCCGGTATTGTGTACCTTCTCCGCAATCGATAAGAATGTATTCATTCTCCACTGCCAGAAGGAAAGCAGAAGGATGTCTGTTAAGCTGAGGGGATGCAGAGCCTGCACCTAATACAGTTAGCTTCAATCGCAGGTTTATTTTATTCTTCTACTCCACCGAAAAAGTTCTCTTCCTCGTCGTCTTTAAATTCGTTTTCAAGATCATTCATGAATACCGCTTCAATAGCCTCATCCACAGTTGGTAAAAAGAGGATGAATTCAGAATCCAGTTCTTCTACCTGATCTTTTATATCCAGCGATTTGGCGGCCACCACAATTAGCCCGCTCTCACGCTCGGCCACTCTGGCCACTTTCGTAATAAATGTCTCCAACTGTGCCGGTATTTCATCCATACCACTGCAATCAAAAATAAAGCTTCCAACCCCACTCTGGCGATAGGTGCTTATGATTTGTTTTTCTGCTGTTTCCAGAAATCCTTTTAAATCTGATTCTTCCTTTATTCCCATAAGAATATATTTTTCTTCAACCTTTAACATCTGACTTCGATAAAATTAGATTTTTGAGATTCAGTGATGGCTTCTCTATCATTCTGTACAGAAAAAACGATGCCAGATAAACTACCACAATTCCGCTTACAAAAATAGGTAACCTGCTCCACGATGCCACCCTTTCTACGTTGAAAATACGACACATCACCGTATCCCAAACCGAATAAATCAGAAAATGATACAAATACATGGTATAAGAAATTTTTCCCGTAAAACTGATAAGATTTTCCTTCATGGTCTTGGCGGCAAATACCACAAGGAGGAGAGCGAAGGCTCCTGAGTAAAGCAAATCTGCTGAATAATAATTCCAGAAAAAGAGCGAATGTCCCAAAAAAGCACCGCTCAGCAGAAAAATAGCCAAGGCAAGAAGCGGGTAGAATCGTTTATCGGCGGCTAATTGAACACAAAACTTACTGGCCAGCACTCCCATAAGGAACTCAGGAAAACGAATAAGGGTATGATCCATCGCTTTCCATCTCACTACCTCGTAATCACGGAAAGTATTCTCCAGATTTACCCTGAAATAAAAACTCACAATAAGACTCACGACAAAGATCAAGAGCCAGAATACCCGCGAGTCTGCAGGCTTAATAAGTAACAGCACGGCAAAAATCAGGTAAAATTGAATTTCAACCGCAATAGACCAGAAAACGGCCTGAATGGAATAGCTGTAGTAATCGGAGAGATTATGAATAAACAGCAAATGCCACCAGGTGCCCGTTGGGTCAAAGGCCTTTGAAAGAAGCAAACCACCGAGAACGCTACATCCAATGGCTACCCAGTAAGGCGGAGCAATTCGTAGAAAACGTTTCTCTAAGAATCTGAACACATCTCTTAATGTAGTAGTACGCTCACCATATAGGTGATGCATCAGAAAACCTGAAATGACAAAGAATAAATTTACACCCACATGAAGTTCATTCATCCAGTGTACCCACAAGGGATGTGAATCCGGAAACCGAAGTACCCCTTCTGCATCAAACTGTGCATACCCCCTGAAAAAAGACTGATACAAATGATATAGAAGCACCAGAAGGATGGCAAGGCCTCTCAGATGATCCAGGCCGGAAAGCTTTCGCATTTCTATTGAAAACAGGTTTATGCAAAAGTAGTATTTTAAGGCATTTTGACCTGAATTTATTATTCTTTGGATAAAAAATGTACAAAACCGTAGTTTTGCAGAAACAAAACTTACCTGTTTGACAACAAGTCAATTTTCCTTCGTCATTCTCACTTTTAATGAAGAAAATCATCTGCCCAGACTTCTGGAGTCTATCAGACCGTTGATGGCTCCGGTTTTTATCTGCGATTCAGGGAGCACAGATAAAACTTTGGAAATCGCTGCTTCATACGGTGCCGAAGTTTTATTCAATCCGTTTGAAAATCATCCGAAACAATGGCACTTTGCTCTTACTCATTTTGATATACAAACACCCTGGACCATCGGACTGGATGCTGATCAAATCGTGCTTCCGGAGTTGTTGCAGAAACTTTCTCTTTTTGATGGGAATACCATTGCTCCCGAAGTATGTGGAATCTACTTCAACCGAAAAAACTATTTCAAAGGACGCTGGATAAAGCACGGTGGCTACTTCCCGCGTTATCTTCTGAAGATGTTCAGAACAGGCCGGGGATGGTCAGACCTGAATGAAAATATGGATCACCGGTTTCTTACAGATGGCAAAACACTGATCTGGAAAGATGGCCTTATCAAAGAAGAAAACCTGAAAGAAAATGAAATATCCTTCTGGATTACCAAACACAACAGATACAGTGATCTGGTGGCCCGCGAAGAACTGGAAAGAGCAGAAATGCTCAGAACTCAGACTTTGAAACCTAACCTTCTTGGCAGTCCGGATGAACGCATGGCCTGGTTTAAAAAACAATGGTGGGAAATGCCCCTTTTTGTAAGGCCCTTTTTATACTTTTTCTACCGTTATTTTGTGCAGCTGGGCTTTCTTGACGGTAAGGAGGGACTTATTTTCCATTTTCTTCAAGCATGCTGGTTTCGGTTTGTGGTAGATGTTAAAATCATGGAATTAAAGCGTCTGAAAAACTCAAAATGAGAGTTCTGATCATTCATCAATTTCTTTGGGCTCATTACAAAGCTGGTATCTTCAATCAACTGCATGAGATCTGCCGATCTGTGGGCGATGAACTTCTGGTGCTTCAGACTTCACTCTTTGAAGAGGCCAGGAAAGACTTCGGGATGCCAGACCGTAGTTTGCATAAGTACCCATACAAACTTCTCTTTGAAGGGATTTATGAAGAAACAGGATTCTTTAACCGGATTAAGGCTTGCATACGTGAAATCCGTGAATTCAAACCCGATGTGGTGAATATCCCGGGCTATTATGACATGGCCATGATGGTAGTAATGGTCTGGTGCAGAATGAAAAGAATCAATATTGTATTGTCAAACGATTCTACGGCAAATGATAACTCCAGAAACACACTGAAAGAGGGCTTCAAACGATTCCTCATAAGTTTTGCCAACGGCTTCTTTTGCTACGGTACCGCTTCTGCCGAATACATGCTGCAGCTGGGGGCCAGGCCAGAACAAATCCTGCTTCGCAGAAACTCGGTAAATAATCTCCTGATAAGAGAAATATATGAGCAAGCTCTGTTAAACCAACCCGCCCATAAAAAGAACCTACGGAAGTACAACTTCATGTATGTAGGCCGATTTATGGAAATCAAAAACCTGCCCCGATTAATCGCGGCTTTCAAATCATTGAAAAATGCGGCCGACTGGGGTTTAATTCTGATGGGCGACGGTCCTGAGCGGGACTCCATCCGAAATTCTGCGGAAAGCGATGGGATCACCCTATTGCCTCCCGGCGACTGGAAAGATGTGGCCCAAAATCTTTCTCTGGCAAACGTACTGGTGCTTCCCAGCTACTCAGAGCCGTGGGGATTGGTGGTTAACGAAGCGATGGTATGTGGCTTGCCGGTTATTGTTTCTCAACAAAGTGGCTCTGCCAAAGATCTCGTAAAAAACGGTGAGAATGGTTTCATCTTTGACGCCATGAGTCAGGACGAACTCCTTGCCAGAATGCAATATTTTGTAGACAAGCCGTATAGAATTACCGAAATGGGTAAAGTTTCCCGCGAAATTATTGTCAATTTTAGCCCTGAAAAGGTTGCAAAGGAAATGTATGAGGGTTTTATTCAACTCGTGAATAAACAGAATGACTAAACTAATTCACCTATTTCTAAAAAACCGGGATGCATTCGCCATAGCTATGTTATTGGCTGGTGGATCACTCAACTATGCCTTGCGTGATGGCCTGGGTTTAGCTCCTAATAATTCCCTGTTTTCGTTACTATTCATCTTTGGATGGATATTTCTTGCCCTTCCCTTCCGTAGTTTTGACAAAGTCTATTTCAAGCAAAACCCATTGACTATTCTCACAGTGCTCTATCTGGTCATGACAATGATCTATATGTATATCTATGCAGATCCTTACAAAGTACCTCTTTCGGTGAAATTGTATGACATTGTCGTACTTTTTATAGTGTGCTACTTCCTGTTTTACCTGTCTTTTGTAAAGGAAGAGTGGCTGGGAGTGAATTTGTTAAATATCACCTTCTGGGTGGCTCTATTAGGAAGTCTCGGTCTCATAGCCTTTGTTTTAATGAATCACAACTACATCATGGGGCAGCGTCTCGCCATTTCGTTTGGCGGGGAAACTGAAGGCGATGCCATGGGAAACCCGCATATTTATGCACGTACCGCCATTTTTGGTATAGTCAGTGGACTGGTACTTCTTAAACATACTACTGCACGCAGAAAGCGAATGTTAATCACCCTGGGTCTTTTCATTGCCTATGCTGTATTAATATTATCCCAGGCCATGTCTGCCATTCTTGGAGGATTTTTAATCACTTTCCTGTTTCTTCTTTATAATCTTACGCTGAAAAAGGTCTCCCAATTCTTTGGAAAACTATTCAGCAAGTGGTATTTCTGGATCATTCTCATTGCTATTGTTGTAAAAGGAATGAGCTTCATAAGGCAAAATGAGGTGATTGTGGAGCTCGGTTACAGGGTGATAGAGCGGCGTGTTGAAAACCTCCTGAATACGTTTACACCCAGCAAAGAAGAAGGTCTTTATTCCACAGAAGAGGTTAAAGTGGATGACTCTGCCAGCACGAGGGTCAAAAACATCGAATACATAAAAACCAAGTTCCAGGAGAACTTCGAAGAGACCAACTTCAAAAACATTGTTTTCGGGAACGGTTACTTTGATTTGTATGTAGATGTACCCATTCTCGAAGTATTCAATTCCTATGGCTTATTGGGACTGAGCCTTTTCGGTCTGCTCTTTATCCTGATGCTGATTTATTGTATGCGTGAAATGAAAAGGCCCTCAGGAATTGTTACGGAGTTCATTGCCTACGGGTTTGTTTATTATTTCGTATTTACGTTTACCAACGGGCTCATTATGGATTACAACAGATTTACCTATTTTGTGCTCGTGGTAAGATTTATGCCTTCGCTAGGTGCCCGTTTTTCATCCTTAACCCGCTCCAATGACCTTGTCACGTCAAAATAATTTTGACTTAATCCGTCTTTTGGCCGCATTGGAAGTAATGATTTTCCATGGCCTTACGCATTTTCAGATTTTTTTACCCTGGGTGGAGCCTTTAAAAAAAGTTATTCATCTGATTCCCGGTGTACCGGTTTTTTTTACACTCAGCGGTTTTCTCATTTTTCAGTCGGTGGAGCGAAACAGGCATAAAATGAAACTCTATGCCCTGAACCGCAGCCTTAGAATTTACCCGGCTCTTTGGATGTGCCTTCTGGTTACTATCGTACTTATGATGGTTTCTGGGAGTCTCCCGGCTGATAGGTTTCTAAGCCTCTCCTTTGTCAAATGGTTTCTGGCTCATTTCACTTTTTTTCAGTTTTTCAATAACGAATCGGTGGCCCATTGGGGAGTAGGTCATCCCAATGGCAGTTTGTGGTCCATTTCGGTGGAACTGCAGTTTTACGTAATTCTGCCCCTGCTTTTCTTTCTGTTTTTCAGAAAAGAAAGAAGCCTGCTTGCCAAAAACCTCATCATTGCCACACTCATGCTGGTATCTATTCTGTTCAAGTCGTTCCAGCCTTCGGTTTTGGCGAGTTCTCCCGGTCTTGGACACCTCATGGGCGTATTTGTATTGAATTACCTGTACTTCTTTCTCACCGGCGTTCTCATTTACCTGAATTATGGTTTCCTGAGGCCCTACCTCGAAAATAAAGCCAAGTACTGGCTTAGCCTTTATCTGGTTTACATGATCGTGTTTCATTTCCTTTTAAAACAAATTGACAGCGTGTATGATACCAATTTCATTGGTGTATTAGGTGAAATCATACTTGCACTGGCAACTGTTTCTGCCGCTTACAGCAGTACCACATTAGGAGAAAAACTCCTGAAAGGAAATGACTTGTCGTACGGATTATACATTTACCATATGCCGGTAATAAATTATTTTTTTCATCAGTCGCAGTATATTTCTCTGGGAAAATTTCTACTGATAATGGGAATAATCGTAGTAATTGCTTTTCTTTCGTGGAAGCTAGTTGAGCAAAAAATGCTTAAACTTAAGACGAAAATCAACCTATAACATGAGTACAGAACAAAACTCTGCAGTTTTTAGCCACAGCCTGCTGACAGACTTCGATATACATCTTTTTAAAGCGGGTAAGCATTACAAGCTTTACGAAAAACTGGGTTCTCATGTAGTGGAAAGAGAAAATGAGCGAGGTACTCATTTCGCCGTATGGGCTCCAAATGCCGAATGGGTTTCTGTAATTGGTGATTTCAATGGATGGAACAAGGAATCTCATAAACTTTTCCCCAGATGGGATCACTCCGGTATTTGGGAAGGCTGGATTCCCGGCCTGCAGAATGGGGAAGTGTACAAATATTGTATTCAGACGAAATATGGTGAAACCCTCGAAAAGGCAGACCCCTTTGCCTTAATGTGGGAAAAACCACCGAAAACCGCCAGTATCGTTTGGGATACCTTTTATGAGTGGAATGATTCAGACTGGATGAGCTCAAGAAGTTCAAAAAACAGTTTGCAATCAGCCTATTCCGTCTATGAGGTCCACCTGGGATCCTGGAAAAGAGATCCTTCTGATGACAATCGACGCCTCACCTACAGGGAAATTGCCCGTGATCTGGTGCCGTATGTCAAAGAAATGGGCTTCACACATGTGGAGTTTCTGCCAGTGATGCATCACCCGTATGAACCCAGCTGGGGCTATCAGATAACGGGATATTTCGCAGCAAGCAGCGTTTTCGGTGCTCCGCAGGATCTTATGTTTCTGATTGAAGAACTGCACAAAAATGGCATAGGAGTTATTCTGGATTGGGTTCCCTCTCATTTTCCTGGAGATTTGAATGGATTATACCGCTTTGATGGTTCAGCCCTTTATGAACATGAAAGTCCCCTGGAGGGCTACCATCCCGACTGGAAAAGTTATATTTTTAATTACGGGCGATTTGAAGTACGATCATTTCTTATAAGTAATGCCATCTTCTGGCTCGAGAGATACCACATTGATGGACTTCGGGTAGATGCCGTGGCATCTATGCTTTACAGGGATTATTCCCGAAAAGACGGAGAATGGATACCAAATATTTATGGAGGCCGAGAGAATCTTGAAGTTATTTCTTTACTCAAAGAAGTGAATGAGGAAATCTACAGATCATTCCCGGATGTGCAGACTATAGCCGAGGAGTCAACAGCGTTTCCGGGGGTTTCCAGACCGACTTTTGATGGAGGTCTGGGTTTCGGCATGAAGTGGATGATGGGCTGGATGAACGATACGCTCAAGTACTTTGAGAAAGATCCTGCTTTCAGGAAATACCATCAAAATGATATTACGTTCAGTACGGTTTATGCATTTTCAGAAAACTTTATGCTGCCGTTATCTCATGATGAAGTGGTATATGGAAAACATTCTCTTCTGAATAAAATGCCCGGAGATACCTGGCAAAAATTTGCCAATTTACGCCTGCTCTTCACCTACATGTTTACACACCCCGGCACAAAGCTCCTGTTTATGGGTGGTGAGTTCGGACAGGCCGCCGAATGGAACTTTAAACATAGCCTTGACTGGCACGAAACCTCCAATGAGCTCAATAAGGGCATTATGGCCTTAATTAAGGCCCTGAATTCTGCCTATAGATCAGAATCTACCCTTACCAAACTTCAGTTTGCTCCGGCTGGCTTTCAATGGATTGATACTACCGACAATGAGAATTCAATCCTGTATTACAAAAGGATGAATGGTGAAGGAGAATCTCTTTATATCGTTCTCAATATGACGCCGGTTCCTAGAGAAAATTACGGTCTGGGAGTAGAGCATCCCGGAAATTACACGGTTCTGCTTAATAGCGACTCGGCGGATTTTGGAGGGTCAGATTTCTTTAAAGAATCTACGTTACCTGCAACTGAAATACCTTCTCATGGAATGCCATTTCAGGTCAAGGTATCTGTTCCGCCACTAAGTGGTCTGATATTCAAACAGAAATAAGGAAGTTTACATTGTTTCAATAACCACTGGTACCAATTCGTATCCAAATGAACGTTAAAGTGGTGTAATTTGGGACCTTACAAAACAACTGATTCAAATGATAAATCGTGCATTAATTCTACTGGTTTCAGCACTTACATTCTCACCTGCTTTCGGGCAGACTGCCGGGGATGTAGTGGCAAACTATATTGAAAAGATCGGGGGGGCAGACAACCTGAATAAAATAAAGACCATCAAAATGACGGGAAATGCCTCAACACAGGGCATGGAGTTTCCTGTCACCATACTGGCCAAAGGCAAAAACAAGTACAAGTCTTTTGTTAGTTTTCAGGGAATGGATATCGTTCAACCGGCAGCCTATGATGGAAAAGAGGTATGGAGTACCAATGTGATGACCATGCAAAATGAATTGATGGATGGAGATGCCGCTGCGGCCATTATACGGGAGGCCAAAGACTTTCCGGATGCTTTACATACCTATGCTTCTAACGGCTACACGATTGAATTGGGCACTGATACCGATGTGAATGGGAAAACCTGCTACGAAATCACATTGATTAAGCCCGATTTGGAGGTTATGGGTCAGGAATTGAGCGGACGTACCCGTTTTTTTATTGAGAAGGAGTCAGGTCTGGCGGTTAAAAAGATTCAATCAACTCAAATGGGCGACCTAAATACTCTTCTAAGTGATTATCGCGAAGTGGAAGGCGTCCAGTTTCCGTTTAAGTTACAAACCGAAATTAACGGAACCGTAGTAAGCTCTATCGAAATTAAGGAAATCGTTGTGAACGCTCCTATGGATGATCTCCAGTTCGCTTATCCAGACTGAAAACCATAGAAAAAAGTTAACAAAAAAGGGGCATTGCCCCTTTTTTGTTAATTCAGTACACGTAATAGATGATCCTTAAAAGAAGTATACTCCGGTTTCATTAATTGGGCCTTCTTATTTAAGCTGAGCAATTCCTTTAGCCTGTCAGGAATTTCGAGCTCCCGGTTTAACACAGATTCTACTTCGGGTAAAAACTTGGCGTAATGGGCCGTTGAAAGAAACACCCCTGTTACGCCATCTTTATCTGCGAGGTAATCTTTCAAACCCCGATACGCAATAGCCGTGTGAGGGCAGGCCACATAACCATATTTTTGATTTAATTCCAGCATAGCTTCTCTGGTTTCTGAATCTGAATAATGGAATCCTCTTACCTTGTTCTTTAACTCTTCAAAAGAGTCTCCAAAGAGAGCTTTGAGACGTGGAAAATTGCTGGGATCACCCACATCCATCGCATTTGAGATGGTACTTTTTGATGGATTTATGGGTTCGTAATTCCCGCTCTCCAAATAGTCGGGAACCACCTTATTTGCATTTGTAGATGCCACAAAACCTTCCACAGGCATACCCATTCTGTAAGCGATCACCCCGGCACTCAGATTACCAAAATTTCCGCTTGGTACTGAAAAAACCACGGGTTTCCCAAGTAATTTTAGCCTAGAATAGGCATAGGTATAATAAAAAGCCTGAGGAATAAGCCGGGCTATATTGATAGAATTTGCCGAAGCCAGATTGAATCGTGAACGAAGATCCTGATCCAAAAAAGCTGACTTTACCAGCCGCTGACAGTCGTCAAAGTTGCCCTCAATTTCAATCGCCTCGATATTTTTTCCTAAGGTAGTAAGCTGCTTCTCCTGGATATCACTCACTTTCCCGCTTGGATAAAGAATATGAACATCAATGTTTGAACTCCCGTAAAAACCTTGAGCCACAGCACCACCAGTATCCCCGGAAGTAGCCACCAGAATATGAATTTTACGATGATCACGCTGCAAAAAGTAATTCATCACAGCTGCCATGAAGCGGGCTCCAAAATCTTTAAAAGCCATGGAAGGTCCGTGAAACAGTTCCAGACAATACATTCCGTCAAAAATCTCAACGGTGGGTGCATCAAAATCTATCGCTGAAGCTATCAAATTCTGTAGTTGCTCTCTAGAGATTGCTCCTTCAAAAAAAGGAGCAGAGATCTCCAACGCGATCTCCGTAAATGACAATTCACTGCATTTTTCCCAGAAGTCTGGTGATAAAACAGGAATCTGCTCAGGCATATAAAGGCCGTTATCAGGCGGCAGACCCTGAAAAATCGCCTCCTCAATTCCAACTGCCTTACTTTGACCTCTTGTGCTATATAACTGCATAGTTCCTTCCAACTGAATGAAGCCGCAAGTTTAGGAAAAAATAAGCAAGGAGTTAAGTCAACACACACAAATGACGATTTTAGGTGTAGTTTTACTCCATGGAATCCTATCAGATGATCGCCAAAACGCTCGCAGGCCTGGAAGAGGTGGTGATGAGCGAACTAACTCAACTTGGAGCCTCAGAAGTTAAGAAAGGTAAAAGAGCTGTTTACTTCATCGGAACCGATGAACTCATGTACAAAGCCAACTTTTGTCTTCGGGCTGCATTAAGTATATTAATTCCTGTGGCGGAGTTTGAAGCGAACGATGAAAAACAGTTATATCAGGAAGTACTTCAGTACCCCTGGGAGGAAATTCTTACGCTTACTCACACTTTTTCTGTACATGCCACGGTGAGCGGAAACCGGTTTACTCACTCCAAATATGTAGCTCTGAAAGTAAAGGATGCCATTGCAGATCGTTTTCGTAATAAGAAAGGAAAAAGGCCGGATGTAGACCCTAAACAGGCAGATTATCCCTTTCATATCCATGTAAATGGAAACCGCTGCAGCCTTTCTATCAACTCTTCGGGAAATACACTTGATAAACGGGGATATCGAATACAATCGAATGAGGCTCCCATCAACGACTCATTGGCCGCAGGAATTATTCTCAAATCGTGCTGGCAAGGTCATTCACCACTTTATGACCCTATGTCTGTTTCATGCACCTTCGGTATTG
>CBINGY010000066.1:0-21322 GCA_966250325.1 uncultured Cytophagaceae bacterium | reverse complement strand
AATTATAGCCGGTATTGATATCCATAAGCCCGGGAGCAGACAAAGCGATGGCCCAGGGGAGATTTCGCAAACTAATCAGCGAATCTATTTCTCTCAGTATTTCATCCCGGTAAGTAGGGGCTTCCAGATCGCATTCAAAGGTGGTTCTGGTGGTAATTTCATTTTTGAGGTTCGTAAAAACAAAATGGGTTTGAACTACCGATATATCCAGGACGAGAATTTCCTTTTTTGATGCATTCAGATCGTAATAAACCGGTCGGCGTCCTGATTTCGTCTTGGCCGCTCCCTTTACTTCTACCCATTGGTTATCTACAAGTTCATTGAGAAGCGAAGTGGCCGACGGAACACTTGTATGAAGTTCACGAGCTATTTTGGCGATTGAATGACTGCCTTCCAGGTATAGCGTATTTAGAATCTGAGTGAGGGCTATCCGCTTCTTTTTGTCAACGAGCGATTGCTGAGAAAGAAACAAGGGATCTGTAGGCATTTCTTAAATTAATTATTGAAAGACCTCAAATCTACGTTCTATCGGTGTCTGAAACCGTAAAGAATTTAATTTTTTTTCAAATCTCAGTACTCATTAATAATTCTAAGGCTATGTACGCCTTTCGGAACATAGATTTTTCCTTTTTGAAGACTTATGGGGTCGGCCTGTTTAGGGTTGAATCTAAAGAACTCGATGCCTCCGAAAGTGTACCCGTAAGTGAGGTATTCATAGATTGATACAGCAATATTCGCTCCTGTTTTGTCAAAAATTGCAGAGACGGGCAGTATGCCAGATATCTTGTTGGTCTTTATATTTTTAATGGTGCCGTCTAACCCCAGCTGCAAAAGAGAAATAGAAGACTCTGCCACCTCGGCAGATTGGGAAGGAAGACTAAAGGAGTTTTCTACATTGCAAACTACCAGATAATTACCTTCGGGATGTATATCAAAGAAGGTAGGATGAAGGCCCACCTCTGCTCTGGAAAGGAGATTGTGAGATTCTGCATCACTCTCTGTATGAAAACGGATTACGTACATCTCACCTTTCTCAGATGATTCGGTGTTGGAAAGGTCTGACTTACTATCCAGAACTAGAAAATACTTACCATCGGGTGTAAAACGTCCCTGTGTAGGCTGAACGCCGGCTTTTACTGGCTCTCCAAAAAGGTCAAGACGGATGATCTGACCGGTGGGACCATCACGCACCACTTTGATGAGACCTGCCTCTGCTTCATCCTGATTGAGATAAACCAGAAAATCGCCGCTTTTGTGCCAGCACAGATCGGCTATTCTTCCCGGATCTATCCCGTTGGGTTTTTTAATAATGCGTACGGGCTTTCCTGTTTTATCTAATTCAAACAATTGGATTTCCTTGCCGTATTCTTCACATGTGAGAGCCAGGTATTTGTTATCCGGACTTAGTTCAATACTTCTCGGGTTGTTTCCTACCGGAAAACGATAGAGCGATTCTGGTCCGGAGAGGTTTCGTATATTAACAACTGTTACATAATTACCTGCAGGAAATTCACTCTCTGGATTATTGAATGATTGTACGGATGAGCCAGTAATTCCTTTTGTTTCAAGTATGTAGGCCAGCGATTGGTCTGCATTTATTGCAATATTTTTCCCGCTTTTTAGGACGGAATTGGAGGCCGTGCTACTTTTTATGAGGGAAGTGTTTCCATAATCAAGCGGAAAACTTACCACAGAAAGCTGATCTTCCGACGCCACGGTTTTTCTGAGGGCCCCGTCACTCAGAGAAAAGGCAGACATGTCAGCATCTGAAAGAAATAGTAATCCTTTTGCATCAAAAGTAATATTCTGGCCATAAGAATGACTTGTGAAGAATATCAGAAACAAAAGAAAACCTAAACTGTTAGCTTTCATAGGCTCACGAAATAGCATCGTATACTATTACACGTTTCCAGAGATGCGAACATTTATCAATAAAAAGGAGATGATCAGGGTGGGTTTGGTAGGCATCCTGCTGTTCCCTTGTTTCAAATATAAACGTTATTGAAAACGCATAGGATGAATCAATTACTTCGCGGCTGGTACCTGCCGGAGAACCGACGAAGGCTGTTTGAATGAGATCAATCTGTGCCAGTTCGTCTAAACCCGCCTTTAATAGGGCTTTGTCCTCAGAGCTCTCCGGATTGTGCAGCCAGAAGAAAACGGTATGTACAAAGCCTTTTTGAATATTTGCCATTTAAAGTTTATTTATTCAGGCAAATCTAAGAAAAAACAGCACAAATGCCCGAAGGCCTATTTGTTGACAACGAATAATTCCAGCACTCCCATAATATACGGACCCAATGTGCTGCCATGTGTGCCATTATTTATTGTTACCAGTTTAACATCTTCTGCCCCCTGAGCCTGCATAGCCTCCAGAGCTGTGGTGCTGTTCAGGTAAGGCACATATTCATCGGCATTTCCATGGTACATTCGTAGCTCTGAAGAAGGTTTCCAATTGTGAACATCGTTCTTTAAAATGGCTTCTTTGATGGAATTGATGCTGTTGCTGTTGTAAGCTTCGATAAATTCTGGAGTAAGGGTTCTATTTAGACTTACATTTATCTCTGCCAGATACCCCTTGGCTTCAATTTCCGAGGCATAGGGCTCTTTGAAAAAATACGAAACCGGCAGGTTTAAATTATTTGCCCGAATGTACGAGAGCAGCACCCATATGTAAGACCTGTTATGACCTATATCTCCGCTGCTTTCGTTGTTAATGAGTAAATCAAAACTGGCTGATTTGTTGTAAGCACCTGATCCCGGGATACATACACTTACTGGAAACTCAGATTTCAGATTTTCTTCCAGGTATTTAAAGGTGGCCATGGTGGCGTACCCGCCTTCCGAATAACCGGCCAGCATCACTTTTTTATTCCAGCCAATTTTTTTGTTCCGGGTAAATTCCTTCACGGCTTTCAGCATATCCACGGTAGGAATAGCCAACCCCTCATTGTGTTCGTATGGATGTTCCCGATCGCGTGATTCCCCATAGCCTATGTAGTCTGGCATAGCCACTATGATACCAAGACTCGCAAAGAAGGAGCCAATAGTTGCTTCGGTATTGGCCTTATAATAAGAGGGAGCGTCTGATTCATTGAACAAAGTGCCGTGCTGCAGACTGGCCACAGAGAGAGCTGTGCTGATACCCTGTGGAATTACTAAAGCACCACTTGCCTGAATGGGCGTGCCATCTATATCAGTGGTTCGATAAACTATTTTATAAAGCTTTATGCCTGTCTGTACGAAGGGCGAGACCTGCCCTGCCGCAGACCCCAGTGACGAATTGAGAAATTTCTTAAAATCCTCTGCAGAAAAGGAGTCTACCTCCTCTGCAGAAACCAGAAATTCATTTACGGCCTCCGGTGATTTATCGCGGCAACCAAGGGCGATAAAACCCAGGAAAAGGAAGAGTATTAATTTTTGACGCATTATTCCGAGCCTCTGAACTTATCGAGTAGTAGATTAAGGGAGTTTAGTTCCTCTGCCGAGAGATTTTCGAAGGTATTTTCATATTCCTCAATCTCTTTGGTAATGGCATTGACCAAGTCAATTCCCTTTTTAGTAATACTAACGTCACAGGCCCGTCTATCGTCTTTACGGTAGGCTCTGCTTACCAAATCTTTTTGTACCAGTTTGTCTACCAGTCTGGAAGCATTGGACATTTTATCGAGCATTCGTTCAATAATGCCGTTAATGGTGATGGGCTCCGGGGCATGACCCTTTAAAATACGCAATACATTATACTGCTGAATGGTAAGCCCGAATTTCTTCATTATTCTGAACTGTTTATTACAGATCCAGTTATTGGTAAACATCACATTTACCATGGCTCTTTCAGCCGGGCTTTTAAAAGGGCGGGTCTGCTTTATATCCTTTTCCAATGTCATAACTTTGCAAAATTAAGCGGTACTTGTTAGTACATTAAATACAGTAACATAGAATAAACCAAATTTCGATAGAAAATAGTTGCCTTTCAATGAATTTATCCAGAGAACTTATTCTGGGGTCGGGTTCACCCCGCCGTAGAGAGATATTAGAAAATGCAGGTTTTCAATTTCGGGTAGAGTTAAAACCTACCGACGAGAGTTTTTCACCTGAGATGCTACCCGAGCAGGTTCCGGTTTATCTTGCCGAAAAAAAGCTTAAGGAGTTTGACGAAAGTTACCGGGATAAAATTGTGCTTTGTGCAGATACGGTGGTAATTCTAAACGGAAAAATTCTCAATAAACCTGAGGGCCCGGATGAAGCATCTCAAATGCTCAGAGAACTTTCCGGTAAGGTTCATACCGTTGTAACGGGTATTGCCATGAAGTCAAAGGAATTGGAAGTGACAGCGTCTGATCGTTGTCTGGTGTACTTTGAACCTCTCTCCGACGAAGAAATCTCGTATTATTTACGCACATGCAAGCCTTTTGACAAAGCGGGGTCTTATGGCATTCAGGATTTTATTGGTATGGCAAGGATAAGCCGACTGGAGGGCTCATTTTATACGGTAATGGGTTTGCCGGTTCATTTGGTTTACCATCATCTGAAACCGTTCGTTTCATTGAAATAGTTGTTTTAAGGCCATGTGTTGCCAATCTTTGTAAAACTATGCGGAAAGAAGATATTGCGATTTATATGAATGAGGAGGATGCAAAGGTGTATGTCAAGGTACCGCCTGGCATTGAAACTTTGTTTCAACTTCAGAATTTGCCGGGAAAAATTCTTCAGGAAGCCGTGCATAATAAAGGAATTCATGATTTTGATCTGGCCGGTTTGCCGGATGGAAATTACTTCGTTATTGTGAATCAGGATGACTACATAAGGTCAAAGAAGATTGTTTTGGGATATCAACCTTAAGGGTATGAAACGTTTAATCCTCACCCTGCTTTGTATTCATTACACCTTTCAGGTGTCTGCTTTCTTACCGGGAGATACCTTGTCTGCAAGACCGCCTTTTTTGCTGAAAGCAGGAGGTTATCTGATCGCTGATTCTGAACTGGATAATGCCGGGGCATTTTCGATGAACTTAGGTCTGGAGGTTCCATTGGGTAATCATTTGAGCCTTGCTCCGGGGCTGCGAATTTTTGCAGGGCAAACAGTCTCTGAGATGGTCGGTGAAAAAAGTGCAGAGTTGCGGTATTATCCGGAGGGCTTAAGGCAAAAAGGGCAGCCGATATCTTATTCGGGCCTTTATCTGGCAGCGGCCGCTTATATGGTTGGTAAAAAACTTCCTGCCGAAGGATTCTACCCTGTAGGCAGTGCGGAGCTCAATACGGGTAGATCCCGCAACAGTATAATGGTGATTTCTCCCTTTGCGGGAGTAGGAGCCAAAGTGGGTAAACAGATTTCTGGATTTCTCGATTTTGGTGTTTTTGCGGGAATTGAAAACGGAGGTGAAGTTGAAAATGCAGAAGGACGGAGCGAGGCTTATTTTTATCGAAAAGTGTATCCTGAAATACACTCCTACATGGTTTTTACACTGCCAATAGCTCCTGAAGGCCGTGGGTTTTATCAGAATATGAAACTCTTTTCGGTTTCACCATTTTCCAAACGACAGCTTTTTAAGATGGGCATTCAGGATGTTTTCAGTTTCTCAGGTAAAGGTTTGTTTTTCAATCCAAGAGTTGGATATGAATTCGCTTTTGGAAAGTGGTTTTCAGTGAATTCTGAAGCGAAACTTTATTTTGAACGTCAAAGAAGATATGATCCGTTTGTGTCAAATCCATTGCCAGTCTGGGAACAGCAGTCTTATCTAAGGCAGCAGGTAGAGTTGCTGGCCACCCTGCAGCCCCGGTTTTATATACCCGGTAAATCACTCAAACAGCTTAAGGATCTGAGAGGGTTTTATGCTTTTACTGAGCTCGCAGGATTAACCAGCTCTACTGAGCAAAAAAGACAATATTGGGAATACAATAAGTATAATGTATCGACTTTTGGCCTTGGTCTGGGCTTTCAGGAGCGGCTGTATAATCATGTACTGATAGATACGTATATGGGTTTCAAAAGAAGACTTAAAAATAAAAACGATTTGTATTACCGATATTCTCTGATGGCCGGTATTGAAATTAGCTGGGCTAAATAGCTTTTTCACGAAAAGCGGGTGATAAAGCAGGTGAAATACAAGTGCATCTTGTGACTTCCAAATGAATGCCCATGTATCGTATTTGTATCCTTTTGATTTTTCTGAGCTGCAATTTCATCAAAAACCAGATAAAGCCGGATTATAAGGTATTGTTTATCGGTAACAGCCTCACATACAGTAATAATCTTCCCGGGCTTTTCACAGAAGAAGCTAAGAAACTCGGATTCACCGTACAGACCTCTCAATTAGCCAGGCCCAATTATGCTCTGGTAGATCACCTGGCAGAGGGCAAAATAAGCCAGACTCTGCAAAATGGACGCTATGATTTCGTGGTGGTGCAGCAAGGGCCTTCGTCTCAGGCAGATGGCCGGGCTATGTTGCTGGAAGCCGGCAGCGAATTACAGCAGCTTTGTGCGAAAAATAACAGTAAACTCGCTTTTTTTATGGTCTGGCCCGCTTTTGAAAACTATCATACCTTTGACGGAGTTATCAGGAATTATTCTCTGGCGGCTACTCATACAGACGCCATACTTTGCCCGGTAGGCATAGCCTGGAAAGAGCATATTGACAAGACCGGTGACCTGGAATATTATGCATCCGATAGGTTTCATCCTTCCCTGAAAGGCAGCACCTTTGCTGCCAGAATTATTGCAGAAAGCCTTTTCGGGAAGAAAGTTGTGGAATAGAATATAGAGTTTTAATAATTCATTTAAGGTGCTGTAGTTTCCGGATAATTCGTGTTAGACCTGAAAATATGATTTTACCTTAACCTCAACCCTTTCCTTCTTTCATTATCTCCCTTACCTTTGGCAAAAACCTTGCGGATGAGTAAACCTTTACGCCTCATCATTGATATGGATGATGTGATGGCAGATACAAGTCAGTCAATTCTGGATTTATATTTTGAATATTTTGGTGTTAAAATTGCTAAAAGTGAGCTACTTGGAACACTTCGCTGGAATGAGGAGCTGCAGGAGCAGTACCTGACGTTCAGGCACCGGTTATTTGAGCCGGGCTTTTTCAGAAACGTAGCTGTGCTTCCGGGAGCGGTTGAAATTATTCCTCAACTGCAGGAAAAATATGAGGTCTTTATAGTTTCTGCTGCTACGGAGTTTCCAAATTCGCTCAAAGAAAAACATGAATGGCTGGAGCAATATTTCCCTTCAATTCATTGGAAAAATCTGGTTCTCTGTGGAGATAAATCTATTGTAAGCGGAGATATTATGATTGATGATCATGAAAAGAACCTCGTTACATTTAATGGTAGAACTCTTCTTTTTGATGCGATGCACAATCAGGCATTGAAAGGTTATGAGCGGGTGAGAAACTGGAAGGAAATAGCGGAGTTGCTGCTTTGATTGACAAAAACCAAGCTCATGAAAAAATACTTTGCCTTGTTCTTTTTTGGATTGTTGCTGGTAAATATCGTTTCCCGTGAGGCGGCAGTTGACCTGTTACCAGAAATCACCAAACCTCTGCTTATGCCGGTTTTATTTTACATGGTTTGGAAAGAGAGCCTGGGACAGCATATAGTTCTTGCCATTTCTCTTATTTTTAGTTGGATGGGAGATATTTTTCTCATGTTTTCAGGAGAGCTTTATTTCATGTTAGGTTTAGGTTCTTTCCTTATTGCTCATCTGTTCTATCTGTTCATTTTTCTCAAATTCCGGGAAACTGACTTCCTGAAGTTACTTCCATTTTTGGCCTTTTCTTCCCTGATGATTCTCGGCGTATTGGGTACTCAGCTTCCTGAAAGTCTCAGATTGCCTGTGGGCTCATACGTTGTTGTGATCACTTTAATGGGAATTGCCGCGGCCATGGCTTCTAAACTTCCTTTGACCAGTTATCGGCTTGTTATTACAGGAGCTGTTCTTTTTATCCTTTCAGATAGTTTTATTGCTGTAGATAAATTTGTGAATCCTGTTCCCTTTTCGAGTTTTTGGGTGATGAGCACCTATGGAGCAGCACAGTTTCTGATAGTCAAAGGGCTAATTCAAAAAGTATAGGCAGGGTAAGGTTGTCCGGCTCCGCTTTTTTCGAATTTTTGGCGGCAAAGATTAAGTTTTTGAAATATCCCGTACTATTTCTCAGTCCGCTATTGTAAGTTAGAAGCAGATTTTCTATTTTTGCACCCCATTTATAACATAAAGTTCATTAACATGTACGCAATCGTAGAGATCGCAGGCCAGCAATTTAAAGTTGAAAAGGGTCGTCACATCTTCACACATCGTTTGGAAGGTGATGCGAACGCTGAGCTTGTATTCGACAAGGTACTCCTTGTTGACAATGACGGGTCGGTATCGGTAGGTGCTCCCGTAGTAGAAGGTGCTAAAGTAAAGGGCACTATTCTGGAACATTTGAAAGGCGATAAAGTAATCGTTTTCAAAAAGAAGCGTAGAAAAAGCTACCAGAAAAGTAATGGTCACCGTCAGTATCTGACAAAAGTGATGATTAACGACATCGTAGCTTAATTAGGAACATTGAATTTTTCGACCCGAAGGGTCTTTAAAACCAAAAATATTTTTCAAACATGGCACATAAGAAAGGTGTAGGTAGTTCCAAGAACGGTCGCGAGTCGGAAAGTAAGCGTCTTGGTATTAAATTGTTTGGTGGTCAGGCAGCCGTAGCCGGAAACATCATCGTGCGTCAGAGAGGTACAAAACATAACCCGGGCCAGAATGTGGGCGTAGGTCGTGATCATACTCTGTTTGCACTTGCAGATGGCGTGGTAACTTTCAAAAAAGGACGTGACGGAAAGTCATTCGTACACGTATTGCCTGCTGCTGCAGAAGCATAAGAAATTTGATTTCTGTCAAAAGGCCGGGTCTTCATTTATGGAGATTCGGCCTTTTCTTTTAAACCATTTCGCGAGGTATCTTGTTTTCATTCCAGAAACGATGTAGCGGGTAAAAATTTCCCAAAATTAAAGATGTTGAAAAGAAATACGATGATTTATACGGAATTGAGTCCAAATCCCAATTCCATGAAGTTTGTGCTGAATTACGAACTTGTTCCAGATGGTCTGTCATTTGATTATCCTGATATGCAAGCCACTCAGGAAGAAGGCAAGGCTTCCCCTCTGGCTGCAGATTGTTTTCAGTTTCCTTTTGTACAAAGAGTTTTTATTGCCTCCAATTTCATTACAGTTACCAAAGATGATGAAACGCAATGGGAAGAAGTGATGTCAGATTTCAGGCGTTTTCTTAAAATCTATTTTGACGATGAGAATCCCGTTTTTGCCAGTAAAACGATAGAAAACAATACGCTGATAGTAAGTGCAGGAGACACGGAGACGGTGGCTAAAATCAAAGCCACGCTTGATCAGTATGTTCGCCCGGCAGTGGAATCAGATGGCGGAGCTATTAATTTTGCCGAATATGATGAAGAAAGTGGGAAAGTGACGGTAATGTTGCAAGGGTCTTGTAGTGGTTGTCCTTCTGCCACAGTTACTTTGAAAGATGGTATTGAACGTTTATTAACCAGTATGGTGCCCGGTGTAAAAGAAGTAGTGGCTCAGGCATTATAAGCCGAATTAACCGATTTTATTCCTATAACAGGGAAGCTCAAAAGGCTTCCCTATTATTTTTTCAGGTTAGCTGAGTCTCTCCAATACTTTTTTCACCTCTTCCTGCTGCCTTTTTTTCTGCAAAAGAACCGGTGCGGCTACCCGTTCTTTGCAATCGAAAATTCCACACCGCTCACAGGTTTGATTTACCTCCTGCCGGAATATTTGAGGATCTTCCAGGAATTTGATTTTGCCTTTGAGGTTATCACTTACTTCAAATCCAAGACTTACAGAGATATTTAACTGACGCTTAATATTCAAAGGTCTTGCCATTGCGACCACAAAAAAATCCTCTTTACGGTTTTTGAGGTGCGATAGCTGGGCATCCACAATAAAATGGGCGTATTTTCCGGCAGATTGCTTACTGCTTAAATGATCAAGTATGCCTATGGAAACCCACCTGCGGCAATAATGCTCTTCTTTGTTTTCCTGCGGACCCAGTCGTTTTGTCAGATGCATTTCCTTTGTAAGGTAGTATTTCTGACTTCCCGGTTGGGCGTCAAAACGCATAAAGAGAAACTTGTCAATTCCGAAATGCTGAGGAAGAATATTACTGATTCGGTGAAACAGGGTCTCCGGAGTGGCATGAAAACGCTCACACATCAGGTTTAGGGCTTCGGGATTCCAGGTGGTTTGGTTGAACCAGTTTTTTAAGTCCTGAATAAGCAGATCATTTGGGATCAAAATGGCTCCTGCAAAATAGGAGGCTTTGAAATTGTTGAGTACTTCCTCAAATGATTGTACATCCATTGAAGAACTTGTATAGGGCCGTTTCTCCAGATTCAGGTATTGAAACCCGAGTTCTTTGGCCATCGTAAAAGCCCGCTGATCCGGAGAAATCCGTTTATTAATCATAAGAATTTTACTCTTAGGCCTGAAAACAGATCTCATGTTACTGATCACCGGTTGATCTTCTTCATCAAAATATGCGATGCTTATACCATATTTATCAAGAAGAAGGGAGGCCAGAGATTCTTCTGATAAGGTTTCATAGGGCGTTTTCAGATAGTTGGTAACGAACTCATCCGCTTTCTCTTCCAGTTCCGGGAAATGATTTTTATGCATTTCCTGGTAGGATCTCAGTGCCGCAAAGTAGAATTTCTCTACAGACATGTTGTAGTTTTTGCCAATTTCAAAAATGGCATTTACAAAGGCACTGAGTTTTGCCGGGGCACTGGCAAATAATTCAAGTAACTGAGAGGTTTCCAGGCCAAAAAAATCGAACGGTATCTCGGTGAGCATGTTCGATTTGAGCAATTTGGCAATAGGCTCCAGTTTACGGTCAAGTTTCAGAGAGACGAGTTGATCATATTCCAGATTTAAGGCCGTAGCAAGGGCAGTAATCTTATCCGTTTTGGGATATTTTTTTCCTTTTTCAATCTCATTGAGGTAGGATTGAGAGATACCCGTAAGAGCCGACAATGTTTGAAGTGAAAGTCCTTTATCTTGTCTGAACTGTCGAAGTTTCAGCCCAAAGATCAGTCGTATGTATTCGTTTTTCACACTTAGTTGGTTACTGATGAGAATTCAAGATTGATCTGCTCGCCTACGCCGCTAAGGAAATTCCCTGTTGGGGCCTGAAGTGTCATTTTTCCGGTGGTAAGACTAATTACCCTGAAATCATAATTGAGTGCAGTAAGCTGAACATTCACGGAAGTCTCCTTGTCAATAAACCTCCATACGCCTTTATCAATGATGGCTCCACTTGTTTTATCAATACCTCTTACCTCGCCATCTGCTCTGAACTCAAATTTCATGGCGTATAGTAATATGGCGGTGGTATTCAATTCGTTATTTGTTATAGGCTCGCCTGTGGGCTGAGAAAAACGGTCGAGTTTCCATCCATTTAAAGAAATCAGCTCTTTAAAGGTTTTTTTCGGGCCTACATCACCACCTTTGTCTTTACAGGCGAAAAGTAGTCCGGTGATAAGGAAGATGCTCAGGAATTTTTTCATCAGATTTAATTATCTATACTTTTGTACAAAACGCGAAAAATGCCGTTTCTATTCACAAAATTAGCTAAAATTTCAAGTTTTGGCAGGGTTTACTTCGTGCTATTTTTGGTGGCCTTTTTTGGGGTTAAGGCACAGGATTGTGTTGATTTGGATGGATTTGCGGCAGGAGGAAACGGACAAATCAACTGGTCTGCCACGCCGGAGTTCTCTCTACCATTTCCGGTGATTTATGGTGTGCCGTTACGCCAGGGAAATCCTCAGCTCCCTCTCACTCACGGTTTTTCCTCTATTACTGATAATGCATTTCTGAATACTGTTCAGCCCGGGCAACGTACCCAGATTTACTATGGAAATGCTTTCGCCAATGCTTCTCAGCCCTGGGAACTCCATCGCAGCCCATGGGGTAATGACATGGATCTGTATTCGGAAAAATGGCTGAATGATCATAAAAACCTTTCAGCAGAAGGAGGGAATCCTCAATTGATAGACTCGGAGCTATTTTCGTTTGATATTGAACGGGTTTGGCGGTTTGATTTTGAAATTCTTCAGCAGAAAACCAATGCGGCAATTCCTGAGAGTTACCGTAGCCTTTCAGATGCCCAGTTTTTGACTTCCTATAAACGGGATATGAGAGATTTGTATGCCCGGTCGGTCAAAGATTTTCTCGCTTTTGGGAAGGCACCCGGTACTTTAATTACGTCCTATTCAGATAGCCCTATTGTAAATACCTTTCAGAATATTCAGGGCCGCACCTGGCAGCAATGGAAAACGGATAAATCTGTATTAAACTTTATCTGCACCGATGATAACGGGAATTTGGGTGGCCCATTTTATGATCAGATGGATGTAATCACTCCTTCTGCCTATTATTATTTCGATTATCCGCACCCTTTTGCCGGAGAATACCTTTCCTATCTGCTTTTTCAGATTGAGGCCAACAAGGCATGGACAAGCAAACCCGTGATTCCATTTGTCTGGATGAGGTATAGTTTTAATCCCGGAATAGTGAATACCTACATTAAGCCGTGGATGGCAGAGGCTACTGCTATTTTTCCGTTTTTTTCGGGTGCCGATGGCCTCTGGCTTTGGGAAGACCCCGTGTTATTTCGCAACGAGACTCAGTTTGAAACATATTCCTGGTTTCAGAAGGGCCTTTACAGGCTTAGTTTGGTTAAAGATTTTTTTGAAGGGAATCATGAACTGGTTATTCAAACTTCTGCCCGTGATTACAATGAAAACAAGAAGCCCATCTGGAGGGGAGTTTTTAAAGAGGGTAAATTGCTGGTTGCGGCTCATAATCCATTTGCGGCTAATGCTAACGAAGCTGCAGAGGTTGATCTCGTTTACAAAGGCTGGTCTGGAAAGATTACACTCAAAGGTTATGAAACCCGTCTTTGTATTTTTGACCTCACCGCCCTGGGGCTGGCTGAAGATGTACCTGAATTGAACGCATTTCCCAATCCTGTAGGCCAGATATTAAAAGTCAATTTTTGGTCAGATTCGTCTGAGCCTGTAACCTTAAGACTGCTTGGGGCCGATGGCAAAGAATTGCAAACTACCAGAATGGTACCGGTGGAAGGAATGAATGAAACTTCTCTCTCACTGGAGACTGTTAGAGAAACACAAATCATTCTGCAATTGCTTCGGAAAAACGGCATGCAGAGCAAAAAACTTGTCAAACTTGAATAGACTTCAGCACGAAACCAGCCCCTACTTAAAGCGGCATGAGCATAATCCTGTGGACTGGTATCCCTGGGGAGAAGAAGCTTTGAGAAGAGCGAAGGAAGAGGATAAACCTATTTTGGTAAGTATTGGTTACTCGGCCTGTCACTGGTGCCATGTGATGGCCCATGAGTGTTTTGAAAATGAGCAGCTGGCGGCAATTATGAACGGCCACTTTATAAATATAAAGGTGGATAGAGAAGAACGTCCGGATGTGGATTCCATCTATATGGATGCTCTGCATGCCATGGGGCTTCGGGGCGGCTGGCCACTCAATGTTTTTTTGATGCCGGATGCGAAACCCTTTTATGGAGGTACCTATTTCCCGCCGCAAAACTGGAGAAATATTCTATTGGGAATTCAAAATGCATTTGTGAATGATCGCCAAAAGCTTCAGGAGTCGGCAGATAGCTTTGCACAAAGTCTGAATACACGGGATTCTGATCGTCTTGCCTTATTTGATCTTCAGGCCGGGAACACCTCTGGGTGGTCTGAAACCGAGCTGCAGGAAATGATTGAAAACCTGAGTCAAAATTTTGATACGGAAAATGGAGGTATGCAGCGGGCTCCGAAATTCCCTATGCCCAGTATCTGGAAATTTTTACGGGATTTTCTTAACCAACAAGCCAACTCATCCTTACAAAAACAACTTTTACTCACGCTCGACAGAATAGCCCTCGGTGGTATCTACGATCACACCGGAGGAGGCTGGACCCGTTACAGCACAGATGCTGACTGGAAGGTGCCACATTTTGAGAAGATGTTATATGACAATGGCCAATTACTGGAGCTTTATTCCGAGGCTATAGGTTACCTTCGGTATCAGCAGGTTGGAGAAGAAAACAGTGAAATTTATCAGTGGGCCTCGGAGAAAACAGTGGGCTGGTTACAAAGGGAAATGACCAGTGAATCGGGAGCTTTTTATGCGGCTCTGGATGCCGACTCAGAAGGGGAGGAAGGGAAATATTACCTCTGGACGAAGAGTGAACTGGAAAAATATGCTTCGGATGATTTACTTCAACTGTACAGGATAAGCGAAGCCGGAAACTGGGAGCATGGCAATAATGTGCTTCATCTTGAGACCATTCCACCCAAAGACCTTTGGCAGAAGACCCATGGCTTGCATGAAAGCCTGTTACAAGTAAGTAAGGGCAGGGTGAGACCGGGTTTGGATGATAAACTGCTGTGCAACTGGAATGCACTGGCCATCTCCGGACTTTGTGCCTGGTATCAGGTTTCCGGAGATGAAAAAGCTCTTCAAATGGCTGAAAGGGTCGCAAAATTTATTTATAACCAATTAAGCGAAGGGGTAGGGGAAGGCGATGAGAAGGGCCTTGCCTTATGGCATATGTTTACTGGTGATATCACAAAAGCTCCATTAGGTTTTTTGGATGATTATGCCAGTTCTATACAGGCTTTCATTGATTTGTATCAGGCCAATTTTGATATTTCCTGGCTTAATCTGGCTGAAATGCTCTTGAAGTATGTGAGAGCAAATTTTTATGATCAGGCAGAAGGGTTGTTCTACTTTACAGATATACAGGCTGAGAAATTAATAGCCCGGAAAAAAGAAATCTATGACAATGTCATCCCTGCATCCAATTCTATGCTGGCTCATGGCTTGTTTGATCTGGGAGTTTTGACGGGAAATGATGCGTACATTGATCTGGCTGCTGATATGTTTGGAAGGGTGAGGAAGCTGGTGATTGCCGATCCGGGATATATGGCAAACTGGGCTTCACTCGGTTTAAAACTACAGGGTAATCTACCGGAAGTAGTAATTTCTGGTCAGGATGCACGTAGTTTCCGGAAAGAATTCACTGGAAAGCCTTTGCCACAGGTGTATTTTGCAGGAAGCGAGAATGAGTCGGCGTTGCCTTTATTTGAGGGAAGATGGCAGCAAGGCAAGACCCGTATTTATGTTTGCCAGAACAAGGTTTGTAAACTTCCGGCAGATACTGTAGACGAAGCTATTCGCCAGCTCTATGACTTATAAAATTGTATCACTTTCAGAGTGTGCGGTGACGGTGATGTTTGAACAACGAATTGACCCGCAAGTCAATGGGCAGGTTATTGCCTTAAGAAATCAACTTTTGAATTCCCCGTTTCCGGGTTTCAATGAGCTTGTGGTAGCCTACGCCTCACTTACCGTGTACTTCAACCTTTTGGAGGTAAAAAGAAACTGTAAATCCGGCCAAACGGCTTTTAGTTATGTAGAGGAATTTCTTTCACAAATTCTTTTGAATCTTACAGCTGAGATTCAGGTAGAAAAACAGTCTGAAGTCAAGAAAATCGAGGTTTCCTATACTGGTGAGGATTTGGACTGGGTATCAGCATATACCGGTCTCTCTGTATCGGAGCTTGTTGACCGTCATTCCTCGGTTATGTATCGCGTATATATGATGGGTTTTTTGCCGGGATTTGCCTATTTGAGTGGCTTACCGCCGGAGCTGAGCACCCCCAGAAGAAAATCGCCGCGATTACGAGTGAAGGCGGGAGCGGTGGCCATTGGTGGTTCTCAAACAGGAGTTTATCCGATGGATAGTCCGGGAGGCTGGAATGTCATTGGATATACCCGCCAAAAACTGTTTGATGTTCATTCTGAGGCACTGACCTTTCTCAAAGCAGGTGATAGAGTGCAGTTCGCAGCGGTCTGATCTACTTTGTGGAAATTTAATTTGATGCTAAACTTTTTGGGTTTAACTTCATTCTTCTTTTCAATGAATCTATCCTATTGTACGCCTAAAAGTTGATTTTTCTTAAAGCCGGAATATTGACCAGTATCCAGGATCTGGGAAGATATGGAAACCAGGAATTGGGCGTGAATCCGTCCGGAGTCATGGATACGCTTTCTATGAGGCTTATCAATATTTTGCTGGATAATCCTGAAAATGAGGCGGTATTGGAAATGCATTACCCGGCACCCACCCTTACCTTTGAGGAGCACGCGATTTTTGCCATTGGGGGTGCAGAATTCAGTGCGGCTTTAAATGGTAAACCTATTGATAACTGGAAGATTTTTACAGCAACTCCCGGCGATATGCTTTCATTTGGAAAGAAAACAGAAGGTGAAAGGGCCTACTTATCTGTAAAAGGTGGGTTTCAGGTGCCTGAGGTACTGGGTTCGAAGAGCACGAATCTTAAGGCTGGATTTGGTGGGAAAAAAATTGAGAAAGGTGATCATGTAGGGCTAAACCTAAAAAATGGAATGCTCTATCAGGCAGCCAAAAAGCTGGCAGTTTCCCCTAAACGTGTTAATTTAAAGTTGCGGCCTGCAGCCTTCCATGACATCCATGAAGTAAGAATTATCAGCGGATTGGATATGGAAAGTTTGGATAAAGACAGCCGGGATAAAGTATTTAATCAGCGATTCATAATTTCTTCCAGGTCAGACCGCATGGGTTACCGGCTGGAAGGTGACACCCTTAATGTTGGAGCTGCACAAGAGGTTATTTCTTCTTCTGTGGCCTTTGGTACCATACAGCTTCTGCCTGATGGTCAGATCATTATTCTGATGGCAGATCATCAGACTACGGGAGGATATCCTAAGATTGGGCAGGTTATAACTGTGGATCTGCCCCTCCTTGCTCAACTCTCCGTAGGGCAACATATTTCATTCAGAGAGGTTTCTGTCGAAGAAGCCGAAGAGATTTTCCTGAAACAGGAGAGAGAAATACAAAAATTCAAAACCTCGGTACACCTCTATTCCTGAGTATGCTTTTGAATGCAGACATGGGGGAATCTGAGACTTCCTGGTTTTCGGGAAGGGATGCTGAGCTTTTGCCATATCTGGATGCGGTAAATATTTCCTGCGGTTTTCATGCAGGAACTGCAAAACTCATCGAAGAGACTATTCGGGTTTCTCAGTCGCTTAATCTGAAGATAGGGGCTCATCCGGGGTATCCCGACCAGGCGAATTTTGGAAGAATTTATGAAAATCTTACTCCGCGAAAGGCCGCAGAAATCGTTAGAGTGCAACTTGATTATTTTTTTACTCTTACAGATAGAATGTTCGCAAAGGTAGAACATGTTAAAGCTCACGGAGCCTTTTACAATCAACTTGCTTCTGATTACAAATCTTCGCTGGCATTTTGTGAGGCGGTAGGAGGCTTTGGGAAAGATCTCGTGATTTATGGACTCCCGGACTCAGCCACTGAAAAAGCAGCAGGGGAGCTCGGATTAACTTTTCTGAGAGAGGGTTTTGCAGACAGAGCGTATACAGATTCAGGTCAATTAGTTGACAGAAAGCTTCCCGGAGCATTATACAAGACGATAGAAGAGGTAGTTAATCAGGTAGCTAACCTGAGAAATGGGTATGTTCTTAGCAGTTCAGGAAACCAGGTGCCTATGCAAATTCAGACGGTATGCGTTCACGGCGATTCACCGGAAGCTCTGGAAATGGTCAAAGCGATTCGTAACCTTCAATGTTAAATCTGGAAGGGTTTTTTAGTTATCTCCAGTTCTCCCTGATGGAAACTTGTGTAAAGTTTTTCTGCTTTTACCAGTGATTCTTCCAGGTCGTCATTGAGCAGAATCACATCAAATTTGTCCTGAAAGGTCATCTCAAACTTCACCTTGTAAAGTCTTTTCGAAAGGCTTTCTTCACTTTCGGTGCCTCGCATCCTAAGCCTTTTCTCCAGTTCCTCTTCTGAAGGTACTTTGACAAAAACAGAAAGGGCCTTATCACCGAAATATTGTTTTAGCTTTAATCCACCTTTGACATCCACATCAAAAATGACATTTTTGCCTTCTGCCCAGAGTCTGTCAATCTCACTTTTCAGGGTGCCGTAATAGCCTCCGGGATAGACCTCTTCCCATTCTACAAACTCGTCATTGTCAATGCGTTTTCTAAAATCATCTATACTCAGAAAATAGTAGTCTTTTCCGTGTATTTCATTTCGGCCTCTGCGGTCACGGGTACATGCAGAGATAGAGAATCCAAGATTTGAGTGGTTTGCAAGAAGGTGTTTTACAAGGGTGGTCTTTCCAGACCCGGAAGGTGCACAGAAAATGATGGCTTTGCCCATAGCTTATGAAATTTGGCAAAAATAAAAATTCCATCGGGAAAACTCCCCGATGGAACTTAAGTAAGTTTCTGACCTCAAACGAGGGCTATCAATACTCCGATAAGAATCAGGATGCTCATTCCTACCGTTGTTCTTATGTTTGAAATGGTATCTTCAGGACATTTTTTACGCTCTACATTCCCCTTCAGCATCGTTTTTAGCGACTTGTACTCTTCGTATCCTTCCAGGCAAGGTAAACACATGTCCATTTCTTTTTTGATGTGTTCCATTTCTTCCTGGGTAGCTGAGCCATCAAGCAGTGCCTGTATCATTTGCATACATCGCTCATGGTTTTCGCAATGGTGTTTCAGAGACCCGTTTTTTTCCTCGTGCATATCCTTATAAAGTTCAACAATAATTACCTGCGGTTTCAGCGTAGTTCTTTATAGCCTAATCCGGTAGCATAAGAACGCAACTTGTCTTTCAATAAGTTCCGGGCCCTGTGAAGACGTGATCTCACTGTTCCTATCGGTATGTCGAGAATCTTTGCCATTTCTTCATAGGTGAACCCTTCGATATCGCAGAGAATAATAACCGTTCTGAAATCTACAGGAAGTCCATTTAATGCATGGGCTACCTCGTCACCGATCATGTCCTGAACAGTTTCGGTTCTCAGATCCACTGTGCCGTCGTAGGTTGGCTCATCTGCAGAGTTATAAATGGTCTCTACTTCCTGGTAATCAACTTTTGCCGGTTCCTTACTCTTCTTGCGATAATCGTTAATGAAAGAGTTTTTCAGGATTCTGAACAGCCACGCTTTGGCGTTGGTTCCTTTCTGAAACGAATTTATGAAACGAAAGGCTTTCAGGTAGGTGTCCTGCACCAGATCGTTTGCGTCATCTTCGTCGTTAGTAAGCCGGTAGGCGAAATTATACATGGAGTCTACATGCGGCATAAACTCCGTGTTAAAAACGCCGTATTTCTCGGTTTCGCTGTAGGTCGGTCTTTTCTCCAATACTTCTGCTTCCATGTCTTTGTGTTTCTTGGTTGAGTAATTTTTTAGATTACTACCTGCGATTCAGTGTATCTAATGTAGTTACATTGAATTTGTAATCGAATATACAGAATAATTTGCAAAAAATACGTGTTGCTACATTTATTTTTTACAATTGAAAGAGGGTGATTAAGCTGAACTATTTCATCATCTTTGATTCTTCATGATCAAATAGGATACCTATGACAAGAAAGTGGACAGATATGCCGGAAATGCCACAATTTTTTGACCGTTATATTACCAAAGTCGCCGATCTTCCTCTCAATGATGCATTTGACTATTATAAACCATCTGCCATTTTGGCCGATAGGGATTCATTGCTCGAACTCGGAGACAGAGTCTATGCTCCCGGTAAATGGACGGTTAAGGATATTTTGCAGCATATCATTGATACCGAACGAATTCTGGCTTACCGGGCCATGCGTTTTGCCAGGAATGACAAAACCGTACTTCCTGGTTTTGATGAAGATCATTTTGCCCTTCATACGACCGCTTCTCTCAGGTCTTTCGATGATTTACTGGAAGAGTGGGAACTACTTCGGGACTCTACGGTTTCTTTATTCAGATCCTTTGATGATGAAATGCTTCTTCGCAAAGGAACAGCGTTTACCAGTGAAATCTCTGTACTTGCTCTGGGTTTTGTTATCTGCGGTCACCCTGTACATCATGCGTTGATTTTAAAAGAACGTTACTTCCCGCTTCTGGGTAGGTAGTTTAAACTACGTAAAATTTTATTCCCTGGTTGGTTGTTAACTTACATTTTCTTTTCCATCGTAGATATGACGGGACGGAATGCGTGTAAGTAACAGAAAACCAATGACAAAAAGAACCAGAATCATGAGTACAGAGTTTCTCATATTTCCTGTTTGCTGTATGATGAAGCCAAAGACGAATGTACCTAAGGCAGTAGCCAAACGCTCACAAACATCATAGAAACTAAAATAAGAGGCTACATCCGGTGTGTTTTCAGGTATGAGCTTGGCATAAGTTGACCGCGATAAAGACTGAATTCCTCCCATGACTAAACCTACAACAGAAGCTATGACATAAAACTGTTCGGCTGTAGTGGTGAAATAGGCGGCCAAGGGGACAGTTGCCCAGATCGCAATCTCTATTCGTAGTGCAATCGTATTTCCATATTTTCTGGAAAGAAATGATGCCAGATAAGATCCTGGTATGGCTACAAGCTGGATTAGCAGGATGGTAATAATAAGCCCGTCTTTGGGAATATGAAGTTCTTTGTCAGCGAAAAGGGCGGCTACATAGATAACGGTCATTACTCCCATATCATAAATGAAAAGTGCAGAAAGAAACCTCTTCAGAAGGGAGGAGGTTTGCACTTCTTTGAATACTTTCTTCAATTCACTAAAGCCCTTGACAATCCAGCTGATGCGGAATGGTTTGGAATTGTCTTTGGGTAAATAATAGAAAGGAATCTGTGCAAATGCCGCCCACCAGATGCCTACCGTTATGAATGAAATCCTTGAAGTAAGACCAGACTCGCTGTCGGCAGCGGTAAGACCAAACAGATCTGGTTTCATGATAAGCAGAAGATTAAAGATCAAAAGTAAAACAGAGCCCACATAGCCAAATGAAAATCCCCGGGCCGAAATGCGGTCAAAACGATCCTCTGTAGCTATATCGGGTAAGAAGGAGTTATAAAATACCACAGAACCTCCCCAGCCAATCATGGACAGGGCAAATGCGATGACAGATGCGGTGATATTGTCTTTGGTGAAAAAGTAGAAATAGGCACAGCTGGCGGCACCCAGATAACAAAAGAATTTCATGAAGAACTTTCGACGGCCGCTGAAGTCAGCAATCGAAGTCAGAATAGGACTCAAAATCACCAGAAGCAGCGTAGCCGCCGATAGTGTGTAGGAGTAAAGCACATCATTGTTAACCTCAAATCCCAGAAAATTAATCATATCACCTCCATCGGCGTTGACAGCA
>CBINGY010000065.1:0-23478 GCA_966250325.1 uncultured Cytophagaceae bacterium | reverse complement strand
CCCTTTTGCCGGGATTCGTCAAACCAGATAACATCCAGATCGGTTTCATTTACTACTGCTGTAGTCTGAATTATTAAACGCTTCTGCAGGAATAAACTGGTTTGGTAGTTATGAGGAATCAAATACTTCCTGCTTGCATCTTTTTGAGCAGATAAAGAAAATACTAATAGTGCTGTCTTTGATTGATGCAAGGTATTCTTCAGTGGTGAAGCTTTTACATAGGGCAGATACGAATAGCTGCTAAAAATGGATTGATCCCGCGAGAAATAAAATTCAGGTTTTAGCGAGAAACATAATCCGATAAGATAAGGGTGTCGAAGAGGATTAGTTGACTTTCAATAGTACACCGTTGTAGATGATTTCATTGGATATGTCTTTTTGACTGCGTGGTTTCATGCTATTATTGCTATACTGGTAACGATAAATAATAAAACCTATGAAAGTAAACGCCCCGATAAAACTTTTGTTTTTGATTATTTCAACTTCGGCTTTCGCTCAGCAGGAACAGGTAAATATTGACTGGAAGCCCTTTGCCTTGACAGAAAATCTGGCGATTCCCTACGGGCCGGGATTGGTTTCTCCTGTAGTGCATGATGACCGTACTGTCACCATCCAACTGAAAGCTCCGCAGGCTAAACAAGTTACGGTTGTAGGATTGCCCGGCGGAGAACACCCGCTTGCACCCGCTGCCGAAGGAATCTGGGAAGTTAAGCTGGGGCCTTTTGAAGCCGATATTTATATTTATCGGTTTAAGATTGACGGAGTAACAGTGCCTGATCCGAACAACAGTTATTCAGGAAATGCCGATCAACCACCCTATAGTTTACTGATAGTTCATGGTAGCGAGCCTCAGTTCTATGATGCCAAAAATGTGCCCCATGGCAGTGTTACCCGCCACTTTTATTATTCCGATGTAACCAAAGGTACCCGTGAAATCTATATTTATACCCCGCCGGGTTATGATCCTTCCAGAAAATATCCGGTGCTATATCTGGTAGGCGGCAGCGGTGAGCTGGCCCACAACTGGATGGAGGAAGGCCGTGCTAATTTTATCCTGGATAACCTCATCGCGGAAGGGAAAGCTAAACCCATGATTATTGCTGTTCCTAACAATCAACTGCTGCACCGAATGCACCCTGATCATGTCAATCGTACGTTTGATCTTTTTGAACGCGATCTGAAAAATCACATTGTACCATTTGTGGATACGCATTACAGCACCATTAAAAATAAACATGGCCGTGCCTTAAGTGGCCTTTCTATGGGCGGCAGACATTCCATGTTGATTGGCCTCAAAAATCTGGATACGTTTGGCTCACTGGGTATTCTGAGTGCAGGTGATAACGATGCCGAAAATACTATCAAAGATTTCCTGAATGATCCAAAATCCAATGAGAAGATTGATTACCTGCTGGTTGGACAAGGCTCTCTGGAGGCCGCAGGCCAGATGGGAGATCGTGTGAAAGCTCTGCATAAAGCCCTGGAAAACCACGGTATAAAGCATGAATATTACGATCAAAACGGCGGTGCTCACGAGTGGAAAACCTGGAGGCATCTGCTGCATGCCAAGCTACTGCCTGAACTCTGGAGAAAGTAAAAAATTACTCCGGGAGGAGTTTTCTGAAATAGTCCTGTCCTTCCACCCGTTCCCATTCTGAGCCAACCGGCTTTTTAATCATGGGAATAATGGCCTTATCGTAATTGGCTACCACATTCACATCGCAGATGAGGTAGTTCTCCGGGTTATCCATGTAGTCTTCGTCTTCGGTGCCAGACATAAACCTCCACCCCGAGTCATCCTCATCTTCGGGTTCCTCGCGGTACATGAATCCTACTTTCATGCCTTCCACGGTAATTTTGTCTGTAACCAGACAAGTTTTTCCGGTATCTAAAAGGTCCTGATATTCGCTGATGAGGTATTTTTTCATAGTACAACGGCTCTTAGTTCAGGCCCGAAGTTAGTGGAAACCATTCTATTTTAACCCGAATACTTTTCGGTATCTCACGAAGATTTTCAGGAAACGCCAATAGTTAATTCAAAAGTGCTCTCAATTTCAGGGTTCCACGCTTGTTTATGAACGTATTTGAGGATGTATTTGCCCGGTTTGGTGAATTCCCAAAGTATGACACGCTTACCGGAAGCACCCAGGCCATCGGTACTCTTTTCAAAATCACTGCTCAACGGAATTGCACCGGGTTTCTTGTCACCCTCGTAATGCCATAAATAGCCTGTGGTACCATTTTCGGCCAGTGTAATTTTAAGATGATCGCCCAAATGAAGCTCTATTACTGAGTTATGATCCTTTAATGAAACCTGCTTTTCCATAATTTTAATTTGTTGAAAGAAAAGGTACAGAATAAACGTTCCGTACCTTTCTTTGATTCATTACCACACATACATTTCTTTTGCCTGGCTATTGTCCAGAAGATAATTCACATTTGAATTTTTCTCCTTGGCTGCCGCTGCCAGAATGTTAAGAGCCATATGGCCGGTGTCAGATTGCGTATTTAACCTTACCCAACCTGTACCCACGATACTCATCCATCCATTTTTTGAGCCCTCTGTGGTGTACAGGGCGTTTACCTTTTTGGAATTGTTCCATACACCGGCTCCAAAGCCCTCTTCTGAGCTGCTAGTCTCTGAAGGTGGCGTGAGGGTGGGCATATGGTCATCTGCCAGACTTAAATTACTGGTTTCAGATGCCTGAATTTCGGGGGCATCATCAAGTTTTGCTGATTGAAAAGCCTCCTCCACCGGAGGAACGCTTACTGGTTTTTGTGATTGCTTTGACATAGTTTTAAAAGACATAAAGTTTTGAAATCTGACCGTTTGAGATCGTTAAATTGCAGTTGGTACCTGTTACCTTGGCAGAGGCCAGCTGGGTAAGCATGGTGAGGAAGGCCTGATCACTTTTTGTGGTGATCTTTCTCCATCCATAACCAGAAACGTAGGCCCACGCGTTACGATTTTCGCCATTGGCCCAAAGTCCGGTGATTTTAACGCTGTTTAGCTGATCGTCATTGATTATGGCCGTAGGTCCGTAAACCTGGCCTTCAATGCCGCATTCGCCGAATTTGATTCTGAAATAACCCGATTCACCGAAACCGGTTCCCCAGCTATTTTTACAGATCCAGTACTGCTGCGAGGCATTATAACCCACAATACATACGCAGTGGCCACCTACTGATGAGCCTGTGGTATGTTTGTAAATACCTGAGGAGTAACTGTAGAAATCCTGGTAGACCGTAAAACAAGCTTCCACCGGACCCTTCGTGGCCACGTATTCCTTGATGGCTTCAATTCCATTGATTTTGGAATAACCTGCAATTTTGGTCAGATAATTCGCGTAATCTGAAGCCAGACCCGAGCAGTTTTGGTCACCTGCTGTGTAAGGATAGGAGGCTTCTCGGGTTACCCCTTTTTCCTGAAATACCTTCATGGCTTTATTAGGCCACCAGCCGTTTCCGCAGTTTCTGCCTTCCTGTCTGGCATGACAATAGAAAAGCTGAGCCTCGGAGAGGTCGACGGCATAACCCGCTCCCCGTTGAATTTTCACCTGTGACTCCACAGAAGCAATGGTTCCAAAGGCCACACACGAGCCGCACGAGCCCTGATTTTTGACAGGTGTTACGAAGTTCCCGCCATTGTTCCGCCAATCAATAGCGGCTGGTGCTGCAGAGGAAGCAAATGCCATACTTTGATAGGCCTGCAATGCGGCTTTCCCCATTGCTTCCTGCTCTTCCAGGCTGGGGTCGTCAGGACCCGGGGTGTATCCGAGCAGCTTTTCTTTCTCAGACTGGCTGAGTTCAGAGACAGGGCTTATCCCTGCCTCCCATCCGGCATCTTCTTTGGCGATCGCCTCTTGGATGGCTTTCAGTTCTAACGGTTGTTTTGACATGGCTATAATTGTTTAATGAGGTATCAAATGTAGAGGTCGCTCTCAGTTTGTCAAACAGCCTTTCGGTTATATGGGGTTTGTTTTATTTTACGGTTATAACTAATTGAAAATGAATAAATTAAATATGTATGTACATAATATAATCTTTGTTGTATAACCGGCTCGATTGGTGGTGCCAATCAATGGGTAGACGTAATTTTACGTGAAGGCACACTTGCGATAACCACGGAAAATTCAGGTAGTTTTCCGTAGGCTTCGGCTTAGGAGTTTTGACATTACACGGGCAGTTAATTGACTTGCGGGTTCCTGCTTTATCTTCTTTTTGAAGCAAAGTTTTAATAGCTTGAGGTTTTTACGCTTTGAGCCGATTAGTATCTGTGGCAGGAGGAGATGAGTGGCCCTCTAGGTCGCATATTTCTCAGCAATAAGGGTTTAGGGTTTTTTATATTCCAGATTAATTCGGGTCTGAACATTAACTGCTACACCCAGCGTGGTGGTGTTACTTTCCGATTCTATCCTGGATATTTTACCTGCATCTGAGGTGTATTTGTAATTCGTTGTTCCCAAACTTTGATACTCGAATACAATGGGTGTGCTAACCCGGGCGGTTATATTGGATTTGGAACTTACGGGAAGACTTGTAAATACTTTTCCCAGATAGCCTGACGGGAAATTTGGTTCAGACAAAACCAGGGTGTTGTACTCTTTCGAGCTCACATCGCCATAAGTCCATTCCAGAATCATATCTTCACGATCAGGAACAGCACTTGATTTGGCTGTGTAGTTTTTTCGTTCGGTTTTAATGATCCCTTTGTCGTTGTAGGTGTATACCAGTTCGTAACTCTTCAGGTTACTGTCATAAGTTTGTGATGCAATTTTTCCGTCCGAGGTATACGTATACGAGTAGGTAATGGTTTCCTGAGGTTTCACAACTTTGACTTGGCGTATCGTGTAGTCATCGTTTAAAAGGGCTTCTCCTGAAAAGCCTTGAGACGCTTCAAAACCGGTATGAACAAATTCAATTTTTTTCTCGGCGTCTTTGTAGGTGTATTTGGTGACCGCCTCACCGGAAACTCCCTCTGTTTGAGATTTGATCTCAGTGAATCGGTTGTACTGATCGTAGGTATAGGTGTTTACAGTTCTTGTGGTAACGCCCGATGTGATTACTTCAAGAGTTACCTTGGTAAGCAGATCACCGGGTGATTCATTGAAACCGGCCGGCAAAAAAGCAGGTCGGGCAGGAGTGGTGGTACCTCCGTTATTTCCTCCCGGATTTCCGCTCTGATTCTGGTTGCCGGTGGTGTTTCCGGGCGTCTGAGGATCTGGTGCAGGCTCTTCGGTAGAGCAGGAGGTAAGGAGTGTTATAACAGTGAGGCCAAGGATAGCAAATGGGGTAATTTTCATGTGATTAAATAAAAACACAAACTTATTGCCTATCAGCTGTCTTTGCCGGAGGGATTCATTAGAACCCCATTAAAATTTGATTAGAATAAGCAGGCGAAAGTGCGGTTTTGGTAAGCTGTGAACACTTTAGCGAAAGAATCGAATGGAAAACCTGTACCTGTAAGGCTGATGATTGGTAACCCGCACGGTATTCCACAAGATCACCGCCTGGCTGTATATTCCAAGTACCAGCAGCACCGGAAACACTTTCATGAAAGCACACGGCAACAGGTAGATGGTCATACTCAGCTGATAGTTCATGACATCTCAAGCATGCCGTCTGATATGGGCTACATGATCGCGTTTCCAGATCCAGATGATTAGTGGCGGTAGTATGAGTAAAAGCAATCCGCTTAAATGAAGTAAGGGCAGCCACTTGTCTGTTTCACTTTTCAGTTCCCGGGTATCCTGGTTCAAATCTCCGCCCGTTAGTTCCTGGTACGGCACCTCCAGGGCAAGTGCAATAGATTGAAGGGTATAGGCCCGGGGATCTACCTCGCCACTTTCTATTCGCTGAATGGTGCGTACACTCAGTTCCGTTTTACTGGCAAGCTCTTCCTGAGTAATTCCCTTTCTCAGCCGTAAGGTTCGTATGATCTCTCCTGTATTCATGTTGTTTTTTGTACAAAGTACTTGCATATGCGGAGGTCAATACAACTAATTTCGCACGGCATTTACACGTCATTTTCTGGGAAATAGGTATTTCAGAGTCAAAAAGGCCCATCAAAGCCATCAGGAGCTGCGTATTTCGTATGATGCCAGCCAGAGTCAATGTAGAATTTCCCATCGCCTCCTTCAGAAAGAATATATAGTACAGGTTTGGCGTTATTTTC
Source organism: uncultured Cytophagaceae bacterium (assembly GCA_966250325.1). Classification (GTDB taxonomy): domain Bacteria; phylum Bacteroidota; class Bacteroidia; order Cytophagales; family Spirosomataceae; genus Jiulongibacter. The sequence goes on along the minus strand of CBINGY010000065.1, from coordinate 17,303 downwards.
CTTTTGAAATTGCAGGAAAACCTCACTTCTTACTTCGTCTTCTCCAAAAATAGTAGCCAGATATCGGGTAAGTCTGATCTCATGGCTTTCCAGTGGACCACGTCGATTCACATTTTCCGTATAGCTGTTTTCAAAATCAGCCAAAAAATTGTATTTCTTGTACTTATCGCTGGTGTAGGTTTCATACGCTTCTCGGTAGCGTTCATTTTTTAGCAGACTGAAATACGGAGTGAATACCTCTTTTTCAATCTGATCGGCTACTTCTTTTTCATTGCAACCGAAAAGTAACAGGGTGAGAATCAATAAGGGTATTGTTTTCATGGCTAATGGAAACGGTTCTTTTATTTTGAGTTCAGGTCGGGTGATTCGCCTTTTTGTTTTGAGCGGCCAGATTGACCGTTTCTTCGATTCGTTTTATGCGTGTTTCTGGCTTTTTGGCATTCGTTATCCATTCAAGTATGCCCCGTTTTGACGATCTGGAAAAACGCTCCCAATGCCTGGCGGCTTCTGGGTTCTTCTCCAGCATTTCTTTGAGCTTATCTGGCAATATCAGGTTTTCAACCGCATCCAGGGCATTCCAGGCACCGTTGATTTTGGCCAATTCTACCATAGCCAGGCCCGACTCGTGCATGAGCCCCGCTTCGGTAAGCCTGGCCACTTTCTCTTTATTCACCTTGCTCCAGTTGCTTTTGGGGTTTCTTTTGGCAAAGAACTGGTAATAGCTTGTATTATCCCGCTTATTGGGAGTGCTGTCTACCCAGCCAAAACACAAGGCCTCATCCACGGCTTCGGGGTAATAAACACTGGAAATCCCGGACTCTTTGCGGTAGATGATGAGCCAGACCGAATTTTCAATGTGGTGATTGTTTAGCAGCCATTCACGCCAGGCGGCCTGGTTTTCAGCATAAAAGGTCTTTACATTTTTATGAATTTCCATGGCTCATATCAGTTTCTCCAGTCGCATTTCGCCCAGTACAATAAGGCTCGCGTAGGCAGTCCAAACAATCACGGGAAACGTAAGCCAAGCGGCATTTTTATCTAAGGGTAACAGTTTGTAAACCACCAGAGCTGCAAAAAGAATGACCAGCAGATTACCTGCCAAACCGTACCAAAGTGCAGAAACTGAGGTGATCTTAGCCAGCCCCAACGTGTAGTAGGCGTAGGCCGCACACATAAGTGCCAGACCATAAAGCCACCACTGATAGGAGACAAGACCCGCCTTCGCCAGACTGTATTTGCCAATCCCCAACAAGGTGAACAGCACAAACCAAACGATGGGGATGACATATCCCGGCGGAGCAAACCACAGTTTTGGCGTGCTCCCACTATCAAACTCCAGCCCGATAAACGGTGCCGGAATATTCACAAAAATCAGAATAAGATAAAAACTTAGGATACTCCCCGCCAGTGACCAGATCATGTGTTTATTGCTAGTTGTCAACAATTTAGAGGATGGGTTGGGTAAATGCAAGTTAAATTTATGAACCTCTTGATTTTGGCTGGTTCTGTTTGCTGATTGAAATAATTTAGGGAGGGGGTAGCTATAGTCCTTTCGGCTGGGGAAGCGGTATGTTAAATCGTTCTAAGGGTTTTTAGGTTCTTGAAAGGTAGAAGATGGGAAGTTGAAGAGTTTAATGATTTTTTGGGTCATAAGAGAAAGGGACATGTTATACGAGGTTGGAAAGACTTTGCGGAAAGGGGAGGGGGCGAATCTGAAGATTTGAAAGAATGATTGGATTCCGTTTATTAAATTCAAGTTCCAATGTCAGAATTGGTTGGCACCAAAAAAGAAAAGCCTTCAAGGTCTTTGCTTTTTGATTTAGTCCATAATTCAATTATATTTCATAAAATGAAATCAACCATGACCAGTAAACAAATCTTTCGTCATCGAGTTATAGTATCGTTTGTTATTGTCGCACTCTCTTGTCATTCTGCAGATAGTTCAGAACAGGATATCTCAAAGAGCCACGAGATATTGATTAAGAGAAATGGATTTTCAGGTTGCCTCAGAGGTTCGAGTCTTAATCACCCCAGAGATGTACCATACTTGCCAACTACTAATGAGTTTACTACTGAAATAAAAGAAGATCATATGGGTTTGTTCTGGCTTAATACCGGGGCTACTGTTGGCAATACGGGCAGCCCTGTTTCATCTTATATCCAGATATTTTTTTCTGAGGATGGATTAGTTTCTGAAATTCAACCCACTGTTGCTGCAAGTATAAATGACGATAAAAAAGGGATTTCTTTAAATACTATTGAAATTATTGTGGATCCAAAGGAGTACAACGAGGAGTGGAATCCTTCCTTTGGGGAGCATGATATTCATGGAAGAGTTATACCCGTGAAAGATAAAAAGAGTTTTAGAATAATGCCGTCACAAAGATACCTAATCGATTTTAACAAAGACAGTAACCCTTGCTTGTGTGATGTTGAGAAGCCGGAAGAAACTTGTGTACAGGGAAGTGATTTTTATTTCGTAGTGACCCCGAAAGGTAAGATCGCACCTTTTGTAATCAGCTCTGTATTACCAGTTAATATCAACGAAAATACCCTTGAGTTCAAGACCGCACAAATCAGGCTTGATCCTGCAGATTTCGGAGGCCGGAAAGTGACAGTACCTCGTGGAAATAAACGCATTGCTTTGACAGAACCGAAGACATTTAATTTTGTGAGCTATATCAGCCAATACCTTACTTACCAGGAAATAGATGGTACAACAAGAAATTTTTTGTTTGTGCCAATGTAATCTCCACGGCTGGACTTCTAAAGTCAAACTGAATAAGGTTTAAAAACCTGATATTCTGCGATAGAAGAATGGAGTTTAAGTATTGGCTGAAGAGCAAATGAATTGTTCCACAAAGTCGAAAGGACTTTGCGGGTGAAGCGTGTTTCACTATGGCGAAAAGATATTACGTTGCGAGTGTGTTTATTGACCCTTCCAAAGACAATAGTAGCTACATGTTGTAATACTTAGAACTAATTCCAACACTCAGAGGACCCCCATTGTATTGACAGGAAACAGAGACCTTTAATCGTCTCTTATGGTCGTAATAAGTATGAAAATGTGTTTGTTTTCTTATAAGTTCGAGCTCATGATTACTAATACTCAGTGAACCGAGTATAGCTTCAGAATCAAATTCTTGATTAAGAAAGTGGGGAGCAGTTTCTTTAAGTTCAATATCTACATAACTTATGTAGTTACCCTCGGCTTCCAGTAGCATTATACTATCCTCGTCTTCAACTGAGATATTTCCCCGTTGATTAGCCGAAACATTAACTTCTCTTTCAGCCTTTTCGATTGTCAAGCCGATATATTGAAATGGTCGATGAAAAGGATGAAGACGAAATCTTAAATTGAAAGCTAGTGCCTTATCAGTTGCCATACCCAAATTATGAGAAGATGGTTTATTAGCAATTGCTGATTTGATAAAGGCAAAACCCATACTCCGTACCAGTTTCTCAAAGGAATTTTCATAGTCATTTTCATTTCGAAAATCGGCATAGAGCTTGGGTGTCAGGAATATTGGAATTTCACAATCTTTAATTAATACTGGAAGAATGCTGATCTGTCTACTTCTACTAATTTCTAAAGTTAGAGCGATTTCAAGCTCATTTTTAACCCAAGGGGTATTAACTGAGTTAGGAGAAAGTACGATGATAAAATAGTTAGCGGAAGTCAAACCTTCGGAGATTTTTTGGATTAAGGAGTCCCCAATTTTCATCTCTGCCTCATCAAGCCAATATTTTATACCATGAGCATTTAAATCGGACGCCAGCCTTCTCACGAATTCTTTGTCAGCATGGTTATGGCTTAAAAAGACTTTAGTTGTCATTCTGCGAGAAATTAAAGTTGCTACACCACCCAACTCAAAACCAAAACCCCTGCCAATCCAATCACCGAAACCAGGGTTTCCATCACTGTCCAGGTGCGGAGGGTGTCTTTAATGGAGAGGTTAAAGTATTCTTTGAAGAGCCAGAAGCCGCCGTCGTTCATGTGGCCCATGATGAGGCTGCCGCTGCCTATGGCCAGTACCATCAGCTCAGGCTGAAAATCGGGTTGTGAGGCAAAAAGTGGGGCTAGAATTCCTACCGCCGTTAATCCTGAAACAGTAGCAGAGCCCACGCAAACCCGGATAAACGCAGCCGTAGCCCAGCCCAGCACCAGCGGATTGATATTTACTCCTTTTAACATTTCACCGATGTAGGTAGAGGTTCCCGAGGCTGAAAGTATCTCTTTGAGTGCTCCGGCACCGGCAATAATCAGAAGAATCACGGATATGTCTTTGAATGATTCTGCAAGTGATTTTGAAACATTTTCAAGGGTGCGGCCCTGCCGTATGCCCAGAAAATATACCGCAACAAAAACCGAAAGAAGCATACCAAAATACGGTTCAGCCAACAATTTAATGGCTTGGTTATCCGGAAAATAGCCTTTGATCACAGAAAATGCCGAGAGAAGTATCACCGGCATAAGGGCCACCAGCAGACTTATTCCCAGACCAGGCTGGTTTTCGGGAGATACACTTTTGAAGCCAAAGAGCGAGGCATCGGGATTAACCTTGAAGTTTTTCAGGGTTTTGCCGAAAATGGGCCCGGCAATGGCAATCGCCGGAATGGAAACGATGAGACCGTAAATGAGTGTTTTGCCCAGATCTGCATTTAATTGGGAAGCAATAGCGGCCGGGGAGGGGTGAGGCGGTAAATAACCATGTGCCACCGAAAGCGATGAAAGCATGGGAATACCCACATACAACATATTGTAGCCCGAAGCCTGTGCCACGGCAAAAATAAGTGGGATAACTATGATAAATCCGGCATTATAGAAAAGTGGAATCCCAATCACAAAACCGGCCAGGGCCAGTCCCCATTGCAGATTTTTAGTACCCATCATTTTAATGAGGGCATCGGTGATTTTATGGGCTGCTCCGCTCTCTGCTACCAGCTTACCCAGCATGGCCCCTAAGCCCACAATGAGAGTAAGATCACCCAAAGTGCCTCCCACGCCGCCCTGAATGGCTTTTCCGATGGCCAGCACATCCAGTCCGCTTGCCAGACCAATACCAATGGAAACGATAACAAAGGAGAGGAAGGTGTCTAATTTAATAACCGCAATGAGCAAAATGAGGGCAAGGATTCCCAGAAGGGCAATGACTAAGGGCATGTTTGAGTAAGGGTTGATTATTCTGAACGTCTAAAAAACGCATTTTTCGCCGGATGGCAAAGAAAGGGGGATGGAAGTTCCCTTCGACAACCGCAATGCTAACGCTACTGGCAGCTCAGGGGGCTTGTTCGGGAGGCGAAGTTAGAAGAGTAGAAGGTTACGTGTTGAAGGTAAAAAGTAATTGTTCAGACAACAAAAACTAAAACCTACTACCTATGACCTACCACCTAAAACCTATTACACTTCATTCCAGATTTCCGTAGATGGTATCCATCATTCGCACCAACTGGTCAAAATCAGTGTCGGACAAACCCTCCCAGGCTTGTTTACGGGCGGCGGCAATGATCGGGAACGCTTTTTCGTGGAGTAGTGTGCCCTCTTCTGTCAGAAAGAGCATGGATTTTCGGCGGTCGATCCGGGCCGCTTTTCGTTCTACCCAACCTTTGCCAATAAGTATTTCCAGAATCCGTGTGGTGGTGGGAGCGTCTTTGGCCGTGGCTTGTGCCAGATCATTCTGTGAGATTCCCGGACTCGGATAAATGTGATCCAGGACCACCCATTGGTCTACCGTAAGATCGATTCCGGCCGCGGCAAGCTGCTTTTGCATGTAATTACGCACCCTTTTTACCGTGGTGTCAATCTTGAAAAAGTAGGCTCGCTTATCTGAATGGGTCATGTATTTCCGGTAAACCGGGCCAAATATACCTGATTATCATTGGTAAATCTATTTGGTTTAAAATTCTGAAATATTGGAATAAATAAAATATTCAGAAATTATTGAAAATATGATAATATGAATAATTGCTTAACTAAGCTTTAACAATCCGACTTGTTACCTGCCCGGGTAATCCTGCATCTAAATCCCGAAAACAAACCAAATCGGATTATGAAAAAGGTATCTTTCTTCGCTTTCTGTTTCATTTCTTTTGCATCCCTGGCTCAGACGTCCATCGGGATACGCGGTAATTTCAATGGCTCCGTGTTTACTAAATTTGATCTCATTGAGAATGTTACTCCCGACTTTACGTTTCTGCCATCTGCCGGCGGAGGAATCTTCGTGGAAGTTACACTTTCATCCAGTTTTTCGGTACAGCCAGAAATTAACTTTGTAAGAAAAGGTTTTCGGGTCAACGAAAGCATTAACTCCGAAGGACAGTTTCTTGGTGTAAATATACCTTTGAACGGGCGTTTTGACTTCCGGACAAATTACCTGGAGATGCCTGTGCTGGCTAAAGTTCATCTGGGAGATAAAGAGGCCGCTCATTACTATCTTGCTGCCGGTCCGGCCATCGGATTTATGGCAGATGCTGACATGCGTATGAAATTGCTTAATCTTTTCCCTACCACCATTAACCTCGACAATGGTATGTTTAAGCCCATAGAATTTAGCGGTGTGGTGGCAGCAGGATTTGAATTGCCCGTGGCAGAGCGTTTAGCTCTATTTACCGAAGCCCGCTATACACATGGTTTCAGCAGGGTGCTTGATACGGGAGTGTTTGAGGTACCGGTGCGTAGCAGAACTCTTTCAGGCGGACTGGGCCTTAAAGTCACCCTTTAAGTTACCAGTTGAAATATAATCAGGAAGGCGGCTCAGGGTCGTCTTCCTAAGTTTCAAAAAAGACACGTAACACCCGGGCGTTTATTCCGTTTTCCTCAAAATAACCCAACCAGTAGAGCTGTCGGTTTGAAAGGTTATCCGTAGGAGATTTTACCTCAATAAACTCGTATCCCGTGTCATCCCACACAAATAGGTCTGGAAATCCGCGGGAATTTTCTGCGATGTCTTTGCAGATGTGGATGAGAATAGGCCGTAATTTTTCAAGACCAATCCGCACAGTGGCCATATGGATTGCCTCCCAGATTCCCTCCATCCAGATCACAAACGGATTGGCCAGACCTTCAAACTTTACATAGTTATTTCTCATAAATACCAGCAAATCTTCTACCTCCACAAAGGATTCCAGATGACGGTGAACGGCCTCTTTTCTTTTCTCGTAGAAGTCGGGCAGGTGCAGATCCGAAGGTCTTCTTTGAAAAGGATGATGAAAAGCGACGAGTGCGGGGTCAAAAATGATATCCCAGAATACCAACCCAAAAATGCCCCGCCAGAGATGGTTCTCAGAAAAGATGGCGTATTTTCCCTCTTGCAGATAATGTTCAATGGTTCCCAACTCCACCTGCCCGCGATAAACGGCTGGAATAGTGATTTGTTCTGCTTCGTGCAGCTTGGTGGTCGTTAATTTTTTTCTCCGGGAAGTAGACTTTTTAAGGATACGTTCTGAAAAATCGCGGGCAAAAAAATGCTCATCGGCATTGCTGCTATTCTGGAGCATATCCTCACAAAGAGCCATAGCCTCTTCGTTATTATTCAGGCTTACCAGGCATCGCACTCTACGCTCTTTGGCCATGGGGAGCTGGCAATGTTTATACACTTCCACGGCCAATTCCAGGGCTTTCATACGTTCCAGATGTCTGCCCACCTTCAGTCTAAGGCGTTCCAGGGCGGGTTTTGCCACTTCGCTCAGTTCAGTGATGCTGTCGGTGAAAGTGTCAAACCAATCAAAGAGTTTTTCGGCGGTTTCAGTATTTTTAAGTTGTTCAAAAAGATCTGCCTGATCGGTAATCATCCACTTGTCTTCTGCATCTTTCCGTGTATCAAAGCGAGCAACCAGTTTGTCTTCGTCGTGCTGGAAATATTGTACAAAACCCAGATCCCGAACCACAAACTCGGTCATGTCCATGTACCGGTTGCCAAAGAAAAGAAACTTCAGAAAAGTGGTTTCAAACTCGAAATTGACCTTGATCACCTTTAAATTAGTTTTGACTTCATTCAGGATTTCAACGGGGTCAAGGCTTTCTCTAAGAATGTCAATAATTTCCTGTTTTGGCCTCGATTTTAGTGATTTATCTGAACTAAGCTGGAGTAATTCCGATTTATTCAGCATCTGAAACAGCTCAGAAAGAAAGGCCGTATGGTCGGGTTGAAGGTATTCTGCAAATTCTTTATTTACCAGCTCCTGAAGGCAGCCGGGGATGTCGTTGATCTCCTCGTAAACAAGTTTTTCGGTTCGGAAAAAAACGCCCTTCCGGTTGGTAAAGCGGATAAACAGGCATTGGGCATCTTCACTGAGTGCGTAATACTTTCTGAGAAAACGCCACTCTTTTTCGGCCAGAATATGCCGGTATTTGTCCTGCACAAAATCCAGCAGGTAATTGAAATAATCGAGGTAGTACCTGGGGGGAAGTATGATGTTCTCGTTCTCCGGCATTGCCGCAATTTAACCTGAAATCATCTGAAAGTCGGGTATCTTTCTTAGCAATTTAGTTTACTCCACTGAAACGCGGATTAACAATACTGTTATTCACCGATCCAAACGTGTAATTTAAGCCAAAGGAAGTGTAATAATTAAACGTAGTGGGTAGCTGCTGCCCACCCAATAATATCTCCTCGCTGCTGGTCTCGGTCTTTGCCAATGAGATCTGATCTTTAATCTGTGAACCCGAGCCATAAAGTCTCAGGAAAACGCCCTGAGTTACTCTCCAGCTCAGTTCTACTTCAAGACTAAGTCTGAATTGATTCGGATTGTTGATGTATTGATAGCCATTCATTTCTGCAGAGAAATTACCCCAGGGCTGGGTATATCCCAGAATACTTGTAAGCTGATGATACGGCCGGGTTTCTTTATCCAGGTCATAAATGGTTGTTTCCAGATATTCCAGTCTTCGCACTCCCGCCTGATAAATCCACCGGAATTGTTTCTTATTGAAATCTTCTATGGGGAAGATGGAATACTCAATGGCCGGAGCAAGACTGCTGGAAAAATCAATGTTTGAATAAACAGAATGAAAGCCTTTCACCAGACCACCCAAACTCCAGTTTCTGGCAAAAGATGAGACATAAAGGGTGTTGAAGCCATAACTGTTTACTTTGGCCACATCGGTGTCACCATCCAGAGTCACCGAGTTTTTACTCTGACTCATGTAGGTGTAAAAGCTGTATTTTGATTTGTCTGTGGTACGGCCACCACGTACGTTTGCGTCAAAATAGACCGATTTTTTATTACTCTCTCCACTAAACCGTCCGTTACCACCTACTCCGAAAATCCAGGCATTCCAGGGGTCTTTTTCACGTTCGGTTTCCATTGTTTCTGTGCTGGTGCCTTTAGGGAAAGTTACAGTTACATCTTTGGCCAGCGAAGAATTCTGGATGTAATGCATGAGGCCAAGATTGATGTGGTTCAATAGCTTCTTTCTAGCGGTGTCATCGGTATCTGCCTGCGTGGTACCAAATTCAATTTTGTAATTGTCTCCAACGATCTCCTGCTGACCAATAAAGTTCAGCTCATAGTTTCTGCCACCACTGGCGGTACCAAGGTCAGTAATCAAAATCTGAATATCTGCAGCTGCCTGATCTCTGGTAAAGGTAAAATAAGTAAGCTCAGTAAGCAGATAGGTTTCATAGCACCGGGCTTGCTGGCAGTTGATAAAAAGTTTGGGCTTATTTTGACCAAGTGCAGCGAAAGATTGAATACATAGCAGGAATGAAAGCAGACGTACGGTTAATTTCATGAAGAGGTTAATACAGGATAAAGTTCGTTGAACAACAAATTTATCCTTTATAACGAAAGAAAATGGACAAAGTAGATGTGTATTCTGTTTTTGTCCATTTTCAGGTGAAATTTTACAGCAAGTCCTTTGTTTTTACTCTATTATCCAAAGAAAAACTGGGTAATGTAGATCAGAATGAAGCAGCTTACCCCGACAATCCCGGTCGCTACCGAGTGAATACGATAGCCTTGTGAAATATTCATTCCTGTCATCTGGGTTACCAGCCAGAAGAAACTGTCACTTACATGAGATATTACGGCCGATCCGGCACCAATAGCCAGCACGGTAAGTGTTCTTGAAATGTCAGAATCGAGACCTAACTGAGAAAGCATGGGAGCCACAATGGAGGCGGTGGTGATCATAGCCACGGTAGACGAACCCTGAGCTGTTTTTAAGGCTGAAGATAGTATAAAAGGAAGGAAAATCCCTATCGGATAATCGGCCAGAGCTCCGCCGATTACATCACCCAGTCCGGCATTTTGCAGTACTTTTCCAAATACACCACCGGCACCTGTGATCATAACAATGGATGCCGAGTCAAGAAGGGCTTTGCCGATCCAGCCATCTGTGGCAATCATTTCCTTTTTGAGTTTGGCCGGCAGTAAAAACGCGAATAGTAAGCCGATGATTAACGCAATAACCGGTGTGCCCACAAAATCAATGACTACTTTGAGACTTCCCTCTTCTATGAATTTGGCATAATCATTCACCGATTTTATGACAATGAGAAGCAGAGGCATTAGCACCGGCAAAAGCGATTTCATGAATGGAGGTGCGGTTTTTAATTTGGTGTCAAAATCTGAACTATCATCTCCCAGAACCGGTTCAATCCACGTTTTCGAAGCATATTTCCGGGCAAAAATAATGGGTGGAATTAGGGCAAAAAGACTGATAACCGCCCCGAAAATAATAACCAGCCCCAGATCTGCTCCAACAATACTGGCTGCGGCTATGGGTCCCGGAGTGGGAGGGACCATCGTGTGAGTGGCCATAAGCCCTACAGCCAGACAAACTGTGGTAACCGTTAACGAGATGCCCGCCTTTTTAGTTAAAGCTTTGTTCAGTGAGTTCAAAATCACAAAGCCACTATCCCCAAAAACCGGAATGGAAATGAGCCAGCCTGTGAGAGCCATGGCCTCAGGTACTCTCTTTTTGCCAATCAGATTCAGCATGCCGTTTGCCAGCCGTACAGCCCCGCCTGTGTGTTCCAGAAAGGCTCCGATCATCACGCCAATGATGATAACAAGACCGATACTCCCTAAGGTCTTCCCAAATCCCTCGTTTATTGATTCAATAAGCAGCTGTGGAGAAACTCCGGCCGCCAGTCCGAAAAGAATGGCTACAAAAACCAGTGCCAGAAAGGGGTGTAAGTTCAATTTGGTAGTACTGTAAACAATGAGTACCACCGAGAGGATCAGGAGGAGTATAAGCATGTTTTCAATTAGGGTTAATTGCGTGAAATTAGAGAAAAAACCTTTTGTTTTAAGCTCTGTTTCCAGATCTGCCCGCTTTTTTTAGAATCGGTAGATGTATCCTGTCATTCCATCTATTAGGAGGAATATAAAATTCCCTGATTTTTATGTTACCTTTTCATTCATTTTGCGTCTTGTGTTTTGACATTCAAGCTCTTCGGAGTAATTTAGGACATTAAACGAAAACCCCTGTTATGGCAGACGAAAACGAAAAAACAATGGCCGATAAAGCCGCAGATCTCATGGATGAGGCAAAAGCGGAAGTCAATGAAACCACTGAAAAGGTAAAAGGTATGGCATCGAAGGTAGCTGAAGAAGCCAAAGAAGAATTTAACGAGCTCAAGGCAGAAGCAGCCGAAGCCGCAGAGAAGGCCAAAGCATTTGCTGGAAAGGCTGGTGAGGAGGCAAAAGAAAAACTGCATGACATCAAAGAAGAAGCTGGGGAAGCCCTGGCGGGAGCGAAAGCCAAAGCCCGCGAACTTGCCGACGATGCGGAAGAAGCCGTTCAAAAGGCAAAAGCCAAGGTGGAATCCTTGATGCAGGACGAAAAAGTACAGAAAATGAAAGCGGATGCATCTGAAAAACTGGAAGATATGAAAGAAGATCTGGAAGAGGCTGCTCAGAAAGCTAAAGCTAAGGCCACTGAGATTGCAGGTGAGGCCGAAGAAGCGGTCGGGGAAATCGCTCAAAAAACGAAAGGGTTTTTTGCCCGTCTTTTTGGGAAAAAATAATACCCATCTGACTATAACGAAATAACCCCGGCACGCCGGGGTTATTTCGTTATATGGAGTCTCTTAATCTACTACCACGCGTCGCGTTAAACCATCTTCTCCCTGGCTTACAATGACAAAATAGGTTCCCTTTTCCGCTTTTTTGAGTTCCAGTTGGCCCACATATTCACCCTTGAAATTCTTTGCTTCTTTCTGGGCCACCTGCTTTCCTTTGGTATCGAGAACCGTAATGGTTACATCTCCCTCATTAGGTGCTACAAAACGTACATTTAGAATGTCACTTTCCGGTTTATTTGGAAAAACTTCCAGAGAGCGGATGGAGGAGGTGCCAATTTCACCCAGTACATCGTCTGTCCAGGCATATACTCTGGGAAACGTACGCTCAAAGTGGCGGGGCATTTCCTCTCCTAATTTTCTCATTTCATTACCAAAACGGTCCATCTCCCAGCGAAACTCATCCCAGTCGCTATCACCGCCTTTCTGACGTTTTTTGTACACGTGCATGCGAGGCCCTTCCCCCTGATCAAAATGAAAGTCATCCTTATCATCCGGAATAATGGTGCCTTCGTCGAGATCCAGACGATGGATCTGGTTATCTTCAATCACAATTTTTACTTTTTTACCTTTCATGCCATCTGCATTGAAAAGGGAATCCTGAAAACTTTCTATAGCCGCGTCCCGCTGAGCTTCTGACATTTCCGAGGCATCAATTTCCTTTTCAATTACTTCTGTTTTGCCATTCACATTTTTCTCAATTCTGATCTTGATTTTGTTTTCTTCTTGCTGAGCAAAAACGCCGGTACTCACCAATCCCATGGCTAATACCGCCGTAGCTCCAAACAGATACTTTTTCATAATTTTTTGCTGGTTATTTTTGAATAATTTTGTGCCCTTCAGAGGCAATACAAAATAAGGAACTCGTTTCCTTAATTTTTGTTAAAGAAACTTAATTGATTGTAAGACAATTGGGAATCAGAATACCCCTAGTTCTGGTTCACTTTTTTTTGCTTGCAGGCAATGAGTTATTCGCGAAACCGTTAAACCACTATGATACGTAAACTCTCTTTTTTATTTCTTTTCGGCCTTATACTGTGTGGTGGTACTTCCTGTGCACATCCTGTTTTATCTGCTCATGAATCGGGTATTTTTGAACAGAAAAAAGGAAAACGGAAAAAGAGCGGCCGATATAAAAAGAAGAAAAAGCTCTTCGGTAAAAATAACGACTGCGACTGTCCCAAACATTGATTATTAGCCCTTGAACTCTTCTTCGCAAAGGGCTCTGTTGATGGCCGCACCAGAAAGTGCTCCGGTAGCCACAGCGTTGGAAACGGATCGCATAGGACTGCAGCAGTCCCCACAGGCATACATTCCCGGTACAGACGTTTGCTGCATGAAATCTACTTTCAGGTGACCCTGATCAGTCAATTCGCCGCCCAATTTTTCGGGTATAGACGAATTTAACTCAAACGAAGGTCTCAAATACAGGGCCCGGCATGGTATCAGGGTTCCGTCATGAAGTAGGATTTGTTCCAGCTGGCCATTCCAGTGAAGTAGCTCTTTGACCGGAGAATGCTCCACGCGTATACCCTTATTTTGAAGCAATTCAGCGTCTTCAGTCGCAAATTCAGTGGTGCCGCCAGTTAGAAGTGTGAGGTGAGGTGTGAGGTTTCTCACCATTTTTGAAAACTCAAACAAATACTCGCTGTTTCCAAGAATAGCTGTTGGTAACTTCCGGAACTCAAAACCATGACAATATGGACAATGAATGACCGAGAAGCCCCAGCAGCTTTCCATACCCGGAATCTCAGGGAGAATCTCTCTGATGCCGGTAGCGATCACGAGTTTTCCTGCGGTGTAATATTCCCCGTTCGCTGCAGTGATTTCAAAGCCAGTTTCCGTTTGGACGGCATCAGTAGCCGTGGTTTGAATCAAAGTTACGGTTTCATAGGCCAATACCTGAGATCTGGCGATCTGGGAAATTTGCTCAGGCGGGATGCCATCCTGTGTTAGAAAATTGTGAGAATGCGGCGTCTGGCGGTTACAGGGCTTACCATTATCAAGAATCAAGACCCTGCGAAGCGATCTTCCCAGCGACATGGCTGCGGAAAGTCCGGCATAGCTTCCTCCAAGAATAATTACCTCGTACGTATGATTGATGGTCATGATATCCGTTTTATTTTTTCTGATGCCTCCTGAGAAAGGAGACATCAGAAGTGAATTTTTTAATGGCTGGCATTGCTTTCATATCCGGCAATTACCAGACGGTAAGGGGTACTGCTTACTTTTAGTTTTTTAATGTTAGTTGGTGAATTGAGAGAAATCTGCAGAAGTTCGCCGGTAGTAGGTGAAGTAATGTACGCAAATTTTGAGGTGAGCTCCAGCTGTGGTTTCTGCGTAGAACTTTTATCAGTTGCGACTATTACGGTGGCATCTTGCTCAGTGTTGAGGTTGTCCAGATCAATAATCCTAAGACTTCCTGAGTGAAGTAAAACTCCGAGGTGGGTGCCATCATAGCTAACTTTACACTGCATGATGTCGGTGTTTTGAATCACGGGAGTGACGGTTCCGACGGTAACATCTATGAGATAAGCACCCTTTGCTGCTGTGTATCCAATGAACTTTCCGGCTTTGGCCGTTTCGAGTATGGTTCCAAACCAGGCCGTACCAAAATCGGAAGGATGGGCTATCAGTTTTTGATTTCCGTTACTTTCTACCACCAGTATTCCACTGGCCGAGCCAAAGACGGCATAGGTACCATCTGTGGCATTTCCATGAATACCCTGCGTTGCAATTTTCGATTCGTGCAGGGTAGCTCCGCTTTGATTAATGACTTTGACACGCTCGGGTAGTGTGCCAGCTATACTATTATCCTTTTCGGTGATGGCATACGTTCCGTTTGAAAAAGTGGCCATAGCTCCGTGATGTTTCAGCAGCCCGGCGTTTATGCTGGTCATTTTGGCCGCCGGATTATGAATGTCACTTTCGAAACCGATAGATAGCGTTCCGTCACCGTCATTGAAGGTGAGTAGTTCACCCCGCTTACTTTTAAAATGGGTTGGCTGAAGCGATTCTCCGGTGAGGGCTCCGAATTTAGGAGTGCCTTTCACATCCACATGATCACCGTGATTTTCCAGCCCGGTGTCAAAAGTTTGAGTAAGGTTATTGTCCCTATGAATAATGGCCATAAATCGGTTTGACTCCGTAGCGTAGAGGCTTGACTTCGCATGACTGGCTTCAAAGGGCGTAACACTGCCATCCCAGGGGTTTACTAAGGAAAGGGTTTTTGAGTTCTCGTCTGAAACTAATACCCGGATGTAGCGGTACTCGGTATTGGGGTTGTCTGCATCATGCTCGTGATCGTGGTCTTCGCACGAAGTAAGCAGGAAAAAGCAGGCAAAAATTGAAAGTAGAATGAATTTCAAAGAGAGTTTTTTCATCAGGTTCTTCTGGTTTAATAATGCAACAATGTTGCAAATGTACTCCAGAAAATTAATATGCAACACTGTTGCATATTAATTTTTTTACCCTGCCTTTTTGGAAATTTAAAGGCGTGAAATGAAGAATTGCTGCAGAGATGCCTTGAGTTTTACACCTATATAGACTATATTCGGTAAACTATTGCTTAGAAATATGAAGATCATTTATAGCACCCTTATTCTTTTCGGGTTATTCTCGTGCCGACCAAATGACGTCAAATCTGCGTGTGAATCGGATGATGTGGTGGAGGAACTTCCCTGGCTCATGGAAGAGGTTGAGAAAGCTGCCGGTTCCGGCCCCGCACTTATTATTGTTGGAAGGTACCGTTTCGAGGGTGATACCTACCTGGTAGTTACCAATCCCATTAGTTCTGCGATGAGCCGGGCCATTTTTAATTGCCAGGGAGTGCAAATTGATAAGCTCCGTATTGGTATGGAAGAGTTTTACACCCAGGCTGAAATTCAAAAGGCATATACCGTTGAACTTAAATAGGCCTTTTCAATGTCATTCAGGCACCGACTGATGGATATTCTGAACTATTCCAAATGAAAAATTTCCCCATTCCCGTTTTTCTGGTTCTCGTTTTTCTGGTAGGTTTTACGTTTTCTTCTCATGCTCAGGAAACAGAAATAACTACGATCGAAAACTCCATTAAGCCTGATGGTAGGTACGCTATTCTGGCATCCAATCGTCGAATTTTTGAGTCAAGTGTAAGAAACGGACTCAATTTCAGATCAAAATTCTCCGTTTCTCAGTTTCAGATTGTGGTCGTTGGGCCTATTGTCAAGGAATTGGCAGAGGATAGATCACTTATTCCACTGGTAGAACAATGCAAGGCAGCCGGGGTGGAAATTGTTCTTTGTGAGGTAGCTATGGCAAATTTGGGTGTTAAAAAAGAAGAGTTGCATCCCTATATCCAAACCACTGTGGGAGCCTATCAATACATGTTTGGTCTGCAGGAGAATGGATTCAAAACCTTAATGCCGTGAGCTGTCTTCTTAAGGTGGGAATTACATAAAGTTTCTTTTCAAAGGAGAGGGTGAGCTGGTGTCAGTCTCTTCCTATTCAAGTCTGGTACCAGATATCGGATTGATTTGCAAAGATAGTTTGCAATTACCGGGACCGGTTGTAACTCTCCAGAGCTGCTCCAACGGCCACTCCGATAGCAATGCCAATGGCAATTTTTGAAAGGGCCACTCCAATGGCCACACCCACTGCGATACCGATAGCGATTCCGGCTCCCCGACGTTGTTTTTGATTCGTTTTCATGGACTTTATTTGAAGGAAAGTCCCGCACTGCCGCGGGACTTTCAAGGTTACTCTACTTCTACGAGCAATTTGATGCCATCTATTTTCCGGATCACTACCTGCTCTCCAGCTTCAATAGATTCTCGTTTTAAATTCTCGGCGATCCAATCGGCTCCCCGAAAGAAAACCTTTCCTTCGCCTTTAGCAGGAATCGCCACGCTTACTTTGGCTCTTTCGTTGATAATTTCGCTGTATTCTCCACCTCGCCGGTTAAACAATTCTTTCATTTGTTTTCTGAACAGCATCATAGAACCCAGCGATACTACCAGAAAGGCGATCACCTGAGAGGTGAGGTCGGGGGTAACTTCCAGGAAGCTCAGCAGAGCAGTAGCCAAAGCCCCCAGCCCAAAGAACATAAAGAAAAAGGATATGGCCAGTATCTCTACAATCAGCAGGATAATTCCCGCTATGGCCCAGATTTCGGATGCTCCCAGTTCCATATTATTTCTTGTTTTCGGTTTGTTTAATTACGGTCATTGCCGAGGCGATCATGGAGCCTACATCACTCAGATTGGATGGCACTATCAGGGTAGTTCCGGCCTT
>CBINGY010000064.1:0-23580 GCA_966250325.1 uncultured Cytophagaceae bacterium | reverse complement strand
CTGAAGGCAAGCGGAAAGAACGGACCATTTTGAAAAGAGGCATTGTAAAAATCAACACAGTTGACCCGGTCGTCTTTTGCCCCCAGGCCCAGTGGGCCGCTGTAACCAGGAACTCCCTGAACATTGGACTGACCAGAAATAACGAACACCTCACCTACACCCACTTTGGAAATGGTACTCTCACTATAAATTTCACCGTTTAAAAAGGCCCGCACCTGAAGACGGTACCAACCTCCTTTTACAGCTATTTCATCCAGAAAATATCCTTTGACCGACTGATTATCCAAATTTCTCCAGTCCAGATAGGTCTGTAATTCATTATTTTGATATTCATCTAAACGTACATGGATACTATCAACCTTTCTGTTGATGTTTCCAGCAACATAGATTCTGCCCTCGTTGGAAATACTTCGCTGAAAAACAGTCCGCTCCACCGGAAAGTCTATAGACATTCGCTGAGCCTCTGCCAAATGGGTAACCATCAGACCAAAAGCTGTGTAAAGAAGAGTAAATGAAATTCTCATAGGTAGCTCACCGCATTTTTCAGGCCAAAACGAAATTTCCCTGCTTTTCTTACCTTCTCCAGTAGGGATTTTTTGACTCAATAAACTCAATCTTCAGTTCGGGATAAAACCCCTTAAGCCAGGAGGCACAATATTCCATGCCTGCCTCTTCAGAATCTGCATGACCCATCACAATGAGAGCCTTGTTGTATCCCAATTCCACCGCATCCTGAACGTACGGAACGGTCTCCCACTCATTACTTTCTCCTACAATGAGCAATTCACAGTCAGGGTTATCAAGCATGCTGAAATGAGCCCCAGAACCTGCTGCACCCAGAACCATGCCTACTTTTGTAAACCGGGCATCAGGGTCACCAACCACCCGCACTGTTTTGGCCTTAAATTTATCTTCGATGTAATCTACAATATCTGAAAGTGTCATTTCAGGAATGGTGAATGTACGGTTACCGTTATCAAATTCTTCCCATTCAAATTTACTTACCACTCCTTCATAAATCTGATCAGGATTGGTACGATGAATGTGGTCATGAAACCTCCAGACCACCATACCATTCTCTTTAATATATTTCAGTTTCTCTTCCTGCACCGGATCACCGGCATGCAATGTTAGATCGTCGGAATGTGAATAGAAGGTGGGCTCATGAGTAATCACAAAATTGAGCCCGCGGGCATGTGCCTTCTTGAGTACCTCCATGGTGGCCATAAACGTGGTAGCTATTCCTGTAACTTTGATTTGAGGATCACCCGCCTTTACCTGATCCACCGTTTGGGCAGCCCATTCTACTTTGACTTCCTTTTTGATTTTACTGATTACCTCATTTACGGTTTGAGCAGTTGACTTTCCGAGACCTGTAACCAACAGAAGCAGGAGTATTTTTTTCATCATGACATCTTATAATTTTTCTTTGAACACTTCGTAACCGAAACTTTTATGTAGCTCAAAACTCTGATCAACTTTCCAAATACCAATGGATGGAAGCCCTACCCCATTAAACGTGGTGGTTTTCACCATGGTGTAATGAATCATATCCTCAAAGACTACGGTATCGCCAATTTTCAAAGGTTTGTCAAAGGCATAATCTCCTATGAAGTCTCCGGCTAAACAGGTCATCCCTCCCATTCGGTAATTGAATTTTCCCGTAATTTCAGACTGAAAAGCACCCTGAATCCGAGGTTTATAGGGCATTTCAAGTGTATCTGGCATGTGTGCGGCAAAGCTGACATCCAAAATCGCTACCTGTACTCCCTGGGCATCTACGATATCCAGAACTTTTGACACCAAAACACCGGTTTCCCAGGCTATGGCCGAGCCTGGTTCCAG
Source organism: uncultured Cytophagaceae bacterium (assembly GCA_966250325.1). Taxonomy (GTDB): domain Bacteria; phylum Bacteroidota; class Bacteroidia; order Cytophagales; family Spirosomataceae; genus Jiulongibacter. The sequence continues at coordinate 21,735 of CBINGY010000064.1, read as the reverse complement.
AATAATTTCGAGATTATACTGCTGTTTTAATCGCTGAATCTGCTTGATGACATGTTCAATATTATACCCCGCCCGAGTCATCAGATGCCCGCCACCCATATTCAGCCATTTGACCTGATGCAGTAAATCACCAAACTTTTCCTCCACATGCACCAGGGTACGCTCCAATACATAGCTATCGTTTTCACACATCGTATGAAAGTGTAATCCCTCAATGCCTTCAGGCAAGGTATCACCTAGGGCTTCGCGGGTTATACCCAACCGACTTCCCACAATACACGGATTATACATATCGGTTTCTACCTCGGCATACTGCGGGTTTATGCGAAGTCCCATGGAAACTGGTTCTTTCCAATCATTTACCTGTTCTTTGAACTGATTATACTGATTTAGCGAATTAAAAGTTATATGCGAGCTATAGCTCAGAAGCTCCTGAAACTCTTCGGGTTTATAGGCCGGAGCATAGGTATGTGCCTTACATTTCATTTCCTCAAAAATGAGCCGGGCTTCATTGAGACTGCTCGCTGTGGCTCCTTTCAGGTACTGGCTTACCAAAGGAAATGTTTTGTACATGGAGAAGCCCTTCAGAGCTAAGATGATGTTTCCGCCACTTTGGTCCTGCACAAATTTCAGCAGGCTTAGGTTGGCCTTAAGACGTTCTTCCTCCAGCACATAGCAGGGCGAAGGAATTTTAGAATAATCCATTTATGGTTGGTTTCAGTTTAGTTCAGATTGCTGAAGTTTTTTACTCTTTCATGAAATAGAGATGAGCTTAACACCAGCGTCTGGATAATTGCCCCCAAAAATAAGAGAATTACTATTTCAAAGTGGGATGTGGAGCGTTGGTTCATAATAATGTTATTCGATTCGCTGATTAGTCGCCCTCCTTCTTTGGTCTGAACATGCGAGAGTGCCATGAGTTTACTTGTGGCTTTCCTTGTAACTCCCAGGTAGTTCAACTTTTCAGATTCAGATAAATCGGTTTGATTATCATAGCTAAAAACAGGCCCCAGGAGTGTTTTAAACTGTAAAAAAAGAACCTCCTCCTCCCGGGTAAGTCTGGTTTTTTCATACTTTAATAAAAGATCATTCAGAGAAGCATTCAGTCCCCGGTGAACGCTTGACAGCTCTGCTTTTTCGGCCGATGCGGCCAGATCTTCCTTTGTATGAATGATTTCACTCATTTCAAGAAGGTAGCTCTCTGCCATAAGTCTGTCTTCGTACATGGCCGAGAAAGATTGCTCAAGGATATTCATTTGTCGGCGTTCTACCAGATTTACAATGAGCACCATACAAAGCAAAAACGCCAGAACTCCGGCAACTTTGAATTTATTCGACAATCCATGCATCCATCTTCTCATAGTGTAGGCAAATCAGTTTGTTAATATTAGCTAAACTTAACTAAAAATAAAAGGAAGGGGTATGTGCTGTGTCGGCCAAAGAAAGCTTTCAGAGTGACGTAATGCGTAATGGTAGGTAAGTATTTTGATATCCGTTGGAGTGAGAAGATTGCATAAATCAAAGAAAATCGTCGGCATATGGAGCATATGCCGACGATTAACCGATTATCCCTGAGTCAGGCTAAAAAATAGAGGAAGAGTATATTTCACCCGTACAGGTTTTCCGTTTTGAAGACCCGGTTTCCAGGCAGGCATGGCCTTTACTACCCGAATTGCTTCTTCATCGCAGCCGAAACCGATTCCTTTCAAGACTTTTACATCCGAAATCTTACCATTTTTTTCGACCACAAAGGTAAGTACCACCCGGCCTTGCGTTCCGGCGTTCACGGCAGTTTCAGGGTATTTCAGATTTCTGCCCAGCCATTTATACATCTTGTTCATACCGCCGTCAAACTCAGGCATAACCTCGGAGTGTGTTAAGGTTTTATCTTCCACTTTTTCCGGTAGTGCAGGCGGGTCTGGAATCAGGATGGATCCCGTTTTCTCTACGGGGCCTCCAGCCTGAAAATCACCTTCTATGGCAGGTCCATCATGGGTTTGAGTTCCCGGTACTGCCACTTCTATCTGTTCGGTGGTGGGCACACTTCCTACCTCTGGCTGTTTGTTCTCCACAGGCTCCACCAACTCTGGTATCAGCACTGTTGCCACCTTATCCTGCTGCTTTTGTGGAGGAATTACTTCCGGTGGCACTACCTCATCAGGTATAATCGAGGGCTCATCGATTAACTCTATAACCGGGCCGCCCGGAATCTGAATAACCGGATCTGGATTTAGTTTATGGAATACAAAACTCCCCAGAAAAATTAAAAGAATGGCAGTGGTACCGAAAAGAGCCGCCCGGGATAGATTGGCGGAATACTCATTTCTGAGTGCAAAAGCTCCATACGCCTTGTTTCTGTGCTCGAAAAGCATTTCGTCCAGGCTCATTTGAATTTCCTTTTTCATCAGTGAAACTTAATTTGAATGAAAAGAAAATCCCTGTCATAATTTTCAAAACTATGATTTCAATAACGAATCAGACAGGTGCCGGCATGATTCTGTGTGGAAGTTAGATGGATTTTTCAAACTTTCAAATAAATCAACTATTTTTTTAGTTCATGTATTTTTGACACAACTCACTTCTATTTCTACAATTTGTCAAGCTGAATGGAATAAAAAAAACAAAGGTGGCCATCTAAGACCACCTTTGATTTACTCTGTCTTTTGTTCAATTTTAAAGTCACTTCAATAAGCCCTTAATTTCCTCTTTCAGGACGGGCAAATGCCTCACAAGAATAAACCAAATACTTGCCGGCTCTATTTCATCATAGCCATGAATGATTTTATTTCTGGTATCCACTATTTTCCTTGCATCCGTGATCTTTATCTGACCATCTTTTTTTAAGATATTGCTCATAGCTTCTCCGATGATTTCAAGATTTCTCTCAACCGCATGCTGTAGCATAATGTCTCGCTGGTAGTCTTCGAATCCACAACTATCTCCTAGAAAATCATCAATCCTTTCCATAGCCAGATGAATGTCGTAAAGGTACTTCCGGATTTGATTATCCATAAATCCTCACCCTTGTTGTATCTAATTGCTTCTTAAAAAATGGATTTTTAACTGAATGTTCAGATACAAAATCTACCTCACGGTTCAGAATTGAACGCAGCCTGTCATGCAATGACCACCACAATTCACCTTTCTTTAGTGGATCCAGATCCTGCTTAAAATTCACAATTAGATCAATATCGCTGGATGAATTAAAGTCTGAACGGAGGGCCGAACCAAACAAAAAAACTTCGTCAACCTGATGGTCCTCAAACAGGCGGCTCAAACTCATTAATTGGTTTTTGATTTCCGGATTATTCATTTCAGTGACAATTTACAAAAATCTTAATACTCATGCGGCAGTTCTACATCCACTTTCTCATTCCAGGGTAAACCATGGATATTCAGCTTTTCCATAAACGGATCAGGATTAAGCTCTTCACAGTTCCAGACTCCCGGCTTCATCCACTCCTCATTTGTAAGCATCAGCATGGCACCGATCATGGCCGGTACACCTGTAGTGTAAGAGACCGCCTGAGATTTCACTTCCTTGTAGGCTTCAGAATGGCTGCAGTTATTCCACACGTAGTAGGTCCTGTCTTTGCCATCTTTAATCCCTTTGATCTGGCAGCCGATGGAGGTCTGACCGGTATAATTTTCACCCAAAGACTCAGGTGGCGGAAGCACCGCCTTCAAAAATTCTAACGGTACCACATCCATCCCCTGAAATTTAATGGGCTCAATGCTGGTCATTCCCACGTTTTGCAAAACCTGCAGGTGTGTGATATAGGCCTGGCCAAAAGTCATCCAGAAACGGGCTCTCTTTAAAGTAGGGAAGTTTTTGACCAGTGATTCTAACTCCTCATGATAGAGTACATACGATTCACGCTCCCCGATATTCGGATAATCAATCGGCTTGTGGATACTCATTGCCGGTATTTCTACCCATTCTCCGTTTTTCCAATATCTGCCTGGCTGCGTAATTTCACGGATATTGATTTCGGGGTTGAAATTGGTGGCGAAGGCTTTTCCGTGATCTCCCGCATTACAATCGATGATATCGAGGTAATGCATTTCATCAAAGTAATGTTTATTGGCATAAGCCGTGTATACCTGAGTAACTCCCGGATCAAAACCGCAACCCAGAAGGGCCATGAGTCCGGCATCTTTGAATCGATCCTGATAAGCCCACTGCCAGCTGTACTCAAATTTCGCTACGTCTTTTGGCTCATAATTGGCCGTGTCCAGGTAATGCACTCCGGTCTCCAGGCATGCATCCATGATGGTTAGATCCTGATAAGGCAAAGCCACATTGATCACCATTTTGGGCCCAAATGAACGGATCAAAGCCACCAGTTCAGGTACATTATCGGCATCTACCTGTGCGGTTTGGATCTCCACCCCGTGCATCTCTTTGATATCTCCAGCTATACGATCGCATTTATATTTGGTTCTTGAGGCCAGCATAATCCCGGAAAATACGTCGGAATTAATAGCACATTTATGAGCGACTACAGTTCCCACGCCACCGGCTCCAATGATGAGTACTTTTGACATGTTTTTTAACTAGTTTTTAATGAGCAAGCTCCGTCTTGCCACTGCAAGTTTGTTTCCGGGTGCAAAGAAAAGGGAAAATGAGGAAGAATGTGTTAAAAAATCGTATCCTGCCTGTATTAGAATACCCGAAGTTCACAGCCAGTCCTTCTTCCGACGAGATTAATTTTTGTGGCACGACTCCCGATCTGGAATAGTCGTATTTAAATTAATATTCGTGGCACGACTTCTGTTCGACGAGAACAGATTAAAATTCGTGGCACGACTCCTCTTCGACGAAAACTGATTAAAATTCGTGGCACAACTCCTCTTCGACGAAAACTGATTAAAATTCGTGGCACGACTCCCTTTCGACGAGTACAGTAGTATTAATAATCGTGGCACGACTTCTGTTCGACGAGAACAGTCGTGCCACGATTATTATACGCTGGCCAGATCCAGAGGAAGTTTTCTTTCGCGTTTGCCAGTCAAATTAAAGATGGCATTACCCAAAGCCGGAGCTATTGGAGGTAAACCAGGCTCTCCTACCCCACCCGGATGCTCCAGATTATCGATAATATGAATTTCAATTTCAGGCATTTCATTGAAACGCATGAAATGGTAGGTGTCAAAGTTTTTCTGGTCACTTTCCCCTTTGCTGAAGGTTATTCCACCTTTGACTGCTGCAGAAAGCCCCATCACAATATTCCCTTCGGTCTGGGCTTTGACGTGATCCGGATTCACATGCATTCCGCAGTCTATAACGGAAATCACTTTGACTACTTTCAGCCCAGATTCGGTTTTGGTCAATTGCACAGCCGCAGCACTCATGGTTTCAAAGGAACGGAACATGGCAATTCCAATGGCATGGCCATCTGGCAATTTCGGCTGAGCTTTGAGTGCTGCCTCCAGCTTTTCGATCACCTTGAGATCTCTCGGACTATTCTTTAGTAGTTCTTTTCTTGCCTCAATGGGATCTTTTCCTGCCTTATGAGCCATTTCGTCAATAAAACACTCCTGCCCCCAGCCAAAATTGGATGCGTATACCGACCTCCACCATAAAATAGGGATGGGAGTTTTTACCCGGCTATACGTTACCTTGTGAACCGGGAAATTGTATTTATGATTCTCTTTACTAAGTTCACCGCCCAGCCAGTTATCTGCCTCGTAAGGCATTAAGCCCCCCCAATGCTGCCCCTGAATGGACTCCCCAATCGCCTGATGACTCAGTGCTGTTAAGCTATTTCCTCTTCCAATTACACCTTTCATCTTGCTTAGCATGGCAGGTCGGTAGGGTCCCTGACCCATGTCTTCTTCCCGGGTCCAGATAACTTTCACAGGAGCCTTCATCTGCCTCGACAAATCCACGGCCTCCTTCATGAAGTTCATATAGGCTTTTCGCCCAAAGGAGCCGCCAAGAAGTTGCGGATGAATCTTTACTTTATCCTGAGAAATTCCTAGCAGCTGTGCAGTTTCCTGGAGAGCCCCGTCTGGTCCCTGAATGGGTGCCCAAACATCTACTGTACCGTCCTCTTTCACATGTGCCGTGGCATTCACCGGCTCAATGGCCGCATGAGATAAAAAAGGAGTTTCATATATAGCTTCCAGCCTATTCTCAACGGCTGCATATAACGCATTGAAATCACCGTCTTCCTCTGATCTAACTCCTTCGCTTTCCGCCGCTTTGTACATGTCTCTGAAATAGGTATCTGTGTTCAGAGTTTCAGCTAAATCTCCATGATCCCAGTTGATTTTAAGCACTTTTGAAGCTTTCAATGCACTCCAGTAATTAGCAGCCACCACAGCTACTGCCTCTGTTTCTCCACCGGGAAAATAGCTTTTTGTTTTTACTACCGACTTCACTCCACTAACGGCTTTGGCGGCGGAGTCATCAAAACTTACTAGTTTACCCTGAACAGAGGGCGGGTGTACCACAGTGGCGTAGAGCATCCCCGGCACTTCCACATCTATTCCGAAGACAGCTTTACCCGTTACCCTATCAGGAACATCCAACCGTTTGTGGTATTTCATGAGATAGCGGAAATCCTTCGGATCTTTCAGTTTTGGGTTTTCGGGTACAGGTAGTTTTGATGCGGCTTCAGCCAGTTCTCCATAGGAAAGACTTTTATTAGCTCCTTTGAAGTATACTTTGCCATTTTCAGCATAGCATCGATCCGGGCTCACACTCCAATTTTTTGCGGCTGCTTCTATGAGCATTTCCTTTGCTGCTGCACCTGCTTGCCTAAGTTTGGTCCAAAGACCCCGAACAGTACTGCTTCCGCCCGACTGCTGAGCACCGTATTTTTGTTTGCCGTCTGACTGAATAATCTGAATATCTTTCAGATCAACCTCCAGCTCTTCAGCTATCAGAGAGGGTACTGCCTGGGTACTGCCCTGACCCATATCCGGACGGCTATTTACAAGAGTAATTACACCATCTGTACCAATAACCACAAATGGATTAAGCTCCAGTGAAAGGGTGGATGCAGCAATTTTGCGTACCGGTGCCGCATCTGCGAGCTGGTTAACTCCCAATACCAATCCAAGCCCTCCTAATGAGGATATTTTGATAAAATCTCTTCGTGTATTCATCATTTTATTGGGGTTAACGTTTGCCTAAATCCTCTGTTTGAAGCTGACCGGCAGCCCGGCGAATCGCTTTGCGGATCCGATCATAGGTACCGCATCTGCACAGATTTCCACTCATGTTGGTGTCAATATCTTCATCGGTAGGTGCTGGCTTCTCTTTCAATAAAGCTACCGCCGACATGATTTGCCCGCTCTGGCAATAGCCGCACTGAGGCACCTGTTCTTCAATCCAGGCTTCCTGCACTGCAGATAAGGTTTCGGGGCCCGCGATACCCTCTATCGTGGTAATTTTTTGTTTACGGGAAATACTACCTACAGGAATCTGACAACTACGAACTGGGGTACCATCGAGATGAACGGTACATGCTCCGCACTGGGCTATACCACACCCGTATTTGGTCCCTTTCAGGCCTACTACATCTCTTATAGCCCACAAAAGAGGCATATCTTCCTCTACTTCAATTTTGTAGGAGGCATTGTTTACAGTCAGGTTTATTTTTGCCATGAGATAAGGTTGATAGTCAAAGTTAAGAATTCCTGCGACTGATCGCAAGATAAAGGTCGTGGTCAGGTGACGAGTGCTGCACTTTAAAACCGAACACTATCCAGTTTTGGTCTGCTTATTGGCTCAATACTTATTCGTGCACTGTCACGGGCGAGGCTGTCCATGACCATTTGCAGACTATCACTTATGACTACTACTTCAGGACAGTAAATTGACTCTTTATAATCCTCTGGTTTTGGGAGTTTTCCCCTTTTGTACCCAGATTTGGAATTGTCATAAACGGCCTTCATGTATCTGCCAAAAATAGGTAACGCCGCTCTGCCTCCCTGGCCATTGGCATTATTGAAATGAATGCGGTTGTCTTCACATCCTACCCATACACCCGTGACTAAACCAGGAGTGATACCTACAAACCAGCCATCCCGGTAATCATTGGTGGTTCCGGTCTTACCCCCTACTTCATTCTGATCACAGATTCCATAACTATACAGCCTACGTGAGGTACCACCTCCTACTTCGATTGATCCCCTTAATAAAAAGGACATTTCGTACGCATGATGAGGGTTGAGAACCTGCTTCATTCTGGTCTCATCTTCGTATAAAACTTCTCCATCTTCACTCTCAATGCGTGCCAGCACCACAGGCTCAGCCGATTTTCCAAGATTCGCAAAAGGAACGTAGGCACGGGTAATCTCATGAAGACTCACATCACTGGTACCCAGAGCCAGGGAGAGATTGGCATCAAGTTTAGAGTTTATGCCTAATTTTTTCGCCATGGCTACCACATTTTTAACTCCCACTTTTTGCAAAAGCCGAATGGCCACGGAATTGACACTCTGGCCTATAGCAGAACGCAAAGTCATGGGGGCGTAGGTATGTGTTCCGGTAGAATTTTTAGGCTCCCACAACGCTTCTTTCCCATTGATAATAGTCTCCATAGAAAAAGGCTCATCCACAATTGTGGTGCATTTGTCAATGCCCTGCTCCAGTGCTGTTGCGTAAACAATGGGTTTGAAGGCACTTCCCACCTGTCTTTTGGCCTGAGAGACGTGATCGAACTTGAAGTAATCAAAATTACTTCCTCCCACCCAGGCTTTCACATGCATATTTGAAGCGTCAATACTCAGAAGGCCCGCCTGCAGAAACTGAGCCACGGTCTTAATGGAATCTATCGAAGAAATCGTGATTTCTTTTTCTCCTGAATGCGTGATGATGCGGGTTTGGTGGGGTTCAGACATGGTCTCAAGAATTTGTTCCTCACTTTTTCCTGAATCTTTCAGCCTCTTGTAACTATCAGAGTTTCTGATTAAAGCCAACAGCGTTTTCTCGGCGGGCATCTGAGGCAGTGTTTTTTCCCGCGGATGTTCCCGCTTATACTCTGATTTTTCTTTTGCTATCTGCTTGTCGAACCAGAATTTATAGGAACCCTGCTCAGCTACCAGAAGCTTCTGGAGCTCAATCAGATGCTGTTCTACGGCTTTCTCGGCTGCCTCCTGCATTTTCCCATTTATGGTGGTGTAAATCCTCAGACCGTCGGCGTAGAGATTGTAACCGTTCTCCAGGCACCATTTTTCAAGCAACGGCCTTAGCATAGTTCTGAAATAGGGAGCTTTGGAATGCTCCTTGGTTATTTCGGTAATCTGAAGGCCCAGTGGTTCTTTGATGGCCTTCTGGTATTGCTCTTCGGTTATTTTATTGTACCTAAGCATCTGACTCAATACCACATTTCTTCTCTCCAATGCTCTTTCAGGTCTTCTTTTGGGGCTGTAATAATTGGTACCTTTCAATATTCCGATTAGAAGAGCGGCCTCATTTAATTCCAGATCGCCCGGATCTTTAGAGAAAAAGTGCTGACTTGCCAGTTTAATTCCATAGGTGCTGTCACCGAAATCCACCGCGTTCAGATACAGGGCAAGAATTTCTTCTTTGGTAAAGAAAAAGTCCATCTTCAAAGCTACATCCCACTCTTTCAGCTTAGCGATGATGGTGCGTACCACCGGGATATAACCCAGCAATCCCTGTGACTTTTCCCTTCTCGTTTTGAAAATATTCTTAACTACCTGCTGATTTATGGTACTTCCTCCACGGGTATCGCCGGTAGCTGTAGATAAAATCATACCGGGAAAAGACATGAGATCCAGGCCATGATGGCGATAAAAACGTACATCTTCGGTAGCAATAAGGGCATCCACTACCAAGGAATCTATCTCGTCAAATGTTACCGGACTGCGATTTTCGACATAAAACTGACCGAGAAGGTCACCACTTTCGGTATATACTTTACTGGGCACCGGAAGCTTCGGATTACGGGCTTCCCGCATGGTGGGCATATCTCCAAATAGCCAGAATAAATTTAGCTCCATGGAAATGAAAAACAGCAAAACAAGGGCTATACCAGCCTTGGCAACAAGCCACACACGTTTCCCGATACCTGATTCCTGAAATTCTGAACGGTCAAACACGACTTTCTTCCACGCCAGAATAAGCCAATACCGGGCTTTTCTTGCAATTTCAGAGTTCCAGATTTCCAGTATCCTTTCCTTCAGTTTTGACCAGTTCATTAAATAAAATTTGCAAATTATGGTTAAAAATCGCGTTGCTTCATAACAAGCCGGAAGAATTATTTCAAGGCGGTTTTATAAGGTGAAGCAGACTGATTTTCTGAATTTAAAATTTGATTGAAGGGGGCAAATATAATTTTATCGGCATTCAGACGTATTAATCAGCAGAAGATAACATTTCATTGGCTCAAAAAAATAGGGTAAACGGTAAGATTCGAATAATTTTGTGGCTAGTGTTTTCCCTATGTATCAACATCTTTAATTCAACGTATTTTGCAAAAATTACTGTTTCTCGTTTTAGTGTTGCCAATCACACTTTGGGCTCAGCGTATCCCTAAAAACAGTGTTAATACCAATCTTACGGCCATCGGATCGAGGATTTATGCCCTTCAATATGAGCGTATGCTTTCCTCAAACTGGTCTTTCAATAATACATTCTTCTATCGGCCAAAATCTTCAGTTCCTTTTGGAACAGAACTGGATAAACTGGCCAAAAAGCACGGTCTGGGTGTAACCGGGGTTGATTTCGAATATATTTTTGTGAACGAGGCACAAATCGGTGTTTTGGGGTATTCGCCTGAACTTAGGTATTATTTCGGCCCAAAGAAAAATCGGATATTCCTGGGCATATTTGGTCAGTTTGAACAGTTCGATGCCACTTTACCCGCCTCACTAGAGGCACGTTATCAGGGGCAGGTGGTGGAACTTAGCAAGGTACCTATTGATTTTGACATCAAAGCCATATCTGGTGGTTTGTTACTAGGTAAGCAGTTTAATTTTGGTGATCGGGTTCACCTTGATATTGTACTTCTCGGCCCGCACTTCGGAAAGGGAAATACAGTTTATGCGAAAGTAGAACAGAGCCTTCTTTCCCGGCTCGATGAAGCAGATAAGGCGTATCTCGAGAGTAAAATTATTGACCGGTTCAAACTGAGTGAAACCTATTACGATGTAACGGTTGGGGACGAAAAAGCAGAGATAAAAAATATCAAAAAAGTACCTTACGCCGGCATAAGAGGTTTAGGATTTAACCTCGGAATCCGGTTTTGATTAATCAATCGAGAATTTGATTCAGTAAATTCCAAATGTCTTCCTGAATCTGAAGGCCCACCTGGCCTTCGTCTGAGGCATCTCCCATACGAACTACTATCAGATTTTGAGAGGGCATGATATTCAGTAATTGACCGTTTTTACCCATTGCGGCTATCATTTCATCGGGAGCGTTTGGTGTTATCCAGCGATTGAATGGAAGAGGAATACCTGGAAACAGGGTTGGTTTGTGACCGTTTAGCCACCACAAGTAACCATATGAAGCATTCAGATTTTGTGAAGTGGAGATCATCTCCTTAAAATACGTTTTATCCGTCATCACTGGTACTCCGTTCCATTCGCCACCGTTAAGTATCAACAAACCAAAACGGGCCATTGATCGTGGAGTGGAAAAATAAACATGATTATCCCCGGCATACTGCCAGAATCCGTCCATCCCGATTTTATCCCGGAGATTTTCATTGAAGAAATCATCAAATTTCTCGTCTGTGGCCTTACTAACAACCTGATCGAGCAGTGTGTAAGGTGCGTTGTGGTAGTCCCAGCGTGTGCCGGCATCGGCCACATACTTCAGACATTCTGGTTTCCAGCAATCGGCATCCTGCTTAATATCCATACCACTGGTCATAGTGAGCTGATGGCGAATGGTAATCAGATTCTCCTTTTCAGAGGACATGGAGGTCCAGCCTTTTCCGAGAAAATCGGATGTTTTCTGTGAAAGTTTTAAGTGCCCTTTTTCCTGAGCCATGCCCACCGTAAACGCCGTTAGTGTTTTGCCTGCTGAAGCCCAGTACCAATAACTGCCCTTATGAAAATCCTTCGTAGAAGTAAGCTCTTTTCCAAAGTATTCCTCTACCACAATTTTGCCATCTTTCAGCAGCAGAAACGCTCTGGAATTGTTCTTTGTGAGCATTTCACGAAGATCTTTCAATTCCTGATCGGTTATTCCAAGAGACGAAGGAGGTGCTGTCTCCCAATTACCCCCATCAGGGAAATTACCGGAATCAGGCCCCATACCATCCCTAAGTTTTTCGCAGGAAAAACAAAAAAAAGCCAGGAAAACAAGAAAAATTCTGTTCATATCTTTTTGAGAGCAATTTTGCTACCAAACACTACTCAAAACGATGACTTCACAGAAAAATTGAGGGTTAACATTCTTTCATGATACAACCTTCAGAAATGTATTCTGTCTCGATAGTTACATGTTCAATATCCTGATGATGAAGCTCATGCCTGATTTCCTGCTTTATTCTTGCACGGTCTACTCCTTCATTCAGAACCGCATGCAGACTCATGACATTATAGCGTCCATCTACGGTCCATAGGTGCAGATCATGAACTTCTGATACGCCTTCAAGTTGGGCTATTTTTAATCGTATTTCTTCCAGATTAATATGCTCAGGCGTTCCCTGCAGAATGACCCGGAAAACCCCTTTAAGGTTCCCATACACGTTATAAAGGATAAACATGGTAATTCCAATTGACAAAAGCGGATCAATAAACTCCCAACCTGTGAAGAACATAATGGCAGAGCCAAGGAGCACCGCTGCCCATCCCAGCACATCTTCCATAAGATGCAGCATAACGGCTCGTTCATTGAGACTCTCTCCTTTTTTCAACCTGAAAACCGCGGCTCCGTTGACCAGTATACCTATTATGGCCAGAAAAAACATTCCTCTGGCATCGCTGGGCTCGGGATAAAAGATTCTTGGAACAGCCTCTGTAAGCATAAAAACCGATCCCACTATCAGAATAATGCTATTTATCAATGCTCCTACCAGTGAAAATCTGCCGTAACCGTAGGTGTAAACGGCATCTTTTTTTTTGCCTGCTTTTTTCTGAAAATACCAGGCCATACCCAGAGAAAGGTTGTCTCCGAGATCATGCAGAGCATCTGAAAGTATAGCTACGGAATTAGTGACCATACCTCCTGCAAACTCCAAAACGGTGAATCCCAGATTCAACCAGAACGCCGTACGTATATTACCCGTGCCGTGATGCTGATGGGTATGCCCGTGAGCATGGTCATGAATATGTGACATATGGTATGATTTTCTACAAATTTACCTGAGGTGTCCGTGCAACGGGGCTGCAATTGAAGTTTTTGATAGATTTACCTTTTAATCACGAGTGAACATGAACGAGAAACCAAACCTTGCACTCACTGATTTGCTGGCCATAGAACGTACCAAACTAGCAAATGAGCGTACTTTCCTTTCGTATTTCAGAACAGCTTTTGTTTTTCTTGCCACAGGGGCCACTTTCCTTAAGATTGAATATTTTTCAAATCTCTATTGGCTGGGATGGGTATTTGTAGCTCTTTTTCCTATCACCATGCTATTCGGCCTGATAAGATACCTCAAAATCAAAAAAGAAATTATGCAGCATTACCTGTTGGAAATCGAAGATTAATCTACCCGGTATAATCAATTAATTATTCAACTTTCCCTTCCAATGCACAGAGAAAAGCCCATCGTAAGGCCACTTCATGAAGATAATCAAACCTTCCTGATGCCCCGCCGTGTCCAAATTCCATGTTGGTTTGAAGAAGAAGCACGTTTTTATCTGTTTTGGTAGCCCTCAACTTTGCCACCCATTTGGCTGGTTCAAAATACTGCACCTGGCTGTCGTGAAGTCCTGTAGTAACCAGTAGGTTGGGATAATTCTTCGCCTCCACATTTTCATAGGGTGAGTAGGATTTCATGTATTCGTAAGCTGCTTTTTCATTCGGATTCCCCCATTCATCGTACTCATTGGTAGTGAGCGGAATACTTTCATCCAGCATGGTGTTGACCACATCCACAAATGGTACATCGGCAATTAGGCCGTGATATTGCTCCGGAGCCAGATTAGCCACCGCACCCATAAGGAGACCGCCCGCAGAGCCGCCGTTGGCATACAGATGCTCTTTGGAAGTGTACTTCTGATCAATAAGATATTTTCCGCAATCAATGAAATCGTTGAACGTATTCATCTTTTTCATCAGTTTGCCGTCAAGGTACCATCTCCTGCCCATCTCCTGCCCGCCCCGTATATGGGCAATGGCGAAGGCAAATCCACGATCAAGTAAACTTAACCGGCTACTACTGAATGAGGCGTCCATGCTATAACCATAAGAACCGTAGGCGTATTGCAGTAAGGGGGAGTTGCCATCCTTTTTAAAACCCTTTTTATAGACAATGGAGATAGGCACTTTTACGCCATCGCGAGCTGTGGCATAAAGTCTTTCAGAAACATACGCTGAGGGATCATAACCACCAAGAACTTCCTGCTGCTTTTTCAGTTCTCTGGTACGATTCGACATGTGATAATCATACACCGAAGCGGGCGTAATCAGCGAAGTATATCGGTAACGCACAGTTTCGGCCTCGTAATCGGGGTTCTGACTCACACCAGCGTCATAGGTGGGTTCATCGAATGAGATGAGGTGATTGTTTCCCGTACGTATATCACGTACCTGAAGCTCAGTAAGGCCATTTTTTCGTTGCTGAATGACGATAGAATTTCTAAACTCTTCAATGCCTTCGATGAGCACCTCCTTCTGATGAGGCAGGTATTCCTTCCAGTTATTCTTCGAAGTGGCAGTAAGGGGGCACTCCATAACCTTGAAATTTTCAGCACCGTCATTGGTTCTGATCAGAAACTTATCTTCCAGAGCCGTTACCTCATAAAGCACATCTTTTAATCGCGGCTGGAACACCTCAAAGGCGGCATCCGGCTCATCAGATGAAATGTAACGAAGCTCAGAAGATAAGGTAGCCTGCGAGTATATCCATATCCATTTCCCGTTCTTACTTTTGTAAACACCTATGTAATTCGTAGGGTCTTTTTCTGTATACACGAGCACATCTTTGTCAGGAGATTGACCCAATTTATGGCGATACACACGTTCTGAAAGTAAAGTCACCGGATGCTTGGCCGTATAAAAAATGGCTTTGCTATCTGCAGCCCATACCGGGTCACCCTCTGTATTTTTTATCTTCTCAGGTAGTAATTCGCCCGTCTCCAGATTTTTGAAGCGAATTACATATTGTCTGCGTGAGACTTCGTCTTCTCCAAACGCCAGCCATTTATTGTCATCGCTCACCTCGATACCGGAAACATTGTAGTAGGATTTGCCCTCAGCCAGGGCGTCCACGTCAAGTAGGATTTCTTCAGGAGCATTCAGGCTCCCTTTTTTGCGACAATATTTGTAATACTCTTTGCCCTCATCGGTACGGGTATAGTAGTAGTATCCGTTTTTGAAATACGGTACACTTTCATCTTTCTCTTTAATACGACCCTTCATCTCCTCAAAAAGTGTTTTCTGTAAGCTTTCTGTACCTGCCATCATGGTTTTGACATACGCGTTTTCTGCTTCCAGATAATCCACTACCTTCTGAGAATCTGGCCCTTTACCAAAATAATCATATAGCCAGTAGTAGGGATCGGCCACTGTATCGCCATGAATGGTTCTAAAATGAGGTTTCTTTTCGGCAACGGGTGCGGTGGCATCTGGCCAGGAATAGGTCATCGTAGTGTCTTTTGGTTTGCAGGCATAAACTGCCGCAATAATAGCGAGTATTGGGAGAAGCTTTTTCATGGGTTGGGGTTAAATCGAAATTCAATTTAAGTTTGTTTTATTGCAATAAGCGATTTAAGCGGGGAATTTTATTTGATAGGATTCAGCCATTGTAAGAAAATTTAGTTGAATAACAATCGAAATTTGGCATTTTGGGATATTTTGCCATGTAAGATGAGATTTATTACGATCGCACAAAGTTAGAAGAGGAACGGCTGAACGATCTACCTTTGTATCTATGAATAAAAAATTGCTGATTGAATGAAAAGAGTCATATGCGATACAATGATTTGGTACAATCTAAGCAGAGGAAAACTTGACGTCCCAGATGCGTCCCAGTATAAGCTAGTTTGTACTTTTTTATCATTAATGGAATTGGCCTTTACACCGAATTGTTTCAAAAATTTAAAGGATTTAAAAGAAACAATTCGCTTTATAATCGAATTAAAACCAGATTTTATACTTTACCATCCAACTGATTATATAAAAACTATAATCGACAATAACTTTACTACTTATTCAGATAATCTCATTAAACTAGTAGCTAATTTTTTAGGTGTATTAAAAAACCATCCAGATGAAGGATTACTAGAAAATCAATTTAAAAGTCAAATTTCTGACATAATTGAAATCAGAAAGAAAAATCAAAGTGAGTGGGCGGACTTCCTTAACGAGTTGTACGGAACGGCAAAATTAGATAATTGGATTTTTAAAAAATATCCGTTGAGAGATTTGGAATTAAAACATTTCAGGGATCTATTTTTAAGAGAAATAAATAGTGAATGTGAGTTTACAAAGATTATTTATCAAGAAGATTCGATCGACTGGCTCAAGTTTGAATTCTACGAAAAAGTATATCGCGTGTATTATAGAAAACTTCTTATCAGCCGAATGAAGGCTGAAGGGAATGATGAGTACGATCTTAAGAATATGATATATGTTCAACCAAATGATCTATACTGGACTCTAGAAAAAAGATGGCTAAATATTATAAGGGAAGCAAAGGTAGAAAATTATCTCTTCAATGAAAATACCTAAATTTTAATCTAGGTATACAGAAATTACTATCACATGCTAAAAATCCCCCGAATACCGGACAAGATTTCTACACCTACAAAATTCGTTTTAATCCTTCATTTTTGCCGGAAATACCTCCCTTTATACGTATTGTCTGGACGAACTCCTGTATCTTAGACTTTCTTGTTTCTGTTTTGCAAGGGTCTGCAGCAAACTATGAAAACTAAATTCAAATCATTTTTTGTCTTTCTCTGCCTGAACGGATTTCTGGCTTTCTCACAAAGCGGTCACATAGATTCGCTTTTGCCACTGAAAAAAAAGTGGATTTCGGCGGCGAGCCCCGAGCAAAAGATATCAGCTCTGCAAGCGATTATTACAGGCTACTCTCAAAATTTATCTCAAAAAGACTCGCTCTTCCGTTACTGCAATACCTATATCAACTATGCCCGCGAAATCAAAAGTGACACCACCCTCATGAGGGCTTATCTGGCCCGACTTAAGGCATTTCGGTTTCATTCAGACTGGATTTCGCTGATAAATTCGGGCAAGGAGGCATTGCATGAACTTGAACAAAGCAAACTACCCGACATACCTTATTACAAAAGCATTATAACCGACGAAATGGTCTACGGTTGTATTTTTTTACAGGATCAGGAAACCGTAAATATCTTATTGGATGCCCGTATTGCTGATTTGGAAAAACTAAACAGAAATGGAAAGTATGACGCTTTATTGGCTCAGCATTATCTTACAAAAGCACGGGCAAACGGCCATCTGGGGCACTATAATTCTGCCAATGTGTTGCTGGACTCGGCATTACATTATTTTCAGAAAAGTGGAGACGAGCTAAGTGTGCATTATACCTACAATGACATCATCAGCAATCATATCGAGCAAAAAGACGGTGTAGAAGTGCTGCCCATGGCCTTGAAATGTTTTCATTTTTTTAAGAAAATCCCAAAAGACCGGGGTTTGGCAGAAATCGAAATGTTACTGGGTCGTATTTACCTGAATTCAAAAGATTTTTCCTCGTCTATACGGTATAGTCTTGAATCCATTCGTAAAACTGAAAATCCACGGCTCCTTTACCATTGTTTTGATAATTTATATCAATCTTACAAGGCCCAGGGGCAAAATAAGGAGGCACTCGGGGCTCTGGAACAATATCATTTGCACCTCAATAAACTCAATGACTCCAAGCTGGTGTCAGAGAACAGGATGCTGGAGAAACGAATTATAGAGGAGCAATCTGCCCGGCAATTAAATACAGAAAAGGAAAAAGTGGCCACTCAAACAAGATACAAAAACTATGTTTTAATTGGTGCCTTACTCATTCTATGTGCTACAATAATCCTTTACCTAAGTCGGAAACTAGTAATGAAACAGAAAAAGGCCATTGAAGATCAAAAACAGATTATTCAGGAACTTAATGCCGATCTGGAAAAAAAGGTGGCCATAAGAACAGCAGAATTACAGGGAGCACTGGATGAAATTAAGGAGGCCATGCAGCGAGGACAAACCCTTGAGCGTAAACGTATGGCTGCCGACCTGCACGATAATCTGGGAAGTTTACTTACCGCCATCCATGTATCGCTGGAGAATATCAACCCTGAAAATTTCTCTGAGCGTGAAAAACGTATTTATGAAAACGTGGTCACCATGACCGAAAATGCGTATTCAGAAATACGCAACTTATCGCATAACCTCATGCCCGAAATCCTGGAAAAAGAAGGGATCAGAGGAGCATTGGAGCTTTTGGTCAGTAAACTAAATCTGAATCAAAATGTACGATTTTCTTTAAGATGGAGCCTTAAAAGTCCTATTAGCAAGGCAATATCCCTTAATCTTTACGCCATTTGTCTGGAGCTGGTTCAGAATATCATCAAACATGCACAGGCTACCCAGGCCACAATTTCTGTGTTTGAAATGCAAGACCAACTCATTCTTGAACTAAGTGACAATGGGAAGGGTTTGCCGACCGATCTGGTCAAAGGATTCGGATTTAACACTATCGAAGAACGCCTGAATTCTATCAATGGGCAGCTATTCTTTGATAAAACAAGCAAGATCGGAACAAAAATAAGTATCCAAATTCCCCTTATTCAGGACCCACCGCCACAATATTCCATGTCCCTGTAAAGGTGCTCGGGGTATCGCTGGCATTATAGAATCTAAATCTGACTGAATCGTTCGTTACAGCCACCGGCGAGATGACTACCTTGTAATAATCTCCGCTCTGATCTTCCACATTAGCTATATATACCTGAGGAGGGCCAGAGAATGTTGCTATTGGAATAACATCACCAATGAATGTTGAGAATGCACCCAAAGTAGCACCATAAGTGATTTTTCTGCTATAATATTTCAATTGGCTGCCAGTTTCACTGCGTACAATGCCCTTATTCGATTTCACTGTCAAATTTCCTTCTTCATCAATTCGGGCCATCGTATTATTCGTTGAATTCCGGAAATAAAAACCTTCGCCGGCCTGAAAATTCCGGAATTTTAACCCATCATTATCATGCAAAATCTCAGCATAACCAGAATCCTGATAGTTCTCTAAACGAATGTGCTGGCCCCAGTTAGAATTGCTGCTTTTGATATGAAGTGCTGCTCCTACATTACTTAGCGGTACGCTACCTATGGCAAGATTGGAAGTCACAATAGCTTTGCCTGACATATATGCACTCCAACTTTCACCGGAAGCCGCAAACAGTCCAAAGTGTTTAGAACTCTGAGCAATAACTCCATAGCTATCCCAGCTAAATCCGTACACGCCATAGTTATCCACACTTTCACCGTATACTCCGATTCCCCACTGGGAAAATGCTGCCAAACCAGTTCCAGAAAAGGTCCTTATATAAACACCTCTTCCATTACTTGTGTTTTCCAGCCTTAGAACTGAAGATGATGTGTTTAAAGTCCCGCTATAGGGTATAGAAAACCCTCCACGAGTCATTTCTGTCCAGATGCTGCCGTTGCAATAATACATTTTGCTGTCTGTTGTAAGAAAAACCTGTCGGCTTCGGGCAGAAACATCACAGGCCGGCAAAACTGAAACCCTCGGTATTTCAATGGAATTGGGAGAATTACAGCGGACTGTGCAATTATTTGGTGCACAACACCACAAAATAGAAATATTGAACTGAGTGTTTTCATGTCTACAATTCTATTTAGGGCCTATTGAAATTATCTTCCAGGTTCCTGAAAAGGTAATTTGGCTATTAGTAGGATTAAAAAAACGAAGGCGTACAGATTCATGAGTAACTGCTACCGGAGTAACCATCACTTTGTAGTAATCACCTGATTGATTGTATACATCACCTATAAAAACAGTCGGGTTTTGACTGTATTAAACGAGCTCAATTTAATCTGTTATAAAAGTGCCTTTTGCCGACATATTGGCTTCAATTAATGCCAGTGTCTTTGCGTATTTTAGCTGAACTCCATTCGAGCTCTGAATGATTCCTTTCCCATTTGCTACTTCCAATTCTCCAATTATGGAGACATCGCCTCCAAATTCTGCGGATAATCCAGTACCAAAGTTTTTGGCGTAAAGCGTAGCATTTGTTGAAGACGAGTTCTGAAAATAACCTCCCCTGCCGGTATTACTGAAGCCAAATACGCCAATATTGGTATTACTAATACCCCAAATACCTCTACCAGAATTGCTTTGTCCTCTAATTCCACTGCCAGTTGTGTTGGTAATTGAGAAAAGTCCGGCCAAATCTGAGCTTTCATTTCCAGTACCGTAATAGGGCAAAGAGAAACTTCCTCCAGACATCTCCTGCCACCCAGAGCCGTTACAATAATACATTTTGTGGTCTGTGGTTCTGTAGACTTGTCGGCCTTCGGAAACAGTATTGCAGGTGGGTAAAGAGGATACATGGGGAAACTCAACGGCTCCTGGCAGTATGAACGTAGACTGACCAATACCACACAATGGAATCACAATAAAAAAGAAGTTGATACTTATTCTCATGGCCGGCTCATTTATATATCACAAAATAGAAGGCCTGATTAATGGGAGCGAAGGCATTGTTATCACTGAACCCATCTTTCAGGTAGACCGTACAATAACCATCTGTGCAGCCCGCCGAATGTACGATTTGAGCATTGCTACTATTCAGAGTAACCATGATGGTGGACTCGTAGGAAATATCTGCGTTATAAATTCTGTATCTTCCTTCCGAGGGATTTTCAGAGGTCCAGTTTCCTGAGCCGATGGTCTGTATATCACCTGAAAAGCCAACCCTCCCAAAACATAGAGGCAAAAAACTCGTATTCGGATTTGTCGTTTTCAAAATCCGACCCGTTAAGTATAAATCTCCAAAAACTTTGACATTGCCACGTACTTCCAGTTTTTCATCGGGTGAGGCGGTGCCAATTCCTACCCTGTTTTGGGTTTCGTTTACATACAGCTCATTATTGATATTGACCAAATCATTCTCTCCTTCTGTAGTAATAGCCAGATTTCCATTTGAACCCGCTGAAATTGATCCTACTGAATTACCACCACTATTGAAGAACATTCTGGCTGAGCCGCTACTTCCATCTACTTCTACCTGATCCTGCCCGTGAGTGCGTACAATGAATTTGCCCATCGTATTCGATGAAAACGTACCCACCCGCAGATTATCACCACTTAATTGAATAAATCCCTTGTCATCATTACCTGCTCTGAAGTTCAGTAGGCCAGAAGAATTACTAATTTCCATGCCGGTAAAACTGGTAAGTTTACCCTGAAAATGCCCGGTGGTATTACCCACAACCGCCCCTTGCAACAGCGAAGTGTTACTGACGAACAAGCCCCCGGTAGAACGGAGACCTTGCCCTTCTATCTCCCCGCCGGCATCTACTCCTCCGCTTGATTTAATATTGCCCAGAACGTGAAGTTTTTCAGAAGGATTGTTTGTACCAAGTCCGAG
>CBINGY010000063.1:0-23636 GCA_966250325.1 uncultured Cytophagaceae bacterium | reverse complement strand
GAAACCAGCCCTATCCCGGAGGCTTTCGTAAGAGAAACGTCGTACGCCTCAAAAATTTTCTCGTTGCCTCTTCCTTCCTTTTCCAGAGATTGATTGATTTGATTTACAGAGGATTTGATTCTTGAGCTTAGTGCAAAAACAGAAAGGGTGTCTTCGGTTAATGGAAGTAGTTGATTCATCAAAGCCTCCTGGTGCTCTGGTTTGACTTTCTCTTTAAGGATTAACTCAGTAAGCTGAAACCTGTTAAGAAAAAGCACTGAAATCCAAAAAAAGAGTGAAGCAAGTAAAAATAGTATTCCGGTCTTTTTCATCGGTTAAATAAGGCTAATAATCTTTTTGTAGATGAGATGGGTTGATGACTCGTCTTAAACTGTCTGTTAAATTCCCGGATAATTTCTCCCTCAAAACGTTGGAAGAATTCGGGTTCAAAATTGGCTGATTTCAGAGAACAGATGACTTCGTCTACAGAAGTTTTGTTTGCAATCCAGGTTTGCCATACCTCTTGCCTCATGCGTATTCCAAAGGTATTTACACCCAGAACTGCCCGTGTTTCCTGGTCGAAGTTGATTCTAACCAGCTTATTATGTGCAGAATGCTGCCAGCAAAAACTGAGAGAATTTTCAGGAAGCGTGGCAGGTACCTCTCCGTAGGTCTGGTACTCAATATCCAAAAATTTGGCCGAGTTAAAGAAGACACCGGGTAAGTAAGGTCTTTTATCGCCTGTAAGATTGTGAGCCAGAGTTTCTCCCATGATTCTTCCGGTGTACCAGATCTGTTCCAGAGCTCTTCTTCCGGGAGGCGGATTCAAGTGCTGAACGCAATCTCCTGCGGCATAAACATCCGGAAGATTCGTTTCCAGATATTCATTTACCAGTATTCCCCGCTCTGTTTCAAGAGGTGAATTTTTGAAGAGTTTGATATTAGGTTGAACACCTACCGTAATTCCCACAAACTCGCATTCAATGGTTTCACCGCTTTTCGTGAGAATGCCCTTTACGTTACCATGACCATCATCAAGAATTTCTTCAAGTTCAGTAGATAACCTTAAATCGATGTGGTGTTCCCGGATGTGTCTGTTGATTAATTCTGATTCATCAGGAGGTAACACCTGATTCCAAAAGGAGCTTTCCCGAACCAGAAAATGAACTTTTTTACCTTTCGAATTCAGCATCTCAGCAAGTTCAATTCCGATTAGCCCTCCTCCGACAATGACAGCGGTGGATATCTCATCTGAATAACTCTGAAGCTGTTCCAGATCCTGATAGGAATATAAACCTTGTACCCGGCGAAGCCCTTGCCCTTTCCAGTCAAAAAAATTGGGACGTGAGCCGGTAGCAAGAATTAATTTGTCATAATTCATTCGGCTGTTGTCGGTAAATACCAGTTCTTTCTTGTCAAAATTCACGTTACTCACCCAGCCTCTTTTGAGGTCTATTCTGTTTTTTTGCCAGAACCAGTCCTCATAAGGTTTGGTGTGTTCATAGTTCACGTGCCCCATGTAAATGTACATGAGAGCAGTTCTGGAAAAGAAATGATCAGTTTCACCAGATATCACGGTTATCTGATAGTCAGAAAGTTTTCTTAAATGACGGGCAGCGGTTATACCGCTTATTCCGTTACCTAATATGACGATGTGCATAGACGGAGTTTAGAATTATCTACGAGATAAGGCAAATCGTAGATTGCTTTTGTGATTAGCATTACAAAAGTTACCATTTCTATCCGGAAATCATTCACTTTAGGCTACCTATTACTTTTGCTCTATTGAAAAATCGACTAAAATTACCACCTTGGCCTGCCATACTTTGCATGTTGATATGGCTGGTTGCCTGTGTGGAGCCTTTCGAGGCTGAACTTAAGCTTCAGGATTCTTTGCTTGTTATTGATGGCAACCTTACCGATCAACCAGGAATTAATTACGTAAACCTGAGAAGATCTTACCCGAGTTCTACTAACTCTACCATCAGTTCTTTTGTGATCATCAAAGACGCAGAAGTATGGCTCATGGAAGATAATTCTGCTCGTATTGATCTGCATTATTTTGACGGGTCTTTCGTCTTTCCCGATGGGTTCACTGCACAAGCCGGAAAAAATTATCAGCTCTTTTTTAAACTCCCTGACGGCAAACAGTATGAGTCTGATATTCAGAAAATTAAAAAGGTTTCACCCATTAAGAAGGTGTATCAGAGATATCTATCAGAAGGAATAAAATTAGGGAATCAAGAGGTTCCTGGACATAAGATTTATGTTGATTTTGATGATCCGGCAGGTAAGGGTGACGCTTATTACTGGACCTACCGACTTTTTGAAAAACAGGATTACTGCAAAACCTGCGATGGCGGATATTACATGAGAAGTAATCTGAATGATCCGGGATTCTGTCAACCAGATCCTACATTGCAGGCTTCGAGTATTTCGCTGGACTACAATTGTGAAGTACCCTGCTGGCAAATTCTTCCATCAAATTTACTTGTGGCTCAAAATGATGCGTTTACAGACGGACGTAGTGTAATTGCAAAAGAAATTGCTGAAATTCCTTATTACACTTCGTATGGAGCCGTTCTTGAAATTAAGCAGCATGCGATTTCAACAGAGGCCTATAAATACATCAAATTACTTATTGACCAGAATCAAAATAGTGGCAGTCTGGCAGATACCCCTTCTACGGCACTGGTGGGCAATGTACGTTCAAGTACCGATAAAAGGGAGCTGGTTGGGGGATATTTTGTATTGTCTTCTGTTCACGTAATGAATTACTTCATGACGCGGGAAGATGTGATAAATGCAGGCAGACCTATTGGTTTATTAGGAAGACCGGCAAATCCGGAAGTATCATCCGCACCTGGCAGGCCACCTTTGGCACCGTGCACTGAAGGAATTAGCAGAACAAAAATTCAACCACCAAACTGGCAAAATGAGTAAAATTCTACCTCTTCTAATCCTGGTTCTGGCCTCTTTTATGAAATCAAATGCCCAAAGGAATACAGTGGTATCCGGTTATGTAAAGGATAGCCTGAGTGGGGAACCACTTGCCGGAGCCACAGTGTCCATCAATTTCGGAGAAATTGTTGAAATTACGAATGACAAGGGGTATTTCGAAATGCTCGTTGAAAGTAAGGAGAATGTCCTGATTGTTCGTTATGTAGGTTATGTGCCGTTCAGACAACTTTTTATGCCTGGTCAGCAAAGGCATTTTGAAATACGGATTGATAAAGTGTCCAATCAGCTGGATGAAGTGGTTATAACCTCCAGTGCCAGATCAGAAAATCTTCGAAGGCCCTTGCTGGGAGTAGCTTCCTTAAACATAAAGACCTTGCAAAAAATACCCACGGCACTGGGAGAAGTGGATATATTGCGAGGCTTACAGATGCTTCCCGGGGTTACAAGCGTAGGAGAGGCTTCAAACGGCGTGAATATTCGTGGTGGAACTACGGATCAGAATCTATTGCTCCTCGATGGCGGACCAATTTTTAATCCCACCCATATGTTTGGTCTTTTTTCGGCCTTTCCATCAGAGGCGGTTTCTGGTTTTGATTTGTATAAAGGAAACGTACCGTCACGTTATGGTGGACGGGCAGCCGCTGTCCTGGATGTTACTTTAGCCCAACCGAGCCTCGAGAAATTCAGTATGCAGGGAGGCGTTTCCATGGTTTCTAACCGGGTAAAGTTAGATATGCCTGTAATTAAAGACAGGCTGGGAGTAATGATCAGCAGTCGGGCGGCTTTAAATGACTGGGCCCTTCCTTTCGTTTCTGAGTCGCTGGAAGGAATTAAAGCGAAGTTCTATGACGGATCGGCGAAATTATTCGGCAAAATTAACTCAAAGAATACGGTTACGGCGACCACATACTACAGCTATGACTTTTTCCAGACCTCATCGCTAGGTACCATTCAGGAGATTAATGCAGCCAGCACACAGTACAGGTATTCTACCCTCAATTTCTCGGGAACCTGGTTTTCTGCGTTTAATGACAATCTGAACCTGCAGACCACGTTGGTTTCATCACGATACGATCCCTCCATACTTATGCCTGAATTCGAATCGGATAATACCGTTGAGATTGCTCAGAGTATTCGTTACAAGCAGGCAAAAACTAATCTGAATTATTACAAGGGGAAACATACCTTTGAATTTGTACTGGATGCCACACACTACAATTTGAATCCGGGAGAACTGATTCCTGGTACCAGTCTTTCCGTGAATGCCATCAAATCTGAGAAAGAATATGGTTTGGAGCTGGGAGCAGCTGTCGAAGATCAGTTTGAACTTAATTCAAAAACTACAGTTTCTGCAGGCATTAGGTATTCAAATTTCAGAAACCTGGGCCCCGCATCCAGAGCACTTTACGAAGAAGGGGCAGAACGAATAGATTTGAGCGTAACCGACAGTGTTTTCTTTAGTAAAGGCCAGACTATTTCCAGTTATGGTGGATTTGAACCGAGATTTGGGTTAAGATACTCCATAAATAAATCGAACTCGATCAAAATCGGGTATAACCTGCTTCGTCAATATCTTCAGATTATATCGAATACCACCACACCCATTCCAACCAGCCGTTGGAAAACCTCAGATATATATATTAAGCCACAGGTAAGTAGTTTATATACGGTAGGTTATGTAAAAGATTTTGAACAATCCGTTTACGAGCTTTCTGTTGAAGCCTACTATAGATATACCAATAACATAATTGATTATAAACCAGGTGCAAGTTTTCTGCTTGAAAATTCTCCTGAAACTCAACTGCTACAGGGGATAAACAAATCGTATGGTCTGGAGGTGATGGTATCAAAGAAGAGAGGAGAACTGGCAGGTTGGGTTAATTACACCTATGCAAGGTCTCTAAATAAGGTAAATGAGGGGCCGGGTTTCAATGAACAGGTGAATTTCGGAGACTGGTATGCTGCTAATTACGATAAACCTCACACTTTCAATGCCTCTTTGGTGATTAATCAGGGAGAGCATCATGATTTTTCATTCAATTTTACCTATTCCACGGGCCGGCCATTTACCTCTCCTCAGGGTTTTATCAGGTTTGGTGAAAATCAATATCCTTTGTATGCCGTTCGAAACAACGATCGTATTCCAGATTACCACCGTCTGGACTTCTCCTGGAATATCTACAAACCGAGCATGCGTACGAAAAGGTACAATGGAAACTGGAACTTTACCGTGTATAATTTGTATGGAAGAAAAAATGCGTATTCGGTATTTTTTAAGAATGAAGGCCGCGTTTCAAGACCATATAAGCTGGTGGTATTTGGAGCTCCGATAGTTTCGCTGGCTTACAATTTTACATTTAAGTAAGAGCCAACATCTAAAGAGTTTCCTGCATTTATTGCAGGAAACTCTTTAGTCTTTATTTGATATAACGGAAATCTTGTCCGGCCTCAAGTTTGAGTAACACTTCGTAATACATATCAATACACGCCTGTACATCGTCTTTGTGAACCGTTTCTACCGTTGTATGCATATATTTCAAAGGAAGAGAAATTAATGCCGAGGGTACACCTTCCGCTGAATAAGCAAAGGCATCGGTGTCTGTACCCGTAGATCGGCTGGCAGCCTGAATCTGATAGGGAATTCCTTTTTCATCTGCCGTATCCATGATAAAGTGTAACAAATTATTCTGAACAGCAGGCCCATATGATAAGGCTGGACCTTTTCCGCACGAAGTATCTCCTTGTTCTTTCTTGTTATACATCGGAGACTGTGTATCATGGGTTACATCGGTGATGATAGCCACATCGGGTTTCAATCTTCTGGATATCATTTCTGCTCCACGAAGTCCGATTTCTTCCTGTACGGCATTCACCACATACAACGTAAAAGGCAGATCGACTTTGTTTTCTTTGAGTTTGCGAGCTACCTCTGCAATGATATAGCCACCCATTCGGTTATCCAGAGCTCTTCCCGTATAATACTTACCATTCAGCTCTGTAAGGCCGTCTTCAAAAGTTATGACCGTACCTACAGTAATTCCCATTTTAAGCACCTCATCTTTCGAGGAAGCCCCCACATCGATGAAAAGGTTTTTCAAACTTGGTGTTTCTTCTTTCGACCTGTCTCTTACGTGAATGGCCGGCCAGCCAAAAACTCCCTTTACTACGCCGTTTTTACGTGTATGCAGATTTACCCGCATAGAAGGGGCTATCTGATGGTCTGAGCCACCGTTTCGGATCACGTAAATATATCCCTCAGGTGTAATGTAATTGACAAACCAGGATATCTCATCGGCATGAGCTTCGATAGCCACGCTATAGGTTTTTCCCGGATTAATCACGCCTACTACTGATCCGTAGGCATCTATCATTGTTTCATCTGTGTAAGGCTTGATGTAATCCAGCCAGATTTGCTGACCGGGATGTTCAAAACCTGTAGGGGAGGCGTTATTCAGGTATTTGTAAAGGAATTCGATATTTTTCTCCATTTGAATAGTGAGTGATTCTTTAAAAGCAAAAATAGGGCTCTCAGCCCTATTTCATTGAATTATTTAAGAATGATTTTATTTCTGTTTTACAAAACTCAAACTGGCAGAGTTCATACAGTAACGCAAACCTGTAGGTTTAGGACCATCAGGAAACACATGGCCCAGATGTGCTCCACAACGGGCACAAAGTACTTCTTCTCTGACCATTCCCAGCGTTTTGTCCACTTTGATCTCCACATGACACGGATCAATTGGCTTATAATAAGAAGGCCAGCCTGTGCCGGATTCAAATTTCGTTTTCGACTCAAAAAGTGGTAAACCGCAACCGATACACTGATAAATACCGTTTTCATGATTATCCCAATAAATCCCCGTAAAAGCACGCTCTGTATCAGCCTGTCGGGTTACGCGGTACTGAAGCGGATTTAGCTGCTTACGCCATTCGGCATCTGTTTTTGAAATCTTTTCTATATGACAGTCTTTGCGATTGGTCACCGCAGTTTTCTGAGCTGTTGACTGGCAGCAAATGAGGCTGCTCAGGAGAAGGATAGCAAGGGCTTTTGACATAAAAAGGCGTTTTGATTCAGTTACGAAAACAAAACGCCTTTGGTTCTGAAGATAGTTCAATTAATTACGATTAACCCGAAGATCACGTGCGTTCAGGATATATGACCATCGTTCTTTTCCCTCGTTGTCAATAATTTTTATCTTGAGGCTTCGGTCTGTTCTTGGACCGCTTACTTCAAAAATTCCGAAGTTATTCAGATCATCTACAATAGTTCCAGGGATAAGGTCTGGCGAAGCACGTTCCTCTTCTCTCGGTTTTGCTACACCGCTTGTCAAAGCAGAAACAGTAACGTCATAAAGAGGATAAGTTCCCGGCCGTTCCAGTTTGCGTAAGGCAGAATGGTGCCTGTCACCTGTTAAAAATATCACTCCGTTAATATTGGCAGCGGTAATTTTGTCGAGAAGCTTTTGGCGTTCCAGCGTATATGTGGCCATATTTTCAAAATCGGCACTGGGATTTACAATTTGCCCACCAGCAACAATAAATTTAAAAGGTGCCGCACTCATAGCCAGAGCGTCTATCAGCCAATCGATTTGCTTATCGCCAAAATAATCTTTCTCATCCCCGGGAAGATTATTGGGTGCTCTGAACCAGCGGTCATCAAGTAAAAAGAATTGCACATCCTGCCAGAAGAAAGTACCGGTAACTCCTTCATTTTCAAAGATATAGTTTGGGTTAACCCAATTGTCTTTAAAGGCTTCAAGTGCCCAACGTTTTCCCCAATATCCACGATCGGCGTCATTTGGGCCGTAATCGTGATCATCCCAGGTAGCATAATGGTGGGTATTGGCAAATAATTTCTGCAGTTCAGGTTGTCTTTTGAAATCCATGTATCTTTTGTAAATACCACTGCGAGTATTCCAGTCTACCTCTCTCAAATAGATATTATCGCCTCCCCAAACCATAAAATCGGGCTGAGTATTGTAAATCTCATCGAAAATCTTGAAACTGTTCCCGTAGGGTTTACCAGGTCGGTCAAATTCGGGTTCATTGGTGTAGACACAACTTCCAAAAGCAAAAGAGAAAGCCGGAGGATCTGTTCTGAATTGCCATAACGTCTGAGTTTGGAACTCCAAAGGATATGCGAATTTCACTTTTTTGCCATTCACAAGTAGCTCATATTCATAGGTTTTACCGGGAAGCACATCGGTGAGAATCACCTTAGTATTGTAAAAGTTATGTTTTGAGGTAGTGATTTCTTCGGAATTAAACTTCTGGCCTGTGTTACCTTTCTCCCAGTAAATATATTGAAGTGTTGCAGGCTTATCAGTTTGTGCCCAGATGCTTACCTCACGCATTTCAGAATAACCAAGCATAGGTCCAGCTACAAGTTGGGCATAGAGGTTTTGGACCAGGCAAAAAAGCAAAATGAAGTGTAAAAAGAGTTTTTTAAGCATTTAAGGAATGGTTTATTGTCCAAATATAAGCCGGGGCTTAGATAGCTTTCCATATCTTTGCCGAAATTTAACGTTAAGAAAACCTTGTTAAAAAAAGAAGTATCAGCCTATTATATTCAGAATGAGGCTGTATTGGATCTCGTAGAATCTTTTGGTTCTCCCTTGTATGTATACGATGGGCATAAGATTGAAGAGCAGATCGCTACTATGCGTGATGCATTCAAAGCGGTGGACGTCAAGCTCAAGTTTGCCTGTAAAGCACTAACCAACATCACCATTTTACGTCTGATGCTCAAAAATGGGGTTGATATAGATGCTGTATCCATTGAGGAGATTAGATTGGCCTTGTTCGCAGGTTTTCGGCCGGATCAGATTCAGTATACACCCTCAGGGGTAGCTTTTTCAGAGATAGAAGAGGCTGTAAATCTGGGAATACGCTTAAATATTGATAGTCTTTTTTTACTGGAGAAGGTAGGAGAGAAGTGGGGAAATGAGTTGCCTGTGGCAATACGTTTGAATCCTTCCATCATGGCAGGAGGAAATCTGAAGATTTCAACAGGGCATGCCGATTCTAAATTTGGTATTCCCGTCGAGTACATCGATCGGGTTGTTGAACTGGTCAATAGGTTTCAATTGAAAATTGTGGGTTTGCACCAGCACAATGGTTCTGATTTTAAAGATGGTTCGGTGATCGTAAAGGCGATGCGTAAGTCCATTGAGGTGGCAGAGAAATACTTTCCTGATCTTGAGTTTATTGACATGGGTTCAGGTTTCAAGGTGGCCTATCATGAAGACGATCATATTACCGATGTGCATGATCTGGCAACCGAGGTAGTTTCTGAATTCACTGCTTTTCAGGAGAGATATGGAAAGAAAGTGCAACTTTGGTTTGAGCCTGGAAAGTATCTGGTAAGCGAAGCCGGCACTTTCCTGATGACGGCAACAGTAGTGAAGCATAACCCAAACCGCAATTTCGTTCATGTAAATTCGGGTTTGAATCATCTGATTCGTCCGATGATGTATGATGCCTATCAGGAGATAGTGAATGTGAGCAACACAGATGAGACTGTTCGCGAAACCTATGATGTGGTCGGTTATATTTGTGAAACAGATACCTTAGGCAAAGACAGAAACCTGCCGGTAGTAACTCCGGGTGATATCATTGCAATGAAAAATGCAGGAGCCTATTGTTTCAGCATGTCGTCCAATTATAATTCCCGTGTTAAACCTGCCGAGGTCTTAGTTTACAATGGAAAATCAAGTCTTATCAGGTTGAGAGAAAGCATTGACGATATTTTCCGCAATCAGGTGGAAGCTGAAATTTAAAGCAATGCTTCAAACAGCTAAATACATTGTCTGTAATTCTCAAAAAGTCTCTGTCTAATAAGTTTATATTCAACCATCTATAACCTGAATGAAATAATGATTAATGTAGGACTCGTAGGATTCGGACTGTCTGGTCGCTGGCTTCAGGCACCTTTCTTTGCCTTGAATTCAAATTATCGATTAAAATCGATAGTGACGTCACGTGAGATATCCGAACCACTATTCCAGGGCGTGAACAGAGCGGGCTCAATCGATGATCTCATCGAGGATGCTGAAATCGATTTGATTTCGATTTGTACTCCTTCAAATACGCATTATGATTACGCAAAAAGATCGCTTCTGGCTGGTAAACATGTGCTTATTGAAAAGCCGATTACAGCAACGTATGAAGAAGCAATTGATCTGATCAGTATTGGAAAATCTGTAGGAAAAACAATCATGGTTTATCAAAACCGACGATTTGATGGGGATTTCATGACAGTGAAACGGGTAATTGAGTCTGGAATTCTTGGAGAAATCCTTTCGTACGAGGCACGCTGGCACCGGTATAATCCCATTCTGAACCCGAAACCCTGGAAGGAAGTGATTGCTCCGGCAAATGGGATCATTTACGATCTTGGAGCTCATTTGATCGATCAGGCGGTTTATCTTTTTGGCTTGCCAGCAGGTGTCACCGGGGAGGTTTATACACAGCGGGAGGGAAGTAGCATAGATGACGCCTTCAATATGACCATGGATTACGGCAAAATAAAGGTGAAGTTGAGTTCAAGTCTTATGGTTAAATCGGCCGAACCAAGATATGCCGTACATGGTACGAAGGGTTCATTTATTAAATATGGGCTCGATCCTCAGGAAGATCATTTAAAGGCCGGATATCTTCCAGGAATAGCCGGTTTTGGTAAAGAAGATTCAAAAAATGATGGTATGCTCACTACCAACCTGGCCGGTCTTGAAATGAAGGCTAGCGTGGAAACATTTGCAGGAAACTGGATGAACCTGTTTGATAATCTTGCCGATGTTATTCTTAATGGAGCGGAAGCCATCATCAAGCCGGAAGAAGTGGCTGAGCAGATCAGGATCATTGAGGCGGTGAAGAGGGGGGATTAAAAAAGGCCTATTTTAATTGATAATAAGCCATCAAGGATTATCCGACCTTCAGGATTAGAAAACGCAATTTATGAGCTATTGGAGAATAGATGACCTCTCAGACAATTCAAAAGTGATTTTGTCAAAGGCCATATTTCTCTTTATATTATTCTTTTTTAGCATAAATATCTACTTAAGTTGTGATTCAGAAGATTGTAGAGAATTCTACCCTACTGCCTGGAAAAAGAATAATTATAAAGAAATTGTGATTTACCCAACAAGTCACCAGCAAGACTCCATTGTGATTAATTCAGAAATGGATGTGATGTATTTATCTGATTTACTCCTGAAATCTTCCCAATCTAAATATCAGTACAAAAGATCATTCAAGAATAGTTATCGAATAAAAGTATCTTTCAAAGATAAAACCTCCTTCGATCTTCTTGACTTATATGAGAAAGACAGTCTATTAGCCTTTATAGAGGCGGAGTGCAATCAGTATACTAATTACAGCCTTTCTTTGAAATACCTTGATTCTTTGTACCAATCGAATTCATTGAACTAAAACTCCAGAGTCATAGAATTCCGTATAGTTTGATTTACCACAGCTTTTCCGGATACCTCCCTTCACTCACCAGGTTCTGGATAGAGGCCTGTACGTCTGGCTTATCCTCCGGGTAGGTAACCCCAAACCAATCGGCAGCTGTATCAAAAACTTTACATTTCCCAATTCCTTCTTCCATCATTTTGCTCATGACGGTGGGAATATAAAATTCTGCTTTTGGAGCATCATAGTTGGTTTTGGCATACGCCTCAAAGTACGCTTTTGTTCTGCTGAAGACTGAGGGCATAAATCCCCAAAAGTTCATAGAAACAGGCGTATTTTCTCCCAATTCGATAGGTTCTCCTTCGTCTAGAAAAACGATGGAACCCGTTTCATTCCGAACGATTTTGGTTCGTTCTATAACCGAAGTCAAATAACCCTCCTCGTCTTTTTGACAAACTCCTCTGGATACGGTACCGTTTTCTGAAAGAGTATTTTTAATCCGGTATCCTATCATGGCATGTACGGAGTCGTCCGTATTGGTTGACAGAAATTCTGCCATCGTGGCGAAAGATTCGGCCCCGTAAAAATCATCGGCATTGATCACGGCAAAAGGAGTCCTGGTTTGTTCCCAGGCACATAGCATGGCATGGCCGGTACCCCAGGGCTTCGCTCTTTCAATATGGCCCAGCTCCTCCGGAACATACGACTGAAAGCCCTGAATGGCATAATCATAGGCAATTTTACCCTGAAGTTTTGAGCCAAAAACTCTTTCGAAATCGTCTTTGAGTTCTTCCCGGATGATGAACACGACCTTACCGAAACCGGCTCTGATTGCATCAAAAAGCGAATAATCGATGATGGTTTCACCATTTGGTCCAAAGCCGTCAAGCTGTTTAATACCGCCATATCTGCTGCCTACTCCGGCGGCCAAAATAAGTAAAGTTGGTTTTGTCATCTATAGGTTTATGTTCTTGGGCCACAAAAATAGAAATCTATCTTGGTTTCAGATGTGATAAGGCTAAATTTGACCTTTTCAAAAATATTAACCTGATCAATATGTTGAAATTTGTGAAAGTGGCCCTGGTTCTTATTGCCGGCCCTTTGCTTGCAGTAGCTCAGGATTTTCCATTGAATCCCTTGTCGACCTCAGATTGGAAGACTTCCCAGGGGAAATGGAATTCGGCAGCAAGCATCTCAATAAACCCCTTTGAAAACAAAATTATCTCACAGGCTGGTAATGAAGTCTTATTCGCTTCCACGCCCTCCGAAATGGTTACCGTCCGTAATTTTAGCGATCTCAAATTTTCTTTTGAGTTTTTGCAGTCCAATGAAACAGAAGCCAGTCTTATCCTTGCCAACGGTTTCGAAATAAGCCTCAATAATTCCTTTGGCGGGAAAAAGCCCTTTGTAGGTTCTGTTTCAGGCTCCTCTCAGGCCGGTCAGAATGTTTGCAAAGCTACTGGCTTGTGGAATAAAGTCGAGCTCACATTCATTCAGGGCAAGGAAGGAAACCCGGCGATCCTGGAGAAGTTGACAATTAATGGAATTGTACTTCATCGCAGTGTTTTAAAATGGGGTCTGAGTACTGATCTGAGCCCACTAAAGTTTGTGGTTAAGAAGGGATTACTGGCAGTGAGAAACGCTGCCGCCTCGGCATACGAGGATCGCAGACCCGTCTCGGTTTCAAACATTACGTACAAATTGCAGGAAACCGAAAGTTGGCAAGCCGATTTTGCGTTCAAATCAACACCGCCGATTACAGGAGAATCAGATGTTCTCACAGCTCGTATAGAAAACGACTACCGCCATTTTGACTTAGTATCCAAAGGTGATCTGGAGGTAGAAGAAAGTGGAAATTACGCATTCACTCTTGACTATCAGGGTGTAGCTCAATTGAAAATTGATGGTAAGGAAGTTGTCGGTTCAAAAGAAATTATTTTCCGAACCCCGATAACCGGAATGATAGAACTGGCCAAAGGCAAACATAGTTTTGAATACCATTACAAGAGAATCTGGTGGCCGGCGGGTTTAGGTTTGTTTGTTTCCGGTCCGGATTTCAGAGCCTACAAATTACATGATGCAGCCTCGTTACCCGATCCCAAAGTAACCGGAGGGATTTTTGTTGAGCCTTCCGGTCAAAAAGCACAATTAGTTCGTTCCTTCATGCAGTTTGGGAAAGATAAACGAACTCAGGTAATTTCAATCGGAACACCTCAGAATCGTCACTTTTCATTTGACCTGGGTACAGGTAGTCTTTTGTACGCTTGGAAGGGTAATTTTGCGGATGTTACCGAGATGTGGTATGAACGGGGTGAACCGCAGATCATAAAGCCCCTAGGGCAGACCATCACCTTCAGTGGAAACCCATCGTTTCAGGTGGCCGGAAATACGGGTGAACTAAAGCTTCAGGAATATTATCTTGATCAAAATGGTATTCCTACATTTAATTTCCTTTTAAATGGCTCTCTGGTTTCTCAAAAGTTTATCCCTGAACCGAAAGGGATGAAGGTGGAAGTGAGCTCAGAAAAGCCGGGAGTACAGTATCTGATTGCGGCAGGAGCAGACTTGCAGATGGTCGGTAAGGGTTTATTTAAAACGGCTGACTATTTCATTAAAATACCTGATAATGTGAAAGTAACAAAGAAGGAGGAATCGGGTAATGTGGAATTCTGGTCAACAGCCAACGATATTCAATCTTTCGAAATAATCTGGTAATGATAACTGAAAATAAAACAATGAAGTCAAAGCATATATTTCTTTTCCTATGGTGTCTGTTTACCCTGAATCAATCATGGGCACAGGCAGTTACAGAAGACGACTACTATCAGATTGTTACATTGCCTACACCCGAGGGGGTGGTACTCGAAGTGGGCGGAATGACCTTTCTTCCCGATGGAAGCCTCGCCGTATGTACGCGTAGAGGAGAGGTCTGGAAAGTAGAAAACCCGTACATGGTCGGTGGTAGTAAGCCCGTATTTACAAAAATCGCAGAAGGTCTTCACGAACCTCTTGGTCTGAACTACATTGACGGCAAGTTATGGACCACCCAAAGGGGCGAAGTGACAATTTTACATGATGATAATAAAGATGGTCAAATAGATAGATTTGAGCAGTACTATCAATGGCCGCTGTCAGGAAACTATCACCAATATTCCTATGGACCTGAACTTACTAAAGACGGTAAAAAGCTCTTCACACTGAATCTGGACTGGATAGGTCATGGTTCCTCCATTACCAAATGGCGGGGATGGATGTTTACCCTTGACGATCAGGGAAAGATGGAACCGTGGGCTACCGGGCTTCGCTCACCAGCTGGTTTCATGGTCAATGAGGAAGGTGACATTTTCTATTCTGAAAATCAAGGAGATTGGGTAGGATCGGGGCGTGTTACGCATTTGGCCAAGGGAGACTTCGCAGGTAATCCTGAAGGTCTGGTTTGGGCCAATGACCCGGCATCTCCCGTTAAACTGCGTACAGAGGACATTCCTGACACTGGAGAACCACTTTATGACGTGGCTCAGCGGGTACCTGGTATAAAGCCACCGGCAGTTTGGTTTCCACATACCTTGATGGGGATTTCTACTTCGGGTATGTTACAGGATTTAAGTGCAGGAAAATTCGGGCCGTTTGAGGGCCAGTATTTTGTTGGAGATCAGGGCCATTCAAAAATTATGAGAATGACTCTGGAAAAAGTGAATGGGGTATATCAGGGAGCTTGTTTTCCATTCAGAGAAGGATTTATGTCTGGAGTTCTTAGATTGAACTGGGGATATGATCAATCGATGTTTGTGGGTCAAACCAGCCGGGGCTGGGCCGCTACAGGAAGGTCGGAATTCGGTTTGCAGCGACTTGTCTGGACTGGCAAGACACCATTTGAAATCAAAACAATCAAATCTGCTTCAGATGGATTTATCCTTGAATTTACCCAGGAGGTGGATGAGGAAACGGCTTACAATCCCTCAAATTATGATATTCAAAGCTTCACCTATAAGTACCATCATAATTACGGAAGCCCGATAATTAATCAGCGTGAGGTTAAGATTAAAGGTATTGAGATTCTCGATGGAGGTAAGGCAGTTCATCTGGCTGTAGATAGTATGCGATTGGGTTACATTTTCGGAATAACCGCCGAAGGGGTTAAAAATGCGAAAGGTCAAAGCCTGTTGCACAATGTGGGTTATTTTACGCTGAATCAGATTAACAAAACGGTGGAGGCACTGGATCTCGATCTTTATGCAGTATCGTATGAAGAGGATCACAGCATGCATATGGGATCTGAAGCAGAAGCCGTGGTAATAGAGAAATCGGAAAAGTATCTGACTTCTATGCCGGATTCCTGGAACGGCAAAGTGGACGAAACAATAACTATCGGTACTGTACCCGGTCTCAAATTTGACACAAAGTTGATTCAGGTCAAGGCCGGCAGCCGAATCCGGATTGTTTTCAACAATAATGATGACATGTTGCATAATTTGTTGATCGTTCAGCCCGGTACCTATGAAAAGGTAGGAGAAGCAGCCTTGAATATGGGTCTGAAAGGCCCCAATCTTGGTTACATTCCGCAAATGGATGAAGTACTTTATCATACAGGCATCCTACAGCCTGAAAGTAGCGAAACCATCTATGTACAGGTGCCAAAGAAAAAGGGAGATTATCAGTTTGTGTGCACCTTTCCAGGTCATTATACGGTCATGAACGGGATTTTCAGAGTCAAATAGGCCATTTAAACTTTGTATTGACCTTTTGGAGAAACCTCCTGTTTGTCAGAAATTTTTTTTCTAGATTCGGGCATGCTTGAGGTTTCTTCATTTTCAAAAAGCTATAACGGGCATCCCGTTCTTAACATTCCCCATCTGGTCATAAAGAGTGGAGTAAGCTGGTTTCAGGGTGTAAATGGTTCCGGCAAATCAACCTTTTTAAAGGCACTGTGCGGTATAGTTCCTTTTGAAGGGAAGATTGGTTTTCAGAACGGACCCGATCTTAAAAAGTCGCCCGTGGAATACAGAAAACTCATAAATTATGCGTTTGCAGAACCTAGGTTTCCTGAATTTGTGAGTGGCAAAGAAATTCTGGAGTATTATCGTTCTACCTATAGCTGGTCCAAAGAAAATCTTGAGGAATTAGTTCTGTTATTTGGTATCCATAGTTTTTATGGCTCCGCTATCTCCACCTATTCAAGTGGGATGTTAAAGAAAATAAGTCTGATTTCTGCATTCATCGGTTCGCCTTCCGTTCTGGCTTTGGATGAGCCGTTTACGACGATTGACACACAGACTCAGGAACTACTTCTGAAACTTCTGAATGAGAGCATAAATAGAGGTCAAAGCGTTCTGATTGCTTCTCA
The DNA here is from genome assembly GCA_966250325.1 of uncultured Cytophagaceae bacterium. Classification (GTDB taxonomy): domain Bacteria; phylum Bacteroidota; class Bacteroidia; order Cytophagales; family Spirosomataceae; genus Jiulongibacter. The sequence continues at coordinate 6,940 of CBINGY010000063.1, read as the reverse complement.
TCACGACTGGCCTCAAAATCTATTGAATTTAGACCATCATTTCAAGGTAGAAAATCAAACGATTCATGCTTCTGCTTAAATGTATTTCCAGAGAGTACTACCGGCAAAATTTTGCCTTTTATGCCCTCATCGTCTTTGTGGCCTTTGGATTCATGAGTGGGAGAGAGCACATGCAATTGACTTCTGTGATTATTAGCAGGCCTCAACTTCTTCTTTTCGTGGTAGTTGTCTGGTTTTTACACGTCCTGAAAAGTACTCAATTCTTTTCAATGAATTTAAAACTTCCTGAAAATCAATTATTTCAGGATTTTACGCTTCGGCCAATTTCTCTTGTTATCTCTGAGCTCATTCTGTTACAGGTTACTCTGAATCTACCTTTTCTTTCGTATGCTATTTTTATGATCACAGTGGCTTTCTCCAAAGAGGCTCACCTCGCTGGTTTTCTTGTGCTTCTAATAAACCTTATTTTGATTATTGTTCCGGCTGCATGGCATTTTTCAAGGCTCAGAAATTTTCATGTATCAATGAACAACTGGTCGGTGGTTCCCAGTCTTCCTGGCATTAAATTACCCTCTCTTTTCTTTTTAAGACATTTACTTCAAAATAAGATTACTCTTTTCGTTACCAGCAAGTTATATGGAATTCTATTGCTTATTGGCTGTGCCCGCTTGTTTCCAACAGACGATTACGACCAGCGTCTGCTTGCCATTGCTATATTTCTTGCCGGATTGGGCCAAATGGCCATCGCAAGAGAATTCAGGGATTTTACGAATTCAAAAATGCAATTTGAACGATCACTCCCTCTCACTATAACTAATCGTTTTTTTTATCTCTTTATGGGCTCTTGTTTTCTGGTAATTCCCGAAATTCTCATCCTAAACTATTACTGGTTTTCTCTTCTTCCTTATGTCTATGTGATTTCTGCATCGCTTTGTTTTATTAGTGTACAGGTCTTCTGGCTGGCTGCTCAATTTATTTCGATTGACTTCTTTGAGAACTATCAGACCCGCCTGTTTTTTGCCGGGCTATTCCATTTTATGCTAATTATGTTCCACATTCCCGTCATTTTGTTTGCTGCAGCCTTCGTATCCATTGCCTGGTTTATATTCATCAGAAATTATTATACCTTCGAGACTTCAGTTTAAGTCTGCAGATGAGATTCTATAAGATAGCTTTACTTATCCTACTATTGCCATGCCTTGCCCTGGCAGAGAAAAATTTTTCCCTGAAAGGAGAGATTACAAACCCTCAGGAAAACAGAGTGATTATAACCATTTACCGTAACTGGGTTACAGAGCCTGAAGATTATTATGTGTATCTGGATAAGAAAAACAGATTTTCTTTTCAAATGGCTCTCACTGAATCCGCCTATCTGGACCTGAACTACGGCCTTCATGGAGTGCTATTTCAGATTATTGAGCCGGGAGATGAGATTTTTGTAAAGTTTGATAATGAAAACTTCTATAAAAGCTATCTTCCTACTGGTAAGGGTAGCTCCAAATGGGCGTATGATCTGCTCCAGAAAAAGAAATTTGAAATAGAACGGGATGTTGAAAAAGAGATCACAAACTTATTTCAGTTTCCGGAAAACACATTTATGAAGGCAGTTAAATCCTATGAGGATGAGCAGCTTGATTTTTTGAATACCTTTAAAGGAAATTTTTCGGAACAGTTTTTCGTCTTAAAAAGGGCTGATATTCTTGGTAAAATGAATCAGTTGAGATTAGACTACCTTAGTCCTCGTGCATCAGATCCTCTTATGCCTGACAAGTTTAACTTAAGTGAGATTCACCCTTTAGTACAATCAAAGTCATTTGAATACGGCAATTTCGTGGAGAGTCTTTGTGAAGTTCAAATGCTGCGATCAGGAATTTTTGAAAAAGGGTACGATCTAACTAAATCTTATCTTCAGCTTAAATATTTCTTTGAGAAAGACTGGATATCCAAAGAAATGGCTGATCGGCTACTTGCCTCAAAGCTCAATGCCAGCTTTTTAATTGACGGATACACCGAAGATGCGGAAGCACTGGTAAGGGATTACGAAAAATTTGCGTCTAATGAGTCAATTGGGAAGGAAATAGCCGGCCGCTTTGCAGTACTCAGAGGAAAGGAGAAGGGTGAGCAGGTACCCTCTTTTACTCTGGAGGACACAGATGGTCATTTTGTGTCACTGAAAGATCTTAAGGGAAAATATGTAATCTTGTTATTTTGGGCCAGTTGGTGCGAGCCGTGTAAAGCCGATCTGGCAGCCATGCCGGCGGTGGTTAATTATTTCAAGGGGTCTGCCAATCTTCTGGTTTTGCAAGTGGCTGTGGATGAGGCCCGTTACTTCGATAAATCCATGGCTTCCAAAGCCGCAAATGTGTTGAATGTTAGAATAGATCCTCAAAGTAAACTTTTGACAAATCTGGATATTAAAACCATTCCTTCAATCGTTCTTATTGACAAATCTGGCAACTGGCTGGAGAGTAAATTAATTGAACCCGGATTAGATGAAGGACGTGGTTTAATTCGGCAACTTGAAGCTATATTTGCTAATCAATAAGTGCTTTTCATGAAAAAAACTGTTTTGCTGCTTGGCGTATTAACGCTGAGTTTTTCTGTCTTGGCCCAGAAGGAATACTCACCCCGAAAACTGGTCAAAAGTTGTAAAAGATATATGGGAACACCCTATAAGTTTGGTGGGAATGACAAAAAAGGAATTGATTGCTCTGGTCTTGTATACAACGCGTTCTCGGACTTTGGCATTTCTATGCCCAGGGTATCCTACAAACAGGCCGATGTTTATGAGGAAATAAAACTTAAAAGAGCCCGAACAGGTGATTTAGTTTATTTCAAAACTCAGGGCAACCGAATCAATCATACAGGCGTAATTGTGAAGAAACGGGGAAATCGAAAAATTTTGTTTGTACATGCTGCCAATAACGGGGTTCGAATTGATGACCTCACATCCAAATACTGGCAGGCAAAATTTGTGAAGGTAACGCGTCCCGTGGTGCGTTAAAAAGAAAGAATATGAAGAGAATTAAAGCTTATGTAATTCTGATCGCTGCCGTTCTTGGTTCAAACCTGGCTTACACTCAGGCACAGTACTTCGGGCAGAATAAGCCAAGATATAAGGCATTTGAATTTAAAGTTTTGCAAAGTCCTCATTACGAGCTCTATCATTATTTCAATGATCGCTCAGTACCAGACAAACTTCTGATTGACTCTGAAAATTGGTACAAACTTCATCAGGAGGTCTTTAAACTAGCCTTTGTTACTCCTAATCCATTAATAATTTATAAAAATCATCCCGATTTTCAGGAAACTACTGCCATAGGCGGAAATATCTCTGAAGGAACAGGAGGTGTTACAGAAGGTCTGAGAAACCGGGTGGTAATGCCTATGATGTTTACTCACCGTCAGACGGACCACGTGCTTGGTCACGAATTGGTTCATGCCTTTCAATACCTGACAATGAGTTATGGGTCTGACTCCACAACCATGGCAAGTATCGGGAACTTACCCTTATTTATGGTTGAAGGCCTTGCAGAGTATATGTCGCTGGGTAGAAACGACTCACATACGGCCATGTGGATGCGTGATGCGGTAGAGAATGACGATATTCCGAGTATTGAGGATATGGTTACCAAGCAGTACAAATATTTTCCATACAGATGGGGTCAGGCATTCTGGGCGTATGTGACAGCTACCTATGGTGACGATATTATAAGGCCTTTATTTAAAGAAACCGCAATTTATGGAGTGGAGGCCGCTTTTAAGCGGGCGTTTAAAATGGATCTCGACCGGTTCTCGGCTAAATTTAAACAGTCTTTGGTAGATGCCTACAAGCCATTGAGAGACGGGAGAGAATTCACTCTGAGAGGAAAAGTGATGGCCTCTGAAGAAACCGGAGGAGAAATGAACTTAAGCCCGATTATCAGCCCAGATGGCCGGTATATTGCCTATATTTCTTCCAAAAATGTACTTTCTATAGATATCTTCATAGCTGATGCCGTTACCGGAAAAACGATCAGAAAAATATCTGGTAATTCGTTCGCAGGCCATGTGGATTCCTACAGCTTCATTGAAACTGCCGGCAGCTGGTCTCCCGATAGCAAAAATCTGGCTATTGTGGTTCAGTCAAAGGGGAAAAATAAGATCAGTATTATTAATGCGGCAAACGGGAATAAGAAAATTTACTCCGTAAAAGGAGTAGATGCATTTACCAATCCGGCCTGGTCGCCTGATGGTTCCTCAATAGTGGTGGCTGGCCTGGTTGAGGGCCAGACTGATCTTTACGAGTTTAACCTAAAAACGAAAGAAGTTACAAATCTCACTCAGGATGTTTACTCCGATATTCAGCCGGAATGGTCTCCGGATGGAAAATACATCTACTTTGTATCAGATAGAAGTGAATCTCATCCGAGATTGGAGAAAGCCAGTTTGACCATTAGCCGTTTGGAACTGGCAACCAGGAAAATAGAAACTTTTGACCTCTTCAAAGGTTCCGATAATTTTAATCCGCTCATTGAGCCGGATGGTAAAGGCGTCCTGTTTCTTTCCGACAGAGACGGTTTCCGTAATCTTTACCGCTATGATATTAGCAGCAAAGAGATTCGCCAATTGACAAATTATTATACTGGAATTAGCGGAATCACACTTTATTCACCAGCGGTTAGTATTTCAAGAAATAGTGGAGAAATCGCCTATACCTATTTTTTCAAAGGGGCATATTCGGTTGTGAAGGCTGCTCCCTCCGAATTATTGAGTGATCCGGTAGAAAACGCCACAAACAAGGTTGCCGGAAAACTGCCTCCTTTTGAATGGGTGGAAGGTCGGGATTTGGTTCAGGAGAATCTGAACTTACCTGGAATTGTTACACAGACCCGTTCATCCGTGTTTCAGACCAAAAAATATAACCCTCGATTTAAACTGGATTATCTTGCCAACTCCGGACTTGGAATTTCTACCTCCCGCTTTGGAACGGGTCTTGGCGGTGGTATTACGGGTCTGTTCAGCGATATGTTGAATAATAATCAGCTGGCCGGGACGGTGGCACTTAATGGTGAAATACAGGATTTTGGAGGGCAGTTCTTTTATTTGAATCAAAGTAAGCCCTTGCAATTTGGTGCATCGGTCTCTCACATACCCTATCAGTTTTTTGATTTTGCCTCATTTAATGAACCGCCTCGAATTATAGATACGCTTGGTTCTGTCGGAGGCCTCGACTACTACAATGCTGTTTTTAGTCAGCGTTTAACACGTTTATTTGTAGATGAGGCCTCGGTTTTTGCTTTTAAGCCTTTCAGCAGATCAAAAAGGCTCGAGGTAGGAGGGAGTTTAAGTTTTTACAATTTCAGTGTCAGAGAATATCCTCAGTTGGCTCAAATTGGGGTAGGTCCAAATGGGTATATTTATGACTATCGAGTTATTGATGCCAGTAGACCCATTCGCTTAGACCCTTCGGATTACGGTTATGAACCTTTCAGATTAAGTAATGTATATGCCGCTCTGGTAGGAGATAATACCTCATTTGGAACCGTAGCACCGCTTAACGGTTACCGATACAGAATTCAGGCTGGGCAGGTTTTTGGTTCTACTTCATATACTGATGTTTTGATTGACTTGAGGAAATATCAGTTTTTTAAGCCAGTTACGGTGGCGGGTAGATTCCTTTATAACGGACGTCTGAATCCTACAAATCTGGATTTTCTTAATCGTATTAATCCATTATACCTTGGTTTCCCCTGGTATATTCATGGATTTTATGGTGGTGCCTATAGCAGACAGGCTGCAGACGGTCTCATTACTCAGGAGGCATTGATTGGCGAACAACTAGCCGTGGCGAATTTTGAAGTACGTATTCCGTTCACAGGTCCGGAACAAATTGCTTTGATACCCTTTAATTATCTGCCCAGTGATCTTAATTTTTATGTAGATGCAGGTGCCGTGTGGTCGCAAGACAGGTCAATTGGTAATGAGGAAACTTTCACCGATTTCAGGGGGAATACTTTCAACTTTAAGACTGATCCGATCATCACAACAGGTGCGAGTATTCGTATCAATGTACTTGGATACGTCATTCTTGAGCCCTATTTCGCCGTTCCGTTCTACAATGGTGGAAAAAAACCTGTGGTTACCGGGGTCAATTTTATGATTCCGGGTTGGTAAACTTGTGGGTATGAAAAAGACTTTGCTATATTTGCAGCCTCTTACAGGGATGTAGATATTCCTGTAACCCATGGGGATGTAGCTCAGTTGGCTAGAGCGTTTGACTGGCAGTCAAAAGGTCGTCGGTTCGAGCCCGATCTTCTCCACAATTAAAGGTAGCTAATTTGAAATTGGCTACCTTTTTTCATTATGCTCCAACCCCAGGAATACTGCTGGAATTCGATGGGATTGCTTTTCTTATTTAAATTGTTCTTACCTCAGAAGCTCAATATAGCCGTAATGAGTAAATTCGTTTTCTTTCTCGTCACGGAATATAATCTGAATATGGTAAATGCCCTGGTTAACTGGTAAACCCTTATAAGTACCATCCCAGAATTGATCCTTGTCGGTGGTTTCAAAAACCACAAATCCCAGTCTGTTAATTATCTGAACCATTTTTAGATGGTAATCCGGGTTCATCCGTATTAATAGCCTGTCATTGATATTATCTCCATTCGGACTAAAGGCTGAAGGCAGACCTAAAATAAAAGGAGTTTTATTTTCAATAGTTTGAGGGCAGTTTTCCGAATCAACAGTAACCCTATAGGAAGTCTCGAATGAATTGCCGCATTTGTCTCTGGAGGTAACCTTGTAGGTTGTGGTTTGTAGAGGAAATACGGTGGCGAGAGCTGTATTTTCGTCTTCAATATACTCTTTGGGAGTCCATTGATAATTCTCCAGCCCGCTTAGTGTACTCAACTGAATCCTGTCGCCGGCACAGATGCTTGTATCCACTGGCGTTGTT
>CBINGY010000062.1:0-25063 GCA_966250325.1 uncultured Cytophagaceae bacterium | reverse complement strand
TGGCCCCAGTCGCGTTTGGCATCCAGATTTCCCAGATACAGGCAGCTTTCCTGCCCCAAAGCTATCTGTGCCACCGCCCGGGTAATTTTACGCGTAACAAAAGTTTCTCCACGCAGCGGCGACTCATGATTAAAAAGAATGCCGTTACAGGCGTACATGTTGTATGCCTCCCGGTAATTGACCGTAATCCAGTAGCCGTAAAGCTTGGCAACGGCATAGGGTGACCTCGGATAAAACGGCGTAGTTTCCGATTGCGGCACTTCCTGCACCAGGCCGTACAACTCAGACGTAGAGGCCTGATAAATGCGGGTTTTCTCGGTAAGACCGAGCAGACGCACCGCTTCCAGAATGCGGAGGGTTCCTATGCCATCCACATTGGCGGTGTATTCGGGGGAGTCAAAACTCACTTTGACATGCGACATGGCCCCCAGATTATAAATTTCGTCGGGTTGTATTTCCTGAATGATGCGGATGATATTCGTGGAATCACTCAGATCACCGTAATGCAGCACAAAACGTACGTTGGCTTCGTGCAGGTCTCGGTAAATGTGGTCGATGCGATCGGTGTTAAACAAAGAGGCCCGGCGTTTGATGCCATGTACTTCGTAGCCTTTTTCCAGAAGAAACTCGGCCAGATAGGCCCCGTCTTGCCCGGTAACGCCGGTAATGAGTGCTTTTTTCATGCGTTTTTTACCCTAAGCCACTCCAACGAGGAGGGCCTGTTTTGTATTGTGATTTAATTGATACGTAATCCTTTCTGAACGTTGATGTTTTCGCTGGTGATTTTGGCAGAATCGAATCTGCCCAGCAGGGAACTGTAGTAGCGTTCGGCATCCATTCTTCGCAGAAAATCTCCCACCCGCAGGCGGTAGGTAGGCTGGCTGTACGACTCATAAAGTTCCAGCTCAGGGAAATGCTGCATCACATACGATTTGGCCGATTCAAACTCCGACCGGCTGTTGCCTGCAAATACCGAAATGCGGTAACCAGCTGCCGAGGTGGCTGATGCATTGTGCTGCGAAATTTTGCGTATGGCTTCTTCAATCCGCTCATTTTCGCTTTGAGGGGCTTTTGAGGCTACAAACGCCTCTGCGTCATTCTCTCCGTTTTGCTCTTCTTCCCCTGCTGCCTTTTCTACGTGTACCACCGGACGTGTTGCAGAAAGATCTTCGGAGTACTCCTTAATCGCATCCCCACTCCCCTGGCTTACCCTTCGGGCACAAGCCTGGGAAAGAAAAAGAAGTATCCCCACATACAGAAACCGTCTGTTCATCCTATTCTTAGCATTTAAAGGTCACAAAGTTACGAGAAAAGATTCAATCGGATTCCGGCAAAGGAATTTCCACCGTTAAATAATAAAATTTGATTCCAGGGAGGTTTGGGTTGTACTTTTAACTGTTGTTTCTATCCTGCATGCCCTCTAATTCAGCATATCGTACATCGAAATCAGGCTTCCTTTATGGAGTCCTGTTGCTCCTGCTGAGTTATACCCCATCTCTTTGGGGGCAGAGTTTGTGTAATGATCCGCAAAAAACCATTGATAATGGATTTGAAATTGCAGGAGATAGCCTGGACTGCTCGCCTTTTCAGCTGGTGATAACCAACAAATTACCCAATGCCACTTCTGTACGCTACATTTTCGATTATCAGGGAGAATCTCTTACCAACCTTCCCAATAGACCTTTGCAGGAAGGCGTTGCAACGACTCTGTTTCCCCGGCCGTTCGAAAAGGTTAGTACGTATACCATTCTTCAGTTGGGTAAAAGAGGTAATGGATCTGACTTCTATTCCTGCAAAAAAATTACGGTGGTGCAGAAAAGTGAACCCGTATTCAGTTACCGTATATGTAACAATTCGTATGTAGAGCTAAGTGTACCGGTGGATAGCCTGAATTATTACAATTCCTATAAAATAACCTGGGGAGATGGCACCGAAGACCTTATAGAGAAGCACGAATTACCGGCTACTATTTCCCGCGATGTAAATAGTACCCAACCATTCCTGGTCGAAGGTATTCTGAAGCCCGGATCTTCATGTAACTCAAGAGTAAGCGTTCCGATGAGCAGTACCGGAAGTTCGTATTCAGGAAAAGTGAAAATTGAGAAGGTGGAACTTATTAAGCAAGATATTGCTCAGATTACATTTAGTGGCTCTTATAAACCAGATGGTTATAAACTTTTTGTGAATGAGGCTGGAGGAACGTTTAACCTGAATCAACCCGACCGGGTGGGGGTAATGCCCGGTAGCTTTAACTATAAAGTACCCGACCCTTCCAAATCCTACTGTTTTGTACTTTCTAAAGAAGAACCTTGCGGAGGCACAGACATCAGCCCTGATTTTTGTACTACTCCAATCACCTCCATAGATCCGGGAGTTCAGCAAACCGTTCTTCGCTATCTGGCTCATTCTGCAGGATTCTACGATCTGGTAAATCCTCCTGCCAGCATTGGAAACCGTATCGTTTCCACTAAAATGGAGATTGAAACCATCAATGCGAATACCCGATCTATCCTCCTAAACCCGGCAACAGGAGTTTATACAGACACAACACGCTGTCCAAAGGATGTCTGTTATCGACTGAGTTCAGAGGTAAGTGGTACGCTCTTTTCCAATCCATTTGCTGTCAAAGTACTATCCAACAGGATTTGCATAAATGAAGATTCGTTTCATTTACCTCCAATCTCTGAAGCCTTTGTCAGTTATGATGTGTTGGCAAGCCAGCTGGAATTTGCTTATACAACGAGTAATCTGGATGATGTAAACCAGACCTTTCTTTGGAAACAGGTGACAGGAAACAAAGAACTGCTCGATAGCTCCCGCACGGGTCAGTTTACTTTACCCCTTACGGCGTTTTCAGATAACGATTGCTTTGCGTTAACTTATGAAAATAGCTGTGGTTACGCTTCGCAGCAATCAAGTGCTCTCTGCCCGATTTCCCTTCAGGAGCAACCTGAAAAAGTTCTCAAATGGAGTTTAAATTCCCCATTTTCCCCAGATTCCATTGTTGCTGTGAGTATTTTGATTTATTCCGATTCTCTGGACCCGACCCCTGTCTCAACAGTACCGTTAACTTCCTCCATAACAGGTTCCTATTCGCCTGATCTCACGGGCTTTGATAATTACGCTTATTTTCAGGTGATCGTAGAAAGCTCCAAAGGGAATTTGAGCCGATCTGAACGTATTCGCATTCACAGGAATACAGAGATATTTATAGCCGATGCTTTCAGTCCCAACGGGGATGGAATCAATGATATTTTCATCATTAAGGGCAATCTTTCCAATTTAAAATCCTATCTTTTCAAAGTTTACAACCGCGAAGGAAAAGAAGTTTTTATTTCTCATGACATCAGCGAGCACTGGACCGGCAAAATTCAGCAGGAAAGCTTGCCCACTGGTATCTATGGTTTCCGATTGGTGCTGGAAACCCAAACCAATGAACTCATTGAAAAAACAGGCAAAATTACCCTGCTCAGGTAAACGCATTTTACTTTTCCTGATCCTTTTACCTCTTTCCTATTGGGTAAAGGGTCAGTTCTCCATGAATCCTGATGAGTTCAAACTAAGTACCCATGCTGTTGCAGGCTCTAAAGTATTGCCATTCTGGTTCAGGACGAATCAATATGGAATGGCTCCAAAAGCCGGAAATTTTCTGCAAATGAGAGGGTCTATGCATCACGAATACGACACTTTGCTCACCCAAAACAGACAGCCTAAACCCTGGGCCATAGGCTATGGCCTGGAATTAACCGGAAATCTGGCCAGGAAAAATTCAGCTCTCCTTCTACCGGAAGCCTATCTGAAGATACGATTCAAACAATGGGAATTCTATGGAGGCCGCAGAAAAGAAATCTTTGGGCTGGTAGATACCACCCTAACATCCGGCTCCTACATTTGGTCAGGCAATGCCTTGCCTATACCCAAAGTACAACTACATACTCCCGGTTATGTTGCTCTGGGCAAAAAAGGGAAAGTAAGCTATAAAGCGGGTATTTCCCATGGCTGGTTTGGCAGTGACTCGGTCATCCAAAACTACTGGCTGCATCAGAAATGGCTCTATGGAAAATTGGGAAACGGGAACGTGCAGGTAATGGCCGGTGTCAACCATCAGGTACAGTGGGGGGGATATTCCGATATTCTAAAAGATGTGGGGGGTCTTTATCCTCCTACCATCGGTGGCTTTCTGGCTCCTTATCCGCTTTATTCCTACCAGTACATAATCCTGCCATTTTTACAAAAACTAGCTCCCCCATCCACAATGAAGGTCCCTGGATACGACGGTGGACTGGCCGTCGGAAACCAGTTGGGCTCCATAGATTTGGCCCTTCAGATCAAACTTGACAACGCGACTCTTTTGATCTACAAACAACAACCTTATGATTTTGCACGCTCCATTTCCCGGTTGAATAACATCGAAGACGGCCTGCATGGGATATCCATTTATCCGGCTGAACTGCCGCAACTCCAGCAGATTACTCTTGAGTTCTTCAACTCTAAGAGCCAGGGCAGATACCGGTTTGGTAAGTATCAGGATTCAAACTTCGGGGAAACAGATAATTATTTTCATCACGGCCAATACCAAAGCTGGAGCTATCGGGATAACATTCTGGGCAATGCGTTTATTGGCAGAGACAATCAAACCGGCCGAATTACCAATAACCGCCTTCATTTCTTTTATCTTTCTGCACGTGGCCAATGGGGCAAATTCAGCTACCTCACCCGTCAGTCATTCAGCCGGAACTTCGGAACGTATGCAGTGCCCTTCGCCAAAAATCAATACTCCGGATGGATTCAATTGGCTTATTTGCTCAAAGAAAACCAACTACTTCAGGCAGCCCTGGCCATGGATCAGGGGAATTTATATCCTGCCAGTCAGAGTATTCAATTATCCTATATATTTACCCGGTGAAATCGTTCCTACCTCTCCTTTTCATCTATGGGCTTTTAACTCCGGTTCTGGGGCAGATCCATCTGCGACCAGATGCCGCTTCTGCATCCTTGCGTGGCCTGGTGTCTACCACCGAAAATATGCCTTTCTGGCTCTGGGCCGAACAACAAGGAGAAGTACCTTATGATGCTCCTGCGGGACTTCTGGCTCTTGAAACCTTCAAAGATTACGATAGTCTATATACTCAGCAGCGAAAGTTGAAGCCATTTGGACTAGGCTATGGCGTAAGGGCAGTGGCATCGCTAGCCGAAGAATCCCGATTTCTACTTTCCAATACCTATGTAAAAGCAAGATACCGCAGATTTCAGCTGCAGATAGGACGATGGAGCCAGCCAGGCGAAATCCTTGATAAAGACCGGGAACTCGGTCGTCTTATCTGGAACAATAACAGTCTTCCCATTCCCGAAATCCGTTTATCGGTACCGGTCTACACCCCTCTTTTAAAATCTGGTCTTTTAGCCTTCAAAGGGGGCTACTCACATGGCTGGTTTGGAAGTACAGATTCCGTTCAAAACTATTTCCTGCATCAGAAGTCTATCTACTTTCGTATGGGAAAACCCTCCTGGCGAATCCGTTTTCATGCCGGAGCCAATCATCAGGTGCAATGGGGAGGCAAACCCACCATACCTTTCTTTGATAAGCGGACCAATCAATGGATTTCCAGCTACGGAAATGACTTTAAAACCTATATGCAGGTGGTAAGCGGCATAAGCCTCAACCGAAATAACGAAGGGGAAACCCTAAACGGAGTTCCTTATAACGAAGCTTTTAATCGCTCCGGGAACCATCTGGGCACCCTGGATATCGCATTGGACTGGGAAACCCAGAACGCTTCCTTTCTACTTTACCGGCAAAGTTATTACGAAGACGGCTCCCTGTTTTATCTTTCCAATATTTCAGACGGACTTACCGGAATCGATATCCGATTTAAACCTCGCAAGTCAGACTCTTGGAGAATTAGCCACCTAGATATCACCTATCTGGATACCAGGAATCAGGGAGGGGAAGGGGGAAGTGGAAATACAATTCCGGAATTGAGGGGTCTGGATAATTATTTCAATAATGGGGTTTATGTGGACGGCTGGACTTATAGGAACAGGTTCATCGGTTTTCCTCTGCTTATCCCTCAGTCGCAATATCCCTCCATGGGCAGTGCGACCTTCCCGGCAAACTTTATACTCAATAACCGTTTACAAGCGGGGACAGTGCGTCTGAAAGGCACCCTTGGAAAACAGACTACCTGGTCACTCATTCAAAGCTACAGTGTCAATTTCGGGAATTATTCCAAAACTTTTCCGGGTTTAACACAGTACAGTTTGCTTGCCCGTTTAGATCAGGTCCTGCTCCCTATATGGGATTTATACAGCTCGTATTCACTGGCCTTTGACCGGGGAGAATTGGTGGGAAATCAATGGGGCTTTTCCCTGGAACTTAAGAAAGATCTCTGGAAGTAATGTCCAGCTTTTCGTAGGCCGAATTCTTACTCTTGTATTCGGGCACCACTTTTTTCAGAAAACGAACCAATTCAGTGCGGCTTGTCCCTTTTAACTGAGCTTCCAGCATTTGAATCTCTTCGTTAATGTCATCCAGAGGTCTCGGTTTTACCTTCGCAATCAGAATCTTCGGGTGATGAGTGGGACCGGTTTCTTCCGCTTTACTTAGTAATTCCTCGTACAATTTTTCTCCAGGCCGCAGACCACTAAAGGTAATCGCAATCTCTTTCTCGGGTTCGAAACCAGATAACCGGATCATGCGTTTAGCCAGATCCAGAATTCGAACCGGTTCTCCCATTTCAAAGACAAAAATTTCGCCCCCTTTCCCCATAGTGCCAGCTTCCAGCACCAACTGACAAGCCTCCGGAATGGTCATGAAATAGCGGATAATTTTCGGATCGGTTACTGTGACGGGCCCTCCGGCTTCAATCTGCTTCTTAAATAAAGGTATGACAGACCCGTTGGATCCCAAAACATTCCCGAATCGGGTGGTAATAAAACGTGTCTTGTTTTGATGCACATTCAGGCTTTGTACATACATCTCGGCCATTCGTTTACTAGCCCCCATCACGTTGGTGGGGTTCACCGCCTTATCCGTAGAAATAAATACAAAGCGACTCACCTCATATTTCAGAGCCAGATCAGCCAGATTCCTTGTGCCCAGCACATTCACCTCCAGGGCATTGGCCGGGTCCTTTTCCATCATGGGTACATGCTTGTACGCCGCCGCGTGAAAGACAATATCCGGTTTAAATTTCCGGAAGATTTCCTCTAACCTGGCCCTATTAACTACATTGCCCACCACACATTCCGTATTATTTTCTTTATCCTTCCCCAGACGTTTTAATTCGGTCTCCAGATCGTAAAGGGCCGACTCCGCCTGATCCAACACCAGTACCTGCCGGGGATGGAAGCGGAGCACCTGACGAACAATTTCTGATCCAATGGAACCCGCACCGCCGGTCACCAGAATACGTTTGTTGCTCAGATACTCACTCACCAGTCGGTTGTTCAGTTTAATAGGGTCCCGCTGCAGTAAGTCTTCAATTTTGATCTGATGAATCTGATTCGCCTTCAGCTCTCCATTCATCCATTGTTTGATGGGGGGCAAAATTTTTAAGGGAACCCCAGTCTCCAGCAATTGATCCACAATCTCATTCCGCTTTACAGAACTGATAGTTTGTATGGCAAAAATGATTTCTAAATTAGGAAACCGCTTCTGCTGATCCTCCACAAAAGCCTTCAAATGCTCTTTCCGGTTTAATACCGGGATCCCCTCTACCGATTTCCCGCTGAGCTGGGGGTTATCATCCAGAAAGCAAACAATTTTGTATTTAAAGCTTTTATCTGTGAGTAGCGAATTTTTGGTAATTCTGCCTAGATGACCAGCTCCATAAATAATCACGGGTTTGATATCCTTATAGGTCGCAATAAGCCGTTCATAGGCCGATTTTACCATGAAGCGGCTCACCGTGAGAGCAAACATGGCGATGAAGAATCCGATGAGTAGGATGGAATAGGGAATTTTCAAGGCCTGAATATCTAGCTCATGTCCCAAATAGGAGAGCACAAAGAGGGCTAATGAAGAAAAGAGAAGGGCATTAAACAGGTTCCGGATATCTTCCAGACTGGTGTGCCGTACAATACCCGAATAAGACTGGAAAATCAAAAATCCCAGTAAACGGAAAGCGAGAACCAGCACCAGATGGTATTTAAAAAGAAGCGGGTCTACGTAGGTAAATTCAAAATTAAAGCGGGCCAGGGTGGCCAGCATAAAACTTGCAGCCACAATGAGCATATCCACGGCCAAAACCAGCCATTTCGATACAAAATGAGAGCTCCACTTGCGGATCATTTTCTTGGGTTTGTTCGTTCGAAAATAAAAATACCGATTGATCAACCAACTTCTTTCATTCGGAGTGTTATTTTATTTTCCGGTCAGGGCCAATCCCATTTCTTTCCGGCTGAAATGCATGATCCCAAACAGAAAAAGGTTTGCAGGGATCACGATGAGTAAAGAGTCCGACATAATAAGTAAACTATTCAATAAAAGCTGCAGAACACCATAAAGTAAACTTACCACACGATGCTCCCATCCCAGACGATGAACAAGCAGTTGAAAATAATGAAGCCGATGAGCCTCAAAAATAGCCTGCTTTTGCCGGATTCGATACATCAGGGTATAGGCCGTATCCAACCCATACAAGGAAAAAAAGAAGAGGTACTGCCAATGCCCCCTTTCAAACAGAAGGATCAACGGAAAGAACAGGATCGCAGCCAGACTAACACTACCCACATCCCCGCAAAAGGCCAGAGCCCTTTGCCTGAAATTATAGAAAAGAAAAACCAGCACGGCAATTCCAATAAGAATAAAATATTCCTGTGGTAGAAGTGCCATAGACTGGTTGATCCAGGCCAGGGAACCCAACCCGACCAACCCATAGATACCAGTTATTCCATTGATCCCATCCATAAAATTAAAGGCATTGATAAAGGCAACGCCTAGAAAAATGAGTGGAACAATCCATACCCAGATCAGCTGACCTGCAAATGCTTCGTAAAGCATCATACCTACACTTATCAGATGAACCGGGAATCGAATTTTACCCGGCAAAGTGATCAAATCATCCAGGTAACTCACAACAGCGAGCATAAGAATAGCCAAAGAGAACCAAAGGTGAGTAAATCCGGATTGCCACGAATAAAAGAGAAGGGCCATTGGAAAAAGAATCCCCAATCCCCGAATGGTAGGATGAACATGTGAGCTACGGTGATTCGGTGAATCCGTGATATGCAATCTCTCTGCTACCTTCAAATACAGGATGGCAATAAGAATTACGGCTGTGCTATAGGCTATCAGAAATAAATAATCAGTCATTAACGAAGGTTTTAAGGCTCTGTTCTAAGGAATCGCTCACCTCAAATATACGATCAGATTTCAGAACCGTCCGTAGTTTATCATTACTGACCCTGTAGTCTCCGGTTAGCTTTTGTAAACGATCGGAGTTCAATGGTAAACCAAGCACATCTCCAAACTTTCCAAGAATTCGAATGATAGTTTGCGGGATATTCAGTACCCGTATCTCTTTCTGGAGAACCCTCCCAATAAGTTGAATCAGTTCACTTGTCGAAAGATAGCCCGAGTCTGCTACATGATAGATTCCACCTTCCAGATGACTCTTTTGGACAAATTCATGAATTACATAGCAAAGGTGTTCAATCCCTAAATAGGATCTTTCATTGTAAAACGAGCCCAATGGATAAGGAAACCCAGATTTCACCCACTGAACCAAAAGATTCAGATTTCCTTTGTTTTTCGGACCATGAATCATACAGGGACGTAAAATAATGAGCCTCTTGTTTGAGTCCTGATGCTCTAACAGATAGATTTCGGCCTTCCGCTTGGACTTTCCGTAGGCCGTTAAGGGCTGAGGTTCCATTAATTCCGTTACCACCTCTTCACCCGGTTCGTCAGACACCGCCTTTACCGAACTCATAAAAATAAACGTATGGGCTGAAGATTGTAAGAACCGATCATAAAGCTCTTTGGTAAGCCCAAAGTTAATTTCATCGTAGGCCTGATCATTTTGAGTTTTCTTCACATCATGAGCCAACCCGGCCAGATGAATAAAGGAGTGAATATCTTCCTGGATAATTTCCGGAAGACCTTCCCGAAGAGAAATCGTTTCAAAAGGAGTCTTCTGAGCGGAGAAGTATTGAATCAGATTTTGGCCCACAAAACCACGAGCCCCTGTAATGAGTACCTTCATGTGTAAAAAAAGAAGACCCCAGCCATTTCTGGCTGAGGTCTAAATGAATATCTGTCAATTTTATTTTAATGAACTCTTAAGTGCCTCATTTTCCAACTTCAAAGCCTTAACTTCTTTATTTAATTCGATCAGATAAAGCGTTAACTCTTCAATTTTCTCCATAAACATTTTCGAAGTCTCAGCTACATCCAGTCCACCCGCTGCCATCGCATCTGCTGATGGAACATTCGGAAGATGCTTATTCTCCTTAGTAAAGGACTCAACTTCTTCCAATGGCATTAATGGATACGTTGGTTCAAACACATAATCTGACCAATCACCGGAAGATTTCAAAGCGACTTTTATCTTTTCAGTCAAAAGACCTTTCTGCACAAGTAGGCCGTAAGCTCCGCTTGCGGCTATTGCATCTCTTTTGGCTAACTCTATATCTCCTATTGAAACAAACTTAGCTGAGAAGTCACCATAAACCAATGGTGTTGTTGTATTTGAATTTGCAAGATATAATTTATTTGAGCCCAGCTCACTCCTTCCTGAATTATATCCAATGAAAACGTTCCCAGTTCCCGTGTTAGAAAAGCCAGCAAATGAACCAATTCCAACATTATTAGAAGTGCTAGAAATACTACGAAGAGCAGCGAACCCAACCCCAACATTGTCACTACCTGAAACGTTTTCTTGCAAACTACTGGAACCAACACCTAAGTTCTTTGATCCATCAACATTCTTAACTAGTGCAAATGCACCAACTCCAGAATTATTAGCACCAGTGGTGTTCACTCGCAAAGCATTACTACCTAAACCAATGTTATTAATTCCAGTTGGATTTGCCAAGCCAGCAGTTAAACCCATAAATAAGTTATTGGCATCGATCTGCCCCGCCTTCGTGGTCCCAACTTTAAAATTTATTGGTATACCTGAAGGTGTTCCTATAAAACTGTTTACCGTAGCTGCCGCCTTTGTACCACTAGCTGAAGCATTGCCATCCAAAGCCCAACCATTTATGTCACCAGTTGCAACAGAATTCATCATCGGAATCCATTGGCCTCCATTAAAATAATAGAACCCAGGCGTTACGTCGGTTTGGAAAACCAAAAGACCCTCCACCGGGTTCTTAATTAAATCCCTTTGAGCTAAACTCATACGCGGAGCTAGGAAACCTTTCTCAGAAGATTTGATTTCTAACATAGCAGAGCTCTCAGGATTTATAGTTCCTATTCCAACATTCTGTTGAGAGTAACCCTGCTGTAGGCTCATCAAAAAACTTACACCGGCTAGTAAATAATAAAAATTTTTCATATTTAATAAGGAATTATTTTTAACTAACTATATCTGAAACAAACATAGCAACATATCTATTCTAACACATAACATCTTACAAGTATTTTATTAAATGGTATTCCTGCCTAGTACAAAATTATACTTATACTAGTGCCCATTGATACCCAAAAAATGATCCATTACATAGTAATACGCACCAGAGATTAATTTAGGCATTCGCAAAAATAAATGTCTTTCCATAGCCATACGATATAATGCCCTGATATGTAAAAAATCAACCCATTTAGGAAAATACTCTTTTTTAACGCGAAACTGACTTATATAACCACCAATAGTGTATACAGAAGTTGTATTAGGGCTTTCAGTAATTTTTAAAGAAACAATTTCTTGCTTCGGACTACCTAAACCGAGTAATACTGCCACTTTAGCAAGATTTGGTTGACGCTCAATCGCCTGATTTATTTTGGCTGCTAGATCATCTTCACCCTTAAAGCCATCAAGCTGTAAAATGACATTTTTCCCAATCAACAACTCTTTACAAAAAAAATTAACATCCTCAGTACTTCCACCACAGACTATAAAATTATCAAATGAGCTAACGATAGCATTCATTAAACCCGTATTATCAGGACTCATTCTTCTTGTCTTAATTCCCTTCAATAATTTTGTAATCAGCAAAAGCGTTATTCCATCAAAATAAATGAGATCAAACCTTTGGCTAATTATTCTTACGAAATTATAGTTAAAAATATTTAAATAAATAAACCTGCCCGGTTTGAGAAGATCATTGTAATCTCTTGCAAACTTTAATTTAGACATCACTATCTTTAAAAAAAGAAAACCCAATAAATAATAATTGAAAAACTATGGCATCAAATGCCATGTTATGATAAAATGAAAACAAATAAATAGTTAATAAGGATAAGGTTGAGAAAGAGTTGACAAGCTTTGACAGAAATTTAAAAAAAATCAGAGAATACAAAAATCCAAGTTCATAAAGGATTAGAAAAAAATCATTATGCTGATCAATCTCATCAACCAAAATGGTGGACCCTATACTTTGGGAGGTGTTAACACCCTTCCCAAAAAAAAATTCAAACACATTCATAAAACGTACTGCCTCAACTTGATTAGAAAAATATGCAAGTCTGGATATAACGGAATAATCTAAACCAGCTTCATTCGTTCGGAATTTAAATAAAATTGAAATTGTAGTTTCAAAAAAAGAAATTATCGGATAATAACTTAACGCCAATACAAGTACAAAAAGAAAAGATAAAAATTTATGTTTATCAATAAATTTGGAAAATCTATAAAAAATCAAAATTAACACAAACAATCCAATAGAAGTTCTTGTTTGCGAGGCAACAATCAATATTAAAATTAAAATCGATGCGAGTATTCTTAGAGTTGAACGACATTCAACCCTCAAAAAATAAATGAAAAGCAAAAGTAAATAAGTTGAAAATGTGGTGGCTGAGCTGGTAAAGCCTGTGAATCTTGGGACTGGATATAAGAAAAGCTGGAAGAACAAAAGAAAAATAATAAACCAAAAAAAGAAAAGAAATACATTACTGAATATCTGACTTCTTTGCCTTAAGTATTCACCCAAGCTAGGAACATAGAAAGTAGAAGAAATAAAGATAAAGAGATATGAAACCGTTAGAAAGGAACCTCTAATGCCATTAAATATGGCATTCAACAATAACAATAGCATTAGAAACACTGCACTTATATTTAACGAAAAATATCTTCTAGGATAAAATAACCAATACGTCCAAATAATAAGGATAAAACTTACCCTCAGTACAATAAAATTATAATCAATCAACCAATATAGAAGAAAAGGGACGAATAAGGCATTTGCAATGAGTGCACCCAATATTATGGGTTTATAATTAAGTGAAAGCTGAAATCTTTCAAGCATATATTCAATCTTGCAAATAAAACTTTACTTCCCGTATATCTTCAATCGAAACAAAATTCGTCTCTTTAAATAAATATAACAGCTTTTTGGTTTCAAGAGTGTATAATGTAAAAACTTTTTTGCCTGGGTAACCTAATTGAATTATATCCATAACAATTGAAGAACAAAAATTAAAAACATAGTCATACTCAAAATAATTAAGTTGTTCTCCAACTAAATGTCTACTCATAACATGAACTGAGGACATGGAAGCATATTCAAAAAAATCATGAACCTCTCTTGGGTGCGGCTTAATATCAATCTGACAGCCATAAGAAATGAACCTCGTAATAATTTCTTGAATCACAGAAACTTTTTTGTTTAAGCCAATAAAATCCTCAGGAGTAGAAAAAATTAGAATCCGCCTAAATTTCCTTTTGAAATTAAAATTGCCCTCTTGAGAATAATTTATTTCAAATCTATGGTAAGATATTCCTTTTCGTCGAACAGTAATTCTTTCAGGAAAACGTAAGAAAACATCTGTAACACGAGGATGAGTACCCAAAGGCTTAATAAAGTAAATTCTTATCTTAAGAAATAAAAATGAATATAGATTGAAAAAAACAATCTTTAAATAATCTACGAGTTTACGGTCAGTATAAAATCCAAGACCCTCATCAATAATAATTACTCTACAATTGGTATATAAATCTCTACACACTGAAATCATGATCTGATTAAATAAAATATGATCACTGCCAGCCACAAGTGTTAAACTATCAGAAATCTTATATTTAATCAGAGTTGAAATAATAAAACTTCGAATTGACTTAATCCTATTGTTAAGTCGAACAGGATTATAAAAGAAATTACTTGAAAAGGTAAATTCCGAATCTATTAAAACTGATTCAATATCACTATCTACAGGTACAGGGCTATGTAGAAATTCACTATAAAATAAAACTTTTCCGCAATCATCACTAGCCCATTCGGGGAAAACATGGTCTAAAGCCAATTTGTGAAATGGTGTAAACAGGCAATAAATCTGATTCAATTGCTTCATAACCAAGAACTCGCTTAGATAATTTCTAAAAAGCCTTTGTCGTTTTTGACAATTTTTTTAATAAGATGAAAAATTTGAATAATGCTTCTATAGTTTCCTAAAACAAAAATACAAAGGGTCAAAACATAAACATAAAACGTATCATTGAAAGTTATTCTCAGAAAGACGTACAAAATTAAAGGTAAAATTATTCTATGGTTTACGAATTTCTCCTTTAAAGCGGAAGAATAGCTTTGAATAATAAATTTATATAATAAAATGTTATACAGAACTAACCCCAGAACAAGTGCGATAGATAAATAAGACAAGGAAAGTTTAAAATATGATTCAAAAATTATTGACAAAGCAATAATTGAAATAATGGAAATCACTGCATATATTATTAGCTTTCTGTCATAATTTTTCTGTATCATTAAGGTTGTAAAACCATACGTATGAGCTAATACGATCTGTCCCATTAACAAAGTTTCTAGAATTATCAAAGAACCATTAAACTTCGGGAGAAAAGAAGCAATAAGTGGAGAAAATAGCAAAAGAACAAAGACCAATAATATGAAGGTTATACAATAAAAGTCACGTATATTTATTACGAAGGTACTAAGCATATGGTTATTTTTTGCAATGCTTATTTTATTAATTAGGGTAGGATAATACAAAAAACTTAGGGTTCCCAAAAATAACATAAGAGCATTTGAGATATTATATGCGAAATTAAAAATTGCAAAATCATCCGAAGAAAAATTTATACTCACAAATGTTCTGAAGCTTAAAAAAAAGCCGTAATAAGTTATATTATAAATAAGAAGGGAAAATCCACGAAAAACAAGTATTCTTACGGAAGTCAGATCTAATTTTAACTCTGCAGATTCCGTCGATCTATAAAAACTAAAAGAAAATAAGAGAAATGATATGATGTAAGAGAAGATTAGAGAATAAAAAAGTGTGTTTATTAGAGTATTTGGATTTGAAAAAAGAATTAAAGGTAACTGTATTAATCCTGGCAACAAATAATATAGATTAATTTCATTATATCTATTGTAAAATCGAAACAAATTAACATACAATAAATTAAAGTTTTGTAATATAGAAATAATTATTAGTAGCAGATAATATTGAGAAAAAGAATATTGCCCAAAGAACGAAATTTCTTGGGTAAAAAAGAAAATCAATAGCAAAATGACAGAAGTTATTAAAGTTATAAATAGAGCATTATAAGCTATTAAATTCTCTGAAAAAATATTTCTATATGATTTATCTGACGCGATTATGGAAGAAGAGTAATTTATACCGAGATTAGAATATGACATATACTGTATAAAAAGTAAAGCAAAGCCATAGTTGCCGTAATCAATTAATGACAGCTTATCAGCAATTAAAAACATATTAATGAATATTAATATGTAAGAAACATATTTCGTAAGGGAAAAGAAAATTACCCTATTCTTGAATAGAGTAATCATAAGCCTAAGAGGTGTAACAAATTTTCTTCGATTCGATCACCTCTTTTAAAATTTTGAGGGGATTTTAAGCCGATGATTTTCCCCAAATATTTTGGATGCAACCCATAGCCTGGACGTATTGAACGCACATTAACTTCCGTAAAACTCTCACCTTCGTTTATATCTTCAGTAGCATATAAAGAACGAGCAAAAGCTTTACTTGATATCTGTTTAGAAGTTAATTCATAAGATTCCTTTCCAACAGAAATTTCAGCCTCCCGAACAGCTTTAACCATTTCTGTAAACTCCGATTCGTTAAGTGAAAAGGAAGCGTCTGGGCCACCAATAGACCTATCCAGAATGAAGTGTTTCTCAATAATACAAGCACCCATTGAGACAGCAACAATTGGAACCGTTATGCCCAAAGTGTGATCTGACAATCCTACTTTTACATTGAAATCTTTCGCTAATCTTTTAATCATTATTAGGTTTGCCTCGTCAACAGGGGCAGGATAAGATGAAGTACATTTTAGAACAGTAATATCATTATTACCAATTTCGCGGCAGGTTTCAACCGCTAGTTTTATATCCTCATATTCAGCAATCCCTGTCGAAATAATGATGGGTTTACCTTTAGAAGCTACATATTTAATTAAGGGAATATCTGTAATCTCGAATGAGGCTATTTTGTATATGGGGCAATCTAATTTTTCAAGAAAATCAACCGCTGATTTGTCAAAGGGTGAAGAAAAGCATATCAGACCTTGTTCTTCCGCCGTTTTAAATAAATCATTATGCCATTCCCATGGAAGATATGCTTCTAAGTACAAGTTGTGTAGCTTTCTATTGTCCCAAATAGTTCCGGATTTTATCATAAAATCTGGCTTATTTGAATCAATTGTAATTGTATCAGCTGTATATGTCTGAAGCTTAATGGCATTAGCACCTGCACGTTTCGCGGCCTTTATGGTTTCAATGGCCGTCTCGATTTTCCCTCCGTGATTTGCAGAAAGCTCAGCAACAATAAATACCTTATTCTCCATGATCTATCAATTCGTACTTTAACGTTTCTATACCTTTTATTTTTAATTCTTCTATGAGATGAAACCCTACTCTTTCAAATGACTTCGCTGATGCTATATTTTCCTTTTTTATGAAAGCATGGATTATAGAATTATGAACCTGCTTTAGAACATCAGCACAGGTTATTTTTAAGAAGATTTCTCCTAATCCCTTACCTCGATATTCCTTAGAAAGGTTTATACCTACCAAAAAGACATTGTTTAATATATCTTTATCAAACCGCACAATACCTACTGGTTGCAAACCTACCTCGCAAATATAATATATTGCATTCCTATCTTTTAGTTTAGCATACCACCACCTTTTATGTTCATCAAATGATATCGACTTAGTTGAAAAAGAATTTTTTCTAGTATTTATATCATTTGCCCAAGAATATGTAATTTCTACATCTCTTTGTGAGGCCTTCCTAAAGGAAATCTTCTTGCGAATTTTCGAATGTATAACAACATCTTTATATTCTCCTTTATGAAAAAAATGTTCTTTAAGAACTGCTTCCTTAAAAAATCCATTGGTTTCAAGAATTTCGTATAAATGAGGTCTTAGGTCAAAAGCATAAGTAAAAATCTTGTGTAACTCCAAGTCCAGAAATGAAACTTGTTCAATTAACCTTAAATATATTTTCCAATGCTTTGAATATTCTTCAGTTTCCAATTCTGTATTAATGATAAAAGAAATTTCCGCATTACTATCTTCCCAATTAATATGTACTAATCCTCCATACCCTATACACTGATCACCTTTAAGATAAGAAAAAAGAATCTGCTCTGGTTTCGGCTCTTCAAAAAGCTTGGAAACTATAAAATCAAAATATTTTGTCTGTTTATCAGTTGTTAACAATTCGTTCTGACGTAAATGATAGATTTGCTCATTTCTCCACTTCATAATTAAAAACCTATCTTCATAGCGAATAGGTTTAATTCTATAATCGAGATATGAAAACTCCTGTTTACGTAAAGCCTTATAATTGTTTGGAAATATTGTCATATTTAAGTCTAAACTTTAGCTCAGCAATTAACCAATCTTCTGGATTATCTATGTCTTGAGCCTCCAATTCGGAAACAATTATTGCTCCACTATTGTCGGATAATATTCTTCTATTCGTTATGTATTTTTCCGTTCCTAACCAATAAAATTGCCCTGCGTCATGATAACTAGCATCTAGATCCTGTGATCTACTTAATGCAAATTTGGGATGAATAAAGCTCAATTTATTATTTTCTATACTAAGTGCCCTTTGAATTGGAAAGCTGAATTTCACTACCGGAAAGACAGAATCAAACTTACCCGTGATTAAACAGTCCAGACCATCTTTAAGTTTACTAGAAGTAACAAAGGGTGCACAAGGATATAAACAACATATCCTATCAAAAAAGATATTACAATCTTTGTAGTAGGATATCACTTCATCAATAACATCTAAAGTAGTTGCAAAATCATCTGAACTTGCTTGGCTTCTCATAAACGGGACATCCGCATTGTAATCCTTGGCTATGCCAGCAATGTCTATATTATCTGTTGATACAATAACTCTGTCAAATAAATTACTATTAATTGCAGCCTGAATTGAGTATGCAATAATAGGTTTTCCCAGAAAGTCTTTAATATTCTTTCCTGGAATTCGTTTACTTCCGCCACGTGCTGGAATTATCGCAATATTAGCCATAGAATTCCTTCAATTTATAGATAACATAATCTTGCTCTACCTCACTCAGTGAAGGATACATTGGTAAGCTCAGACACCTAGAATAGTAGGCTTCAGCAATCGGGAAACTTTGTTCACCATAGTTTTTTTTATAATATGGAAGTGTGTGAACAGGAATATAATGTACCTGACAATAGATATTGTTGTCCTTAAGAAATTCATACAATTCAGCCCTTTGGTCACTTTCAATTACATATAGGTGATATGCATGGCCAGCTTCCAATCTATTAGACTTACAGGTTATGGGCAGGTCTTTTAAAGCTAGGTCGTATTTTCTCGCAATTTCCCGTCTTCTCTTGAGACCTTCATTTGCCTTTTTTAACTGAGACTCTCCTAAAGCACATAAAATGTCCGGCATACGATAGTTATATCCCAACTCCTGCATTTCGTAATACCAACCGCCATGATTTTCGTTTAGCTCTTTGGCATCTTTAGTAATTCCATGAGTTCTGAGTTTCAAAAATTGTCGATAGGTTTTTTCATCATTAGTCGTTATCATTCCCCCTTCACCCGCAGCAATGTGCTTAACCGGATGAAAAGAAAAAATAGCCAGATCCGCAAACGAACCATTACCACAATTTTGCCTATGACCAGATGAATCCATAAAATATCCTCCGGGAGCATGACAAGCATCTTCGATAATCCACAAGTTGTATTTTTTTGCCAGATCACTGAGTTTTTCTAGATTGACAGGGTATCCTGCAAAATCAACAGGAATGATTCCACTGAAAAAACCCTCAGGCTTACTTTGAATTAACTCCTCGACTTTTACGGGGTCAATTGTCAGTGTTTCGGAATCAATATCTGCAAAAAAGACATCCCCACCGCAATACCTTACACAATTTGCAGAAGCCGCAAAAGTTATAGGACTCGTAATAACATTGATTCCCGGTTTGACCCCCATTACGTGAGCACATAGATGAAGAGCTGTCGTTCCATTTGAAACAGCTACCGCATATTTAGACCCTACGTAATTGGCAAATTGTTCTTCAAAGGACTTTACTGCTGGTCCCTGAGTAAGATAATCTGAATTCAATGCCTTGATAACTACATTAATATCATCCTGATCGATATTCTGACGACCGTAAGGAATTGGCATCATGGCTGAAAATCGGGGTCTAAATGCTCAATTATTAATTGTCTTAATGATTCCTCCGTCTCCCAATCAGAATTCGTACCTGAATTGTAAGCAAAACCAACAGGAACTTTCACTGCAGCATGCTTTTTAGTAAACTGCTCCAGACTCCATGTAGTTATGGTCGGCAAAATGACAAAATACTTTCCAAGATCATAGGTATTAAAGGAATCTGAAGAAGTAATCATCTCTTCGTGTAACTTCTCGCCTGGCCTTATTCCTACAACTTTTTGCTCGCAATTCGGGGCAACAGCTTTAGCTACATCCGTAATCCGGTAAGATGGAATTTTTGGAACAAATAACTCACCACCCCAGGCATGCTCCAAGGCATGCATGACCATCTCAACTCCACCTTTTAAAGAGATGTTAAAACGAGTCATATTGGGGTCCGTTATAGGTAAAACACCCTCCTTACGCTTATCCATAAAAAAGGGAATAACAGATCCGTTTGAACCCATTACATTCCCATATCTCACGACAGAGAAGCGAATAGGGTTACTACCTTTGATATTGTTTGCCGCAATAAAAAGCTTATCTGAAGCCAGTTTTGTAGCACCATATAAATTAATCGGTGCACAGGCCTTGTCCGTCGATAATGCAACAACTCGCTCTACACCAGTTTGCAAACATGCATCAATTACGTTCTGAGCCCCTCCAATATTCGTTTTAACACATTCATCCGGATTATATTCAGCAATGGGTACATGCTTCATTGCGGCCGCATGTATTACAAAATCAATGCCACTCATAGCACGGGTAAGCCTTTCTTTATCTCTAACATCTCCAATAAAAAATCTTATCTGAGGATATTGGGACGGAGGATATTCCAGTGCCATTTGAAATTGTTTTTGTTCATCCCTTGAAAAAATAACAAGGCGTTTTATATCGGGGAAATTCTCAAATATATATTTGGTTAAGGCTTTCCCTAATGAGCCTGTTCCGCCAGTTATAAGAATTGATTTATTATTCAACATTATCTAAGTATTCTTTTGTAATTTTTCCGAAACACTAACACGAATAGAAATGAAAGGGCTAGACCTGAAAACCAAAAGATTAAAACAATAATGGCTCTCCTTGGTTCCGCCTTAACCACCGGTGCGACAGGGGGTTCTAAAATCATGAACACAGGTGTCTCTTGCTGTAGTTTTAGTTTTGCCTCTTCATATTTTTTTAATAGTTCATTATATACATTTGACGAAAGGCGATACTCTGATTCAATACGCTCTCTTTGAATATCAGCAGATTGCATCCGAATAGTGGGTGCAGAAAATTGGTCCGCGTATGAGGCTTTACGGCTCTGATCTTTATAATATTCACCTTTTGCGGCAGCTACCTTTTCTCCTAAAAAGTTCACTTCCTGCTTTAATTTTTCTGTTCGGTAATTCGTCACATAGGTGGTTAAATATTCCATTGAATAGGAAGCAACTTCTGCTGCCAACACGGGGTCAGGTAGTTTCACCGAAATACTGATAATTCCACTTTTATTGTCTATGGAAGCTATTACACGCTCACGCAAATCTTCAATTCTGTCTTCTGTTAGACGATTCAGAACCAATACTCCGAAAGGTTTCCCTTCAAATGTATCCAGATCCTTAGTTTCAGGTTCCTTATCCTTTTCGATCTCAATATGATAGAAATCTTCAAAACGAACGCTATCGCCGTCTTTATTGATAAACTTCTGGTTAAAAAGTTCCAGAAAATATGGCGTGCTCTTTATTACATCGGGATAAAGATCCGGACGTATGGCACCAGAACCTTCAACTGATCCAAGATCAAAGCCCCCAATCCCAACCAGATTGGCCAGACCACCTAAAGAAGAGCCTCCTCCTCCGGAAATTTCCGGCAATATCTTTCCTTCCGAAACAAATTCCTCCCGGGCCGTAAAGGCATACCATGCTCCTCCTGCGGTAAATAAAGTAGTAATTACCAGAATAAGCCATTTCTCTTTCCAGAGTACCTTGAAAAGGGCTTTAAAATCAATGGTAATAATATCTTCCTCTCTTTCCATCAGTTCAATAATCTAACAACCGTGGCCACCATCGTCACAATAGAGACTATGGCCGAGCTCAAAGCAATTCTTTCTGCCGATGATATCCTTCGTTTATTACTTTCAGGAACCACAATCTCCATACCCGGCTGTATTTTAGGATAATTTTTTATACCCATAAACGAACGGGTACGATCGGTGAGTCCGTTGGCATATCTTACATAGATACGTTTCACACTGGCCGAGTCCGTAATTCCTCCCGCCTGGGCGAGGTAATCGGAGAATGTCAGATTGGGTTGATAAGCAATGATGGAGGGATTCAATACCTGCCCACTAAGAGTTACAGTTTCCTGGGTTTTGGGGATATACAGGCTGTCAGCATTGGCCAGAATCAGGTTGCCGTAATCTCTGCCATTACTCAAAGCCTTTTTGAGGTCTATACCTACCCGTTTCCCTTCCCGGTAAAACCGGGCTCCTTCCAGATAGGCTTCTTTCCGCAGGCCCCCGGCACGCTCTACCAGATCGGCAATTTTTTCTTCCCGGCGTACAATGGGATAAAGTCCCGGATAATTGACCTCGCCCTGTATGCTCACTAACTTTTGAGCCTCATAATTGGGCAGATCCCGAACAAATACCCGGTCAAAGGGCTTTAGAATCCCCAGTTTCTCTCCCGTTAATTCCTTATTTACTTCGTGCATGAAGACCTGCACGGTTTCTTCTGAACTTTCGTCATTAAAAAGACGACGGGCTATTTCAATGCGTTTGGGAGTAGCTCCTTCCTTAAAACCTCCTGCCAGCATAATGAGGTCTTTCACACTCATATTTTCCTGGAAGGCATAGACCTCCGGCATGTTCACAGCCCCGTCTATGGTTACCGTACGTTCTTCCCGAAGCTCCACCACCGATTTCACCAGCAGGCGGTCGTTCCGTTTCAGAGGAAGGTCTTCGGCCTCTCCTTTCAGAATCCTGTTCAGATTGACGGATATAATTTCTGGATCGAGATTTTCCCGCTCTCTGAACAACAGCACCCGCTCCCCAAAGGCATCTTCCCGTAAGCCTTCTGCGGCCTTCACCAACTGGCTCAGGGTGTTTAAGTGATCATCCAGGGCATATTCCCCGGGACGAAAAACCGCACCCAGTACCTCCACTTTATTTTCAAAACGATCCAGAATGGCCTGCACCTGAATTTTATCCCCATTTTGCAGAGCATACAATCCCGCTTCCCTGCCATTCAGGGTGAAAAGCTTCCGCTCTTTCGCGGTATTTCGGGTGAGATTGATGCGGTCCTGATAGGCCAGAGCCGTGAAACCTCCGGCGTAATTCAAGGCATCTGCCAGTGTTTCCTCCGCTTTTAGTTCAAACAACCCTTTTCGGTTCAGTTCTCCGTCCAGCTCCACCTGCGTACTCAGCACAGGCACATAGAGGATGTCCTGGTCCTGCAAAAGAACGTTATTGGGGCTAATGCCTTGGGTAAGAAACTCATACAAATCTATTTCCACCAGCTCCCGGTTATCCCGCATCACTTTAATGCTGCGAAACGAACCCTTGTCTTTCGGTCCGCCTGCCAGATACAAGGCATGAAATGCACGGGCCAGAGAAGAAACCGTATAGGTTCCCGGCTTTTCCACTTCCCCTAAAACGCTTACCTGTATGCTGCGAACATCTCCGAGGGTCACATCTACGGTAAGGCCTCCGGTACGTAAGCCGCCAAATAAGGTTTTAAGCCGTTCAGTGATTTTAGTTTTGGCCTCGGCCACGGTGAGTCCGTTCACATAGATAGGAGCCAGACTTTCTATTTTGACGGTGCCTTCCGGCGATATTTTCAGATCATAATGCTGATAGGCATAGCCGCTGATATCCACTTTCAGCTCATCATCTGCACCCAGAATGTAATTTTTTGGAGTAGGTATCCGCAGATTCGGTTCAAAGTTTAACTGCCGGTTTTGAAAGATATCTTTTCCAAAAACTTTGGGCAGCTCTTTTTCTTCCGTTTCTGAATTCAACTGGAGGTCGGTACGCCTGGCCACCTCACCAATCTGTTTACGGATGGTTTCGTTGGGCGTAACGGTACTGTCGGCGGTAGTTCCGGTTTTCAGTCGCTGGATACGCTCCCGTATAATCGCGATATCGGTATCGGAGTAGCCGTTTGCCCGGGCCATAAGTTCTATTTCTCCTTCGCTCAGACCGCGGCGTTCGGCTTCCTGCAGAAAGCGACTGAGCTGTTCATTACTTACGCTGGCGGCATTGGGTGGAAGAGATTGGGCCTGGGTAAGGGTTTGGTGTACAAATACCGTTAACAGTAAAAAGAAAACTCGTCTGAGCCTCATAACCGGGATTTTAGGAGTTTGCGTCTGCAATTTTAGAAATTTTTACCTGAGTAACCTGACAGGGGGGAATATTTGTTATTTTCCGGTATTCATACGGCCCGTTCGATATCGGCGGTCGCCTGCCCTCGCAGGAATCGAGAGGGCGTGCCCTCGCAGGAATCGAGAGGGGCGGTCGGCTTTCGGCTTTCAGCTTTGGGCGGTCAGCTATCGGCTTTCGGCATTCAGCAATCACAAATCCGAAATTGAAATCACCGCCAGGACGCGAAGCCGCGAAGGGTATGAAGGGAAATGGAGAATTGGAAAACTGGGAATTGGAGGGATGGGAGAAGGAAGTTGGAAGCTCGGAGTCGGAAGAAACGTTAACTGAAGTTGATTGGCAATTCTACATTCGTCATTCTAAACTCGTCACTGTGAGGTGGGCGATGGGCATTGGGCATCCGAAATTGAAATCACCGCCAGGCCGCGAAGGGTATGGAGGGGAACGGAGAATTGGGAAACTGGGAATTGGAAAACTGGAAATTGGGAAACTGGGAATTGGAAAGTGAGCAGTTCATTATGCCACCCTCCTCGAGAGGAGCCTGGGGCGACCCGCGGAGGGCGACCCGCGGAGGATGGGTTATTTCCTAAATTCCAATTTTCAGATCACTAATTCTCCAACTCACCAATTCTCCAATTCACCACCTCACTCCTTCACTCAATCACCTTCTCACGAATTAGCTCAGGAATCAAGTAGCGAACGTTGTGAATCAACTAACGAACGTTGCGAATCAACTAACGAACGTTGTGAATCAACTAACGAACGTTGCGAATCAACTAACGAACGTTGCGAATCAAGTAACGAACGTTGCGAATCAACTAACGAACGTTGTGAATCAAGTAACGAACGTTGCGAATCAACTAACGAACGTTGTGAATCAACTAACGAACGTTGC
>CBINGY010000061.1:0-25549 GCA_966250325.1 uncultured Cytophagaceae bacterium | reverse complement strand
TATTTCAGCTTCGGCGGCTGTATGTGCCCGATTTAGAAATTTGAGATGAGGCTCATGAAAACTTTGAATTCCGATACTGAGCCGGTTGATACCCGCATTTTTCCAGTTATGAAGTGAAAGCGATGTGATATCATCCGGATTTGCCTCCAGGGTTATTTCAGCATTTGTATCAATATCAAAATGTTTTCGGATTTCCTGAAACAGAATGTCAAGTTCCTTTACAGTAAGTAAGGAAGGAGTGCCACCACCCAGATAGATCGTTTTCAGTAATTTATCAGATAGATAGTCTTTTTGAAGTTCAATTTCCCGGCACATGGCATTCACCATATCCACCTTGCGGGAATGATTCACGGAAAAGTGGAAGTCACAATAGTAACAGGCCTGCTTACAAAAAGGAACATGCAGGTAAAGATGCATTACTTGGTAGCCACGAAATAAAAATCAATACACTCGTCGGGATTCATACACAGAAAATGGTCATCCCATTTGATTTCTGCTGCCAGTCCGCCCGTCTGAGTCATCAGTTTATTGCGATTCCTGCGGTTGAGAAATTCATAGGGTGTTCGTAGCATCCAGGAAGGCAGCCGGTGCTGTAAATCCAGAATATCCCATCGCATGGTTTTTTGAACAGACAACTTATTTTGCTCGTAATACGCCCAGACTTTGTCATTTCCACCCACGCCCATGGCATCCAGCGTGCTGAAATACTTCTTCATTAATGTGGAAAGTTCTTCGGTACTGTACTCACGAATATGCCAGGGATTACGACTGAGTGAATATTTTCTGTTGACCGTGGTAAGTATGAGTTTGCCACCGGGTTTAAGCACACGATTAGCCTCTTTCAAAAATTTGTGATCATCTTTCACATGTTCAATCACCTGAAAGGTAATCACATAATCAAACGTATTATCCTGAAAACGGGAGAGATCGGGAAAATCGGCCGTAGCAAAATCGTGTTGCGGATATTTGACCTGTAAGGCTTGAATAAGAGCCTCATTTTTATCGAGTCCGGTATAATGATCGGCTTTCGAGATGAGTTTTTCTACGCCTCTTCCCCAGCCGCAGCCAAGCTCCAGTACTTTTCCTTTGATCATTTTGGCGGCCTCTTCATACGGCCAGTATAAACGCTGATGAACCGGATTATCAGAAGGAATTTCTGCACTGGTGATTTCGGTGGTTGCGTAACTCATTTAGAAACTCAATTCGTTTTGATGATGTAAAATAAACCGATAGGAAGGTAACTTTCCAAATTCAGGAGAAAATCTAAGTAAGCAAAGAACCCTGCCAGTATTGGCAGGGTTCGGATATTTCAAAAATCGGCTTCCTTAAGCAGGCTGCTGATTCATTACTTCGGTTTGCTTTCTGATTGACTCCATGTGAATCAGCTTGAAGAGCTCTTCCACAGTTTCAGGATACAGATTCAGAGCTTTGCCCCACTCAGCACGTGAGTTATGCACCTGATTCCATCTGTCAAGCTGAAGTACAGCCACATTATTATCTCTTTTGTATTCGCCAAGCTGCTCTACCACAGACATTCTTGAGGCCAGAACTTCCAGAAGTTCTCTGTCCAGATTATCGAGACGGGCACGCAATCTGTTCAGCTCATCCTGAAAATCTGCACCGTAGGTTTCGTTTCTGTATTCGATGTTCTTGAGCATTTCGGCCAATGCTGGCGGAGTAAGCTGCTGTGATGCATCAGACCACGCTTCATCAGGATTTCTATGCGACTCAATAATTAGACCATCATAATTCAGGTCCATGGCACGCTGAGTAAGTTCTGCCAGATAGGCACGTTTACCAGCCATATGACTTGGGTCACCTATCAACGGAATCTCCGGGAAGATAGATTTGAACTCAACGGCTATCTGCCACATCGGAGAGTTACGGTATTTGGTCTCCTGGGCATTTGAAAATCCTCTGTGAATAGCACCTAGTTTGGTGATTCCAGCACCTGCGATACGCTCAAAAGCACCTACCCACAGGGCCAGATCCGGGTTAACCGGGTTTTTAATAAGAACAGGAACGTCTACTCCTTTCAGAGCATCGGCCAAATCCTGTACATTAAACGGATTTACAGTGGTACGGGCACCAATCCACAGAACATCCACGTCGTATTTAAGTGCCAGCTCCACGTGTTGCGGAGTAGCTACTTCACAGGAAGTAGGTAAACCTGTCTCTGCCTTTGCCTTCTGAAGCCACGGAAGAGCTGCCTCACCTACACCTTCAAAACTACCCGGCCGCGTACGCGGTTTCCACACACCAGCTCTCAATACATGAGCAAAGTCTTCTTTGGCAATTCCTCTGGCGGTTTCCAGGTATTGCTCTTCGGTTTCTGCACTACAAGGCCCAGCAATAATCAATGGTTTTCCTCCGGTATCTATCCAGCTGCTCAGAGGTTCGGTTTTCAGATTTACGTTCATTTTGTTAAGTCACACTCAATTAGATTCCTAGATTTTTGACACCCCGGAACTTGCGAATGTCAAATTTGAGGCTGCAAAGATAATTTATAAAATGGATTTAAAATCGAATTGTGCGGGAAAAAGGTGTAGATGGTGTGCAGAAAACCGTTTATTTTGCAGTCAAATTGCACCGTGCACCACAAGTAATCTGAATGAGACAAGCAATCAAGTATTTTCTTTTTGCCATCGTACTTATCATCATTGACCAGGCCATCAAACTTTGGATGCATTTTGTGGTGATACCCAATCACTTCGGGGAAATTGACCTGATCCCCGGCTTTTTTAAGCTTCATTACATTACCAATAAAGGAATGGCCTTTGGGATGGAGTTGGGAGGAGATTACGGCAAACTCATTCTTACGGGTTTTAGGCTTATAGCCATGGTAGTGATTGCTCAGCTGTTGGTGAAGCTTTCACGAAAAGGCTCGCCTCAAGGCTTGCTTTGGTGTATGGCCGCTATTCTCGCCGGGGCAATTGGTAATGTGATAGACAGTATTTTCTACGGGGTTTTTCTGAATAATGCTCCTTTTGATGCCAGTACTCCCTGGTTTCACGGGCAGGTGATCGATATGTTCTATGCCTATGGTTTGGATGGGTATTGGCCAGACTGGGTTCCTGTTTTAGGTGGAACGTATAACAATACGCCTATTTTTAACTTTGCAGACGCCTGCATTTTCTGTGGGGTGGTGATTATCATGATCTTTCAGAAAAGATTCATTGACAATCATTTACCAAACAAAGAAGCAGAGGAAGACATGTCGACTGTTGAATCGGAGAATACCGAAGACGACTTAAACGAAACGAACAAATTATGACTAGCACCAAACGTAAGAACTGGTTGACAGCCGGAATTATCCTGAGTACTTTTTTAATGGTATTTCTTCCCGGAATGATCGCATCAGGGCTGGTACAGCGTTACATCGTAGCAGCATGCGGAGCGGTTTCTCTCATTTGTCAGGTGCTTCTTTTGCTTCGTACCGAAATGTCACGCAAATACCGTATCCAAAGTGTAGTGGTATTTGCCTTGACGATAACCTCCATCGTTTTGATGTTTATGCTCTACGGTAAATAAGAGTTTAGTTAACCGGTTGAGGAAACAAGGTACCGTTTTATTTCAATCACTATCTTTTTACCCTGGACAAATGGCATTAACCGCCCTTTTACATGACAAGTTTGTTCGAAAGTTAATCTTACCTAGTTGACCCAGTGATCATCCTGATTTAACTCATATTCACCCTGCACCGCATAGATACCAAAGATCAATAACCCGCCCGAAACTATGGGCAGAAGGATAAAGCAGATAATAATTCCAAATACAAGGTCTTCCTGTCTGTCTGAGGATAATTTAGGAACACCGAAATAAACGATGCCGTAATAGGCAACTACCAGGGCCAGTAAAATCCAGATTACTCCAAGTATTTTTTTTATTGTATTCATTCTGATACTTCGGTTAGTCGTTAATGTTTCTGTCTCTTCCGTTGATATAAATCACACCTATAATAAGACAAACGCTGGCTACTCCAATCGGATACCATAATCCCTGAAGATACCAGTCGGCAGATCCGTTTTGTTTGGAATTGGTGACCAGGTAAGTAGCCACGGCAGGAAGAAGCCCTCCAAAAACACCATTTCCAATGTGATATGGCAGACTCATAGAGGTGTATCTGATTTTGGTAGGAAACATTTCCACAAGAAACGCGGCGATAGGTCCATACACCATGGTTACAAAAATCACCTGAATAAACACAAGCCAAATAAGTTTCCATTTGTCTGAATGGGTAATTTCAATACTCACTTGACTACTACTATCTGAAGAATTGCCATTCGCATCAAAAGATATTGTTTTCACTACAGTTTGTATCGTTCCGTCTCTGTAGGTAGTTACCGTTTGGTAGAGTGAGTCGGTAGCAGATACCTTTTCTTTGCTTTCCATGGTTTCAGAAACGGTCTTGTTTGCGGTATCGACCGTCTGATACATTTTCTGATAGATAGGCCGGTAGGAAATTACGGCAATGAGCATTCCGGCCATCATAATCCATTTTCGGCCAACCAGATCGCTAAGCCACCCAAAGAATAGAAAGAAAGGTGTACCCATCATTAAGGCCAGAAACATGAGGCTATCTACCTGCTCCTTATTTACATTCATCGCCCTTTCAATGAAACTCATGGCATAAAATTGGCCCGTATACCAAATAACGCCCTGACCCATTGTAGCTCCAAATAGCGAGAGAAGCACGAATTTGAAATTATACCGATGTCCGAAGCTTTCTTTCAGAGGATTGACAGAGGTCTTCCCTTCTGCTTTTGCCTTGGAAAAAACCGGAGATTCCTCCATGTTTTTACGAATGAGATAAGAAACCCCAACCATCACGATAGAAACCCAAAACGGCACACGCCAGCCCCAGTCATTAAATTGTTCAGCATCCAGGGCCGATCGGGTAAGCATAATTACCAGCAGCGAGATAAAAAGACCTACAGTAGCCGTGGTTTGAATCCATGAGGTCATAAATCCCCGTCGGTTATCGGGTGAATGCTCGGCCACGTAGGTGGCAGCACCCCCATATTCTCCTCCCAAAGCCAGCCCCTGAAGTAGTCTCAGAAGCAAAATGAGAAGAGGTGCAAAAAATCCGATAGTGCTATACGATGGAACGCAGCCAATGAGAAAGGTTGCACCTCCCATCAACATCAAAGTTACCATAAATGTGTATTTCCGGCCAATCAGATCTCCTAACCTGCCAAAAAACAGGGCACCAAAAGGCCTTACCACAAAACCCGCAGCAAAGGTTGCCAGGGTGCTGAGGAAGGCGGCTGTAGGGTTATCAGGTGGAAAAAACTTTGTCGAAATAATGGTTGCGAGGCTTCCGAAGATGTAGAAATCGTACCATTCGATCATCGTACCTACAGAAGATGCCCCGATAATACTGATTAACGAGCTCTTGCGTGTCTGGCTCATGAGTTTAATAAAAGGGTTGAATTAAATCGGTTAAGGCTTCCCGAAGACAGTAAGCAGGAGACAGGTTTCCTTCAAACAGGCCTTCGATGGCTAAAAGTAAAACAATTTCTTTAAAAGGCTAGGGGGGATTCGTTACACGAGAGAACAATGGCGACTAAGTTTCTTTTCCAGATCAGATATGAAACAATAACAATTCAAAAAAAGGACAGATGCAACCGCATCTGTCCCTTTATTCATGTTTGTATGAAGAGGTTTGCTTATTTCATTGGAATGACCAGTTTTTCACCGCGTTCTGCGAAATTTTTTGTTTTGCCATTAGCCTTCATTAATGCATCCACCGTAACGCCATATTTACCACCCACCACTCTCAGGATATCGCCGGGTCCTACCGTGTGAATAGCCTGAACAGGAACCGTAAGCTTGTTTCCAGTCTTAAGGGAATTTGGTGTAATGGAAGAATTATATCCCTGCAGAGTTTCTACACTGATGTTATATCTACTGGCAATACTGAAAAAGGTCTCTCCATTCGAGACAGTATGGGAAGTAGTTTTGGCGTTTGGATCAATTGCCGGGGAAGCCACAGCTGTATTTTCTTTTTCTTCTGCGGCCTTTTCTTCCTCTTCGGTAGCAGCATCTTCCATTGCCGCCACAGGTTCTTCGGTTTCGAGAGGCTCATGCTCCCGGATTATCTCAGCCTGCGGAGTGAGGTCGCTAATTTCGGCGGCATCATCGGAGATCATTTCCCAGCCGATGTAAAGAAGCAGACAAACGATTCCCACCAGTGTGATGAGCACCGCCATGGGTAGATTTTTTGAGGCTTCCTGAGGTTTTTTGTTTCTGTCTTCGAATTCCATGTCAATAATTTTTAAGCACGTATATCCTGACTCATCTGAGCCACTTTTTGTTCGAGTTTAAGTTTGTAGGCAGCCAGTTGCTGAGCTAACGCTTCATTTCCTACAGAAAGTATTTGAATAGCCAGTAAACCTGCGTTCTGGCTGGCATTTAAGGCAACAGTTGCTACTGGTACGCCATTGGGCATCTGAAGAATAGATAAAACAGAATCCCATCCATCTATTGAATTACTTGATTTTACCGGTACACCAATTACAGGAAGGGTAGTGGAAGCCGCCACCATTCCTGGTAAATGAGCCGCACCACCCGCACCGGCAATGATGACCTGTATACCACGTGAACGGGCATTTTCTGCAAAATCGATGAGTTTCCTTGGGGTACGATGGGCCGAAACAATATCTACTTCATGCTCGACCTTAAACTCATGGAGTATATCTATGGCTCCCTGCATGACGGGGAGGTCTGAGCTGGAGCCCATGATGATGCTAATCATGTTGTTTAGCTTTTTACCGTGAGGTTTTCCTGTACAAAATTGACTTTTTCTTTCAACTTATCAAAATCTGAGTCGAGGATAGACACGTGACCCATTTTCCGAAAAGGTTTTGTAATGGATTTGCCATAGAGAAAGGGATGAACTCCCGGCAATGCCAACACCTCATCCATGCCTTCGTAACGGGCGGGTCCCTCAAAACCCTCTGCTCCAAGGATATTTACCATGGCAGATAAACTTAAAGCCGAAGTATCTCCCAAAGGAAGGCCTGATATGGCCCGAAGATGCTGCTCAAACTGAGAAACCGCATTAGCCTTCAAGGTATGATGTCCGCTATTATGGGGTCTTGGTGCTACTTCATTGATAAGAAGTTCTCCTTCACGGGTCAGAAACATTTCTACGGCCAGTAAACCTACAATTCCGAAGGCTTCTGCCGTTTTCTCTGCCAGTTCTTTTGCTTTGCTGGCCACTGCAACCGGGATATGGGCCGGTGAAAACAGATATTCCACCAGATTCGCTTCCGGGTGAAAAACCATTTCCACTACCGGAAACGAGCGGATTTCGCCCTTTTCATTTCGTGCGGTAACTACGGCGAGTTCTTTCTCAAAATCTACCAGTTTTTCAACCAGCGAAGGCTCATTGAACGCCTTACTCAAATCTTCTCTTTTTCTGATGACCTGCACACCGCGACCATCGTACCCGCCTTCTCCCAGTTTATTCACGAATGGGGGCTTATGAAGAGCCACCTCATTGGCATCATCGGTAAGTTTGAAAGGTGATGTGGGTAATCCGTTATCAACAAAAAACTGCTTTTGTAGGCGTTTGTTTTTGATTTTACGAAGTATGGAAGGCTGCGGAAACACTTTTTTACCTGCGGCTTCCAAAGCTTCCAGAGCCTCCAGATTTACATTCTCAATCTCAATGGTTAAGATATCGCAGTCTTTTCCAAATCGCATCACGGTTTCATAATTTTTGAAATCGCCGTGATGAAATTCGTGTGAAATAAATTTGCAGGGAGCCTCGGGATCGGGATCAAGCGTTTTGATGTACAAGTCAAAATCGATACCCGCCTGAATGAGCATTCGTCCAAGTTGCCCGCCGCCAAGAATACCCAATTTTTTTTCGGTGCTGTAAGCCATTTGCCAGTATTTGGTGCAAAAATAGAAAGCTGCGTACAAAAGCAGCCAAAAAACTACGTCATTTCGTAATTTGCCCGGCGAATACATCCTTATGCAGCCTTTTCTTGATAAAATTGCGGAACAGATAGCCGGGCGTCATCAGATTGAAAACCTGAAAGATGTCTGTGTCATATTGCCCAGCCGCCGTGCTACCCATTTTTTTAAAAGATCTCTGGCCTCCTTATCTGAAAAACCGTTCATTTCGCCCCATATTTTTGCGATTGACGACTTCATTTGTCAGTTAAGCGGTTTACAGATAGCAGATCCGATCTCGCTTATTTTCGAGTTATTTGATGTTTATAGCAATCAGGAATCAGAAGAAGTAAAGTTTGAGGACTTCGTCCGTTGGGCACCTACGGTGCTGAAGGATTTTGACCTGATTGACCAGTACATGGTTCCAGATGTGAACGCACTCTTTGCGTATCTGGATGAAGCAGAGGCCTTAAGCCGCTGGTCACCTGATGCCGATACCCCACTTAGAATTACCGACAATACCGCAGGCTATTTTTCTTTTTACAGAACTCTTGCGGCGGTTTATCACACGTTTAATCAGTCACTTCTGGAAAAGGAGATTGCCTACAGGGGCCGGGCCTATCGTTTGGTGGCAGAGTCATTGTTTGATTTCTTAGAAAACGAAATGCCTTTTGAGTATTTCTATTTTGTGGGCCTCAATGCACTTAGTAAATCAGAAAAACGGATTGTTACCCAGTTGGTGCACGCCCGAAAGGCCACCTGCTTCTGGGATACAGACAAGTACTACATGAATAGTGACCAGCAGGCCGGTGATGTGCTTCGAAACTACCGCGATGAGGGTGTTTTCGGCCCATGGAACGAGCCGGAAGATCTGCTTAGTAACTCAACGAAAAGCATAGAGGTACTTGAAAGCCCTTTTGAAACCCTTCAGGCCAAATTGGCTTCTCTATTGGTTTCAGACAAACGAACCGTATTTGTAGTACCCGACGAAACGATGCTGCAGCCCGTGCTCTTCTCTTTGGGAGAGCATATGCCCGAATACAATATTTCCATGGGATTGGGTATGGCCTATTCGAAAGTTTCTGTACTGTGGTCTTCGGTTATTGATCTTCATACCTTAGGTGTTTATGGCACATCCCGCGGATCCCGCTATCATTTTGATTATGTCTTGCGGATACTGAATGATCCAATTGTGCAGGAGTATGAGCGACTGACTTACGGAAATGACCGACCCTACAAGGCCTTTTCTGATCAGGTGAAAACACGAAATATGGTTTATCTGGCAGAGGGAATCCTGCTGGAGACTTTTCCTGCAGACGGGCTCATACAGGGAATTTTTAGTTCATGGAAAGAGGGCACCCGCAGTCTTATTAATTGCCTCAGGTCTTTACTTTCCACGTTACAGGAAAGTGTGCTGAGCTCATCAGATGTACTGGAAAAAGAGTTTTTTATGTTACTGCTTTCGGTAATTAATCGCCTGGAGGCTGAATTAAGAAAACATCCCGACCTGAGTCTGGAAGGTGTTCGTGCACTCATGGCAGAGCTGAGTAAACAGGAGCGGGTACCTTTCCGGGGCGAGCAGGTGGCCGATCTTCAGATCATGAGCTTGCTGGAAACCCGCTGTCTGGATTTTGAGCATGTAGTTTTCTTTTCGTTCAATGAGGGCGTTATACCATCCACGCAGAAAAATAACTCCATGC
Organism: uncultured Cytophagaceae bacterium; assembly: GCA_966250325.1. GTDB lineage: Bacteria > Bacteroidota > Bacteroidia > Cytophagales > Spirosomataceae > Jiulongibacter. The sequence goes on along the minus strand of CBINGY010000061.1, from coordinate 15,944 downwards.
TTCCCTATGAGGTTTGCAAAGCTTTTGGTATTCCGGTTTATGCAGACCAGGACTCCATTATGGCCTATCACTTTTACCGGCTGCTTACGCGTGCAGAAAAAGCAACGCTCATTTATTCATCTGCCGGCGGTGGCGGACTGGGAGCCAGGAAAGAACCTAGTAGGTTTGTGCTACAGCTTATTAATCAGCTGACTGAAGTAAACCCGGAAATACGACTTACTCAAAAACAGGTTTCTCTGCGAAAAGAGGGGGAAGTTCCTACCGATGAAATACGAATTTCAAGAAAGCCGGAAGTGCTCCACCTTCTGAAAAGTTATCTCCTAACAAAAGGACTTTCGGCTTCTGCTATCAATACCTATCTCAACTGTGAACTGCAGTTTTACCTCTCCAAGGTACTGGGTATTAACGAACAGGACCAGGTGCAGGAGGTATTCGGACTGGATGTATTTGGCAACTGGATGCATTATTCCATTGAACGAATTTCCAGAGAAGTGCTTGGGCTCAACAAACGTGTGACAAGAGAAAAAACGCTTCCGGCCGTTCAGGCTGCCATTCCCCGTATTCTGGAGGAGGTTTTTCAGGAGCATTTCAAGGGTTTTGAAAAAGACACGGGTCTTAATCTGATTTATGAACGAATGGCCCGTAAAAGTCTTCTTCGTTATTATGAAGGTTATTTCTTCGAGGGTAGTGAAAAAAGGGTACTGCAGGCCGAGTATTCCAGTTCTTCTTTCGTGAGCGTGCCTACCAGGGATGGAGATATTACTTTAAAACTCAATGGAAACATTGACAGTGTGGAACTTCATAATGGAAACTTGTTTCTTCTTGATTATAAAACGGGTAGTGTGGACGAAAGCGACTTACATCCCGGAAAAAATCAAAGCTTTCAGGAGGCATTGGCAGATTACAGGAAAGGGAAGTTTCGCCAGATAACTTTGTACAAGTACCTCATTTATAGGGAAATATCTGAACAAAGTAGTGTGCTAGGTAATTTGTTCACAGAAGGCTCTCCGATTTCTGCCGGGATGTATTCTTTTCAGAAATCTGATAAAGGACTGATAGCTTCTGAGGATCAAATTCCTTTGCCGGTGCTGAAAGAGGAGGTGGAAAACTGGTTGACTAACCTTGTTCAGGGAATGCTCAATCCGGATAATGAGATCAGGCAAACTTCAGATGAAAAAAACTGCATCTATTGTCACTTTAAAGAGCTGTGCTGCAGGTAGTTTATACCCTCCATTTTTCGGATACCCATTCATCGAGCCTGAACTTCAGAATTATACTCTGATTATATGGGTTTTCCTTGATTCGTGCGTATTCCTTCTTTATTTTCTCATTGATCTTACGGTCATTCACAAAGGATCGAAGCAGCTTAAGCATAAACTTTTCAATCGGATAATACCTTTTTTGAATCTTCAATTTACGTTCCAGGGAATCAATGGCGTAATCCAGGTAATCGTAATTTCGAAGAGCATGATGAATCATCAGATTCAGAATGCGGCATTCGGAGTACTGTGAAGCACTTAAACCATGGAAATACTGATCCAGAATGCGTTGGTTCCAACCTAGAGATGCGGGGAAATCTCCCCGGTGAAAGCACAATCGGGCCAGCGTGAAGTAATAATCGATTTGCTGCCCAACGGGTAAATGAGCAATGCTTCTTTCCATGACCATAAGTTCGGTCAGAATGATAGAACTATCCTGACTGAGTTGAATGATTCGATTGGCCCGATGAACGGTATTCAGGCAGTCGGCCTGAGCGGCAATTCGCGGAAATTCGGCAGAGAGATTTTCCAGGACTGTCAAAAAATAGTCCATCTCTTCGGTTTTCTGCATTTCAGAGAGATCGGTGAGAATACCGTCCAGAAGATTGAGATAATGTGAAGGGTCATGAACCCAAAGAGATTTATTATTCTGAAAAAGCTGATGAAGCTGCACAAAGATGTCAAAACTACTGGCATAGGAGCCTGTCATACGCAAATAAACCGATTGGAAGTGAAGGTGAAGTTTGCGAAGCTCAAACGTATTTTGCCGGGCTTGCCGCAGGATACGGGCCTCTTCCAGAAGTAGGTCATTAAGTCTGCTTTTTTCGTGATCGCTTCGCACTATACCACTCCTCAATTGCCTGAAAATGAGAGTTTCATACAGGTTGTTGTATTCTCTTAGAGTACGGGTGTATTGCAGCTGATCCATCACTGTTTTTTGTTTTTGAGTAAGACTTTGTTCGTCAATTCCCTCAAAATGTGTCTTTTCCAGAAGTTGAAGTTCAAGCTGCCCTGCCAGATAGAGCAAATCATACTTTTCATAAGCCTGTGCTAATTTCCGGGCTTTTGAAAGGCTTCGTTGAGAAAGTTCCTGCAAGCCCTTGTCAAAAAGGAGTTTGCTGTTGGCCAGCAGATTGAAAAATTTCTGATCTACATCTCTATGTTCATGAAATGCCCGCAGAGAACGCATAATTGAAGTAAACAGGTATTTACGGGCCGGCTCCAATGTATTTCCCGGAAAGCTTTCTTTGAGTTGGTTTTCAACGGATTTCTCTAAGCCTGAGAATTGCTGTAAAAAGTCAAATAACCGCAGATAATTAGTATCGGTAGTATGAATCCGGCTGGTAAGCCTGAAGTATCTGACTTCTGATTTGCTCAACGACTTAACCAGAAAAAAAAGCGACTGAAGTGAATCCATAGAAATAGCTATAATGAAATCTTATATATCATATTTTGAGAATAAAGAATATATTTTTTTCAATTAGGTGTCATATAGAATTAGCCAAATCAACTAATTTTTGTCTTACTTATTGAAATATTTATAGATATTTTTGAAGTACTACATGAACCCTATGAGCAAGATCTTAGTTGTTGGCAGTTCCAATACCGATATGGTGGTGAAAGCAGACCGTCTTCCCAAACCCGGAGAAACCGTAATCGGTGGCGATTTTCTGATGAATCCCGGCGGAAAAGGGGCAAATCAGGCGGTGGCAGCGGCACGTCTGGGAAGTTCTGTCCAGTTTGTTTGTAAAATAGGCAACGACATTTTCGGACGCCAGGCCCGCAGCCAGTTTGAGCAGGAGGGTATAGATACCCGATTTGTTTTTACGGATGAAAACCAGCCATCAGGTGTAGCCCTCATTAATGTGGATGTTCATGGTGAAAACTGCATCACAGTGGCTCCAGGTGCAAATTCGCAATTGTCCAAAGCTGATATTGACAAAGCGGCGGCGGCTTTTCAAACCGGTGATATTCTTTTGATTCAGTTGGAAACACCCATCGAAACGGTAGAATATGCCATTGAGAAAGGAGCGGCGGCTGGTATGCATGTGATATTGAATCCCGCACCGGCGGCTAAACTTACCGACCGTACATTCAGGCATTTATTTGCAATAACCCCCAATGAATCAGAAGCCGAACTGCTCACAGGAATCAAAGTTGAAGACGAGGTTTCTGCCAAAGCAGCCGCAGGTTTCCTTGAAAATCTGGGAGTCAAAAACGTGGTCATTACGCTGGGTGCCCGGGGGGCTTATTTAAAAACTCCTCAATTTGAAGGAATTATAGACGCTCCGAAAGTGACGGCTGTTGATACCACCGCAGCGGGTGATTGCTTCAGTGGTGCTTTTTCTGTGGCAGTTTCGGAAAAACTACCTCTTCCGGAAGCCGTAGTTTTTGCCTGCAAGGCGGCCTCAGTAGCTGTTACCCGAATGGGAGCCCAGGCTTCCATTCCTCAAAGACATGAATTAAATTAAAACCAATGCGATACCTTTTTCTACTTCTTCTTTTTCTGAATACACTAATTGCCTCGGCTCAGGGCCGGCAAAAAGTGATTTTTGACTGCGACCTGGGCGATGACATTGACGATGCCTTTGCCATTGCTATGCTGCTTACGCATCAGGATAAACTGGAGGTGCTGGGAATTACCACCTGCTATGGCCGCACTGATGACCGGGCCAAAGTAGCCTTGAAAATGCTTTATGAAACGGGACAGGAGCACATTCCGGTTTATTTGGGCAGAAATACTTCTCATGTGGATGAAAGGGCCAATTGGTACGCTGGTCAATACTACTGGGCTCAGGGCTTTGACAAGCTCAAACCGCAGAGCAAACCAGCCGCTGATTTTATCATCGAAACGCTTAAAAAATACCCCAATGAAGTGGTGGTTATTTCTGTGGGTCCTGTGATGAATATGGCCGATGTGATTGAAAAAGACCCTCAGGCCCTAAAGCTTGCTAAAAAGGTTTATTCCATGTTTGGATCATTTTATGTGGGCTATGGTACCATGCCTTCCATTGACGCCGAATGGAACGTGAAAGTGGATATTCCGGCCTCACAAAAGTTTGTCAATAGCGGAGCAGACATTGTGTATGCCGGTCTTGACGTAACCGCCATGGTGAAACTGGATAAAGAAAAGCGGGATCTACTGCTCATGCGTCAGTCGCCACTTACCAATGCTCTCAGTGGTCTGTATGTGCTCTGGGAAAATGAAACGCCAACACTTTTTGACCCTGTGGCCATTGGAATGTTGGTTTATCCCGAATTATTCAGAACAGAAAAGGCTCATATTCAGGTAGATGATAAAGGTTTTACCCGTCTCACTCCCAGAAAAACTCCCAACGGAGAAATTGGCGTTCGTATCGATGGAAAAGAATTTATGAAACGGATTATGGACAGATTCATGAAGCAAAACCTGGAGCGATGAATTGAAGCAAAGTATTGAATGAATAATCCCCCTCTCCTTCGGGCGGTCCGACGGTTCGGAGGGGCAAGGGGTGGGGTTCAAGTACCTTACAATTAATCACGAATTAAACCTATTGAGATGAAGAGAATACTAGTTTTGTTATCAGTTGCGATCCTTGTTTCGGGTGGACTATCAGCCCAAAAGACCTTCAAAATCAGTAAGGAACGCCTGAAAGATAAGATTATGGGTGGCTGGGCCGGCCAAACCATTGGAGTGACCTTTGGAGGTCCGGTGGAGTTTCGGTACAATGGCACCATTGTGAGTGAATACCACGCTCTTCCCTGGTACGATGGCTATCTGAAAAAGGTGATGTTGGAAAATCCCGGGCTCTATGATGATCTCTATGTGGAGTTAACTTTTGTGGATGTCTTTGAGAAAGAAGGGTTTGATGCACCGGCTTCCTCCCATGCAAAAGCCTACGCAAACGCCGGTTTTGTGCTTTGGCATGCCAATCAGGCCGCCAGATACAACATTCTGAACGGAATCATGCCGCCGGCCTCGGGTCATTGGATGAATAATCCACATGCCGATTGTATTGACTATCAGATTGAATGCGATTATGCGGGCTTAATGTCGCCCGGAATGCCCAACGCGGCTTCAGCCATTTCGGATAAAATCGGTCATATCATGAATTATGGGGATGGCTATTACGGAGGCGTTTTTCTGGGAGCCTGCTATTCGCTGGCCTTTGTGAGCGATGATCTGGAGTACATAATCCGGGAAGCGTTGAAGACTATTCCCGAAGAAAGTAATTACCACAAATGCATTTCAGATGTATTGAAATGGCATAAGATGTACCCGGATGACTGGAAGAAAACCTGGTTTGCTCTGCAAGACAAATGGACTCAGGATATCGGCTGCCCTTCCTGCGTGTTTTCACCGATGAATATTGATGCCACCATCAACTCGGCCTATGTGGTGTTGGGCCTGCTTTATGGAAAAGGAGATTATACCCAAACACTTGAAATCACCACCCGCTGCGGGCAGGATGCCGACTGTAATCCTTCCTCTGCGGCGGGAATTCTGGGAACCGTGTTGGGTTATTCCAACATCCCTGCTTTCTGGAAACTAGGGCTCAAGGAGGCGGAAGACATTGATTTCAAATACACCACCATGTCTCTGGCCGATGTGTACGAGATAGGTACCCGGCATGCCATTCAAAACATAGAAAGAAATGGTGGAAAAGTGAGCAAAGATGAGGTTGATATTGTATTACAGATCCCGGAAGTAGTTCCTTTTGAGAAAAGTTTTGAGGGCCTGTATCCGGTTGATAAACATTTTCCTAATAAATCGCTGAAAAATGAATACAGCTTTGAGTTTGAAGGGACTGGCTTTGTAATTAATGGCGAAACAGCCAAATGGGCATCGGAAAGCACCTTCAATTTTAGGGCAGAGCTTTATGTAGATGGAAAAAAAGTAGAGACGGCCAGTTTGCCCACGAGCTACCGCGAACGCCGGCATGAACTCTTCTGGAAATACGATTTACCTCAGGGAAAACATAAGGTGACCATGAAACTGCTGAATCCTTCAGAGGAACATGATTGCCGCATCACGGAGGTTTTACTTTATAGCAACTCACCCAACCCCGAAGGATACCACAATATTTACCGATTTGGACAAAAAATTTTAACCCCAACCGCTAACTGATCAAACCATGTTTATCATTGAAAATTACACCACGGCCATCCTGTTTTGTGTGGTCACCATGATTTGCTGGGGCTCCTGGGCCAACACCCAGAAACTGGCCTCTTCCAACTGGCGTTTTGAGCTGTTTTACTGGGATTACGTGATTGGTATTCTGCTCACTTCGATGATTTTTGCCTTCACGCTGGGGAGTATGGGCGAGGGTGGCAGAGGTTTTCTCGAAGACCTACATCAGGCAGATAATCAGAGTCTTACCTCGGCATTAGTCGGAGGAATAGTGTTCAATCTGGCCAATATTTTGCTCGGAGCCGCCATTGCCATTGCTGGAATGTCCGTTGCGTTTCCTGTAGGAATCGGTTTGGCTTTAGTGATAGGGGTTATTGTCAATTATTTGGATGCTCCTGTGGGTAATTCGGCCTATATTTTTGGAGGAGTGGCTCTCATTGTACTCGCCATTTTGCTGAACGCTGCGGCTTACCGAAAGATGTCAAAAAACACGTCCAAAGTTCCCGTAAAAGGGCTGCTGCTGGCGGTGGTGAGCGGCTTGCTCATGGGATTATTTTATAAATATGTGGCCAATTCCATGTTTCCTGATTTCAATACACCGCTTCCCGGGAAATTGAGTCCGTACACGGCTGTGGTTTTGTTCGCAGTGGGAATATTTCTGAGCAATTTTATCTTCAATACCCTGCTCATGAAGCGGCCTTTTGAAGGTACTCCGGTCACCTACAGCCAATATTTCGGAGGAAGTCTGGCTACCCACCTCACAGGCATTGCAGGAGGATCCATCTGGTGTATCGGTATGTCATTCAATATTATAGCTTCCGGAAAGGCTGGTCCGGCCATATCTTACGGATTGGGCCAGGGAGCCACTATTGTGGCAGCACTCTGGGGTATTTATATCTGGAAAGAATTCAAAAACGCCCCGAAGGGCACCAATTCGCTGCTGAATATCATGTTGCTTTGTTATGTGATTGGGTTGGTTTTGTTGATTGCGGCGAAGTAGGATTGCCGGCTCTTACCTTTAAAAAGGTTTATTTGATTATTCTGGCATAAAGAAGATGCATTAATTAGTTTCGGGTATTCCTTCTGAAGAATGTTCAAATTCGTCCTACTAGGTACGTTATTTCTTAGCCTGAATGCATTTTCACAAAATGTGGTGATCTCCTTTGTTATCGAAAATTCGCCAGAAGAGGTGGAACCTCAATATATTTCGGTGCTGGTGAATGGAAATGCTCCCCGGGAAATGAAAGTAAATAAGAATTCAATTTCTCTTTCCAGACCACCGGGCTTTTATAAAATTGTGCTCAGCTACACCGGATTTCGCAATCTTACCCATCTTATTGACCTGAAAAAAGACACGTTAATCAATGCCAGATTTTATGCAGAAACAAGCGAGCTGGAACAGGTAACTGTCAACGGTCGTTTCTCAAATATGGACAGACCGGTAATGGGCGTAGAACGTATATCGGTGAAGGAACTTCTGAAGACACCTATCCTCATGGGTGAGCTGGATATTCAACGTGGCCTGCAAACTTTACCCGGAGTAAGTTCTGTGGGAGAAGGTGCCAATGGTTTAAATATTCGCGGTGGAAGCACCGATCAAAATCTGATTTTACTGGAAGGGACACCTATTTATAATCCCACCCATCTATTCGGATTAATATCTGTGGTACCTTCAGAAGCCGTAAGCGGAATCGACCTGCATAAAGGTCTCATTCCAGTGAAATATGGTGGAAGAATAGCCTCGGTTATTGATTTAAAAACGCCAGATCCTTCCGATGAAAGTTTGAAGCTTAAAGGTGGTATAGGCCTTCTGGCCTCCAAGTTTAGCATTGAAACACCTTTAATCAATCAGAAGCTTAGCGTCAAACTGGCTGCAAGATCTGCCTTCACGGGTTTTATGCTTAATAGTTTCAGAAACCTGAAATCCTATGACGGTGGATTCAATGAGATTTACACAAAGTTACTTTATAAACCGGGGAAACAGGATAGGGTAAGCTTCATGCTTTTTCATACAGATGACTTCACTCAGGTTGAGGGAATTCCGGTCAATCCTGAAATCAATACATCGAATATTTCAAGGATTTCGTATGCCATGAATAATTATTCGTTTAAGTGGAATCACTCATTCGCAAGCCCGGGATGGTTTTCAAATCTTACACTCTCCGATGCTTCTTTCAGCCCTTCACTGAGTAGTCCGGACTCGCTCATTCGCATCGATGTAACTAATAAAATTCGAAGTCAAAGTGCATCCTTTGAGCTCATTCTGCAGAAATCGAATGCAAACTATGAACTGGGAGTTGAAAGCCGCCTGAATCGAATAGAAGCAGGAAATTACTACGAAAATAGAGTTCTCAAAAGTTCTCTTCCTCTTGAAAAATCATTGGAATCTGCACTTTTTGCAGCCGGCGAGTTTGACATTACTCCTCATTTGAAGACAAATTTGGGTCTTCGATATTCCTTTTTTCATAATCTGGGGCCGGTGGTTTACCGATTGTACTCAACTACCGGCAATGAAATTTCGGAACAATTTGCCGGTGAGCAGGTAACTGTGACCAATAATGCCGCTTATAATTCATACGGAGGTGTGGAACCTCGAATATCTCTGGCCTATTCCATTACAGAAAATTCATCGGTAAAGGCAGCCTTTACGATGGCCCGTCAATACATTCAGATTTTGGCCAATAACACAACTCCCTTGCCGGTTTCCAGGTGGAAAACATCAGATATTCACCTCAAACCACAGGTGAGCAAACTTTACTCAGTTGGGTATTATAGGCAGTCTCCGCTGGATGGGATTGCATTTTCAGGAGAGCTTTATTACCGGCTTACCACCAATTTTACCGATGTAAAAACCGGAAGCGATTTTCTTCTGGAACCTTTCGTAGAAACTCAACTGCTGCAGGGTCTGAATAAATCGGTTGGTTTGGAAACATCTTTTGAAAAGGTCATTGACAAGTCTCTACTCAATTTGAACTATACCTACAGCCGATCCTTCAATAAAATGGCGGGTGAATCGCTGGAAGCTCAAATAAATCTGGGAGAATGGTACCGTTCAAATTTTGACAGACCCCATGCTTTCAATGCCAATATTAAAATTCAGCAGTCGCCTATTCACCATTTCTCTTTCTCCTTTACTTATTCCAGCGGGCGACCATACACGGCACCTGCCGGAGTGGTTTATCTGGAAGGCAAAAATTACCCGGTTTATCTGAACCGAAACAACGCCCGAACTCCGGCTTATCACCGCCTTGATTTTTCCTGGTTGATAGAAAATCCGAAACGCACTCATAAAAAGTACAAAAGCAACTGGTCTTTTAATGTCTATAATTTGTATGCCCGTAAAAATGTCTATTCGGTGTTCTTCAATAATTCAACCGGAGCTTTGAAGGCCTATAAGCTTTCGGTTTTTGCCTCAGCCATCCCCTCACTTAGCTACAACTTTACCTTCGAATGAAATATCTTACTGCCATATGCCTTGTATCATTATTTCTGGCTTGCGTGGAGCCCTTTGATTTCAGGGCAGGCAACGAAAAACTTCTGGTGATAGAAGGTGGGCTTTATGACAAAGATTCCTCCTTCGTTTCAGTAAGAATGACTGATCAAAATAACAATGCAGCCATTCAGAAATCGGTAAGTGATGCCAAAGTGACTGTTATTGAGAATGATGGAGTTGAAATAAAGTATTTGTTTAATGAAACGGCAAGTTACTTTTTGCCTCAGGATACTTCATTTCGGGCCAAAGCAGGGAATTTCTATCGGCTAAGAGTGCAGTTACCTGATGGAAGAACCTATGAATCTCTGCCAGACACGGTGCGTTCCTTTGAAGAGGTCAAAGGTTTTGCCAGCAATAATGATCTGGATCCAAAAGAATTTCAATTGGCAGTAGAACATCCTGCCAAACAAGTGGAAGCACACTATTATTTGTACCAGATGATTAATTATAAACGTGCGGTTTATTGTTCAGAATGCTCCAATCAGATCAAATATGATGTTAAGGACAGCACCGATTGCTCTTCCTATTTCCGGAATTGCAATTCAGAGAGATCAGGAAGTATTCTGGGAGGATATTACGGTTTTGTCTGTGATCCGCGTACACGGGCCTGGAACTATAAAATTGTACGGGACAAAGTAACATACACCGATGCAAACTTAACGGAGGGTGCTTCTCAAACAATCAAACTCTTGGACATTCCGGTTTCTTCCTATGCCCGATTTTTTGTGGAGGTGCATCAAAGTAATATCAGCAGGAATGCCTACGAATATTTCCAATTGTTGAGGCAATCTGGCGACCGAACGGGTACCTTATTTGATCCGACTCCGCCGCTTATTGTAGGGAATTTACGAAATGTCACAAATTCAAACGATCGTGCTTTGGGGTATTTTGTAGTGGGAGCACAGCACATTTATGGACATTACGTGGATCGGTCTTTGGGCCAGTTAACGGCTGCCGATAATGAAGTAGAATTTATTGAAAATATACCCCGTGCCGCCTTTGCAAGATGCACCTTACCCGGTAGCTCCAGCCCGCTTTCTGACATAATTTACGTGAATGCTTACCGCACAGACCGAAGACCTGTAGGGTGGAGGGATGATTTTTAGAGTTATTGTGAAAATGTATGCAATTTCAAATTATGCACTAACTTGTGATTGTTATGTCACGAATCGCCCGGTTTCTCTACCTCAGCCTCATCCTTACTTCCTGCATGAAAGAATCTCAGACAGAGTATGAACCCATAGCCTTTGACCGGGAGCAGGCAAACCGGCTGGCCAAATTGCCTTTGGGCTGCATTCAAACCGAATTTCCGAATAAGTTGGGTCAAACCTTGGGCTCTGCCGCAGACCTGGCTACGCCCAAAGAACTTCGACCCGCTTTCTATGGCTGTTTCGACTGGCATTCTGCCGTGCATGGGCATTGGTCGCTGGTGAAACTTCTGAGACTTTATCCGTATTTGGAAAATGCGGAAGAGATCAGATCCAAACTCAGGGAAAACATCACTAAGAAACATGTTGAAACAGAGCTGGCCTTTTTTCTAGGAGAGCACAATAAGTCCTTTGAGCGTACGTATGGCTGGACCTGGCTACTAAAACTATCACAGGAATTGCAGCAGTGGGAAGATCCGCTCGGCAAAGAATTGGCAGATAATCTGGAGCCTCTGACGCAACATATCGCTCAGTCTTACATAAAATTTTTACCCAAACTTCAATATCCGATTCGAACCGGCGATCATCCGAACACTGCTTTCGGGCTCAGTTTTGCCTACGATTACGCTGTTTTCTCAGGAAATGACTCGTTGAAGACATCGATTGAAAACAGAGCCCGTGATTTTTATATGAAAGACAAAGGCTGCCCCATTGATTGGGAACCTTCGGGCTATGACTTCCTTTCGCCATGTCTGGAAGAAATCGGTTTGATGATCCGGATTTTGCCACCAGAGGAATTTGAATCCTGGCTTCAAAATTTTATGCCTCAGCTACTTTCAGATACATTCAATCTGGAGCCCGGCAGGGTAGGAGACCGGGCAGATGGTACCCTTGTTCATCTGGATGGCCTCAATTTCAGCCGGGCCTGGAATCTGTATTTGCTGGCCAATCGTTTTCCCGAAAAGAAACATCTTCGAAAACTTGCTGACGACCATATCCGCTATTCGCTGGGTGAAATCAGTGATGAAAATTACGAAGGAACGCACTGGTTGGGGACTTTCGCTTTGCAAGCACTTGACAGCTCAAAGAAGTAGAAATTTGGGTCATTGACCCGCAGCAGGAAGTTCTTTTTGCAGAATGTAGACAGGTATACTGTTTACGTAGAAGTGTAGTTTTGACACGATTCAATATTCCGCTATCTTTCAGCTTTCAAAATCAACCCTGAATGATAACGCGTATAAGCACTCTAAAATCCTTTGGCCTTGCATTTTTGATGGCAGGCAGCAGCTGTACCTCTTCCTCAGACTGGCAGGCTCGTAATGAAAAACTCATAGACGAACTAGGTCTGGAAGTCAAAGAACTAAGCGGACTACCAGACACCGGAATCACTCCGAAATTACAGGCAGGTGAGGTTTCAACACTTCATGCCATATCTGAAACGGAACTTTACCCTGGCGTAAAGGCCAGGATTTTTTACAGTAAAGGGGCATTGGCCGCCCGAATTACACTGGCTGCAGGGGCAGAGATTCCTGCGGAAGAACTTCCAGCCGACCGACTGATGCTGGTTCTGGATGGTACTATTTCTCAATCCACAGGCAGCGGCTCGCTGGAGATGCTTGGAAAGCCCGCCGAAGCTCCTGACGGAACTCACGGAGGCACCCGTCAAAATGACCTTATATACCTTGAAAAAGGCAGTCAAAGCGGAGTGAAAGCCGGTGAAAACGGAGCTCAGATTCTGGAGGTGTACAGCCCGGTACGCACCGATTACCTCAAAAAAGCCGGAATTGAAGGGTTGCCGGAAACCGCCACCGATCTTTCTGAGTTTGCGACTCCTTCCATTGAGTCTGGCAAAGTCTACAATCTATCCGATCTTCAGATTTCAGAGGTTTCTGAAGGCATTTTTGCCCGTATTATCAATGGGCGTAACATGCAGTTAAGTTTTGGAGCTATAGATCCATTGGTTTCATCTGCTCAGGGAATTTCACCGGAGGAACACTTAAACCTCATCCTGCGTGGCAAAGGTACGTACAGGTTTGTGGATGAAGATAAGCTTATAACCAAAGAGGACCTTGTTTGGGTGCCCGGAAACACCGTTTCGCAATGGAAGGCCGATTCGATGGGACTCGATTACCTGAGAATTTCCTGGCCTGTCAATGAGTCGATGAGTGACCTGCATTCGGCCTCTGTTTCCAGATTTCAATCTATCATTCCGGAAGGAGCAAAACCCGAATTGTTGATTGACGGCAAGGTGACCAAACCCGAGCTCATATTCACCGAAGGCCCGAAATGGATGAATGGAAAGCTGTATTTCTCCAATATGTATTTTGATGCAGGTTTTGCCGCCGACCCGAAACGCAGCTCTACCGTAGAAATGAGTCCGGATGGCAGCTACCGCAATATTACAGCAGGTAAAATGCAGACCAATGGCCTGTACCCGTATAAAAATGGCAATTTGCTGGTCTGCGATATGATGGGTCATCAGGTAGTAGAGATGACCACAAAAGGAGAGGTAGTGCGAGTGGTGGCCGATAAATTTGACGGGAAGTCGATTGATGGGCCTAATGACGTCGTAACTGACTCGAAAGGCGGGTTTTATTTCACCGATCCACAGTTTACCATGGAGCCGGAGAAGTTTCAACCGGGAAGGGCGGTGTATTATGTTTCGCCGGAAGGAAAGGTGAGTCGGGTTACTGAACCCAATGAATTTGCCATGCCAAACGGAATCCTCATTTCACCCGACGGTAAAACGCTGTATATCAATAATTGCTACGACGACGAGGACTGGTTTCCGGTGAAAAGCGAAAAGGATAACTACCTATGGGCCTATGATATTCAGGAAGATGGCAGTATTTCCAACGGCCGAAAATTTGCGAAACTACTCTTACCGGCAGAAGTGCTTGACCGAAAAGGCCGCTCCTCCAGTGCAGACGGCATGGCCATCGATTCAGACGGAAATATTTACATTGCCACCTACCTCGGCGTACAGATTTTCGATAAGGCGGGTAAGTTCGTGGGTCTGATCAATCTGCCATCATTTCCAGTAAGCGTTGGCTTCGGCGGTACCGATATGAAAACACTTTATATAGTGAGCTTTAGCAAGGTGTACCAGATAGAAACGAATAAGGTGGGGTATGTGAATTATTTGTAATATTGCTTCTTATGAGCAATAGAAAATACCCACAGCCAATTCTTATAATGACCGCCATCAAAGAGGAATTTGATGCAGTCTGCTCAATTCTTAACAATGTCAATAAGAAAGCGGACGGAACTTTAGGTTATCATGCTAAGGGAAATATAAAATTTGAAACCGGAGAGGAAGTTGAAGTAATTGTGGGCCAAACTGGTCAGGGCAATACAAAGGCCTCTTCAATTACAAGTAATTTTTTAAATAGCCATAATTTTGGTTTAGCACTTTTCGTAGGGATTGGGGGAAGTTTAAAAAGTGATTTCAAAGTTTTTGACGTTGCTTTCTCGGAGGAGGTACTTTACTACGAATTGACCAAAGAAGAATCTGGTAGTACTCTTTCAAGACCAAAAAGTATAAATATTGATAAACTATTATTCTCTATTGCAGAACAGGTAGCAGATGATGCTGAATGGAAAAGTGGGTTAGAATTTGAGAAAGCTGAACAAATTAATGCCGCAAAAGCCAACATAGCGAGCGGTGAAAAAATTATTGAAAGTCATGCCAGCCAGGTCGGAATAAGACTACACAATTCTTTCAACGATGCCCAAGTAATTGAAATGGAGGGCTACGGGTTTTGCCAAGCTTGTTTAAATAATGGTTTGAAATATTATATCGTTTTAAGAGGGATTTCTGATATAGTGTCAAAAATTTCTGATAGAAGTGAGACTCCCTCCGGTAATTCAAAACGAGATGGAAATGCTAAGAAGTTTGCTTCATCTTCCGTTGCAAACTTCGCAAGATCATTAATTGTGGCAATTCATAAGTACGGATTATTTGATGTTACTATCTCAGATGGTGGTTTAGCGTATAATCAGGTTTTAGAGTTAATTAAATCAGCTGAAAATAAGTTAGAACAATTCAAGCCAAGTTCTGCCTTGGAATCCATTGAAGAAATAAAAAGGATTGTGGAAAGCTCATCCTTAACTGCTAATGAAAAAAGGATTTCAAACGCTTCACTTCTTTATATTTCCGCAAGAGCAAAAAATATTCTATACCAGTCTGGCGACAAAGTCTATCTTGATCAATACATTCGAGCTTTCTCTCTTTGCCCTGAAAATGAAAAGTATAAAGAATTTGCGGCTCAGGCTTATTTCTTGAATAGGGAGTTTTCGAAGGCGGAAGAAATTGCCAAGGAAATTCTCACCGCAGACAAATTTAATAGTAGGGCCTGGGCAATTCTAAAAGCGATTGACGGGAAGCTAGAAGTAGAGGTAGATTTTTCGAAAGACAAATTATATAAGCTACTGACCTTTCTATTGCCTGAAGATATAAAAGAGGGAAATGACAAACTGCAAAATCAAGCCTTAATTAGTCACTTTTCCAGCTCTAGGGAGATTGAAGAACAAGATGATTGTAACTTAACAAATTATCAATACGATCTATTTAAGGGAATATATCTGTTAACTTTTGAAAGGCCCGACGTAATAAATTTTACCAAAAATAAACCTACCGAAATTACTCAATTTCAGCTAAAGGGTAAGAGGATTTTGCAGACGATATATGATCGACTTAAGACATCAGAAATGTTGAGTACCTCATATTATCGTCACCTCCAATTCTACGTGGCATATTCGATTTATCTTGAAAACCCGACAAGAGTAAATGCATTGAAACTTTATTCCGATTTCCGTGCTGATAAATTGATAAGCTTTGAGTTGCAGAGAGCATTTGATATAGTAATGGCCTTAAATGAGCACCAACTATATGATGAGGCTCTTGATGTGCTGAGAACTTTTAATTTCGAAAG
>CBINGY010000060.1:0-25643 GCA_966250325.1 uncultured Cytophagaceae bacterium | reverse complement strand
TTACCTACTGCTTCGAATTAGTTGTTCCGGCATGATGGGCTCACAAATTGACGCATGGTACTTCATGACGCCCTTTCAGGGCTTTGGATCATTTTCTCAGGCTTTTCTCCGATGGGCGGTGCCCATCGGTTGGGCATATCGCCCCGTTGGGGCTTTACATATTCTTTTGAATTGCTTCCCGAAATTATCCCTTTCCAGATTTTTCTAAATTGGCTGTTACCTACTGCTTCGAATTAGTTGTTCCGGCATTACGGGTTCAAAAATTATCTCTTAGAATTTGTGACGCCCTTTCAGGGCTTACGGGAGATTTTTATAGCTTTTCTTTATAGCCCATGGGCCATGCCCATCGGTAGCGGATATCGCCCCGTTGGGGCTTTCTATATTCTTTGGTAGTGCTTACGCAATTTATTCCATTCCAGATTTTTCTAAATTGGCTCTAAATAAACATATTCCGGTTTTATGTTCAGACTTACAGGGCAACTAATTGGCAGACTTCAGGTTATTTAAAAAATCTTGTAAATTAACCGAAAAAGTTCTCCCTCAGTGAGATTTCTCTGAGGGTCGAACCCAAAATCACAGACAAGTTCGCATCCTTTTCAGCTTTGCTGAAAAATTATCCCTATTCCATCAATTACCTGACTGGTAGACACAGAATTGTGTTCAGTCAATGAGAGGAGAAATGAGCACTCAAGCCATCTAGCCCTCACACAGCTCCGCCAGTTTTTCCAATGCCGCGGGGTAGTTTTCTTTAAAATAATCAACATAATCTTCTACGGTATCCAGATCCACCGTTACGATGGTCATTCCATCTTGTTCTTCAAAGGTGTAGTTTTCGTGGCCGCCCGCCCATTTTTCCACTTCCTCTCCGGTGGTGATTTCGGTATCTCCATCCAAAAAGCCGTAGTGCCGTATGGAAACAAAACTGGCCGGCTGATGTTCTTCAATTTCAGAGACCATTCCACCCTTTTTGCCATTCTCATCTATACCCAGAAAAAGAATTTTGCTTCCTTTTTCCCAGGTGCCTTCAAAGGTCGATGTGGGGTTAAATACTGCTGTCCAATATTCGTACGTGCTTTTGTCTTTCAGGCCCAGCATGGTTTCATAAACCTCTTGAGCCGGGGCATTGATTTGTTTTTTGAAATGTAGCTTATTCATGGTTCTATGGTTGTTTATTATCAAATATAAAGAAAATCTCATTTTCTGTAAGACTACACCTGAACGGTCTACTTCGAGGAACAGGAACCGCAAAGGGCACGGGAAAGGCACCGGAGGACGCTATGAATTATGACGATTAAAGAACCATTCCATACTAACGCTAATGGACATACGACAATTTCGATTTATAAGATTATTTGGTCATAGGTCCGTTTCTTCCAGTTGAAACAATTCTTCCACCGGAGTATCAAATACCCGGGCCATTTTCAAGGCGAGTAAGGTGGAGGGCACAAATTTCCCAGTCTCAATGGCGTTCACAGACGGTCGCGATATCCCGATTTTTTCGGCCAGATCTGCCTGGGTCCAGTTCTTCTTCGCACGTTCTACTTTGAGGGTGTTTTTCATCGGTATCTGTAATTGGTGATCACTAAACCCAGGATATAATACAGAAACAGCAAAGGGAATACATACAGATAACTTAAATGAAAGTCTTTCAGGCCATCCACCAACTCCATAAGTCCTAAAACCATAACAGAAATAAGGGCCAGAATAAAGGCAAAAGAGACCGATTCCAACTGCACACGTATCTGCATTTCGTCCATGGTTTGGATACTTTGCACCAGTCGCCAGGCATACATGGCGAGCAGCCCGGTGTTGAACGTAATGAGCAGGATTGCCACAGGCAGACTCAGCGTAATCTGTGTCAGCACAAAAACACTTAACGGAAACCCCACCGCAAAAAACACGGCCCATTGAATACTCTTTAGATGTGATTGCTTTTTCATAGATGTATTGTTTGTATGACACAAAGATAACCATACATATCAATAAGTAAAGTAAACTTTACTTATATTTTACTAATTGATCTAAGGTGGTCCGAACGACACCTGCAGAATTTTCTTTGAAAACCATGGAAAATTTAGGGAGCTATACGGGGTAGAGGCTTACCAGTAGAAGCGGCAGTTTTTCCATCATTTCGTACTTTCTTAGGGTATGACAGGCTGGGTCCATGCAGTTTCAAGACTACCCTCATCCACCGGGTTGTGTTGTTTTTTAGAGGATACGATTTTGCAACGCACGAAAAGCAGTTCATCGCTCAGCTCAAACCGGGCCCGGGTTCCCTGCAAAACAGCAAGCACCTCGGCTTCGGTTTTTCCTTTTTTGCAACCAATGAATGAAATCGTATAGCTTACTTCTTTTTCGGGTTTTACCTCCACATTCAGAGCCTTTCCCTCCCGTTCTAAAGCCTTCAATTCCACCCCGGTGGTGGCATAGAATTCGCCCGCCTGCATGGCTTTCACAATGGATTCAGAGTGAAGTGAGTCGGTCTGCACGGCAATCCAGCCCCTCCCGGCGTTGCTGAAGTTTTTGCCCAGACGGTGATAATTGTGGGAGTCATCAGTGGCCAGACCATACATGAGCGGCTGCCCGCGGTTTACATAGGCGATATTGATATAATCCCACATTCGCTCGGTGGAAAGATGCGTGGAGTCTCCCGCATTATTCACCATGTGATGACCGTTGTAAAGTTCAAAAAACTGTCCGTTTCCCAGGGCTGCGAGATCTTCCAGACCGATGGCATAATAGAAATTGGGATGGTTAATGATGGTCAACATGGCTGTTTCCAGGGCCTCGCTCTGCTTTTGTACCGCAGCAATGTTTCTTTCAAGCACCTGCACCACACTGTTTCCGCCCTGCGGTTCTATTTTTTCTTTAAGATTGGTCGCATTCATATGCAGCGGTTTGTTCTCAAAACCATCCGAGATTTCCTCCGACTGAATTATCAGAAACTTACCAGGCTCCTCGAAAAGTTTGCGGTATTCTTCGTAGTTCTTCAGCTTCACTTCGGTGCGGCCCAGAGAATCTTTGCGATGCTGTACCCACTCTTTTCCAAAGGCTTTGAGGTATTTTTCAAATGCCTGCTGATAGATGGAGTCGGTAGATATAGTTTTCCATTTGACCCCTTTGGCCAGGGTATTATGATCGCTGAGTGCCACAAAATCATAGCCTTGTGTTTTGTACCAGTTCATAATTACTTCCGGAAACTCATCGCCATCGCTCCAGTAGGAATGGGTGTGCAGGTTGCCTTTGAGCCAGCGATTTGGGGTGGCCTGCTTCTGAGCGATACTGGCCAGACAAGTAAATAAAGATAGGGTAAGGCAGAGGCTTGCTGTTTTCATGCATTCCGGTTTGATTCTCTAAAATACGAAAGGTGGCAGTTTTTACTGAGCTGGAGTGAAAAAAATGCAAGTTGCCATCATTGGGAGTGAATAGTCTACTGACAAACAGGCTTCATGTGAGTCGACTACACAAAACCATCACTCTATGGCCCAATTTTTTAATCATCGCGAATCGGTGTCTTTGCGGTGAAAATCTTGTAGCACAGACTGTCCATTGATTGTAATCCACACGCAGGAATGTAGAAAGCAGATTTCTTAAATTATTTTAGTTTCTTTAAATCAATTAATACGATATTTAAGAATTGAGCTTCAAGTGTACCGGATACAGGATAAAATCAGCTTCCAGGTACTATAATGCCTAATTTTAATTAACCCGAAAACCCAATGAAAACATTAGCTCTCCCACTTTTAAGTATGATCGTCTTGCTTTCCTGTGGCGAAAATTCGAGTGAGAACAAAGAAGCAAAAACTAAAGAAGATAAAGAATGGATCACGCTTTTTGATGGAAGCAGTACACAAGGTTGGCGTGCGTATAACGGCGACTCCTTACCTCCAGGCTGGGTCATCGAAGAAGGTGCACTCTCTTTTGACACTACACTGGCAGCAGGTCAAAAATATACGGGCAGTCGCGATCTCATTTACGGAGCAGAGGAATTTGAAAACTTTGAGCTTTATCTGGAGTGGAAGCTACCCAAAGGTGGCAACAGCGGTATTTTTTATCATGTGAAGGAGGGTTATGGGAGTCTGCCTGAGATCTCTCCGGAGTATCAACTCATCGATGATGAAAACTACGCGGCCATGCATGATCTCACCGCCTATAACACCAGCCTGGGCTATACCGATCACCCGGAAGAACTCAAGCCTTTGCAACAAACGGCCTCTGATTACGCGATGCATGCGGCAGACCCTGCCAAAAAGAAGTTAAATCCTGCCGGAGAATGGAACAGCTCCAAAATTGTATTTACTCCCGAGCGGGTAGAGCACTGGCTCAATGACCAGATGGTGCTCTCTTTTGTGCCCTGGGATGACGCCTGGCAAGCTAAAAAAAACTCCGACAAATGGAAGAACAGTCCGAACTATGGCACTTTTAAGACAGGCTACATTGGTCTACAGGATCACTCCAGCCCTATCTGGTTCAGAAATATTAAAATCAAAAAACTTTAGTCATTCATGAAAAAAAGAGAGTTCCTGAAGAGAAGCGGCCTGGGCATGCTGGGTCTTTTCTCCTCCCCTGCCCTGCTGCAGGCTAAAGGAAATATCGGCTCAAACGGCAGATTACGAACTGCTCATATTGGAATTGGTAACATGGGAGCCGCTGATTTAAGTGCGATCAGCTCACACCCGCTGGTAGATGTAGTAGCCCTGTGCGATGTAGATGCCATTAACCTTTCGGTGGCCCGCAAGTTGCATCCCAATGCCCGCGTGTTTTTCGACTACCGGGCCATGCTCAAAGAGATGGCCGATGAAATTGATGCAGTGATTGTATCCACTCCAGATCATACCCATGCCCCTGCTTCCCTGTTGGCGATGGATCATAGCAAACCGGTGTATTGCCAGAAACCCCTCACTCATTACGTGCATGAGTCGAGAGCCATGAACAAAAAAGCCAAAGAGAAAGGACTGGTGACCCAGATGGGCATTCAGGTGCACTCGTTTTATGATTACAAGCTGGCTACCCTGCTCATCCAAAGCGGCATTATTGGAAAGGTGCATACTGTACATGCCTGGTCGCCCAAATCCTGGGGATTTAATGGTGGAGTGCCCGAAGGGGAAGATCGGGTACCTGATCAACTGGACTGGAACCTCTGGCTGGGAACTTCGGCAGAAAGGCCCTACAAAGAGGGCTATTATCACCCGGCAAACTGGCGGAAATTGGTAGACTATGGATGCGGCACGCTCGGCGATATGGGTGTTCATATATTCGACACCCCTTACAATGCCTTAAAACTGGATGTTCCAAGAACCATCAAAAATGAATGCAGGGAACCCGATGGATTTGGTTTTCCGGAAAACAACCTCGTTACATACGAATTTCCGGGCACGCCCTACACCACAGAAAGTCTGAAATGGATCTGGTATGATGGCCCGGGCATGCCCCCAGCCCATGACGACCTGAATTTACCCGATGCCGACCCGGCCAGGAGCAAACTACCCGATCAGGGAGCCATGTTTGTGGGTACCGAAGGCAGGCTGCTGCTGCCTCATTTTATGCAATTACCCTCCAAAATCGTGAAAGGGGCCTACGTGGATATATCCAAAGAAATTGAAGGAATATCAAAGAAGCATAGCCTCGAGCCCATCCGCAATTACGATACGGAAGGTCAGAAACATTATCATGAATTTGTGGACGCCTGCCTGGGCAAAGGCAAAACGTCGGCTCCCTTTGCTTATGCTGCCCGACTTACAGAAACTATTTTACTGGGAGTGATTGCCGGAAGATTCCCCAATGAAACACTGCATTGGGATGCAGAGAAGGCTCAATTTGAGGAAAATAAAGCAAATGCCTTTCTTGCTGGCGATTATCGGAAGTTTTAGTCTTTTCAAAGCTACATAAGGGTGGAAAATCAATGCCCAGCAGCTGTCTTTTTCATGCGGAGTCTTTAACAAGAGACTCCGCATGTTATTGCAATGATCTCCTGAGTGTACGATTCACTTTTTGTCTTGCATCAGACAGAAATTATCTTAATTGACAAGAATAAGGCATTTTCTGCTTAATTCTTCACGTCCCTAGACTTAATGGCCTTATCCTCTAATTGCTTGATTTTCTGGCGATCCTCCGTTTTCAATCATTCTGTTGCGGCTCGCAGCAAGGGTCTCCAATACAAAATACGAAAGATGTCGCCCAATAAATCGAATGCATTTATTTCACCCCTTCAGGGTTTGGTTCTCGTCGGATCATTCAATTATCTACAATCATGGCATCCCTTCGGTATTTTTTCTGATGCAGGTTCCCTTTGACAACCCGTCGGATCAAATGCAGCCTCTGCAAAGGAAAAAGCTCTTTCCCTGATATCAGTCTCCTGATACATCTGAAAATAAATTATAAGGCCGCATCAGGCATGTAAACTCTTTCTGAGAGGGTAGGTATTCGGCGTATCTTATTGAAATATAGGGCAATTGCCGTATTGATTAGACCTCTGCAAGTGAAGAGTTTTGTGTCAGACTAATTTTTAAATCTAACTAATTATTAACTCATGAAAACATCTGTTCTTCAATTAATCATTCCTCTGGTCGTAGTGGGCTTTCTACTGGCTTGCGAGGCTCCTCAAGGAGACATAGGGCCAAATGGACCCTCTGGACCCGCCGGGGATAAGGGCGACAAGGGACCAGCCGGTAGTCAGGGTTCCTTGAGCGGTGTAGTATCCCCGTGGATCGAAATAAAACCGTCAGACTGGAGCCTCATAATTTCTCCAACTGCAAGCACCCAGTTGAAAGAGCCTGCATTAACTCAGGAAATAATTGACTTAGGTCTGGTACTGGTTTACTATCGCCCGCTTCCCGAAGATGCCAGCTCGGCGGTAATAGCTCTTCCCGATGAGACCAACACCTACATTTTTAATTACACCGCTTTCGTTGGCAGTCTTTTACTAAGTGTTAATCCCACTCACAACTTCTTTCAAGGATTAAATCCGGGAATGGAAGACTGGAACATTAAGGTAAGGTATATCATAGTGCCACCAGCCAAGGCGGGCCGTCTGGCCCGGGTCAACTGGAAAGACTATACCGAAGTAAAAAAAGCTCTGAACCTCAAAGATTAAGAACAATGAAAACGATCTATCACATAGTTATATGCCTTTTTCTAGGCATACTGTTAGCTAACTGCACCGGAGAAAAAGGAGAAATAGGCCCAAAAGGAACTACAGGGGAACAAGGTGCAAGAGGAGACAAAGGAGATGCAGGAAAGAGCGGTGCATTTCCGGTTACTAAAACGGGTACTTTCACAATCAATGCATCCGATTGGCATAGTAATACAGTGTACACAGAAAATGACGCATTTTATGCCATTGTGCCTGTTAATGCCATTACAAAAGATGTATTGGACAAAAGCATAGTCAGTGTTTGGTGGATATTCAGCAACGCTCAGCAGGTACCCTTACCATTCGACAGGTACGCCAATAAGATACTTTATGCCTACTATCTGGAAAACGGACAAGGACGCTTACGTATTGATATCTACCCTTCCTCGAATTCAGCGAAAGCCACCCGACCGAATAATTGGACTTTCAGGTGGATAATCAACTAACACATTTCAAAAAAATACCAAAATGAGAAAAGTATATATTCTATTAATAATGTTGTCTTCCGTAATGATTTTCGCCTGTCAGAAAGGAGAAACCGGAGACATAGGACCTGCAGGCGATAAGGGGCCCAAAGGAGAAACCGGTTCTGCCGGTGATGTGGGCCTATCGAATTCTTCCGGAATGCTGGTGAGCTCCTGGGTGGAAATAAAACCTGAAAACTGGGACACCTTAAATAACTTCACGCTTACCAAGTATTTTACTTTGGCGGGTATACTCACAAGAGAGATCGCCGATAAAGGAAATGTATATATCTATATGCAGGCGGGAAGCAATTCTGTCAATCCTTTGCCCTTTGTATTTAATAATGGAAACAGCCTTAACGGAGTACTTCATAACAATGGTACTACTCAAGGTTTGTACATAGATTACCGTTTTGTGAGAGGGGTTATTATAAAACCCACTCAGAACTATAAGTTCAGGATTGTGGTACTACCTGCCGGTGCGAGAGTGGCCTCCGGCATTGATTGGTCAGATTACGAGTCAGTAAAAGCACACTTAAACCTTAAAGATTAAAAACCATGAAAAATATATTTAAGCTGACAGGCACCGGTTTGCTGGTTACCCTCATCTTTCTCGGCTGCCAGAAACCGACAATGGAAAACGCAAAACTTCCTCCATCGAATGAAATTTCTTCTTTTAAAACCTCTAAGGGAAGCAAACTCAGAAGCCGGCTGGAAGTACTCAGAAAAAGTGGCCGCCTTCGTAAAGGAAAACCCATTACTGATTTTAATACCGTAACGGACCTTTCCAAAAATGCCCGATTGTCACGGGCAAGCAACGGATGTGGTAAATTCAAAACCATAACCACCTCCTACCCCACCTTTGGCTATGATGAAAGTGCGGTGGTGGTTTACGAGGCAAATAATAGGATAGATTACATTGACTATACGTACAGCGATGACCCTTCCTTTAACGGACGTATGGATTTTATATGGGGCTTGGGACCCACCCTAACCATCACCTATACATGGACAGACGGGCAGGTTTCAGAAAGTACGGATAATTTAACCTTAACTCCCCAGGGGTACGCCTGGAGCTGGGAGCACGATCTAACTAATTATTATTTCGACGAGCCCTATACTGAACACATGAGGTATAACGCCCAGGGGTTCACCGTTAATGTATTTACGACTGTTGGAGGAGTAGCATTCAGCGATGAAGATATCGTTTATACCAAAGAAAATAACTTCGAAAGCATTACAGATAAAATCAGCGGCAACGTAGTGACCTATACGAACGACCTCTCAAAACCACAGAAAATCCCTTTGGCCGGCGGTGATTTCTGGCCTGACTACACCCAGCTCTACGGAAAGAACAATTCGAATTACTGGTCAGAATTAGTCAGAAAAGACAAGGACGGAAATGTACTCTTTACTGTGAATCTAGAACGAAAATTTACCGATGACGGCTATTTAAGCGAGGTAATCAGAAAAGAAGACGGTGTGGTGATGGTTATTTACAAAGACATCACCTACGACTGCAAGAACTACAACGTTTCACAGCCAAGGTCTTACAAATAAGGAAGTTTGGAAAAAGCGGCGGTGAGAACATCGCCGCTTTTTTTCTTTGCTGATATTTCGATTATTCAGAAGACCCCCAACAGAGCCTTTAGAAAGCAGAAAAATCAGGAGCCCAGCCCTCCGGTGAGCAAATCCCATAAAAAATCTTTGCGGCCTTTCTTCTTCGCAGTTCCATTTACCGGCAGCCAAATTTTCCTAAGATTAAGTTATTTCAATAATTAGGTTTAACTCCACAGAAGTTGTCTAAAGAAGTCATCCTAAAATCTGTTTGACGCACATTGACGGTGGTCATTATTTCACCCCATAGGGGTTTGGTTCTCGTCGGTAATTCGATTTTCTATCATCAAACCATCCCTTCGGGATTGTTTTTGATGAGGATAATCCTAAGGTCATTTGTTGGTTAGCCTGAACTCACCAAAGAGCAACTACCCGCAAAAAATTCAATGGCTCTTGATCAAACTAATACTCCCTATAAACTTCGCGGCCGTGCGGCTTTGCGGTTCGATCTGCCGACAGCAGAAAGCGGAAAGCCGAAAGCTGATTGCCGAAAGCCGATCGCCAACAGCCGACATCCTCCCTACAAATTTCCCTTCCTCATCTCCTCCACCGCATGATTGGCCGCACGGGCGGTGATGGCCATGTAGGTGAGCGATGGGTTTTGGGTAGAATTGGAGGTCATGCATGCACCGTCTGTTACAAAGACATTTTTACAGTGATGTAGTTGATTCCATTCATTGAGCAGAGAGGTCTTAGGGTCTTTGCCCATATGTACACCGCCCATTTCGTGGATATCGAGGCCGGGATTCCAGCCGTCACGCATAAAGGCTCGTACGTTGGTAAAACCCGCTTTGGTGTACATTTCGGTGAGTTGCTCTTCAAAATCCTTAGCCATTTTAAAGTCGTTATCACGCAGCGAAACAGAAAGTCGCACCAGTGGTACACCCCAGTCATCGGTCTGGTTTTCGTCAAGTCGCAGGAAGTTATCTGCCACTGGAATGGTTTCTCCCATAAAGTGTGAGCCTACCCGCCAGTTGCCATACTTTTTGGTATAGAGGTTTGTCTTAAGTTCATCACCCCAGCCATCCGAATCGGTAATTTCCATGCGGGAGGCACTAAAACCCGCAGCATAGCCCCGCAGGAAATCGGTCTCCTGCTTTTTCACGTTTCTGAAACGAGGGATGTAGCTACCATTTGGCCGTTTTCCCGCCGTGGTTTTATCCAGAAACCCTTCGTATTCGCCAGAGATTCCGGTGACAAAACTGTGAAAATGGATGTATTTGCCCATGAGGCCGTTGTCATTACCCAGTCCGTTGGGGAAGCGGGACGAACGGGAATTGAGCAGAATGATATTGGTATTGACCGTGGAGCCATTCACAAAAATGATCCGGGCATAGTATTCTACTTCTTCTTTGGTGATGGCATCGATTACCTTCACTCCTATGGCCTTCTGCTTCTTTTCGTCATAAATAATGGAATGCACCACCGAATTGTTTCGCATGGTGAGCTTGCCGGTCATTCTGGCCCAGGGCAAGGTGGAGGCATTGCTGCTGAAATACCCACCATACGGGCAGCCTCTTTGACATAAATCCCGGTGCTGACACTGAGCCCTGCCCTGTTTGTAATGAATGGGCTGCGGGTCGGTGAGATGGGCACAGCGACCTATGATCACAGGCCGGCTTCCGCCGTAATGTTTTTGCATCTGCTCAGAGAAATGTTTCTCCACGCAGGTTTGTTCATGGGGTTTCAGAAACTCGCCGTCGGGCAGCTGCTCCAGACCATCTTTGTTTCCACTGATACCCGCAAAAATCTCCACGTGGCTGTACCACGGAGCCAGGTCATCGTAACCAATAGGCCATCTGTTATCAAAGCCATCTCGGTCTGGCCCTTCAAAGTCGTATTTGCTCCAACGCTGGGTGCCACGGGCCCAGAGCAGGGATTTACCTCCGGTTTGATAGCCGCGAATCCAATCAAAAGGCTTATCCTGAATGTAGGGATGCTCCTTGTCTTTCACCACAAAATGTGCCGCATCTTCGTTGAAAATATAGCATTTGCTCGCTATTGGATTTTCATCCCGCATCTCTTTGGTGATTTGACCGAGATGGTCAAACTCCCAGGGTTCCATAAAGGTGGTGGGGTAATCGCCGTGATTTACTTCTTTCCCACGCTCCAGCACCAGGGTTTTCAGGCCGCCATCACAGAGTTCTTTAGCCGCCCAACCACCGCTGATTCCCGAGCCGATCACGATGGCATCAAAGGTTCTTTTCTTTTTAGATTCTATATTGAAGTTTGCCATGTGTTCTATTGGATGTCTACGCACCCGTTGAAGTAGGCGGGAGCAATTTCATAATTTTTTTGATTGACCAGATAATACTGAGAATTGGTATACGCCCGCACCGTAAGGTTTTTAAGCAGGCTTATGCTGCGGTTACCGCTAGCATTCTTTTTGAGCAGGGCCAGCACATCAGTAGCTTCCAGTTCGGTAAAAGACTTGCCGTAGGAAGATTTCGCCTCCTTTTCCAGCATTTCAATAGTCTTATTCATGGATTGAAGCACTTCCGGAGCATAGCAGTCTTTGAGCATGCGTTCCACAAAAAGATGTGCCCCAATGTCTTTGGCACCAGGAGTATCTGTGGTAGGAATGATGCTGTCAACGGCTTTTTCAAAAAATGCCTTGTTCTCAAAGGTATAGCCTTCAAAGGAGGACGGGCTCCAGCCATGAGCCCAGGCCGGTAATGCTGCAGTACCGAGTACCCCCAGCCCAACAGTTTTCAGCAGATCTCTTCGTTTCATAATCAGGTCACAGGTTAGAACGCTCAATATAGTGGCTTTCTATTTATTAAGAAAATTTAAAAAATATACTTCCCAAGTTTATCGACTTAAAAGGAATGCCTGGTTCTCTACAGGTTTGTAACCATGTTCAAGCAGAAGGAAAGATTTCCGGCCAATCAAAGGATTTGTCTTAATTTCACGTCCTTAATACCCTACCCTATGCGATTCGTTTTTATCCTTATGCTTCTTTCTATGGCAGCCTGCCGCTCTGGAAACTTTTCAGAAACCTTACGCAACCCCATTCTGGATCGGGGGGCTGATCCCTGGATGATAACTGACGGAGATACACTTCGGTACTGTTATGTACGCAAAGACACCATCTTCCTGAAATCTGCACGTTACATCTCAGACCTGAGAAGTGCCGCCGAACGCATGCTTTGGGCTGCACCCAAACGCACGGCCTATTCGAAAGAAGTATGGGCTCCGGAGCTGCACCGCCTCAATAACCGCTGGTATGTCTATGTAGCTGCAGATGACGGACAGAATGAAAATCACCGGATGTATGTACTTCGGTCAGAAGATGCCTCTGTGAATTCTCCTTTTAAGTTTCTTGGCAAAATCAGTGACGTCTCTGACAAATGGGCTATTGATGGCACGGTGCTGTCATTGGGCGGTAAAAACTATTTCATCTGGAGTGGCTGGGAAGGAGACACCAATGTGGAGCAGAACCTTTACATCGCGGAAATGGACGACCCGCTAACTCTTAGCTCTGAACGCGTTCGTATCTCAAAACCCGATTTTGAATGGGAGAAACGGGGTAGCAGCAAAGACCTGCCTACTATTAATGAAGGTCCGCAGGTGCTGCAACGAAAT
Organism: uncultured Cytophagaceae bacterium; assembly: GCA_966250325.1. Lineage (GTDB taxonomy): Bacteria > Bacteroidota > Bacteroidia > Cytophagales > Spirosomataceae > Jiulongibacter. The sequence goes on along the minus strand of CBINGY010000060.1, from coordinate 12,845 downwards.
GGAAGAACTTTTCTCATTTATTCAGCAGCCGGAAGCTGGAGCGATCACTATTGCCTGGGAATGCTGGAACTAACCGGTAATAATCCGCTTGATGCCTCTGCCTGGAAAAAAACTCCGGAACCGGTTTTTGCGAGCACACAAAAACTCACCAGCCCGGGCCATGCTTCTTTTATCACACTGGCCGGGACAGATTATATCGTTTATCATTCAGCCCGAAAAAAAGGAGCAGGTTGGGATCGGGTGGTGAATATTCAACCATTTCGCTGGCGGGAGGGAAAACCACTCTTTGGTAAGCCGGTAGCTCCCGGAAAACCCATTCGGTTTTCCTACTGAGTTTTCGCTGTCAAAACGCTAATTTCGTAACAAATAAACCTCAGTACAATCAAATCACTTCCCGGCAAATATCGGATCATCGTGTTCTACGGAGTCTCCATGGCCCTGCTGGTCTTCTTTTTGAAGTGGCTGCAGTGGAAATATCTCTTCGCTGACTATTCGCTTGAAATTTATGTAGGTATCCTGGCCCTATTATTCACCAGCCTGGGCGTTTGGATGGCTCTTCAACTGGTCAACAGGAAAGCCACCACGGTGATTGTGGAAAAGGAGGTCTATGTACCGGTAGTATCCCGTGAAATCAATACCGCTGAGCTGGAAAAGATGGAACTAAGCCAGCGTGAATACGAAGTGCTGCAGCAACTGGCCAAAGGGCAAAGCAATGCCGAAATTGCAGATACCCTGCATGTGTCTGTAAGTACGGTGAAAACGCATGTTTCCAATCTTTTTATAAAAATGGATGTAAAAAGCCGTGCTCAGGCGATAGAGAAAGCCAAAAGACTTCACCTTACATGAACCGGTACTTAAGGATGATTGGGCTAGAATAAGCTATTTTGGTACTAAAGTATGAATATCATCCCTGGCGGTATAGTTTGTTTTGCAGTCTGTTTAACTTAAAACTCCCAAAAATGAAAAGAACTATCTGGATTTTCGGCCTGGTTTTGGGCCTTATTCAATGTATCAACATGATTTACATGGTAAATCTGTGTTACCAGAACCCGGCCTTTGAAAGTAATGATCTGCTGGGTTACACGGTTCTGGTAATTCTCAATCTGCTTACCTTTTTTGGTATTCTTAATTACCGAAACAAGGAACTCGGAGGTTACATTAAATTTGGAAAAGCTTTCCAGGTGGGAGCCCTCATTGTAACTGTGGCTTCTGTACTCTATGTAGTGGTGTGGTTGTTTTACTTCTACAACTTCGTGCCCGACTGGATCGAGTCTTACACAAAACATGTGATGATAGAAGTGGAACGAAACGGAGCTACTGCAGACGAACTGAAAGCTCAGCAGGAGCAAATGGCCTCTTTTGCCAATATGTATGAAAATCCGGTCTTTGTGGTACTTATCACGTTTGCGGAAATTCTGCCGGTAGGTCTGCTGGTGGCTCTTCTAAGTGCTCTGGTACTGCAGCGAAAGATGAAGAAATAACTCAAAGCATACATTCAATAAATTATTTTTGTTTTATAACCAATATTTATTGTTTTTCAATAAATATTGGTTATATTTGTATCCACATACCAATACAAATTATGAACAGGCATCACATTCTTATTTTTCTCAAAGTAGCTGCTTATGTGGCTATGATCGGTTATGCCATAGAGGCAGGCACCATAATCATCACTTTTGTGGTGAGTTTATTCAATCCCGAAGCAGCCGGATACTTTATTAACAAAAGGAGTCTGGCAGCCATTGCTTCTGAAAATTCGTACCAGTATTATTCGGCTGCTTCTTTTTTGCTGGCTATGCCGGTGATCCAATCTTCCCTATGGCTGGCCGTTATACAGCTTTTTCCACATCTGAATCTGGAAAACCCATTTCAGGAAGGACTTATTTCATCGTTAAATAAGCTTCTCCGGCCGCTTCTGGCCTACGGAATTGTTGGTTTCATTTCTGAAGCTTATTTCGACTGGCTGAATAAGAGATACGACACCTCGCTGGGTTCGCAGTTTTCTCTAAGCCAGTACCTGTTTATTCTGGGCGTCATTGTGGTGGTTTCAGAAATCATTAAACGGGGTATCGCTCTAAAAGAAGAAAACGAATTTACGGTCTGATTTAAAAAAGTACGGGCTTGCAGTAACCTGACTCAGGAAGGCTGCCGGCCAGATAACCTCTCAGTTGCTACCTTCCCAATCGTACAATTAACCGAAACTAACATGTCAAAGAATAAAATCATCTTTACCGGTCTGCAGATAGTGGTCTGGATCATCTTTGTGGGTCTAAGTATTGAAGCAGCTGCTCTACTCGTCAACTTTGTATTCAGTCTGTACAATCCCGATTTTGTGCAGAACCTCTATCAAAAGCTGGACCTGAGTGAACTATATACCACCAATAAACCCGTTTACTGGGGTGTTTATGGGTTTATAATCAGCCTGTCGCTTCTGAAAGTCTACCTTTTTTACATGGTTATTCAGCTTACATTGAGCCTCAATCTGGCCAATCCGTTTCAGCGTAAAACGGCCAGACAGATTATTCAGATCAGTTATATGGTTTTTTCGGTCGGCCTTATCAGTCATATCGCCCGTGAAATCTCTACTGAAGTACTGAACAATGCAGTGATAAGTGACAAGATAAACAGTTTCTGGGTAGACAGTGAAGCGTTTATTCTTACCTCGGCCATCATTTTTATCGTAGCCTACATCTTCAACAGGGGGGTGGAAATTCAAAACGAAAACGACCTGACTGTGTAATTGCTGCGAACACCAAATACGTTCATTATGAAAAAGTTATCACTAATATTCCTCAAAGGCGTAATCGTATTGATTGCACTCATTACGCTGGCATTTCTGATATTCTTCCCGCCAAGAGAAGGAAGGGCTCAGAACCTGGATTTACTAAGTATTTACCTTGATCCCGTCATTTTGTATGCCTATGCAGCCTCAATCGCCTTCTTTACAGCCCTTTACAAAGCCTTTCAGTTACTCGGCCTGATCGGTCAAAATAAAATCTTTACGCCGGAAGCTGTTAAAGCGTTGAGCGGGATTCGAAACTGTGCCCTCATTCTGGGAGGTTCCATCATACTGCTGGCAATATTCATCCGGCTTACTCATCCAAAAGAAGATGACCCTGCCGGATTTATCGCAATGAGTATGATTCTTTGTTTTGCCACGCTGGTGGTGGGTACCGCCGCAGCCATTTTCGGGCGGGTTTTGCAAGGAGCCATTGACATCAAATCTGAAAACGACTTAACCGTATAATGCCATGCCTATAATTGTGAATCTGGATGTCATGATGGCCAAACGTAAAATGTCGTTGAACGAACTCTCTGAGAAAGTGGATATAACCCTTTCCAACCTTTCCATTCTAAAAACTGGGAAAGCGAAAGCTGTTCGTTTCACTACCCTGGAGGCCATTTGTAAAGCTCTGGAATGTCAACCGGGAGATATTCTGGAGTTTGTGGAGGAATAAAGAATAGGGCAATTACTTTTAGCTCACATTCCTTCCGATTATTTCAACTTTTCCAGCAAACCTTCTTTCACAATAAATCCTACATGCCTCCAGCTCAACTCATTTTGTTTATACACATGAATGGTGGGGAGTGCATCAATGCCGAGCTGCATCATCAGGTCAGGATTGGCATCAGCATCGATCCGAACAACCTTCACCTTTGCAGCCATATCCTGAGATATTTCTTCGATAAACGGCTCCATCTGCTTGCAGGGAGCACACCATTCGGCATAAAAATCAACCAGCACCAGTCGTTCGTCCTTTAGTTCGGCAGAAAAATCTTTCAGGTTCATTCCTCCTCCTTCTGAAATCTCTTCTCCCGATTGAGCCAGCGGCAAACCTGCCATACGCCAGTTCATCAGCCCTCCACTGAGATCGTAAATCTGCGTAAAGCCCATCGATTTTAACTGGCTGGCCGCAGAGGCACTTCTGCCACCACTCAGGCAATACACAAAGACAGGATTGGATTTATCCAGCTTGCTTACTTCTGATTCAAAGGAACCACTTCCCACAGGTGCCAGAACAGCATTCTCCAGATGTCCTTCGGCGTATTCCTGAGGTGTGCGAACATCCAGAAGGGTCGCATGGGAGTACTCTTTCAATTTATCCTGAAAGTCAACTGCCTCCAGCGATGCCCCTCCACCACTCCCACAAGCTCCCAGTAAGAAAGCAGACAACACGATCATTTGAAAACCTATTCTTTCTTTCATTTATCTGTTCGGAATATGACACAAAAGTAATTGCATCAATTTCACTCTTTTGAAACGAAAGTCACATTGCAATTAACCCCGAATCACGCAGGAGGTGGAACCAGACACTTTTCATGCGATGTTAACCCTATAGAATTTTGTCATATGCTTCCACTTTCTATACTTGATCTGGCTGTGATCCGTGAAGGTCACGACGCCGCCGATGCTTACCAACGAAGTCTTGATCTGGCCCAACATGCCGAAAAATGGGGTTATAACCGCTACTGGCTTGCAGAGCACCATAACATGCCCTTCGTTGGCAGCAGTGCACCTACCGTACTCATGGGTCATATCGCAGGCGGCACCAGGAAAATCAGGGTGGGATCCGGTGGAATCATGTTACCAAATCACTCTCCGCTGATGGTAGCCGAGCAGATAGGTACCCTTGAACGCCTGTATCCCGGGAGAATTGACCTGGGTTTGGGTCGGGCACCCGGCACCGATCAGACCACAGCAGCAGCTCTTCGCAGGGGAAGGGTGGAGACAGTTCATGATTTCCCCGAAGATTTGGAAGACCTGCAACGGTTTTTTTCCTCAGACAATCAACGCTCCCCGGTACGGGCTTTTCCGGCAGAGGGACTTGATGTACCCATTTACCTGCTGGGTTCCAGTATGAATTCGGCCATGTTGGCGGCACAACGCGGACTTCCCTATGTATTTGCCAGCCACTTTGCTCCGCAGTATTTCACCCAGGCCGTGGCCTACTACCAGCAATATTTTAAGGCTTCGGAATATTTGCAAAAACCTTTTGTGATGGCCTGCGTCAATGTCATCGTTGCGGAAACTGATGAAGAAGCGGCCTATCTCGCTACTTCGTTTTACCAGATGGCTTTGGGAATTATTCGTGGTAGCTCCTACCCTTTGAAAAAACCAGTCAAAGACATGAGTCAGATTTGGACAGCAGGCGAAGAGGCGGCCCTCCGAAACATGACCCGCGTTTCATTTATTGGCAGCCCTGCAATAGTAAAAGCGGGTATTGAAGAGCTTGTTGACCACACCGGAATAAATGAATTAATGATCACCTGTAATTTGTATGAGCATAAGGCACGGCTGAAATCGTATGAATTGCTGGCGGATTTATGGACCACCAGCTCCTGAAACTCTTACCCTAACATCTCTTTCACGGCTCTGTGTGCCGACTGAGCCGCTACATGAACCGCCACCCAGTCCTCACCGTCCGTAAATTCTCCGCCGCCAAAGTAGAGTTTTCCGGCTACTGGTTTTCCCAGTTCACGTACCATTTTCCAGTCGGCGTAATCGCTCAGATAGCCGCCCTGAATGAACGGCTCATCGTTCCAATTCTGAACTACATGCCTGATGTAATACTTCGAGGCCTTTCCATCATAAACTTTATCAAGCTCGGCCAATACGTCATTTTTGAAAAACTCACCCGACATGGAAGCATAATCACTTGCCGGAAGGCCCACAGAAAAAATTCCGAGAATGTGTTGTGAGGTATTCTGGCCATAGGAAGCATCATAAAAAAGCTTTTGCCCTGCGGTTTCGGGCAAAACAGAAAACTCCAGCTGCGTGTGATAAAACTTTTCAGAAAACTCAAAGAAAGCCTTAAAACCATCCCAAACCTGCGTTTCTTTAATGGCCCGGGCTTTGACATCTGGCAACATAGGGAAAAATTGAATCCGCTGATTTTGCAAAATTTTCAAAGGAACAGCAAGAATTACACGATCTGCCTGAAACGAATCTGTACCAGTTTGAACCGATATTTTCTCCCCTGAATAGTCGATAGATAGTACCTCCTGATTAACAAGAATCTGACTGAACACCGAAGGAATGATGTAATCTTCATAAAAATTATACCAGGAAGAACCAGCAAATTTCAGATCGGAATCAACAAGTGGTTCTACATATATTCGGTCTTTTTCGACGAACGCAAAAGAATCCAAGGAAGAATAGGCGACGGTTTTGACCTTAATTTCTACCGTTTCATCATTCACTATTTCCTGGAAAACATTCGGTGAAGTGTGCAACCACTCCGCCCCCACAGGTATAGGAAAATCTGCAAATTCCGTGTTCACTTTCATTCTCCCACCCCATGAAGAAGACGCTTCGAGCACCGTGAAATCGACCCCCAATTTCTGAAGCAGAAATGCCGCGGAAAGCCCACCGGCCCCGGCACCTATTACCAGAACTTTTCCTTTGAAATCGCCTGCTGTCAGTGCCTCTTTTTGACATGCACCAAGCCAGGGAACTGCCGGAAGACCGACACCCAGAAGGCCACAAATTTTCAGAAATTCGATACGCCGCATTGACAGATTGATGATGCCGAATATAAACGAACTTCTCCAAATCCCTATTATTTTTCACTCCTACCGAAAGACTTCTTAAACAGGGTTAAAGGTTCAGGAGATACCGATCCAGGTTTTCCATTCCGGCAGTGAAACCTTCTTTGAAACCCATCTCAATAAGCATTTCAAGAGATTCCAGTGAGTTTGGTAATATTCTGATATCTACCCGTGTGCATTCGTTCGATGGAGTAAACGTGTATTCCCAGGCAGTCTGGGGCATTTTTGAATTGATTACCCCCTGCTCATTGCAGAAACCATCTTTGCCTGAGAAGTCGGTTTTGGGATTTATCTCATCGTAATCAAAAAACGACCAATGCACATCACCTTCGGGCCCCTTCATAAAATACAACCAACGCCCACCTGCTGTGAAATCCATGGATTTCGTTACAGCCACATAGGGTTCCGGAGCCCACCATTGATCCAGAATTACAGGATTGGTCCAGGCCTCCCATATCCTATCCAGGTCACCTTTGAACTCACGCTCCACCAGAATGGTGTTGTCTTCTTTGTTTACAATAAATTCGAAATGTTGATTTTTCATAATCTGTTTTGTTTGATAAAAAGTAATGATATTGTCGGGTTTTACTTTTTTTGAGTGTTGATAACAGCGTTTCCAACTGATTAAATCGGATAGACAGCAGTTTCCTGAACTACTCAAGCCATAGTTCTATTTCATTCATTTTATCGGCATTCAGGTGATAATGTATTCCCCTCCCCTGCTGTTGCTGCCGCAATAGTTCACATTCTGTCAGAATCTGCAGATGTTTGGAAACTGCCTGCCTACTGGTGTTGAAATGCACGGCAAGGGCATTTGGTGTCATAGAACCCACTGGAAGCAGTATAATTATAGCCCAACATGTGGGGTCTTCGATCGCCTGAAAGATATCTCTTCGTGTTTCCATCATCACTAATACGCCACCATTTGATTGCAAATATATTTGCAACTATTTAATTGCACAAGAAAAAAGCAGGACGTTAATCCTGCCAGTTAGTAATCGGAATCACCTACTCCGGAATCTGTTCAACAAGCATTTCCTTACCTGTCTTGTCAAAATAGGTACAGGTCATGGCCTCCATACAAATTTCCCAACGCTCCACTCCGTAACTTGCACATCGGTTAATAAACGTTAGAAAGTCGGTTTTACCCTGCTGGTGAGCTCTCAACTCCTGAACAAACCCTTCTTTGTTACTTTCTTTGACTACGGGAATGGCATCATACTTAGCAGGAATATGAACAGTGTAACCGTCTTTTCCATGATAATCGATGTGGCCGTCAGTTATGTTGGCCTCGTAATGTGTAACACCCATTGACTTGATTTCCCGGATATATGCCGGAAAATCTGCACCTGATTTGACTTTTCCGTGAGCTTTCTGAATTTCTTGAATTGTAAACATATCTCTTTGAATTAACCTTGATTGAAAACACTCCTAAAGAATTGTCTGACAAAGCTCAGTTTAAAGAGATATTCCGGATTGTAAAAAATCGTTTATTCTGAGCGTCGGCGGAAAGTCTCGGGAGTTTCACCTGTGAACTGTTTAAAATCTTTGGTAAAGTGGGCCTGGTCAAAGAATTTGTTTTCATAACATATTTCTATCAGGGATTTGGGTTCTTTCAGACTCTCCAAAACCCTGTTAAACCGAACAATTGAAGCAAACTTCCGGGGTGAAGTTCCCAATAGCTTTCTGAACCGTTTTTCAAAAGGACTTTGACTCAAGCAAAGTTCCTGGCTCAACTCCCGCATCCGTAAATGACCGTTATGCTGATAGATAAGTCGCACCGCCTCAATAATTTGTCTGTCCTGTTTCAAGTCTTTCAATTGAGTCTGCAAAAAACGATCTACCAGCATTATCCTATCGGCATCGGTTTGGGCCGCGGCCAGTCGCTCCTCGGTTTCGGTTAACTGTTCTTTATCAAATAATTCATAAAGAGAAAGGCTCAGGTTAAAGAGTTCATGAGCAGGTGGTTTTGAAAAATGGCTGAAACCGAGCTCGGTGAAATAAACGAGTACCGTGCCTGTTCCGGCAGAGCCATGGAAGATCTTAAAAGAATCTGAAATTCCTGTGACACCCGCAGAATGGAGGGCTTGCGATTTTCCTGAATTTACCGAGCTTAGCTGACCGCAATACTGGAAACCGACCACCATTCCCGTGGCAGGAAAAACCTTGTACTCCTGATCAGAGTCAATCTCGGATATCACGAAATGACTCACATAGGGCCGAAGGACCTCGGATGGCGGGTATTTGTCAAATTTCAAGGTGTCACATCACAGTTATCTATTCAAAGATAATCCATTCCCCTGATTTGGGGTTTAAGAACATCTGCCGGAAAATTAATGGCAGATGTCCATGTGATACCCTTACCCCCTGTGAGGTGGTTCCCAGATTAATCTCAGAAAAGAACTCAGCCGTTGATTTTCCCGGCTTACGGGAATACCTGCCACAATACCCACCATGAGATTATCTGCAATGGCCACACGCATTTGAGGGCGAATGGTCATGTCAAAATCACGCCGATAAATACGCTTATTGAACTCAAAACCGATAAAATTGCGGGTTCCGCTAATCATATAATGCAGATTGGAGTTAATTTCTGCATAGCTGTGAACACCTCGATGTGCGATGAGCTTTTCTAAGACCGGACCCGTGTAAAGAAGAGTATGAAAATTACTGCCCCACCGTTTAGCAGCCACAAAAAAGGGATTAAAACGATTTCCCGTAAGCAAAGGATTACCAAAGTTCCGGAAGTCTGACAGTTCAAACTCATGAATGTAACCAACCGCCATAGAGGTAGATATCTGGTCGTTTACGAAAAATGACCACTGCGTAGCTACCTTTAAACTGTTTAACTGACCTGAGGGAATGGAATCTTTGAGAAATCCACTCATCGGAGAATAGAAATGAAAAGGTAGCTCTACCTCGAATCCCAGGCGGTTTACCGGAGCCCATTCGTATTCCACCAGAGCGTCGTAAGAATCGTATTTGAGATTATCAGTAAGGCCCAGACCTACGTTCCATTCCTTCTCACCCTTTCGGGCTCCCAGGTCACGAATGAGGTCAATGTACAAAGGCTCGGCATGCAACACTTTGACGGGTTCACGGAGGTCTTCTGTTTCGGAAATATAAACAAGATCTTTCTCCTCAGGGCTAAGCTGTGCCCATGCCGGTATGGCAGATGCCCATAGTAAAACGGACACCCATAAATAATTTGGATGCATAAAATATAATCTGGATTAATGAAAGAATTAAATAATTAACAGCACAAACCTCAGACTTCCGGTGGAGGGCTGTATGCTCTTTCAAAACCGATTTTTAGGGAGATCTCTGGAGGTGCAAATAGATTTTCGGGCTCAGAAATCCTGTGAAATATGTGGTTTTCATAGGTAGTAGAAGAGAGAGGGAATTCCATCTTGGATAATCCTTTTTTATCATTTTTCTCGTCCGAATCCCCATTTTCACTTTCCGGGATGGCGTGGTCATAGCCCAGAACTTTCTCAATAAGGAGCTCAATGATACTTTCCTGATCATTTATCCGGATATCCTCTGAGAGGTAAATAGGAGTAGTATCTACTGCATCCACACTCAGATTTAGCAGATAAAAACTCATAAAACCCCACAGGATCTTACCCAAAACACTATTTCTTAATTTGCCAGACACCTTTTTATCAACGTGGAATTTCAACATCTTATATGACTAAGCTCAAAAAAGATAGCGAATATGGGTCTTTTCTCTAAGCCATACTTTCTTTACCGCTTATAAAACCAGGTAGTCTTTTGCTCTAAATCGTCATAGGTAACCACTTCCTTATCAGAATGAAATGCGAAATAACTTAGCAGCCCGAAATCACCAGAGCACATGGCTGTATGTGCCAGCAAGGTTCCGGAAATCATCACCTGCGTATTCAGATCCGTGAAATAAATGAGTAAAAGAGCCAGAAGTGTTATCGAAATAAAAGGAAGTAATGCGACACGCACAAATTCCTTTCTGTTTGCTACAAACCGATCTGCCAAAGCCAGAAAAAAGAATTTCCTGAGATTGGCATCATACGAAGTAGAAGAAGCCCCCTGCCATTTATAGGCAAGTACATGCAGATATTCGTGCAGCGGCACCAAAGCAAAAGAAATGGCCAGTCCTATACCAAACCACATGAACCTGTCACCAAATGAATAAGAAGGTTCACGGGCATTTTGCAGAAGAAGCCATAAGGCCAATCCAAGAGCCATAAAATTAAATAAATAGTAAAGTCTGGAAAAAAGCGTGGGCTTCTTCATCCACTTTTGAATAAATGGGACGAGTTCGTCATGAGGCAGTTCATCAAGAGGCTTGTAGCCCAAACTGATAAGCTCTTCCGGTTTAATATTCATGCATCCATTACGGTCAGAATTGAAAGATAAACACTTCTGCGAAAGCCATATACCCTAATTCCTAAATATTTTGGAAAGCCCTGCCAAAGCTTACGATAAATTCAGTTCGTTCCGCTTGCAAAACCATATATTTTCAGAATATTACAGTATCCAAACTCAAACCTAAACAAATGAAAAAACTTCTACTCCTGATAGCCGCTACGGGATGCATTCTTACGGCTTTCACCACCATTAGAACGGAAAAACCAGTTTACACGAAAAAACAAATAGAGCGTGGCCGGTATCTGGTCCAGATTATGGGTTGCCGTGACTGCCACTCGCCAAAGATAATGACTCCTCAGGGACCCGCCATTGACGTAAGTCGCGACCTTTCCGGCCATCCTTCAGATCTGCCTACCGGAAATATTGACAAGGAATCACTGAAAGATTGGGTGCTTTTTAATGGAATGAGTACGGCCGCAGTAGGCCCCTGGGGTATCTCCTACTCGGCAAACCTAAGCTCTGATGAAACCGGCATCGGAAACTGGACCGAAGAGCAGTTCCTTATTGCACTCACAGAGGGAAAAAGTAAAGGTATTCGTACGGCACGCCCACTTTTACCTCCCATGCCCTGGCAGAACTACGTGAACATCGAAAAGGCCGATGCAGTAGCCATGTTTGCTTATCTTAAAAGTACTGTTCCCGTGAAAAATGTGGTGCCGCAGCCTGTTCCACTAGATAAAATGTAGGAATCCTCATTGTTGGAATGAGCTTTAAGTAAAGTCTGTTTGAACCCGAAATGGGCAAAAATGGATTTACGGGGGTATATGACGTATTTTTTCTATCTTTTGCCAAGGTTACCTACTCAAATAAGAATAGTTTTGTAGCCCTAACCTATTGACTTCTCTTTATGAAACGTATGCTTCTTTTGCTGGCGGTTGCCGTGATCGGTTTAATTACCGCTTTTGCTCCTACCGATCTCTCCGGTAAAAAGAAAAAACGACCGAATATCATCTTCATTATGTCAGATGATCATGCCTATCAGGCGATTTCTGCTTATGGAGGTAATCTGATTGAAACCCCAAATATCGATCGCATCGCCAAAAGGGGAATGCTTTTTACTAATGCCAGTGTCACCAATTCCATTTGTGCACCCTCGCGGGCTACTATACTTACAGGGAAGCATTCGCACGTAAACGGAAAAGTGGACAATGTTTCTCCGTTTGACACTACCAATGTAACCTTCCCCCAGTTGCTTCAGCAGGCGGGTTATCAGACGGCCATGTTCGGCAAGCTTCACTTTGGAAACAGTCCGAAAGGATTTGATGAATTCAAAATTCTGCCGGATCAGGGCAATTATTACAACCCTGAGTTTATCACTAAAAAAGAAGGGAATATCAAGGTAACAGGTTATGTAACCGATATTATTACAGATATGACCCTAAACTGGCTGCAAAAAGAACGCGAGCAGGAAAAGCCATTTATGCTCATGTACCTGCATAAAGCACCTCACCGCTCGTGGATGATGGCCGAGCGGCATATGGAAGAATTTACCAGCAAAACATTTCCGGAACCAGCGACGCTATTCGATACACACGAGGGAATGCCGGCGGCAAAAGCAGCCGAAATGCGTATAGATGGCAATATGGGCTGGGCGGGTGATTCAAAGCTCTATCCGGAAGTCATGGATGAAATAGGTCTTAAGGAAATGCAGGCTTATGACAAAATAAGGTTCAATTCAGAGGCCAAACGTATGAATGCTGAGCAGCGTGCCCACTTTGACAAATACTACCGTAAAATTTCGGAAGATTTCAAAGTAAGGTACCCCAAGATGACAGAACGGGATATTACCAAATGGAGGTATCAGCGATATATGCAGGATTACCTGGGCACTATTAAATCTGTGGATGAAAATGTGGGAAGAGTATTGGATTATCTGGAAGCCAATGATC
>CBINGY010000059.1:0-26279 GCA_966250325.1 uncultured Cytophagaceae bacterium | reverse complement strand
CTTTTTTCTCATTATTAATCGAAATTAGCAGACACACTTTAATGAACAGTCTCTGTATTTGTTAATATTCCATTTTCAAATTGCCATAATTTTATTGTCTTTGCATAGTCATTAAAGACTGCAATATCAACTTTTGCAGGGTCTGGAAGATTTCCATTGAATGTATATTTACCATTAACGTCCTTAACTATACTACTGGGTTTATATATGTAAATTAGAGGTTTGCTTTCTTTGTTATTATGTTTTGGAATATTTTTCTTTTTTATTTTATCATATGTCCACAATTCTTTAATCCAAAAGTTGTCTAGTTCTTTGTTTTCTTCCAAAATAGTGGGCCTTTCAAATTTGTCCGATAGTAAATAGTAAAAGGGGAGAGTAATATAATTATTTATAAAACTATCAATTGTAGATACTAGATGTGGATATGTAAGTGATTTATTTGAAAACTTAAAATACTTTTCTTTTATTTCATCCTTTGCGACGTTCGTAAAAGATAAGCAGGCAATACCCGCAAATATTTGCTTACTATATTCTGTTTCAATTAGCGTATGCAATTTGTAAGCTATGTTAGTGGTCTTACCACTTCCAGGACAAGCTTTTAAAACTACTTTCCCTCTAGAGTTAATGTAAGATTCTTTTTGGGTATTTAAATCTATCATAGCGAAACTTAGCTAGTTAAATGAGAAAATGCTGAATCAATATAAGGGGGAATTTTTAGTGTTAGTTTAGCCTTTTCCAAGTTATCAATAATTTCGATCGCAAAATCTTGAGCAAAGTCTGCCTTACCAGTTATTGTTTTCCAGAATAAAAGTGAAATCTTTCTATTTTCATCCACGGTTAAATCCTCACCAAAAGCGTTGAAGTATTTCTCTATGCTCTCAAATTTTTCTTTTTCCTTTGCTTTTACATATTGCACAAAAAAATTAGTTTCAATTTCTGACTTTTTAAATGATACATTGGCTTTTGCTATTTCAAATTCAAATGTTTTGAAGGAATCAAAAATTCCAATATTTGAATTAGAGTTACTTGTTGATTTCAAGTTCGGAATTCTTGAATTAATTGAAGATTTCATTATTTCGCCATCTAACTCATCAAGTTTCAAATAGGAATTTTCAAGTAAATTATTAAATGAATATTGGCTGTCTTTAGAATCGGTAAATTGGTCACCATCTGACAATATTGCGATTTTCTTGTTTATTCTTTTGAATTTTTGTGATGAATTAAATAAATGTAAAAATGGATAAAACGATGTGCCACCAACATTCACAAATTCAATTCTAAAATCTTGTAAATCTGAACCACGTAATTTAAAAAATGCAGGAATTAATAGTTCCTCCGAAATGCCTTCTGCTAATAATATTGCATTTGCAAAAAACATCTGGCTTTTAGTAACGTCTAAATATCTTTCTAATTGCTTTTTTCTATTAACAAAATCTTGTTCTTTTAACGGGATGGCTTTTACCGAATCCTCAATAATATTTTCTGTAACTCTATTGGTAAAGCATTCTTCTAATTTATAAGCAACAATATGGTCTAATAAAATTAAGTTTTCTAATTTCGCTTTAGAAGTTAAAGTTGGTGAATGTGAGGTAATAAATATCTGGGTGTTTTCCTTTGTATTCTCTTTTATAAAGTTGAATAAGTTAAGTTGAAGTTGAGGATGAAGGTGTGCTTCTGGCTCTTCGATTAGCAAGGCAAAATGTGTTATTTTATCTCCTTCTACTCTACTACTTGTATCTCCTAAAATAGTTGCTGTATAAATGAGGTTATTAAAACCAAGACTATTTTGTTGCAATTCAAAACCTTTGCCTTCCAAGCTTAAATTGTCGAATGGCAAAAAGGGTTTAATAGTATTAATGAACGGTTCAGCTTTTGGGTCATCAAGTCTTAAGCCTATTTTATTTGAAATTCCAGTTTTGTATATTGAGTCTAAATTTTTATTTACATCCTCTTTTGCCTTCTTAACTGCAGGTTGTTCAAGTAGTTTTTTATTAGCTGTATCAATTATTGCTTCATAATTTCCTTTAGAACCTTCTTTGGTTACTGTCCGCATGACTAGCTTTCCTAGTATGTTATTTTTAGCATTTAGTAAATCTTTTGTACTATCACGTAAAGCGTCTAAATAATAATGCTGGAATAACTCAAAGTTTTTGTAATCAGCTTTTTGACCTTCTACTATACCAGTAAAGTAGTCGGCAAGCGGTGGTTTATTTTCCCTAAATTCATATTTAAGAACAACCTTTGCATATGTATTGCTTGGAGTTTTATCAATAACCAGAAATTCATAAAAGGCTCCTTGTTGCTCAACTGTAAGGTCTTTGAATTCATAGCTTAACTCTATGTTCCCTTTTATTAAATGAGTTGTCTTGTCAATAAAAAAGTCCTTGTTTTCAACGTAAATATCTTTTTTTTGACTGGAAAAGTTATAGAGAATTCTTATGGCGTCAATTAAAGCAGATTTACATCCCCCATTCTCGCCAATGATAATATTTATTTTATTATTGAAATTGACGGTTAAATTTTCAATCCCACGAAAATATTTAATTGTTAGTTTAGCTAAGTACATATTTTTTTTCGGTTCTGTTTTATAGTAGGGTGTACTTTAATCTTTCGGCTAACATTAGTAAGGATGAACTTCTACATCAGCGTAGCGTCTCCCGATACCTATCGGAATTGTTATTGCCGGGAGATCCGTTCTTTTATATCAATTACTTATGATCATATTTAAATTCGACATAAAACGCTTCCTTTCAGATATTCCGAAAATGGCAAGGTTTAAATTTCCAGGAATGCGGGTAGAAAAAATAACTAAAATCATGCGGCTTACAAGGGTTAAATTAGTTGTTTAGAAGTGGTCTAAGATAGTTATAAACCACTCGTTTCCAAAGCTATAAAAATTTAATTAACCAGCAAGGCTCTGATAGCATTTTCGTATAAAAGTCAGGGTTTACCCGTAGCGTTAATTTCATGGATTTAGCTTTGGAGTGGTGTTGGTGAATTGAAAGAAGGTGGTAGGTAAAGTGGAAACGCGTTGCGTAGATACTACTTATATCCCGCCCTAAACTCCAGCGGGCTCTGGCGGGTTTTGGTTTTGAAGAGTTTATTGAAACTTTGAGAGTGTTCAAAGCCCAGGCGGAAAGCAATTTCACTTACGGTGAGATCGGTAGCAGAAAGTTGCTCCTTCGCCTTTTCAATCAGTTTTTCGTGGATGTGCTGCTGGGTACTGAGGCCGGTCATCTGTTTTAGCAGGCTTCCCAGATATTTCGATGAGATATTCAGGTTATCTGCGATATACTGCACCGTGGGCAGGCCGCGGGCCAGCATTTCTTCGTTCCGGAAATAATCGTTCAGAAGTTCTTCAAGACGATCCAGCAACTGGCTGTTGGTGGCTTTGCGGGTGATAAACTGGCGTTCGTAAAACCGCCGGGCATACGTAAAAAGTAAATCGAGCTGGGCAATGATCACCTCCTGGCTAAACTTATCGATGTTTGCCGAGTATTCCTGCCGTATGTTTTCAATAATGCTGTTCATCAGGGCCTCCTCTTTTTCAGAGAGAAACAGGGCCTCGTGGGTGGCATAGTCAAAGTAGTCGTATTTCCGTATCTTTTTGGCCAGCGGGCTGTTCCAGAGGAAGTCGGGATGGATGAACATCATCCAGCCACATAGATCGGGAGGCACTCCGCCTTCTTCGCCCCGCAGAATCTGTCCAGGAGCCATAAAAGCCATGAGTCCTTCGTCAAAATCGTATTTCTGCTGCCCGTAGAGCAGGTTATTGCAGCCACGCTTCAGCGATACCGCATAGAAATCAAATATCACCGAGGTAACCTGCGGATTGCTCTGAAACTGTGACACATCCACAATGCTTATGAGCGGATGCATCGGACTTCCCAAGCCCGCCAGCCGGTGACCTTCTGAGATGGTTTTGATACGGAAAGGTGTGCTTTTCATGAGTTGAAAGAGAATGGGTATTTCAAGGCAATGAGTACCAAAGGTAAGGCCAGAAAGGGGATTTCCATAAGGGCCATCCGGTAATCTCCGGCCTTTAAAGATAAGGCCATGATGAGCACAATGGTGATGGCATTCAGCAGATTTGCCAGAAAAAAGGTCTGCGGGAAAAGCATCAGCAGACCCACTAGAACAGAGAACGCACCGAAATAGGGCAACATGCCTTTAGACACGCCCAGATTGGCCATCATGCGGGCCTGCTCGGCATTGGGTGGCTGAAAGGAATCCCAGCCGTGTTTGATGCTCAGGAATGCAGAAGTGATTACTAAAATGATGCTTATGATTTTCATGGTTTTACCGATTTTTTAAATGTTTTGAATTCTCTGTGTCCGAATTTAAGGAGCATGCGGGGCATTAGACGACTCGCCAGACCGATCACGCCGATGAGGAACGGCCGTAGCTCTTCTTTGTCGCGTTTGAGACCGTCAATGGCGATGCTTACCATTTTTTCAACGCTCATCATCATGCGTGGGTCGGGTGTGATGGCCCAGTCATTTTGCAGGTTGGTTTTTACGCCCGGAGGGATCATTTCAAAGACTTTGACGGAGGTGTCTTCCAACTGTAAACGTAAAACTTTGGTATAGGCTCGTACAGCGGCCTTGGTAGCACTGTAGATGGGGGCAATGGAGTAGGGCATAAATGCAATACCCGAAGAGACATTCACGATAGCCGCCGATTTTTTGGTATGCAGATGGGGCAAAAACTGATGGACCATCTGCACGGTTCCGCTGAGATTGGTGGCAATCTCCCGATTGATGTTTTCCAGATCCAGAGAGGTATCCTGCAGATCAATGAGTCGCATAAGACCCGCATTGTTAATCAGAATATTGAGGTCGGGAAACTGGCGGGTGACCTCCTGAAAGAGTTTTTCGATATCCTCTGGCCGGCTCACGTCGCTTTGGAAAGTATGCACAGAGGGAAAGGCATTTTTTGTTTCTTGTAATGATTCGGCATTTCGCCCGGTAATGATGACTTTGGCACCGATGATAGTGAGTTGCTTGACCAGTTCAAGACCAATACCGCTGCTGCCGCCGGTGATGAGAATGGTGCTGTTTTTTAAATCCATGTTGTTTTCATTTTGATGATACAAAGTTGCCGCTAGCCTTTTTAGCTTTTGTAGCCGGAAGTCGCAGGATTGTAGCCAAAAGGAAGAAAGTTAATTTCGGGGAAGCGGATGTTCTCTAAATAACCTTGCAGCGTGCACCTCAAGGTCTTTGGGTCGTTTGGTATGTGTGTAAATTCCTTAAGGTATTCAGAATGTGAGGCAACTACCCCGGGGCGTGAGTTTGTGGAGAGAGGTCAATGATTTTGAATTAGAACAAACGCCTGTGGTAATTTCTATGACAGCCTTCACAAACAGAGACCAGCCATTTAATGGGTTCTTTCCCAATGTTCTTGTTGAGGTATTTTTTATGGTGAACCTGGGTGGCCGGTGCTCCGCATCTTACACATTGCCAATTATCCCGCTTTAGCACTACGTATCTTTTTCTCTGCCATTCATCGGAGTTCAGATATGTATTTCTATAGTAGTTTCTGCGTCTCTCTCGCTTAGAGGCAAAGAGTTGCCAATTAAATATCCTGGAAATAAGGCCTAAGGCGATCAGGATAATTAAAACGACTACTGGATCAACCATGATAAAGAATGTTCACTTCTACTATTTCTTTCCCGTAAAATTTATGCTGGATACAGGTTTTTCACTGCTGATTCCGCCCATTTGCTCCATGAATTGGGTTTAATTACTTACTAAAGAAAATGCAAAATGCCGAGTTCTGGATGGTGATTGGGATAAGGGAGATATATTATTTTATTCTGCGAAAGCCTCAGGAATTTCTGTGATCGGCATGACTTCAATATCCGAATAATACAATTCCGCTCCTTCCGATTGCAGAGCTATTTTGCCGGAGGTGAGTGGTTCGGGCTTTCCGTCGGTGATTTTTCTGGAGTGATAGAGCCGCATCACCACTTTTCCGTTTACGATGTGGATGCTGCTGTCGCCGAAACAAATGAGCTCTACGGTATTCCATTCGCCGTGAGGCACTTCTTGATCCAGCTCGGTGATGATGCGTCGCTCGCTCATGGTCTTTGACCAGAACTGCGTGCGTAATGGAGCCCCTTGCCGGTAATACCACCAGTCTGAGTCCGCTTTTTCTACGGCGGGTATGCTCATGTTTACGGTGCCTGTGGGCCAGTAGTCGCCCACATCGCCTTCCTGTATCTGGCATTCCTGTCCGGGTATCCAGGTGCGGTCAGAGGCTCCTTCTTCGCCAAAGGCATGGTAAATGAGGCCGCCGTCACGTACCTCCTGCAGGCGTGGAGCATACTTTTTTTCGCCCCATTTGTACCGCAGTCGCAGGTGATAATTGGCAAATTCCTCGTGGTAGGTGAGGGTTCCGAAAACCTGCCCTCCGGCCACAATGCAGGGTTTGCCGTCCACCACACCGGCCTTAAAAACACCCAGCGGGTCATTATTACGGCCCAGAGGCTGCGTATATCTTCCGTCTGCATTTTTGGGGAGATCCAGGCCCGTAAGACTTGCATGCGGCACACTCAGATACACCGACCAGCCGCTCAGGTCTGTGCCGTTAAAGAGGGGTTTCCATTGGGCATGTACATGGGTGCCAGCCCATATTAGGAAACAAAACAGGCCTAAGATTCTTTTGTTCATGAGGTTTCGGGTTGATAAACAAAGCTATAAAAAATAAACTTGCGGGCTAAAGTCTATCACTTTGAAAAAACCTCTATCAAAAGCTCCTTGCCCGCTTCAATCCGGACCACATAATCCATTTTTTCTGAGGGCCGCTGTTTGCTGAAAACCCGTTGAGTATCAATGCTCGGATTCAGGTTTCTCTTTCTCAGATAGGCTCCCCATTCCTTGCGATCTTCATCGGTGAGGGTGTTCTCCCGCATTTTTGCCATCATCTTTATCATGAACGGATCACGGCTGTTGCTGGTCCAGCGGGTGGCTTCCTGCCGCACTTCCACTTTGTATTTTCCCGCTACCGGTCCCTGACCGGCCGGCATTTCAAACCGGCCCAGCTCGCCGGTTCCTGTATTGGTCATATAAATGATCACGGGGGGGTCATTGGGATTATCCAGCGGGGTCAAAACGATTAGGCCACGCAACAGCGGCTTGTCATCCAGTTTTACGGTACCATGGAGCGGAAAGCGTTCCTTGGGGCTCAAAAAGCCGTTGGTGTGCATCCAGTTCCAAAGGAGTTCAGGCCACTTGCCCAATACAGGATCACCGATGGCGAAGCCGCTGCCATGCACACCGTTTTGAAAGAAATGCGTTTCTACCGGGATTTTACGAGCCGCCATTTCAGTAAACAAAGTACTCATGCCGCGAAGGCTTCCCGCGTCTTCTACGGTTCCAAAGAGGAAAGTAGGTGGTACTTGTTTTATTCTTTCCGGTGATATGTTCTCAGGGAAAGGCATGGCTCCATAGGCCAGAATGTCAAAATCGGGGATGGACGATTGACGTGCCAATACGTCTTTGTCATCCGGATTTCCGGTGGTGGCGTTAAATCCCAGATCGGCTACCAGATTTGCACCTGCAGAAAAACCGACGGCTCCAACCCGCCTCGGGTCAATGTGGTATTGATCTGCATGAGCACGGATGTATTGCATGGCTCTACTTCCGTCTGAAAACCAGTCGTTACGGTCATACAGCGGCCGCAGGCGATATCTGAGTAAAAAGGCTGTGATTCCATGTTCTTTCAGCCACTGAGCCACCAGCACTCCTTCATGATCTACCGCCCGAATGGTAAAGCCGCCGCCCGGAATTACGAGCATGGCCGTTCCGGTTTGTTTGCTGGCTTCGGGAATGAAGGGAATAATGGCGGGTTTGTCTTCGTCTGAATCTCCGGTGGCACCGGGAGCACCTTCGGGCCAGAGCAGTATGGGGGCGGCGAGGGTTGACTGGGCCGGGGAGTTCTGAACAAAAAGAGCGGTCAGCAGGCCGCTTAATATAAGGAAAGTTTTCATTGTAAACAGGGTTGTAACGGGATTCAATATAAGAGTTATTGCTGAATTTGCCGATTGGCATCGGGCTGCGTGTTTTAGAAGGGGGTTGTTTGCTGTTGCAGTCAAGCTCTGTTTCAAAAGACTGCGAACTGACTTATTCGTTAAAACCTGAACAGAAATTTGACTTTCATGTGCTTGTCTGAGCCTCTGTGGAGACTCAGACAAGAGAACAATAATTCGGTTTCTTCCCGGGTTATTTTTTACGGGTTGCATGCAATATTAAGCAAGACCCTATCATGCCCGCCAATTGAAATCCGCCTACTAGCAGGCCGTAAGACATTGGATGTGGAATATTCGGATTAATGGCGATGTCAAATGTATTGGCAACCAAATATCCAATCCCAATGATTAAAGCAAATTCAATGGCTCCTTTTCTGGTGTTTATGTTGAGCAAAACCATAATTAAAGCAGTAGTAATGATGGTTGGTAAAATGGTCAAAGGTGGTCCATAAAAATAGATGGGGTCCGGATTAGCTGGCATTATGCCTAATTTATCTAAGGTGCCCGCATATTGATCCGGAAAGATTACGGTGAACCAGAGCCAACCGAGAAATGAATAAAATACCAAAGAGAGGAATACACCCAACCAACTGATTTTAGAAATTTTCTGTAGCATATATTTTCGTTTTAATTAATACTGCTACAAAACTGTTGTGAGCCGTTGACAACCGTATGTCAAGGGTAGCTAATGGTCGTGATATTTTTCGAAAAATTCCTGAAGTGTCATTTTATGAGGGGTGAATTTCTCTGGCAGTGTTTGTAATTTTTGAATTCTATCCAGACGAAAATAGCGAAATTCTTTTCGCAGCCGGCAATAGGCCACCAGCAACCATCCTTCTGTGATGCTTAAAAGGGCAAAAGGCTCCAATAATCTTTCACTCAAGCTATTTTCGGCATTGATGTAATCTACTTGAACAAGATAAAAATTGGTGATGGCGTTTTGCAAAGAAGATAAAATGTTGCTCCTGATATCGTAATTCTCAAGTTTTGCGAATTTGGTTCTCAACGAAAGCAGATTGGCTTTGTCCTTTTCACTTTGGCGTAAAACTGCCTTTACCTTGTCGATAGCTTCTGCATAATCCTTAATTAAGGAGCTGTCCCGGTTTTTTAAGACTAGTTGTTCTGCAAGAATTAAGGCATTTGCCTGGTTTTCGCTAAACATTATGGGAGGGATTTTGTAGCCTTCCATCAGCGAATAGCCTTTACCATCTTCTGTCAAAATGGGCACACCAGCCTGTTCTAAAGCTTTTAAATCTCTGTAGATTGTCCGTGTGCTAACGCCAAATTTCTCAGCAAGTCTGGTGGCTGTTACAAGTCGTCTGGTTTGCAACTGCGTTAAGATGGCTACCAGTCTGGAAAGTCTTTTTGTATCATTGCCGTTCATATTCCAAAGTTCCGGACATCACTTCTTTTTTGTTAATCATAGAGCGATATATATTTCGAATTCTCATGCTTATCCACCCAAAACCAGCCACCGACTGCCGACTGCCGACTACTGAAAGCCGACCGCCGACTGCTAGTCACTCCGTCTAAAATAGGATCAAACTTCGATTTTTCTCACTGCAAACTGGCCATTAAGTGTCATTTTTTGTTTCTTCCGGGTTAAAGGTCTGATTGCGGCTGGGATAGTTTTATTAGCCAGGTTTCTTTTTGTACATTTCAATCCAAGCCTTCATATTTTCAATAATGTCACTGAAAGTCAAGGATGAGATATCCTTAGGGTCATAACCCTCATCATTCAAAATTTGCTCATAATCATATTCGAATTCGATGTACCCTAACCAAATCTCTTTGTGTCTTGGGATTTCTCTTAATGTTGGCTTAAACCAGTCCCTTGTAACTTTTACTATTTCTTCTGGATTATTATTATGTGCCTTTATATCATTACCTGGAATATCGGAGATTACCTTTTGATAACGGTATCTTTCCTTTTCCAGAATTAGGAATTTCTTATTGGCAAACTTTTTCGGGTCAGACAACTTAATTCCGAAATCAATTCCACATTCAAAAGGCATATTAAATCTTGGTAGTTCTCCATCTTTGAGTGGCTCCATTCTAGATAAATCATGTATAGAGTACGCTGAATTTTCTATGAGAGCCTTAATTTTATGAAGCCTTATTTCCCCGGAATCAGACGTTTCTGAAATTTGTGGATTTAGATCTAAATAACAGAGGGTAAAAAGTAAGGGTTTTAGAAGTTTAAAGTATTCGTTGTCAAATGGACAGTTTACGAAGACATTTTTGTCTCCCATTTTATTTGGTTTTTATGTTTCTATGGATTGTGCCGTCTTTTTTATGTACAATAATTCTTTCTGCGGATTTAACTGACTTCGCGACGCGAACAGCACTTTCTTTTGTTGCTGTAACTGCGGTTGAACGCTTAGCACCTTCCTTTTTTACTGACCATCCATCTCTACCAGGAACAACATGAACTCGTCCTGAGTTGGAGGATGCAGCTCTTGAGAATTTTGCAGTCAGGTTTTCCTTGCTAGTTGCCATGTTTTTTTTGTCAAACCCCATCTGGGTTATGTATTCGTTTTACAAAAATAAACTATTTTTAAAAATATTCAATTCAACTATAAGTTCGCATGAACAATACGCTTTCTATTCTGAAAAAGCTTCATAAAAGCCCCTACTGATACTCTGAATGGGGGATTGGAAACTTAGCGACCTTGCGGTGATTCTAAAAGCTCAACATGAACTGGCTCACCACTGACACGCTCACCTCCAAAAACTAGTTTCCAAAAGCCGACTACCGAAGGCCGAAAGCTGAAGGCCGAAAGCCGACCGCCGATAGCACCTCACTCCGTCTTCCCCTTAAACGTGGCATAAATCGCCATGGCATGCCCGTGACCCAGTTCAAATTCTTCTTTAAGCCAGTTGGTTACTTCGGTGGCTTTGATGGTTTTTACTAATTCTCCGTTTTCCATAAAACCTTTGGCTTCGGCCAGTTTTTTGAAGTCTTCAGGCGATTTGCCGGTTTTGGTTTTGATGTTATCGATATAGGCTTGAAAAGACATAGAAGGTTGAATTTTGTTCGTGAAGGAAGTAAATGTAAGTTTGAATTAGCAAATAGTACAAATTATGATCAGCTCAGTAGTCCCAAAGATTCCTTTTATCGACAAGCAAAAAACGCTGGATTATTACACCGAAGGGTTGGGTTTTCAATTGATGGCAGACTGGGGCGATTACCTCATTCTCCGAAAGGAAGGTGCCGAACTTCACTTCTTTCACTTTCCTGCTTTGAAGCCCGAGAAGTCAGATTTTATGATCTACCTGCGTGTATCGGATGGCATTGAAAGCTTATATCAGGAGCTACAGGATAAGGGCATTAAGATTCATCCAAACGGACCTTTGGAAATTAAAATCTGGCATCAAAAGGAGTTCGCCTTGATTGACCCGGCAGGTACTTTGCTTACTTTTGGTCAGGCTATTTGACCTAAAAAAAACTCATGAATCTACCAGAACTCCAGGGTGCCAGTCTTCATTCGCTGCTGCAGCAGAGTGATCTTCGGGAGAAATTGGTGCACCAAATCGCCAAAGACCTGGAATCGTGTGGTTTGGAATTGAATCTGGCAGAAGCCCGAACCTTAACGTACGATTCCCTGCTTCATAATTTAGACGGTCTGGTCAAACCCCTGTTTGTAGGAAGCAGTCAGAAACTATTTTCCCTGCTTTATCGCATTGATATTTCTGAAAAAGACCTGGCAAAAGCCGGGCTGGAGCTGAACGATTACACCCATTCCGAAATCATCTCGCATGTCATTATCGTCAGAGAGCTGAAGAAAATACTGATCAGGGAGTATTATACGAACGAAGGATCACATTGACTCAGCAGAAATTTAATCTTCAAAAGAAAAATCAGGAGCATCCCTCTGGCGGATGGTGCTGTTTATTAATCCATCTTCCATGACATTTTGATGTGGTAAAGTTCCCTTCGGCTTTTTTTGCCAGAGGTCGAAGCCATGTGGCTCAATGTCGGAAAAGTGAGTCAGATTTCATGCAAAGACCGAATCTGCCTGACGAATCTCAGAGCTGATGATTTGCAATGGCTGTTATAAGCCAATCGCCTGCAAAAACGCCTCCCGGTAATTCGCACCAATCGGAATTTCTTCTTTGCCGACAAAAACCCGGTTTCCTTCTATCTGCGTTATTTTGGATTTATTGACCAGGAAAGAGCGGTGGATACGGATAAATGTATTCTTAGGTAACAATTCTTCAAAAGCCGATAAGGTCATGGCCGGGGTAAGTTGCAGGTCTTCACCAATGAGTTTGACATTATTTCCTTGTGCTTCAGCATAATGCAGTTTGTCGAAATCGATCTTAAAGATTTTTCCTTCGTATTTCAGGAAGGTGAATTTTTCGGATTCTTCTTCCGGTGGTCTGGGCGTGAAAACCGGCGTCGGATTTCGTTTTTCCTTCACTTTGTCGATCGCCACCATGAAACGCTCCAGCGAAAACGGTTTTAGCAGGTAATCGGTGGCGCGGAGATCAAAGGCCTCATGGGCATATTCTTTGTATGCTGTGGTGAAAATAATTTGCGGAGGATTTTTCAGGGTTTTAACGAAAGCCAGGCCGCTCAGCACAGGCATGCTGATATCCAGAAAGAGCAGGTCTGGCTGTTGATTTTCGATTAATTCTTTGGCTTTGAATGCATTGTCTGCTTCTCCAATAAGCTCTATTTCAGGCAAATGAGAGCAATAGCCCGAAATAATTTGCCGGGCTATCCCTTCGTCATCGATGATTAGTGCTTTAATCTTATTTGACATTCAGCCTCAGATTTACTTCAAAGGTATTTTCTGTCTTGTCTATTTGCAATTCGTGGGCTCTCCCATAAAGCAGGTCCAGCCGTTTTTTGACATTTTCCAGACCCAGGCCGCCTACTCCGTTTTCTTCTTTTTCCTGAGGATGAAACGAGTTTTTGACTCTGAAAAGAATGGAATTTCCCCAGCGTTTCAGGCCAATTTCCACAAAAATTCGTTCATCACGGGTGTCTTTTGAATGTTTGAATGCATTTTCCACAAAAACAATCAGCATCATGGGTGCAATTTTGACTTGAGCCTCCTGAATTTCTTCCAGCTCCAGTTTCAGTTCCAGGCGGTTACCGATCCGTAATTTTTCAAAATCCACGTAATTTTTAAGGTAGTCGATTTCTTCAGATACCGGCACAAACAATTCTTTGGCTTCATAAACACTGTACCGGAGCAGCTCAGAAAGCTTTAGCAGCAAAGGAGGCAGCTTTTCGTGTTCGTGCAGCGAAAGTCCATACAGATTGTTTAGCGTATTGAACAGAAAGTGCGGACTGAGCTGACTTTGAAGTACTTGCAGTTCAGATTTGGATCCTTCGGCTCGAGCTTCTGCCTGAATAATCTGTCTGCTGATTTTTTCCCGGATGAGTTTGATCAGCAATCCGATCAGCAGCGATTCTAAAAAAACGAGGACCAGAATAAAAAAGAGTATACCGATATCATTCTTTGAAAGGATGGAATGAACCAAAGGAATTAAGGCGGCAAAAATACCCCCGATGAGCAGTGTGAGGGAGACAAAGAGAAAGTTTTTAATCTCTGTGTTTTTCCAGATACCTGCCAGATACCGACCAGAAAACAAGCCCAGTGTGCTTATAATGACTATTATTATTGCCGAGTCATTGCCCAGATTATCTTCCAGGATGATACCGGCAGTCAGCATAAAAATTCCAAGTATGATGTAGTTTGAATATTTGTTGATCGTATTTTTCATGTTTGATTTTTATGAGGCCACAAATATCTTTCTGCCTTCAAAACTGCACTACTTATTCATTCAGACTCCGGTTTTTCCCGTTCAGAATACCCCTTTTGCAGTTTAAATCCTGATTTTCCGGTTTCACATGGTCAAATCTCCTTTTTGAATCCCTGTATGGGCTGTCCGCCCTCTTTGCTGCAACGTTTTAAAGTTCAGGTTCAATTTTGTTGAATCAAACGATTAAAACAACAATGAAAAAGCTATTCTTTTTACTTCTCCTTTCTTTCAGCAGCCAGGCACAGGATTTCCTTATCAGGGGAACCGTAAAAGATACGGAGAATAAACCCGTGCCCGGTGCCACTGTCAAACTTATACATGCAGCAGATTCCAGTTTTGTTCAGGGCGGCAGCAGTGACGGAGAGGGCAATTATACGTTGCCTGCAACTCCTGCAGGAACCTACTACCTGAAAGTGAGCGGTGTTTCTTTCAAAGAGTACACGGGTTTGCATTTCACCGTGAATGGCTCGCAAAAGGTGCATGAATTGCCGGCTGTATTTCTTCTGCCAGATAAGGAAATTGCCCTGGATGAAGTGACTGTGAAAGCAAGAAAACCGCTTTTTGAAGAGAAAATTGACCGAACCATCGTGAACATTGAAGCTATGATTTC
Source organism: uncultured Cytophagaceae bacterium (assembly GCA_966250325.1). GTDB lineage: Bacteria > Bacteroidota > Bacteroidia > Cytophagales > Spirosomataceae > Jiulongibacter. The sequence goes on along the minus strand of CBINGY010000059.1, from coordinate 11,862 downwards.
GGCCCCGGCTCTCAATACGCACGAGGTACTGGAGCGTACGCCGGGTATACAAATTGACGCCAATAGAAATATTACCCTGAACGGTAAACAGGGAGTGATGGTGCTCATAGATGACCGCAGCACGTATTTGGGTGGAAGAGATCTGGCAAACTATCTCAAATCTTTGCCCGGCGGCGTATTGGAAAAGCTGGAGCTCATGGAAAATCCACCCTCCCGGTATGATGCAGCCGGCGGAGCGGTGATCAATATTGTGCTGAAGAAAAATAAGGTGCTGGGTCTTACCGGAAATCTGGCTTCCGGAAATTCACTTGGGGTTTTGCCCCGAAGCAATAACTCCCTGAATTTGAATTACAAACGTGGCAAGCTTAATGTTTTTTCCAATCTGAGTTACAATTTTGACCGGCAGTTTTCCGATCAGCGTTTTGAACGCAAATTATACGACGAAACAGGAGCAATGAGCTCAATTATCACGGGCCAAAACTATACCGAATATACTTTGAACAGTTTTAACGCCCGCCTGGGAATGGATCTGTTTCTTACGGAAAAGACGGTATTGGGTCTTCAGCTTTTTGCTCAAAACCGGCCCATGCAGGAGTGGCAAACAGTGGATAACCAGCTTGAAAACGAAACCATTTCGGGAACAAACACACAGTTAAATTCCTGGAATTCGAATGGATTGAATGTGAACTTCAATCACAAAATCGATGAAAAGGGGCAAGAGGTTTCTGCTGATTTTAACTACATACGCTATGCATCGGGGATGTCAAAGCAGTTTGAAAACGACAGCCCGGATATTTTTTTGCAACGCTTTGATAATGAGATTTCCGGTCAGATTGATATCTACAATTTCAAAACCGATTATTCGCTGCCACTGGGTAAGGGCAGCAGGCTGGATATGGGCCTGAAAAGCAGTTTTGTGAAGAATGACAACGATGCCCGTTTTTTCATTTTTCAGGACAACGGGCCCTTGGAGGATTTCGGCCGAAGCAATCATTTCATTTACAACGAAAACCTGAACGCCGCTTATGTGAATTACCAGAAATCTATGAGCAAACAGCTGAGTGTGCAGCTTGGACTTCGTGCTGAAAACACCAATTTGCTGGGTGAACTCCAGCCGAATCAGGAGCTGGCCGGAGAACGGTTTACCCAGAATTTCACCAACGTTTTCCCTACATTTTTTCTGAATTACAAGCTGGGAAAAGACAATAAACATAGTTTGGGACTTAATTATTCAAAACGTATCAACAGACCCAATTACCATCAGTTTAATCCCTTTCTCAACTACATAGACGCCTATACCTATAGCCAGGGTAACACGGAGGTCAGACCCTTTTTTCTGGATAACTACCGGCTGCAGTACGCCTACGGACAGGTGTATCGGGCCCATTTTGGCTATACGGCCGCGGATGGAATTCTGGGTGATATCAGTATACGACGCGGAGAAATTTTTATCCGTAAACCGTATAATGTGGGAACTGGTTTTCAGCTTTTTCTGAGCCAGAATTTATCACTGAAACCGACCAAATTCTGGAGTAGCAATCTGAATTTTACGCTGGCCAGATTTCAGGTGGATGGAAAAGCCGATGGTACTAAGGGTGAAGCCAAATTTTACAGTTCAAGGATAAACATCAGCAATCAGTTTACATTTCAAAAGGGCTGGTCGGGGGATTTATCTGCCAATTACAGTGGTGCAGATAGATTTTTTCCGGTGAGTACGCTGAGCAGGTTACGTTTCTATGCTGCGGTACAGAAGAAAATTCTCAAAGAAAAAGGCAGTCTGCGATTGACCCTGGACGACCTTAGTTACGGAGATATAAGCCGTGAACTCACCGAAAACTTTCAAAATGCGTCTCAGTACCGCAAAACATTATACGACACCCGCCGGGCCGGGCTATCCTTTACTTATAATTTTGGTGATGAAAAATTTGCCCGGAAACGCCGCCATCAGGATAATGCTGCACAGGAGGAGCAGGGGAGGGTGCAATAAGTTGGAAATCAGGTGCATTTCGTAGGCGTTGGCTGTCCGCTGTTGCTGGAAAATGTCCGAAATCGGACGTTGATTCGGCTACTATTTTGAGTTAATGTATTGCAGGTCAATAAGATAATTCTTTTGGCACGATGTTCACTTATCAAAAGGTAATTATGAAAAAGCTGTTGGTTGGATAGGGCTTAGGTTTTGGGGAACAGGTAATAGAGAAGTATCCCGGAACCTAAGACCTAACATCCAAAACCTGAAAAAACATGTTGAAGAATTATATCAAAATTGCCTGGAGGAGCCTTCTGAGAAACAGAAGCACCTTTGTGATCAACGTAACCGGCCTGGCCATCGGTATCTCCAGTTTTTTGATGATCTTGCTGTACGTCACAGATGAATGGTCGTATGACAGGCATTTCAAAGATTCCGAGCGTATTTTCCGGACCGTTTTGCACGCTAAAATGGGGGATGAGCAAATTGACGAAGCTTCAGTGATGGCTCCTGTTGGCAAGACTTTCCAACGAGAAATTCCGGAGGTAGAGAGTAGTCTGAGGCTGGCAAAAATGGCAGATGCCACCATGGTGTCCTATAACGATCGTCAAACCCGGAAAGGCCTGATGGCTCTTGCCGACTCCAATTTTTTTGAGTTTTTCTCTCTGACCTTACTTAAAGGAGACGCCCTCACTGCGTTGTCAAAACCACGGTCTGTGGTTTTAACAAAAGAACAGGCTCTGACCTATTTCGGAAATGAGGAAGCTCTGAATAAAACCATTGAAATAAAGGAGATTGGGATCTGGTCGGAAAATGGTTTCGAAAACCTGGCTGGTTTTTATACCGTGACAGGAATCATGGAGGAATTGCCGTCAAACACCCATTTTCATGCTGATCTGCTGGCCTCCATGAATTCAAGTACCTCGGCAAATAGTCCGAGATGGCTCAGTGGCAGCTATTACACTTATGTTAAGGTACACGAAGGCATAAGCCCGGTTTTATTGGAAGACAAAATGAAACAGGTAACCTTGAAGTATCTGGGTCCTCAGCTGCAGCAGGCTACCGGGCAGAGTCTGAAGGAATTTGAAGAAAAGGGAAACCGGGTAGGTTTGTTTGTTCAAGCCCTGACCGACATTCATTTAAAGTCTGCTTTGGTGGGTGAATGGGAAGCCTCTGGTAATGCCAAAACAGTTTACATATTAGCCGCAGTCGGTTTGTTCATGTTATTGGTTGCCTGCGTCAATTTTATGAACCTCAGTACCGCATCTGCCTCCAGAAGACTTAAGGAAATTGGTTTACGAAAAGTGCTGGGATCTGAAAAGAGTCAGCTGGTTTTTCAATTCCTTTCCGAAGCCTTTTTATCGACGGTTTTTGCTTTTTGCGTAGCACTTTTTCTATTCTCTATATCTCTTCCAACGTTTAATCGTATTTCGGGTAAACATATTGAATTTATAGAACTCCTTCAGCCACTTTCGTTAGCGGGATTGGTGTGTATGGTCTTTATTATCAGTCTTCTGGCCGGATTATACCCTGCATTTTTTATGTCCGGGTTCAAGCCGGTTCTGGCATTGAAAAACCGGTTCACCTCTTCCAGCTCCAAAGGTCTTCGTAGCGGCCTGGTAATATTTCAATTTGTGGTTTCGGCCACGCTCATTATCGGTACTATTGTGGTAAGCCGTCAGATGAGCTACATCCAGAATAAAGATATTGGGTATAACCGCAAGTCGCTCATCGTATTACGGGATGCCGGCAGGCTGGGCAAGAATCTGGAGGTATTTAAGAATGAATTAAAATCAGATTCCCGCGTAATCAATATCACCACTTCTGCGTATGTGCCTGCCGGGCCTTCTGATAATTCGGTTTCGGCGGTCGGTCGCTATGATGATCCGGACCAGATCGTGCGGGCACATCTGTATAATATTGACGAAGAGTATATTCCTACCCTGGGAATGAAAATAACTGCCGGCCGGAACTTCTCAAAGGAATACGGGGAAGAGTCAAATAACATCATCATCAATGAAACAGCCATTCAGGCATTCGGTTTACCTGAAGACCCCGTTGGCAGCAAGTTGACCATGAAAGGGGGCAACGATGGGGACGGAGGTAGAATTCTTACTGTGGTAGGAGTGGTAAAGGATTTTCATACAAGGTCACTCAAAGAGACGATTCCTGCCCTGGTGATGAGTTATATGCCGTATTATGGACTCATGGTGCGAGCCAACGAAGCAGATTTGCCTGGCCTCATACATATGATGGAAAAACAGTGGAATGAGTTTAATACCGGAGAGGCCTTTCAATATGCTTTTCTGGATGAGTTGTACAATGAGACCTATCTGAAAGAGGCCAATTTGAATGTGATCCTTCGGGTATTTGCCCTGCTCACCATTTTTGTGGCATGTCTGGGCCTGTTTGGCCTTATCACATTCAGTACAGAGCAGCGGATAAAAGAAATCGGAATCCGAAAAACGCTGGGGTCGTCGGTGACTCAAATTGTGGGGGTGTTATCTTTTGATTTTCTTAAACTTATCGGAGTCTCTCTGGTAATTGCTTTTCCCTTAGGTTATTACGTAATGAGTGCATGGCTACAGGATTTCGAGTATCGCATTGATTTTCAATGGTGGTTTTTTGCCCTGGCAGCCTTTCTCACCCTACTCATTGCTATGGTTACTATCAGCTTTAAAAGTGTGAAGGCGGCTTTGATGAATCCGGTGAAGAGTTTGAGGAGTGAGTGATGGAAAGTTAGAAGTTGGAAGTTAGAAGAGGTTTGAGGTAAAAAAAAAACCGTGTTTTTGGAGCTTCCATCTTCCTGCCTCGGAATAAAAATTTAAAAAACTATGCTATCAAATTATTTAAAAACAGCCTGGAGAAGTCTTTTGAGATATAAAGGCTTTTCGATGATTAACATTGGCGGCCTTTCCGTGGGAATGGCCGTGGCCATGATGATTGGTCTCTGGATTCACTACGAATTCAGTTTCGGTGAGGAGCATGCAAATAAAAGCCAGATTTTCAATGTGGTTACCAACGGTATTGACTCGAATACCGGCGACAAATTTACCACCCAGTCCACTCCGATGCCTCTGGGTCCCGAGCTTAAAAGGCAGATTCCGGAAATCAAACATGCTGCTCTCACAAACCGGGCTCACAAAGACGGGCTCATGGCCGGTGAGGTAAAATTGACCAAAACCGGAACAGACGTCTCCGGGGAGTTTTTCCAAATTTTTCAATTTCCTTTTTTAGAGGGAGATCGCAATACGGCTTTGGCAGACCCCAACTCCATTGTGCTGACAGAGAGCACGGCAAAAGCTTTGTTTGGTAGTGAAGATGCTTTTAATAAGATAGTTAGGTGGAATAACTCGCAAGACCTCAAAGTGTCTGGCATTCTGCAGGATATTCCAAAGAGTACTTTTTTCGGTGAGCTGGAGTTTTTTATTCCCTACAGCAATTTCGAGGCACGCGAAAGTTATGTGCAGTATGTGAAAGACAGCTGGAGCAGCTATGATCCTACCACCTATGTGGAACTCATTACCGGGGCTACCCGCGAGCAGGTACTTCCCAAAATTAAAAATATGCTGCAAGAGCATAACAGTGAAACTAAAAACGAACTGGGCATGCATGCCATGAGCGAGTGGAGGTTATACAATGTTTTCGACAACTGGGAGGCATCAGGTGGCCGCATAGAGTACGTGAGCATGTTTGCCATTATCGGTCTGCTGGTGCTGTTTCTGGCGTGTATAAACTTTACCAATCTGAGTACAGCTCAGAGTGAACGGCGGGCCCGTGAAATTGGCGTCAGAAAGGCGGTGGGATCTGAGCGTCAGCAGATTATAGCACAATTTATGGCAGAGTCATTCCTGATGTCCGGGATTTCTGTGCTCCTCTCAGTGATTCTTCTTCTTCCATTTATTTCAGGCTTCAATTCGCTGCTGGATACCCAGGTAAAGTTTCCCGGCCTAAACCCGCTTTTTTGGGCGGTTGTAATAGGTGTTGCTTTTGTAACAGGTTTTCTGTCAGGCATATATCCTGCATTTTATCTTTCTTCTTTTTCCAGCCTGAAGGCCCTAAAGGCGAAGTTTTATCTGACCCAGGCCGCCATTTCACCGCGAAAAATACTGGTGGTAGTTCAGTTTGTGGCTTCTATTACTCTTATCATCGGTACTATGGTAGTTTACCGGCAGATTGAATTCACCAGAAACCGCCCCAAAGGATACGATGCACAAAACGTAATTATGGTAGATGCCAAAGGCGACCTTGCCAAGAATTACAGTGCGATACGTAATGAGCTGATGGATACGGGTTTGATAGAAAACGTGACGAAAGCTTCCAACGCGATTAGCACGACGCAATCAAATACTGTAATAAAGGATTTTCCGGGCAAAGTGGGTGACGAAACAATGAGTTTGGTGACTATAGCCACCGGTGATAATTACTTCAAAACATTGAAAATAAACCTGCTGGAAGGCAGAGACTTTAATCCGCTGGATTTTGAGGCAGATAAAGACAAGGTCATCTTAAACCAGGCCGCCGTGGAACGAATGAACATTGAGGATCCCGTGGGTAAATACATTACAGACTGGTACGGGGTGAGAAGAGAAATCATTGGCGTAACGGCCAATTCCATCATGGAAAGCCCCTTTGAAAAGGTGAGAGCCGCCCAGTTTATATGCGATCCCAATTGGGTAGGAGTGATCATGTTTCGGGTGAAAGACCAGGCCTCTTCTGCCAAAGCCCTGGCAGAGGCGGGGCCAATTTTCACCAGATTTAACCCTTCTTTGCCTTTTGAATACCGTTTTGCAGATGAGGAATATGGCAAGAAGTTTCAGATGGAAATGATGGTGGGCAAACTGGCCTCATTCTTTGCGGTGCTGGCCATCTTTATTTCTTGTCTGGGTCTGCTGGGCCTGGCCACATTTATGGCACAGAAACGCACCCGGGAAATCGGAATCCGCAAAGTGCTGGGAGCCTCGGTGCAGAGCCTTTGGCAGCTGCTTTCCCGGGAATTTGTGATGCTGGTGCTCATTGCCTGTTTGATAGCTTCACCCATCGCCTGGTATTTACTCAGCGACTGGCTGGATAATTACACCTATCACACCCAAATCCACTGGTGGATTTTTGCGGTTGCAGGCTTGGGAGCTCTGGCCATTACCTTATTGACCATTAGCTATCAGAGTATTAAGGCAGCTTTGGTTAATCCGGTGAAGAGTTTGAAGAGTGAGTAACAGCTCAGGCAACTTCAAGGCGGAATTTTGCATCTGGAAGTAAATTATCGTCATGAAAATAGTACTTCCGGTTCTTTGTTATTTCCTTTTCACTTATGCAATTGCCCAGGAAAATGACAAGAAGCCTAACCTGAATGATGCTCTCCAAAAGTTTGGCTTTCTGGAAGGCAAGGTGGTGGATGGATCAGATACAAGCATTTATTATTTAAGGAGTTATGATCAAAAGCCCGGTAACCTGGTGGTTTTTATTCAGGGGACCGATCCAAATCCAATTTTCACCTATAGGGCAGGGCAGGGTTTAGCGGGTATAAGCAGATGGTTTTCTGATGATTACAAATCGTTGGATTCCTTATTTACCTATGCGATCGTAGCCAAGCCGGGCATGGATGGCATTTTTGACCGGAGCAAACTGGGCAAGCCTCAGGAATATCTGGATCATGATTATCTGGAATATCGTGTCAATCAGGTAGATATTGCAATCAATGACATCGTTGAAAAACACTTGGATAATCCCGGGAAAATTGTCGTTTACGGGCATTCAGAGGGGGCTACTATCGCTGCAGCCCTTGCTCTGAAAAATAAGCACATGACACATTTGGGATTCTGGTCTGGTAATGTGTTGAATAATTTCTATGAGTTTGCCTTGTTCAATCGGATTGAAGCATTGAAAGGGCAGATTTCAGATACCCTTGCTCATCAAAACATCATGGAAATCGTGGGTTGGTACAGCTCAGTCATTGATGACCCCAACTCCACCAAACCGGATGCCGCAGGCTACACCAATAAACGCTGGTCTTCACATGAGAAGGCCCCCATAGAAACCCTACTGCAGGTTGATATTCCGATATTTGCATATTTCGCATCTGAAGATGAAAGCACACCGATAGAAACGGCTTATCTGGTTCCCATTCAATTTATGCAGCATCGCAAAACCAACCTGACTTTTGATGTTTGCCTGGGCTGTGATCATTCTTATATCATAGAGAAGGAAGGTAAACCGGTCAATCTTTGGCCTGAGGTATTCCGGTCTTTTATGAATTGGGTGAATGCAAACTAGCTGTTTGTACGTAAGAGTGAAGTCCTACTTTTGATGCTATTTATACTAATAAACGCCTCTTCATTAGCCCTTTTCCTGAAATCAGCTGGCTGCTCTTCCGCAAAAACCGAACATCCCTGTTCGTTTTCGGACAATCTTTAATACCTGGGAATAGTATAACTAATTGACAATTAGGTTATTGTGTCAATTGGCATAGCTTATGCACAGTTCGCCAAAACGGGTTGTTGCTATGCTTAGAAACTATATAAAAATCGCTCTGAGGAATTTCCGGAAAGATAAGTTCTTTACCGGTATCAATATCGTTGGGCTTTCCACCGGGCTTACTATAACCTTACTTATTCTTCAGTATGTGCGTTTTGAGCTCAGCTATGAGAATTCGTTTGAAAAAGGTGACCGCCTGGTCAGGATCACCACAGATATTCTTAATGGGGACGCCGTAGTTTCTCAGGATTGTGAAACCTACCCGCCCATGGCTGCCATGCTGAAAGACCAATTGCCGGAAGTGGTCAACAGTACAAGGGTGTATGAAATAGGAGAGCCATTTTTTGATCTCAAAGTGGGCCAAACAGAATATCGTTTGGAAAAAGTCTACGGGGCAGACCCGGCTTTTTTTGACATGTTCGGTTATGAATTCATTGTCGGAGAACGTAAAGGAATTTTCACTACCGGCAGAGAGGTGGTATTGACAGAAAGTACGGCATTGAAATATTTTAATACCACGCAGGTGGTGGGTAAAACCATCGAGGCCGTAGGCCAAAATGGGAATATTCCATTGGTAATTAAAGGGATAATAAAGGATAGCCCGCAAAATACCCATTTAAAATTCAATATGCTGGTTTCTTATGCCACACTTATTTCTGATATGGGGGAGAAAGAGGACAACTGGAATGGAAACAACACTCTTACCTATCTGGAACTGGCTCCTCAAGCGGATTATAAGGGTTTTCTGGCCGGGATGAATGGGTTCAATGAGTCCCTTCATAAAAAGGGGATTGCGGAAAAGGAACGGTTTATAGCTCAGCCAATCACAGAGATTCACCTGTACTCTCACAAAGGATTTGAAACGGAACCAAACGGAGATGCCACTTCGGTTTATTTATTGCTGGGAGTAGCCTTTATGGTAATTATCAGTGCTTTAGTGAATTATGTGAATCTTGTAACCTCCAAATCGCTTGACAGAGCCAAAGAAATTGGTCTCAGAAAGGTAGTAGGTTCTACCGTAGTGCAAATACGTCAGCAGGTTTTTTTAGAGTCAGTGCTCACCAATCTGGTTTCAGGAGTACTGGCCTTAACTCTCGTTTATCTCTCAAAAGAAGTGTTCATTCAAACGGCCGGTTTACCTGTTGGATTTGAACTCTTTAGCGGCTCGTTTTTCTGGCTCAGCTATTTCGGATTTCTGATCGTAAGCATTCTGATTTCCGGGGCTTATCCTTCAGTTGTTCTCTCCTCGTTTAAACCGGTCACAGTTTTGAAAGGTAGCTTTTCCCGATCAACAAAAGGTGTTTTTCTCCGGAAATCCCTGGTGGTTTTTCAATTTAGCATCACAGTGATTTTGCTCATTCAGGCTTTTGTGGTGAATCGTCAGCTCCATTTTCTTAGAAATACAGATCTTGGGCTTAAAACCGATCACGTGCTTGTAGTGAAAGGTCCCTCAGGAAAAGAAAGTAATGATCGCTTCGAAAGTTTCAAACAAGCTCTTCTTACCAATTCTTCAGTTGAAAAGGTGGCGGTTTCAGGCACAGTTCCGGGTTCTGCGACCTCAGGTATGAGCACTACCACAGGAATTACCCTTGCCGGTACAGTTGATGAAAACAAGGCCAACTTCAATTACTATATAAATTATATTGATCAGTCGTATTTTGATCTGATGGGCATTAGCATGCTGGCCGGTGAAGGATTTAATCAGAACAGCCCTGTCCCCTTTGCAGATAATGGTCAGTTTGAGGTAATTGTCAATGAAAATGCACTCACCACCTGGCAGATTGCTTCGCCGCAACTGGCAGTTGGTCAATACCTGAGTTTTTGGGGAAATAAATGGAAAATAATTGGTGTGGTGAAAGATTATAATCACTCTTCTCCCAAATCACCGCAAATTCCCATGTTACATATGTTCTCAAAAAACATAGCTGAAGCAGATATCAGCATCAAATTTTCACCAGGAAATGCTGCGGAGCAATTGGCAATGGTGGAAGCCGAATTCGGTGAGTTTTTTCCATATAAGCCTTTTGATTATTTCTTTCTGGACAAGAACTACGACCAGCAATTTAAGGCCGAGGAGCAATTTCAAAAGGTCTTCGGGGCGTTAACCATTTTTGCAATTCTTATTGCCTGTCTGGGATTGCTGGGGCTGGCCACGTTTACTGTGGCAAAGCGTACGAAGGAAATCGGGATACGAAAGAGCATCGGGGCCAGTACCGCCCATGTGTTGATTTTGCTATCAGGGGATTTTGTAAAGACCGCTTTGATTTCACTGATTCTAGGTATTCCAATCACATATTTTCTGGTTCAGAAGTGGCTGGCCAACTATGCAAATCGTATTGAAATTACCTGGTGGTTATTTGCCGGGCCTTCTTTGGTCATTTTACTGCTGGTTTTGATTTCAATAAGCGGCAAAACCATTTCAACGGCCTTAATGAACCCTGTGAAGAGTTTGAAGAGTGAATGATGGAAAGTTCAGAATGTAGAATTGGAAATTGAGAACGAAGAAGGGAGAACTGGCAAATCAGTGTTCCTTGCTTCGATAGAACTAAAAAGCTATGCTTAGAAACTATATAAAAATCGCGTGGAGGAATCTCCTCAGAAGTAAATTACATACTTCTATCAATGTGTTTGGTCTGGCCATTGCATTCAGCATTTGCGTGGTTTTGTTTCTGACAGCTTTTTTCAAATTGAGTTATGATTCTTTTCACAGTCAAAAAGATCACCTTTTTCAAACCAGATTCCATTATGGGAATCAGGATGGCGTAGAGACAAGCTCCAACATGCCTATGCCTATGCTGCCGGCACTGAAAGCGGAAATTCCCGAAGTGGAATCGGCAAGCCGTGTTTTGACCGGACGCAGGGAAAATCTTCGCTTTATTGACAAAAACGTGGAAAAGCTGGTGACCCGGGTTGATCCTGACTTTTTCAGCATGTTTGACTTTCCTGTTTTGAAGGGTTCTGCCATCATTGGTTTGCAGGATATCGCTCTGTCGGAAAGTACGGCATTGGCGATGTTTGGTGCCAATGAGGCTCTTGGACAGCAGGTATATGTGGGCGTGGAGGGCCAGGAAAAAGCCTTTGTGGTGACAGCCATAGTGAAGGATTGCCCGGGTAATTCCAGCATTCAGTTTGACGCCCTCACCCGTATTGAAAGCCTGAATAATTACCGGCAAAACCTCGATAATTGGTCAGACCGGGCAGCGAATATTTTCATCCGGATTAACGACCAAAGTGATGCTGCAACTGTAGAAAATAAACTTTCCGCCTTTGTCGAAAAGTATTTCAAGGAAGATTTAGAGCTGGCCGAAGCCTCCGCAGAAGGCTTTTTCAATATCACTCTTTTACCTCTCGAAGATGTTCATTTAAAGGGTAACAAAGGAACTCCCATTGCCATCATTTATACGCTTATAGGCCTGGGTGCC
>CBINGY010000058.1:0-26319 GCA_966250325.1 uncultured Cytophagaceae bacterium | reverse complement strand
GTCACAAAACTCAGTGAGCTCAAAAATCTGAAAGAAGACATTCTTCTGGTAATTTCAGACGGACTAAATTCAAAAGCCATCACTGATGAGGGGCATCTGGCTCCATTCCTTAATGAGCTAAAAAAACAACTTAACACTACTGTTCTTAAACTTCAGCCACAACCCATCTGCATAAAGTATGGAAGAGTAAGAGCCGGATATGCTGCCGGCGAAATTTTATTCGGCAATCCTTCCTCATCCCGAAAAAGATCAATTATTCATCTTATCGGTGAAAGACCGGGAACTGGCCATCATAATTACTCAGCATATATTACCGTAGCTCCGGAAAATGACTGGTATATCAAGGGAAAAGTAGATCACGATATAACCCGGGTGGTCTCAGGAATCTCAGATTCTGCACTAAGCCCTGCTATGGCTGCTCGGGCTACCACAAGAATACTTAACGGGCTATTTGATCTGAAAACAGAAAAACCCATCTGAAACAGACGGGCTTTTACTTTTTTGAGTACAACAAAACCACAATTTTTGTGACGTTTAATATATCAACCTATGATAATATGGCATATTAAATAATTGACCTAATATTCTACGTTTCAAATCTACTTCAAAACGCGATTTGAAAATAATAGACATGAAGCAAAAAAGAATATTTTTGCCAAACTTTAGCAACTAAAAGCAGATATTTCATCAAATATTTCAACAAACTCGCGAAATCCTACCATATCTTATTTTAAAATAATTTAAGAATAATATTCTTTACTTATCAAATAAACCAGAATATAATTAAATACACCAGAGGCATTATCAAACAAAAATGGCCTGTCAGAATCTGACAGGCCATCATGAAAAATATATCGTACTTTCTAGGCTTCTGCGTGTAACCAGGCCTTTTTAGCCAGTAGGGTTTCCTCATCTTCCACGTGGTCAGGATCTGGCACACAGCAATCCACAGGACAAACTGCAGCACACTGCGGCTCTTCATGAAAGCCCATACATTCTGTACACTTATCAGAAACTATATAGTAAAATTCATCTGAAACAGGATCTTGTTTGTCTTTGGCATCTATGACAGTTCCGTCACCGAAATCAACCTCTGTTAAAGCGGTTCCACCAGCCCAGGTCCATTCTACGCCACCCTCATAGATCGCTGTATTCGGGCACTCCGGCTCACACGCTCCGCAGTTTATACATTCATCAGTTATGATAATTGCCATTCTCTATCGGTCTTGTTGGTTTTTCAAATAAAGAACAAATATAAGACCGCAAAGTTTCAGTGCCTTAGTATTTTTGAGCCGAAAAGTAAATTTCTGAATTGCGGGCATAAATAATGACATTAGAAAACAAAATAATCCTATTTTCAAAACTTGGCGACTACCTTAAATCCGACGCTTCAGCAGACGAAAAATACCGCTGGGCTGCAGCCGCCCGAAATGAAAACGGGTGGTTTAGCGAGGATAACGTACAGCTGGCTTTAAATCATGTGGCAAACTATTATCTAAGTGAAGGAGCGTTAAGGGTCTATACTTCGCCAGTGAAATCGGTTGAAACAAAGGCTGTCGGGATTATTGCCGCAGGAAATATTCCGCTGGTTGGATTTCATGACCTCATGAGTGTGGTGCTTAGTGGCCACAAGGCTCTTATCAAACTAAGTTCTTCGGATAGTGTACTTATGAAGATGATTATTCAAAAGTTAACTGAATGGAATCCGGAAATAAGTCAATTTATTCAGGTAGCCGAACGACTGAATGATGCTGACGCCTTCATAGCCACCGGATCTGATAATTCTGCCCGTTATTTTCATCATTACTTCGGAAAAAAGCCGCATATCATTCGTCAAAACAGGAGCTCAGTAGCTCTGTTAAGAGGAAATGAAACCGATCAACAACTCAGAGACCTCGGAAATGACATTTTCACCTACTTCGGTTTAGGCTGCAGAAATGTATCCAAACTGTATGTGCCCGAGAATTACGTTTTTGACCGTTTTTTTGAGTCTATTGAGTATTGGAACACCATTCGCATTCATCACAAATACAACAATAATTACGATTACAATAAATCCATTTATCTTGTAAACGGTGACAAACACCTCGATAATGGTTTTCTTCTGGTAAAAGAAGATCAAAATCTGGTAAGCCCATTGAGTGTTGTTTTTTACGAAACCTACTCCAATGAAAATGACTTAGATAATAAACTGGAACTTCATCGTTCCAAATTACAATGTATCGTCGGTTCAGGTCACGTTCCTTTTGGTCAAAGTCAGTTCCCTCATATAGATGACTTCGCAGATGGGGTAAACACGATGGAGTTTCTGGCTGGTTTGTAAAAGAAAAACCGGCTATTTTATCATAACCGGTTTCTCTTAGGACGCTGTAAAAACTTATACGGCCCTGAACTTCCCAGGCACAGGAATCGGATAAAATCCGTTTGCATCAGGAAGCGATTTTGGGGTAGCATCCCAGGCGAATCGATCTGGAGCCAATGAAATATCAGAGGCCAGGGCTTCTTCCATAGTCACTTTTTGACCTGAATAAGTAGCCATTCTTCCCAGAATCGAAGTCATGGTACTCATGGCTCCATTGTACGCATCATTCACAGGTATGTTGTTTACAATACAATGGAAAAGATGATCATGCTCTACCTGATACGGATTTTTATCATCACGATCACGGTGACGCCAGATCGTATTTCCTTTTAAATCGGTAATTCTTCCTTCGGTGGCTCGGCCTTTGGTTCCCACCAGATGCTCTGAAACATCGGCTACCGTTCCCGGCTGGTGGCGGCATTGACTGTTCAGTATCATGCCATCGGCATATTGAAATTCTACCACATGGTGATCGAAGATTTCGCCATACTCTTTACCGGTACGCACTTCCCGGCCACCAATTCCTAATGCTTCCGTAGGATATCCTCCTTTAAACCAGTTAATTACATCAATATTATGAATATGCTGCTCGGCAATGTGATCTCCGCAGAGCCATACAAAATAATACCAGTTTCGCATCTGATATTCCATCTCGGTCATTCCAGGCTTACGGGGATTTACCCAAACGCCATCATTGTTCCAGTAACAGCGTGCAGATACGATATCCCCTATCGCTCCTTCGTCAATTACCCTTTTGTAAGTTTCCAGATAAGAAGTCTGATAATGACGTTGAAGGCCCACCACTACCTTCAGATTTTTTTTCTTGGATTCCTCAGCGGCTTCAAGTACCCGTCTCACGCCGGGTGCATCGGTAGCAACCGGTTTTTCCATGAATACATGCTTTCCCTGCCTCACTGCTTCTTCAAAATGAATAGGCCTGAAACCGGGAGGAGTGGCCAGTATCACCACATCGGCCAGTTCTATGGCTTTTTTATATCCGTCAAAGCCCACAAATTTTCTTTCTTCCGGCACATCTACCCTTTTGGCTACCGAAGTTTCCAGAGCTTTACCTGAAGTCAAATTTTTATAGGCCGAATCGAGCCGGTCACGGAAGGCATCTGCCATAGCAACCAGCTTTACATTTTCTTTCACAGAAAGAGCCTGAAATGCCGCACCTGTACCGCGACCGCCGCATCCAATTACGGCGACTTTCACTTCATCTGCACTTTGAGCATAAAAAGCTGAGGTCATGAGAGGACTGGCCAGAACAGATGTTCCTGCCAGAAGAGCAGAGTTTTTAATAAATTCTCTACGATTTAAATCGGACATAGTTCAATAGGGTTTAATAATCTTCTAAAATAGAGCTTTGTAAAAACAAACGCAAAGTCCTCCGAAGGAATTTGACCTGACTACTTCTTAAGATCTTTGACATACACAGGAACTTCAGGATCCCCTTCGAAAAATTCTCCCGTTTTACCCGCAGAAAGTGCCCATCGATCAATCCATGAAATCCCATATTTACCAAAGCGGGTTATCTCGGTTTGGTAGGCCTCATCTTCAAGTGCTCGGTCGAGGCTCACGAAACGGTACCCATTTTTCTTGTAGATTGCAGCCAGATCATCTACATAGTCTGCATTGAGCCAGCTGGCGTGAATCAATAAAATCTGGCTGATGTTTCTCCCGAATAATTTCTGAGATTGATTTTCATAGTACATCAGTTTTTCTTCCATGTATTTGAGATAATCACTCCCAATTTTCCTGGCCATTTTGTCATTGCCTGCTTTTTTACTGAGATGATAGGCCCGTGCAAAAAGGTAATCATCGTTATCTATGGTGACCGGAGCTACTATATAGCCCTTGCTTTTCAGAAATGTCTCAAGTGAATCTGCCTTGCTCTTTCGCTCACCGGCATGTAAATACGGGTGCCTGAAGTATCTGAAAGAATACTGATATTTTATGGCAAGTTTCCTGCTCACCTTTTCTCCCAGCAAGATATCGGCTGTAAATGTGCCAAAATCGGTGGTATTAAAATCAAAGTGGGAAAAGGTGTGGTTACCCAATTCCATTCCCATGGCCAGCCATTTTTCCAGATTATTTTTCTGAAAAAGCAGCAGCTCCATCTCATCGTCAAAGAGTTTACTCTCATTGACGAATCCGATAGCCGGAATCTTCGCTTCTTTTAAACCTGCAAGCAACCGGTCTGTTACCATTTCAGAAAATTCCTGAGAGGTGTCTCCGTAAGAGACCACTGGTAAATCGTCAATCGTTATACAGATTAACTTTTCCTGAGCGACCAGATCAAGCGTACAAACACTGAAAAGTAGGAAAACAAAATATCTCATTTATCCTTTGGTGGTGCAGCGTAATAGGCTTCTATTTCATCTTTAGATGGCTCCACCAGAGGTCTCACCACCCTAAATCCGAGAAAAGGGGCATCTGTGAGCCACCAGTCTGATCTGGGAATCTGTGGATCTCTCTGTTTGAGTTTGGGAGCGGAGGCTTTTCTGTAGGCCGATCTCAGCTGAGCCGCATCGTCATCCCAGTGACCTCCTTTAATGGTATGAGGATAAAGTTTATCCGGTGCAAAGTAAGGATCCTTCACACCATCATTTATTCGTTCAAAATAATCAGGCAGATACTGGTCAGAGGTCCATTCTGCCACATTACCGTACATATCAAAAAGTCCCCATTCATTCGGTTTCTTCTGGCCTGTGCGTTGATAAGCCCCGTCTGAGTTGAGATAGGACCAGGCATATTCATTTATCTTATCTTCAGAAGATCCAAAATACCACGGAGTGGTGGTGCCTGCCCGGGCCGCATATTCCCATTCTGCTTCGGTAGGCAAGCGATAGAAATGCCCGGTTTTCTGATAAAGCCATTTACAGAAAGATCGGGCGGCGTACTGGGTTACATTACAGACAGGAAAACCGCCATTTTTACCCTGACCAAAAGACATCTCAACATAAGGCTTGGTAGGACGGGACACCGCATCTACGGCCTGCGATTTGTCAATTTCCAGTTCGCGGTTCTGATAAATCAGGTATAAATCCCAGGTTACCTCATGACTCCCCATCCAGAAAGCCGATAGGTTTACCTTTCGCTGGGGGCCTTCATCTTCATTTCTTCCTGTTTCAGATTCCGGACTTCCCATCAGAAAGGAGCCCGCAGGTATAGCCACCATTTTGAATGACTCATTGGTGTTTGGAATCTTTTCCTCGTAGGCTGCAAAGTCATCCGGCCACAAACCGCTCAGGGAAAACAGCAGAAGAAGAGCAGCAGATACAAAAAGCTTAAGCATGGACTTACATCGGTTTGAATATCAGATCTCTGTAATCTTTCATGGATAATTTGATTACCTCCTTGGCCATATCAACGCCGTATTCGTAGGCTATTTCGCAATGTTTCGGTTCATCTGGTAAATTCTTGTAGGTAAGGAAATAATGCTTGAGACGCTCCACCACTTCATCTGGTAACTGGGAGATATCCTGATATTGTCCATACAGGTGATCACCCACCAAAACCGCAATAATCTTGTCGTCGGCTTCCAGTTTATCTACAAAACAAAAACCGCCGATAGGTCTTGCCTGCAGGAGTATGTCCCCATGCGGAATGGTATGAGAAGATAACACGCATATATCCAGTGGATCCCCATCGCCGATCTTAACGTCCTTTGCCCCATTACTCAGAGCGAAATCGGCCACACGTTTACCACAATAAGTTTGTGGCAGAAATCCATATAGAGCCGGAATAATGTTGGAATATTTCTGAGGACGGTCAATTTTGAGATAGCCTGTTTCCTTGTCAATCTCATATTTTATAGTATCGGATGGCACGATCTCTATAAAAGTATTGACAAAATCTGGTGCCTGATCTCCGAGTGAAATCCCATGCCAAGGGTGTGCTTTGTAGACTGGTTTCATGAATATTTATATTTCTGCCGGTTAAATCAATACAGAATAGGACTATTTGTTTCAGTAAATTCTGTAAAAATACCGGACAAATGATTTTTTCAAAGGTATCCACAATCGCCCAGATTTAGCGTTCTGAGCCGAAAAATTCAGGATAAAAAAGTGCCCAGCAAAAGGCATAGCCTACATAATTTACCGGTATTTTCAATTGTTGTCCTTTTCTCAAGCCACTGTAAGCGAGCCCGTTTATATCCCATTTTGTGCCCTGTGTATCTGCAAAAAGCCCACCTGGTTCCTTTCCAAGCAACGATTCCTTGATGGTTACTGGCTCTCCGTTGGTGGTTTCGGGATAATACGCCATCAGGTAATCATATTTCCCCGACCCAACAATCAACAATTCTTCCCATCCTAACTCCTGAATAGAATAGGCATTCAGCTGCCCGAATAAGGCCTTCCGTGCTATACCACCTCCATTTTCTGTCTTGATACCTAACACACGCTCTTTGTTTGGGATAACGTTTAAGGGTGAAGTAAGTCCAAAGAAAAGGGAGTCGTTATTTTGCCGGTAATTCCCATAGGGATATACCTTGTAATCAGGTAATATTTCAGCAGAAGGCCCCATAACCGTGGTTTCAGGGTACCAGCTCCTCCAGGTTTTCCAGGTGGTTTGAAACGAGGGATATACCTCCAGATTTTCATCAACCTTCTCACCACTTACCGCCTTTTGCAGCATCTGAGACCAGGCAGATTTGGTTTTCAGATCATACATAATAAGATTGGATCGGTAAAGCAATCCTGATACGCCAAAACCCGAACTATCTTCCATAGATCGCTTAAAGGTCACGGCCGTTCCACTGAGCACCGAGTACGTAACCGAAAACGCCATATCATTGATTTGATCATTGACAATTTCGTGGTAATTAAGCATACTTATGGGATAAGCACGGGCCACACCTTTGTATGCTATTCCTATCACCAGCGAGCTGTCATCCAGAAAATCTGCCGATTGTGCCGAAACGTGAACGGGTTCATGTATGGCTTCGATACCATCCTTTCCAATATTTCCATCTTTTAACTCCAGAACATTGATAGTCCAGAGACTGTCAACAGGCGGAAATTCATCTCCAGCCACAGGCAGAGGTAATTCATCTTTGGCACAACTGATCAAAACAATAGCTGAGCTGAGCAGGGAAAGCAGTTTTTTCATTCGGTTAAAAAAGCCGGTTTGCACATTTACATTTCAATAAACGTGCAAAACCATTTTTTTGTGAGATTGAATTTAAAAAATTGTGTTGGCCTTACGGATTACTAAGATCAAATCCTCTTCCTTTTTACCCCCGATTTTTTGCTTTTTAACATATTCAAGCAGTTGATCACTTTTGTCAATTAATTCAACAATATCTTTTACATTACTCACCTTCAACATTTTACCGTCTGGCATTTCCAGAAAATACGTATCCGACAGTCGAACATACTTTGGAGGTTTACCCACCGATTCCAGAGCTTTTGGAGCTTCTGCTTCCCGATAGGTAATATTCTTCTTGGCATACAGGCTGAATTTTCCAGAAACAAGCTCCACCAGAAAACCTTTGTTTAACGCAGACTTATACGGATAAACTTTTACCTTTAAAATCGATTCACCAAGCTTTACTTCTTCAATAATCGACTGAGGGTCGAGATAAAGTAACTGGTTGCCGAGGTCAAACTGAATGGCATCAATAAATATATTGTATCTCATTCGTTTCGGATTATATACACCACGGGTAGTCTTCACCTCTCCATTCTGAAAATCCTCGGATAGAAAAGGTGAACCTTCTACATTTTCCTTAGTTTGATTTGGCTCTGTTCTGACAATTTTCTCAAGCTCAATAAGAAACAGATTATGAAGGTTATTTGTCGTTAAATTGACGGGGGTCTGACTATAAAGAGTTATAACCCAAAACTGTGCAAAAAACACAAAATACTTGCTCCTTTTCATTTCAATGAAGCGATTTAATCCAATCTGAGATCAATCTCACGCTTTCCTGATGCACGGTTTTGCGACCGAGCTCAGGCATCATAATCCCAGGATCAGTGCTCGAAATTCTATACACCAAAATAGATTCATCGGGTTTTCCCGGAACAATATCCCATTTAAAATCGCCTGCAGCTCTTCCGGTAGCCACAGGAGCCTTGAGGATGCCATACGAAGTCTTATCCGTATTATGGATACTTAGATTTAATCCCGAAGTATTGGCCGGGCCTTCCGGTCTGTGACAGTGAGCACAGTTGATATCCAGCCAGGCACGGGCCCGTTCATCTAGAGGATAAGCCTCGTCTTTCCAGTCTGCTATCTCTGGCCATTCCGATTTATCAGGTAATCCCTTCAGAGCACCCATCTTATTCAGATTCTCCAATTGATTCCCACTTTTATAGGCTGAAACGGCCTTAGAAGCGAGGTAGACAGGAATCTCGAGACCGGAGTTCAGTTGCCGTGCTGACGGACCAATCGGCGACATAGCTTCATTCCGGTTATGGCAACCCTTGCATTGATTTACATTGGGCACTCCATATTCATATTTCTTTTTTCTTCCTTCGGCATCTATGTAGCGGGCTTCCAGAGTTTCGCCGGCCACTTCCAGAAAAGCATCTGTTTGCTCTTCATTCCAGACGTAGGGATAGGCCTTCCAGCCATTTTTCTCGTGAAGCAGCACTCTTGTTTCCATGAGTCTTCTCCCCTTTTCGGGTTTCCTGAAATCATTCGGATAATAGAAGGTTTTGATAAGAGCAGTACCTACCGGAAAATCAAGAACTTCATGGGAATTGTAGGATACGGCTTCGCCTTGCGGCAAACAAACAAACCGAAGTTTTTCAGCATAATCGGTAAAAAGCGGAGTTTTCAGAGAATACGGATATACTCCATCTGCCGGAGTCTGATCTGCTATATTTCCTTTAAAAAAACCATATTCCGAAAGGCGAGACATAGGAGCAGGGCTCTGCTGGCTTTCAGTCAGCCAGTGAAAGAGAAAGAAAAAAAAGATTGACACCATAGCCTTCAAATTTATTCATTTCGGTCAAATCTCTTATACTTTTTCAAGAGAGTTAATGACGGGTATCAGGAAAGAGCCATTCTCCTTATCTTTGCGGCCCAAAATACAAATCTGATGATCTCGGTTGATAACGTAGGCGTAGAATTTAGCGGAAACACCCTTTTTAGTGATATCACATTCAATATCAATGAAAAAGACCGCATTGCCCTTATGGGAAAAAATGGTGCCGGTAAATCTACCCTTCTGAAAATTATTGCGGGAGTGGACAAACCTACGCGTGGAAAAATTTCTGCTCCCGGTGATTCAGTAATTGCCTATCTGCCGCAACATCTGCTCACTACTGACGATACAAGCCTTTTCGAGGAAACAGCCAAAGCGTTTTCGGGAATCCTGAAGCTCAAGGAAGAAATGGAAGAACTGAACCGACAGCTGGAGACCCGAACCGACTATGAATCGGATGAATACATGGCTATCATAGAAAAGGTTTCTGAGCTGGGTGACCGGTACTATTCTATTGAAGAAGTAAACTACGACGAGGAGATTGAGAAAACGCTTCTCGGTCTGGGTTTCCAACGATCTGATTTTCAGAGGCAAACCAGCGAATTCAGCGGTGGCTGGAGAATGCGGGTAGAACTGGCCAAAATTTTACTTCAAAAGCCCGATCTTATCTTACTGGATGAGCCCACTAACCACCTGGATATTGAATCGATTCAATGGCTCGAGGATTTCCTTATCAACAGTGCCAAAGCCGTAATCGTGATATCACATGACCGGGCTTTTGTTGACAATATCACCAACCGCACCATAGAAGTGACCATGGGTAGAATATATGACTACAAGGTCAACTATTCGCATTATCTTCAACTCAGAAAGGAGCGTTTGGAACAACAACAAAAACAATTCAATGATCAGCAGAAAATGATTGCTGAAACTCAGGAATTTATAGAACGCTTTAAGGGTACCTATTCCAAGACTCTTCAGGTGCAGTCAAGGGTAAAAATGCTTGAAAAGCTGGAAATTGTGGAAGTAGATGAAGTGGACACCTCACACATCTCCATTAAATTTCCACCAGCACCTAGATCTGGAAATTACCCGGTAATTGCCGATCATGTTTCTAAACATTACGGAGAATACCTCGTTTTTAAGGATGCTCAAATTACCATTGAGCGTGGTCAGAAAATTGCTTTTGTGGGTCGGAACGGTGAAGGTAAATCCACTATGGTAAAGGCCATAATGGGCGAAATAGACTTTGAAGGAGACCTGCGGGTTGGTCATAACTGCCAGATCGGTTATTTTGCTCAGAATCAGGCATCACTTCTTGATGGAGAACTGAATGTTTTTGACACCGTAGATCAAATAGCTGAGGGTGAGATAAGGACGAAAATCAAAGATTTGCTGGGGGCCTTTCTGTTTCGGGGCGACGACCTCAATAAAAAGGTAAAAATGCTCTCGGGCGGAGAAAGAACGCGTCTGGCAATGATCAAATTGTTATTGCAACCCGTCAATCTATTGATTCTGGATGAACCTACCAATCACCTGGATTTACGAACAAAAGACATTCTGAAAGACGCTTTAAAGGCCTTTGAAGGAACCATCATTTTGATTTCCCACGACAGAGATTTCCTTGACGGACTGGCTGAAAAAGTGTTTGAGTTTGGTAACAAACGGGTCAAAGAACACTTTGAGGACATCAATGGATTCCTGAGGAACAAGAAAATGGAAAATCTAAGAGAAATTGAACGTAAGAAGTAAGGCTTTTTCGGCGGCACCCCGTGCTAAAATTGATGGCATCAAACCGGTATACCGGTCGAATGCCCATCCAGGCTTATTGTATTCTTTTGTGACCAATATTCTCTGATTCCCGGCTCTCCTTTATTTTCTGACCAATCTGCCAGAACACGGCGATCTTCTTTGAAATCCATCAGAGGAACCGCAAACCCACACGAAGTCTGAACCAGATCTACCTTCACCTTAAATATCTGACGAGCTCCGTTGTCAAGAGGAAAGAGGCGATTGTATTCAGAAAATTCCGGGTCGTTTATATGAAACGTCTGAGCGGTTCCATAGCATCTCAGAATCATTGGTTTCCCTTCAAATGCACACCACATGAGCGTGATGCGGTTTATATGTTGAAGATGTGTGGCGGTTTCATTGCCGCTGCCCGTCAGATTTCGCCAGATAATCGTTTGCTCGTCAATCACACGAAGTGAGTCCATCCCCTTAGGCGACACATTCACATGCCCATCTGACATGGCCGTTCCGGTAAAGAAAATCGGTTGATTCTCAATGAATATTTTCAGTTCCTCAGAAATATGGGGATGAATTTTTGCCATTATACTAGCAGTTGGTTTAAATCGTATACGATCAAATTTACGACAAGGTGAAATTCAATCCATTATTTTGTTCTCGAAAACAAGGCATATCCCAGTGTTCCGCTGATGAGAATGAGGAGTGTGGAGATGACGATGACAAAATTTGCATGGACTGAAATGTTAAGGGGCCAACCCGGCAGAGTCTGACTCAAAGTAGCCAGAACAATAAAAAGGAGTCCGGACCCAACTGCAAAAATTTGTGTTTTTGACCTTTTTACCCGGGTGAAGATTCCAAGCAAAACCAGCCCGAGCGTCCCTCCACTCAAAATTGAGGCCAATGCCCACCAGATATCAAGTGCACTTTCCACGCCAAGGAACATGAAACCGGCCAGAATACTCACAATAGCCATAACCACAGAAGATAGCCTCAGAAATCTCATTGACTCAGATTCACTTAAGGTTCTATTTGCTGAGTAAAAATCGGTCAGGAGAATAGTGGCCGAACTGTTAATGCTGGTAGACACCGTGCTCATTCCTGCTGATAAAATGGCAGAAATAAGTAAACCACGAAGGCCTGCCGGTAATTCATTTACTATATAAAAAGGCAATATTTTATCTGCAGCTATTCCTTCCGGCAATTTTCCGGTGTGTTCCTGGTAGTAAACCCACAGGGCAGTTCCAATAAGAAAAAACAGCAGAGAAACGGGAATATACAGTAAACCCCCTATCCAAACCGTGCGTTTGGCCTCTATCTCAGATCTGGCTCCTATATACCGTTGAATATAGCTCTGATCGGCACCAAAATTCTGAAGGTTGATAAAAAAACCATAGATGAGAATTAGCCAAAGTGAACTTTCCTTCCAGGAGAAGGTAAGGCTACCCAGATTCATTTTTCCCGAATGATAAGCCTTGTCAAAAAAACCAATCCAATGATTTTCAACGCTATAGATGAGGGAGATGAAACAGGCGATGGCCCCTGCTACCAGCACAAATCCCTGAATGGCATCCGTATAGACGACGGCCTTGAGACCTCCCATGGCTGAGTAAACCATAACCAATAGGCCTGTACAGACGATAATTAAAGGAACCGATAATCCGGTGAGCGAATGAACAGGTAAGGCGAGTAAGTACAAAATGGCCCCCATCCGGGCTAGTTGCGTGAGCAGATAGCAGGATGAAGCATAATACCTGGCCCATGAACCAAAGCGGTTTTCAAGAAAACTATACGCAGAGTCACTATTAATTTTTCTGTACCAGGGCACAAAAAAGCGGACCGCAAAAACCGCGGCCATAGGAATACTCAGACTAAATACAAAATTTCCCCAATTGCCATTGTAAGCATTACCCGGTAAAGCAAGAAAGCTAATGCTGCTGATATAAGTGGCAAAAACCGACATTCCGAGTGCCCATGCCGGAAGGTTGCCACCTCCACGGGTAAAGCTGGAAGCAGACTTGTTCTTTTTGTAGGTGTAAATACCAAAGGCCAG
Organism: uncultured Cytophagaceae bacterium; assembly: GCA_966250325.1. GTDB lineage: Bacteria > Bacteroidota > Bacteroidia > Cytophagales > Spirosomataceae > Jiulongibacter. The sequence continues at coordinate 13,221 of CBINGY010000058.1, read as the reverse complement.
TACAGCCGAGAGATAGATTATGACAATAAGAATATCCAGCAAATGGGTCATACGAATGCCTTGAGTCTCTCTTTCAATTCTTCCAGTTTTTCACCCGGATAAGCCTGAAGAGGTCTTGAAAGAACATTTTGGCACAATCCATTTAAACTCATTGCGGCCTTCAACCCTTTCAGATAAGAGTTAGGATCATTGTCCAGAGAATAAATAGCTTCTGAAAAAGATAGGATTTTGTTTTGCAGGCGGTCCACCTCTTCCCAATTTCCCTCTTCTGCCGCCTGAAATACACCTACATACCATTCCGGAAAAAGATTGGAGCCACCATTTACTCCGCCGTCACCTTTCAGTTTCAGACTTTCTCTTAATTTTTCTTCCGGTCCTATCAACACATCAAAACCGGTATGTTCAAAGGCTGCAGCCAGATACTCAAATTGATCCAGATTGCCCGAGCTATCTTTTACACCCACAATATTGGCATGATCTGCCAGCCTGACAACCGTCTGAACCTCAATATTCGTTTTTGTAAGACCCGGAATGTTGTAAACATACAGAGGAAGCGAGCAGGAGTCAGCCAGCCACTCATAAAAATCGGCAATTTCATTCTGGTTGAGTTTCATATAATGCGGTGGTGTGGCTACAACGGCATCAAGACCGGCATCCGCAGCTTCATAACATAGCTCCAGAGCCTCTGTGGGGTCAGTTGAGCTCACGCCAGCCATTATAGGAACCCTTCCCCTGGCCGCCTTTTGAGAGGCCAGAATTAGTCTCACCTTGTCTGCGAAGGACAAGGAAGAAAACTCACCTGTGGTACCCAATACAAAAAGTGCACGAACACCTCCATCAATTGCTCTGTCAATGATCCTGGGCAGAGAGCTGTAATCAATCGTCAAATCACCGTTAAACGGGGTAATCAGGGGGGTGATTATTCCCCTGAATTTTTCTTTATTGGTAATCATTTATAAGCCAAGTTTGTTTGGATCAATCTCCAGATACTTAATCTTTGACCTGTCATAGGTATACGTAATATGAATATGACCATCTGCTGAACTAATAATTGCAGGATAGGAAAATTCACCCTCTTTTTCTTCAAGACGAAGTACCTTTTTCCAGGACTTACCATCGGTGGAAAGAGCCAGATCTAGTGGTGACCGGGGACCTCCCCATTTCCCTTCATATCTTTCTGTAGGGTTATACACCAGAAATTGCCGTCCGTCGGCCAGACTTACCGCATCCGTTCCCGAATTAGGATTAGGTACGGAAGTAACTGAAAGCTCTGACCAGGTAATTCCCTGATCGCCTGACCAGAATTCAACCAGACGGTTTTCTTTGCTCCGGCAAATCATCTGCAAGCGGCCATCAGGATATTCCAGAATGCTGGGCTGAATGGCATTGGCTTTGACACCGTCATTTAAAGGTTCTGAAATCTTCCAGGTTTTACCCCAATCACTGGTTTCTTCCACATAAACCTGCCAGTAATCCTGTTCATCGATTTCCAATTCCTTACTGGAGGGGCAAAGTAGTCTTCCGTCAGGCATTAGAACCGGCTTATTTTTTACCGGACCCAGAATATCTTCCGGAAGCCTTCTGGACTCAGACCAGCTTAGGCCGCCGTCGTGACTTTCCTTCATTTCTCCCCACCAGTTTCTGGGGTCTGGGCCTACTTTGTAAAACAACAGTAACGGGCCACCAGGAACCTGAAAAAGTACCGGATTCCAGCAAGGATAACGTTTGGTAGCGTGCTGTATACCATTTGCCGCAGAAACGGGCGGCGTCCAACCATTAGCGGTTTTGCGACTGAAATAGATCTCCACGTCGGGGTGTTTTTCGTAAGTTCCTCCAAACCAGGCAGCTACAATACCACCGGGTGTTTCTTCCAGAGTAGAAGCATGGCAGCTCTGGAATGGGGCTTTTTCAAAGATATACTCCTCACTAATGACCTGAGCCCGGGTACAAAATCCGGTGAGCAACAAGGCAAAAGTCAACTTCACATTAATTTTCATTTACTGTATAATTAATTCCTTCGTCAATAGCAGATTACATTTCGCAGCCAGGCATCTCACGGGTTACATTTTTGAAATTGTTTTCTGCATCCATATTCACAAAAGACGCATTCTCGTTGTCTTTAACACAGACAATCCAGCTTTCATTATCTTTATCCTGTATCCCATCCCATTGAATAAAAGGCACATCCTTTCCAAACTTCAGTACAAACCGGTACATTTTACCAAAACGACCCTGCGACGTTGTTTTCTGAGACTTTCTTGAGAATACGTTTTCTCTTACAGAAATCCTGGTTGGGTAGGGATAATAGTCTTTGTCGTTTATGGGATTCTCCGTTAAGTAATACGAAATTATTCCAACACCCACAGATCGGTTGTTTTTGATGACATTGTCATACACATCCACATTGGAAGTAGCCAGAATTAAAACGCCGGTTCCCGGAGGTACCTTCCCAACAATATTCCCTTTCGGGGCAAAATTTTTATAATTATTGGCTTCAATGATATTATCATAAACTTCCACATTTCCCCCTTTTTTCTGAACCAGATCAGGTAAATCAAATACCAGTATTCCGCCGGTATTTCCTTTTGCCACGTTGTCGTAAACCTTTGCATTGATTGAATTTTCAATTTCGATACCAGCTACATTGAATTCGGCCAGACTGTTTTTTACCACAATATCACGCGACTGCCCCACGTAAATACCTGCATCTGAGGCTCCGCGGGCAATACAATACTCAATCCACACATTCTGACACATAACCGGATATAAACCATAGGCTCCGTTTGAAGCTTTTGGTTTTCCCTCCCAGGCAGTTTCAACCCGCAGAAATTTGACCCCATTGACATTCATGGCTTTTACTGCATCTCCACTGGCATTTAAAACGGATACGTCCTGCAAGGTTACATTCTCCATGTTACTCAATCGAATGCCTTCGGCTCCGTCAGTCTGAGAGCCAAAATCGAGTACGGTTTTACCTACTCCCCTACCTTTTATCACCACATTTTTTTTCCCTTCCATGGATAAGGTAGAAGTGATCTGAAAACGCCCTTCATCCAGCAAGACTTCCGAGCCATCTTCTGCCAGAATAAACTGTGTCTGAATCGCCTTTTGGATTTCTTTCTGGCCGGAGGTGGCCACGGAACACATCAGGAAAATACTTAACAGAGATACGGCTGATTTATTCATAGGGCTTATAGTTTGCAGCAATCTATCAAAATTTCCTGCAACAATGGAGAGGATTTCATTGAAAAAGTTCAAATTCGGGCAAACCCTTGACCTATATGATAAAGCCACTATTGATCTTTTTCTTTCTGCTGCCCGTATTGGGCTTCGGGCAGCAGAATATAAGGGGCCAGGTAACCGATGCTCAAACCAAAGAGCCTTTGACCGGAGCCACCGTATTTCTTGGTCTTGAAAAAAATGCCACCGCAGTTTTTACAGATGACAACGGCAACTTTGTTTTTCCGCAGATTCCTGCCGGAAGACATATTCTAAGGGTCACTTTTGTGGGGTATGAACCCAAAGAAACAGAGAGCATTCTGCATCTCGGCTCCAAAGAATCCTTTGTTTCTATTTCCCTTCAAGCCGGCAGTATTCAAGGCAATGAAGTGATTGTTACAGCCAATAAAAATGCCTTTGAGCCCCTCAATGAGCTCTCCGTGGTAAGCACCCGGTCATTTACATCAGAAGAAACCGAGCGTATACCCGCAGGAATAAATGATCCGGGACGCGTGGTACTCTCCTACCCCGGTGTCACCATAGGAGCCGACGATAACGAAAACCAGATTGTAGTACGGGGAAATTCCCCTGTGGGCATTCTCTGGAGACTGGAGGGAATTGACATCCCAAATCCAAACCATTTTGCCGTAATTGGTTCTTCCGGGGGTGGAATTACCGTTTTTTCTGCCCAATTACTGGCCAAATCTGATTTCAACACCGGAGGTTTCGCCGCTGAATACGGAAATGCACTGAGCGGGGCGTTTGATATTCATTTCAGGCCCGGCAATTACTTTAAACGGGAGCACCGGGTTAAAATCGGGCTTCTGGGTCTTGATTTTGCTACCGAAGGCCCCCTGAATAACAGTCGGTCTTCCTATCTGATCAATTACAGATACTCTACATTAGGTCTTCTATCCTCCATGGGATTCAATTTTGTGGGAGAGCGTGTTACGAATGAATTTCAGGATTTAAGCTTCAATCTGGTTTTCAATAGCAAAAATCAAAAATCTGTAACCACAGTTTTTGGTATGGGAGGATTAAGCGAAGAAAACTATCAACCTGTAGAAAATCCTGAAGACCGCAACCTTAGCATTGCCAATCACTCGGAAGATCGCGTACGCCCTGCCAATATGACAGCAGGGGGAATCACCCATACCTACAGGATTAACTCACGGGGCTATTTGAAAAGTGTGGTTGCCTTAATGGCCAGTGATATCCGGGTAATGAACGATACACTAAGCCTTAGCAATGCCCGTTTCAGATACGATACACAGAAATTTACCGATCAGCGTTTGGCAACATCTGTCACCCTCAGTCAGAAAATCACCGAAAATCTCCTTCTGAAGTCCGGGGTCATCTTCAATCTGATTTCTTTTGATTTCTTCAAAGAAACCAGGGAAAGAGGAAATGTTTCGGATGTGACGCAGATTCAGAATGAGGTTTCTCTGAGAGGAAATGGTAATACAAATACCTTGCAGCACTACACGCAGTTTAGCCTCACAAAAAATAACTGGCGACTTAATGCCGGGTATCACTACCTGCGTTTGGGTTTAAATCAAAGTCAATCTCTGGAGCCACGGGCATCGGTACAGTTTACACCGGTGGTAAATCAGCGACTGAGTCTAAGTTATGGTATTCACAGCCAGGTAGCTCCGCTTATGAATTATTTTTATGAGCTGGACGGCACAAACGTTAATAATGATCTGGACCTGATGAAAACCCGGCATTTGGTTCTGGCGTGGCATCTGTTCACCGAAAATAAAATGCGACTCAGCATAGAGTCCTATTTGCAATGGCTTTGGAATATACCCGCTTCCCCAAATGCAGAATCTACCTGGTGGATGCTGAACGGTCAGGGTAATTACCCGGAATTCACGGTGGTGAGTGAAGGAAAAGGCATGAACAAAGGAATTGATCTTGCACTCGAAAAAACATTTAGTAAATCCTATTACTTTTTACTGAACACCTCCATTTTTGACGCGAAGTACACGATGCCGGATGGTCGCACTTTCAATGCCCGATTTAACGCCCGATATAGCTCTGCTCTAACCGCAGGCAAAGAATTTTATTTCAAAAAAGGCCGAATTCTGCAGTTGGGCGGACGCTACCTTTATAAAGGTGGCTTAAGGTATACACCACACGATCCCGTTGCGAGTTTAGAAAAGGGTAAATATGTAGAACTAGCCAGCGAAACAAACAGTCTTCAGGTTCCGGCCTATCAGCGACTGGATGCACGTATCAGTTATTCCTACAACAAACCACGGCTGGCAGGGAAAATCAATCTGGATATCCAGAACGTTTTAAACAGAAAGAACTCTACCAGTGTAGGCTATCTGGGGGCAACCAATGAGACCTATTTTCAGTATCGGGGGAGTGGTTTAACGCCGGTGCTTAGTTTTCAGTGGGATTTCTGAGTACTGGCTTACTACGAGAGAATAAATCTTCCTGAAATAACCAACATTAGACGGATCCAACGTCGTATCCACGTAACAGTTTACACACAATTATCAACCGGATATTTAGTAATACTCGCAATAGACTAAGAAACCTGACATTGCAATCATTCAGGTAATATCTTGCCGGGAGTTAGTTAAACCATTAATCAGCCCCGGCCATGAAATTCCATAAAGTGTTATTACCTACTTTCTGCCTTTTCCTCTTCAGTTATCTTTCATATGCCCAAAGCACGACCATTCGCCCGGGAAGCATTTTACCCCAAATATCGACGCTCCAGCGTACCTCCCTTTTGAATCCTGAAAACGGAATGCTGGTATTTGACACCCAAACCAATAGCTACTGGTACAGAAGAAATGGTCTCTGGACAGAGCTAAGCACATCTGGTAGTCTCTGGCAAGTTAACGGACTCAATGGAAATGAAATAAAGAATACGAATTCAGGTGGTTTCTGGAGCAGTCATTCAGAACCTGTAACCAGTTCCATAGGAAATACTCCTGTTGCCCCATCTGAGGGCGATGGTACCCGCCTTATGTGGATCCCCTCCCGTTCGGCCTTCCGTGCAGGCACAGTGGCAGCTAAATCAAAGGCCTGGGATAAGGATAGTATTGGGGTTTGGTCAACGGCTTTTGGGTTTAATTCAAAGGCACTAGGCCATTATTCAACCTCAATGGGAGTAGGAACCGCAGCCAGAGGAGACAGGTCCATCGCTTTGGGATTCACTTCCGTAGCTACCGGTGAAAGATCTGTTTCTATTGGAAACAACGCAAAGGCTACGGGACCGGATGCAATCTCTGTCGGACATTCAACTATTGCAGGGGGGTATGCTTCCTTAGCAACCGGCATTTCAACTTCAGCCAGCGGTAATTTTACTTTTACCGCAGGAAGTCTTACTTCAGCATCCGGAGACTACGCATCAGCCATGGGCAGCGGTTCAAAAGCCTGGGCCGACTATTCCTCTGCGTTTGGTCTTGAAACTAATGCTACCGGAGAAATTTCAACCGCCTTCGGAGACAATACACTTGCAAGAGCAGTTGGGTCTTTTTCCATTGGAAGATACAATACCGAAAGTAATCCTCTTCCAAATTTGGCTCAGGATACAGATAAGCTTTTTGAAGTAGGAAACGGTCTATCTGTATTAGAACGAAGTAATGCTCTTACTCTTTTGCGTAACGGAAATTTGACTATTGCCGGTACTCTCACCCAAAACTCCGATAGACGCCTTAAGACCGAAATTAATCCACTTTACGGATCACTTGGAAAAATTAACCGTCTGAATGGCTACACCTATTTCTGGACCGGCGAGAACCGTGATAAAAATCTTCAAACTGGTCTTATTGCCCAGGAAGTTCAGGAAAATTTTCCGGAATTAGTCTCTGCGGATACCCAGGAACTGCTGTCAGTGAATTACGTCGGTCTTATTCCTCATCTCATAGAGGCCATCAAAGAGCTTAAAGCTGAGAAAGATTTGCTTCAGCTACAAATTGAAAGAATGTCTGAAAAGTTGGAAACCCTATCAAATATTCAGTCAAATCATTCAAAATAAATAAGTTATACAAATTCACAAAACTCAACCGCCCAGAAATTTTCGCAATTTCAGGGCGGTTAGCTTGCTGCGGACTGCCTTACATGCTCCATCATGTCTTAACCAAATTTTGACTAAAATTACCCGAATAACCTTCAGAAAATACTGACCATACAATTCCCCAAAAGCGTAAGAAATACTTTCCTAAGTTGCCTCAAATTTAGATTTTTATGAAAAGGTTTATTCTACAGATCGCAGCACTATTCATCTACCTGCCACTTTGGGCTCAGGAAAACCAATATGATCTCTACAAAGATTCAGATTTTGTACCTGGAGAAAAAATCGTATTCTTTGATGATTTCTCCACAAATCTGCCGGGAACTACCCCTAAAGGTTGGGAGGCCGTTTGCGAATATGAAGTAATCGAATACGGTTCACCCGGCGAAAAATGGTTGTCTATCATTCATGGTGGTGGATTTTATCCGGTTGATCTCACATCACTTCCCGAAAATTTCACGTTGGAATTTCAGGCTGCGGCTGTTCCCGGAACCGCCAATGGAACCCTCGATCTGAGGTTTATTCCAGCCTCAGAACAGAACCCAGCTGATCCCTGGTTTAACAATTCAACAATTATTTCATTAAGCCCCACTACGCAGATCCCAAAAAGAGGTGGCCTGAGCATCTCAAGGAAAGATACAGAGAGCAATGAATTAGAAATAAACCCCAGGGAATTCTATTTTGCCGAGTGGTTCACAGATATCTATCCACTAGCAACCATTGAACTAAGTAAAACCGGCAGTCGGGCATCGGTTTATGTAAATCAGAAAAAGATTGTTGACAATCAGGAGATTTTTTCTCCAGGTCAAAAATATCGGTTAGGCTTTCATTTCGGTGATTATTTCATAGAAGATATTAAGTTTTACATGAAAGACATTCGCATTGCTACAGAAGCTGCGAAACCAAAGAAAGATTTCGAGAAGGGATCGTTTGTAACTTCCAATATTCTCTTTGATGTCAATTCTGACCACATCAAACCTCAATCCTATACGGTGCTCAAAGGAATTGCTGATGCCATCGGGGCAAACCCGGGTATCAAGTTGAAAATTATTGGCCATACAGACAGTGACGGATCAGATAATGCCAACCTGTTATTGTCAAAAAAGCGGGCCGAGGCGGTAAGGAATACTCTCTCTAAAGATTTTGGCATAGATACCTCCGGTTTCCTCACGGATGGAAAAGGCGAAGAAGAGCCGATTGATTCCAACGATACTTCAAGTGGTAAAGCCCGAAACAGACGTGTGGAATTTGTCAAATACTGATTCAAAAAATCCTGAATTTAAAATTAATCTGTAAAATCATGAAAAATCTCATTCTGATTCTGCTGCTTACGTTTTGTTCATTTACGTATTCCCAGGCCCAGGTGCTCCTTGCCTATTGCCAATTGAATGGCGGCTGTAACTTCTATCAAAGTCAGCTATCTTACAAACAGGCAGATCAGATGATGAACTACATGGGCGTTTTTGAAGAGAAAAAAGGAATTCTGGTTTTCTTCAAAAACAAGGATGGAGAAGACCGTTACTACGGTGACTACACCAGAAACCCGAAGGAACTTCATACGTATTTTGGTGGCAAAGGTGAGCCAGCAATCAGTAAAGGTGCCTTTCAACCTTTCCCAACGGCTATTCAGCCAGAAGATGGAAATTGGACTATTTCAACGGCAAAACCCGTCACTAAAGATTGCCTGCCAGGTGTAGAAAAGGAGATTGAGAAGATTGCCATGATGAAAAGCGGCAATAAAACCTTCAAAAAGCCTTTCAGTCCGCAAGAATTATTGCCTGCGGGAGCCCAATGGGTAACTCTTTCCGTCAATAATTACCGGGCAGTTATACTGCCCGAGACCGGGCCATCCATGCTTAATACGTACGATGTAACGGTACTCTCACCATCCAAAATGAATGGTACTGTCAATTATACCATTCGTATCCCGGGCCAGAAAACCTGCCAGATTCGTATGAATTTCGATTATCTGAAGAAATAATTTAGAAGCTGTGAAGAAAGAACTCCTTTTTCTTAATTTTTTGATCAGGAAGTTCCTCACCGAGACAGAAAATTTGACGAAGCTGTTCTCACTTTCATCCAATAGCCGGTTCTGATTTACACTTGGCCTGAATTTACCAATGGGAAAAAACAGTGTTCGAATCTCGAAAGTGAACGGACATTTCATCAGAAATTTGAGAATTTTTATTCCGATAAGATACTATTTCCTTCCCGGGCACGTGATTTGTTATAAATGCAAAAGATAAAAACCCCGCATCGGCCTTTCACTAAAAAATTCGGGAAAGCCTTTGTTTTTTTTAGGCTTTTTGGTCTTAATTCGCATCAGAAATCAATCATCCAAAAAAAATAACGTCGTCAAATGAGTCAGAGCTCCAGTAAACCCCGGGTTATCAAAGATTTTGAAAAACTGGATGAAGAAATTCAGCAGCAGATCAAATTAGCCTACCCTACAGGATTTGCAGACTACCTGATCAGGTTCACTAACAAAGACGGCTTGTACGTTTCTGCATTACCGTTTGAAACCGATGAAAAATACTACCTGGTTCGTATGACCGTGGAACGTGCTGAAGAAATCGTGGAAGACGATGACGATTTTGATGACGACGGTAACCTGAAAGCCGAAGTAAAAGAGGTCTATTCTGACAAATTTGCCGATCTGGATTACATCAATAACGATTCAGAAGAAGAGGAGGAAGAAGAGGATCAATACAGCAAGGATCGTCCATCCAATGACGATGAGGACGAAGATTACGATTAATTTTGTTAATGTTTGGCAAATGTGCTGAATCTGGCAAATCATTTGCACTGGTTTCAGCGTTTGTATAGCAAATTAATTTCGCCAAGAATGAAAAAAATACTGGTACTTTTCCTTTTTACACTACTCTCTGCCTCTGCCGTTTTCTCTCAGGGTATAACCTTTGAGCACAATGCAACCTGGGCTCAGATTGTGGCCAAGGCTAAAAAAGAAAATAAACTTATTTTTCTGGATGCCTATACTTCCTGGTGCGGCCCTTGTAAACTGATGCAGGCAAGGGTATTCCCCGATGAAACGCTGGGTACCTTCCACAATAAAAACTTCGTGAATGCCAAAATAGATATGGAAACCGGTGAAGGTCCAAATCTGGCTTCTCAGTTCCGGGTAAGAGGATATCCTACATTGTTTTACATAAATCCAAATACGATGGAGGTGGTCCATTCCGTATTGGGATACCGTGACGTAAACCAGCTATTGTCTACCGGACAAACCGCTTTACAAAAGAAGGCGATCTGAGAATAGTAATTTCTGTTTTATAAATGAAAGAGGGCAGTCATGTCCTCTTTTTGTTTTGAAACGCCCAGTCGAGAAATAGAGGAAAAACCTTGCCCCAGGTTTGAAAATTATGCTTTCCACCAATCACCTCCTGGTACTTCAGTGAAGTTATTCTCTTTTTTTTCAGAAGTTTAATCAGATCCTGGGTGTCGTCAATTGAGTCAATTATGCCGTTTCCGTTACGGTCTGAGGTTTCGTCTTCGGTACCACATTGAAACCAGAATCTCAAAGATTGCCCAAGCTCCATTCCATTTACTTTTTGATGAATTATCCGATGTTTTGAGTCGGAATAACCTTTTCCCAGCTCTCGCGATCTCCACCAGAATGCCCCGCTGAACACACCCGCTGTTTGAAAAAACTCCTGATGCTCCAGAACCAAATCAAAGGCGGCAAGCCCACCGAGCGAAAACCCGACCGCCAGATTCCCCTCTCTACAAAGCAGATATTGCTCCATTAAATGCGGAAGCAATTCCTCCATAATAAATTTCTGATTAGCAGCGGCCTTTTCGCCTCTTCCGGCATAATCTGGTATTTCTCTCACTCCATATTCTGAAAGTCGCCCCTTGCCAACCTCTACGGCTGCCAGCCGGAAAAACGCACCTCCTTCCCTCCAGAATTTATCCAGAATCTGAGATATCCTGAGTTCTTCCATATCCTGACCGTCAAATAGGATCATCAGGGGCAATTCTTTGGCTGCCGCAACTTCCGCTGGAAAATACATTTGAATCACTACTGGCCTGTTCAGCGTAACAGACATCACTTTTTCAATCTTTTTTTGGACCATTCCGCAGTGACGAATAAAAAAATCAGCCGCAAACCTACGGATAAATCACCTTTTTGCCTTTAATTACTCACCATTTACCTTTAGAACCATGCAGGAAAACTACATTGGCTTTTATTCCCACATTCTTGGAAGGAGAATTGACCTGGTTGTTTACGGGCACTGGGGCTATCCTGTACTACTTTTTCCTACCTCCAAGGGAAACGCATGGCAGTACAAAGACATGGGCATGATTCATTCGGTGAGTGAACGTGTAGAAAAGGGTGAAATCAAAATCTATAGTGTAGGAAGTATAGATCAGGAAAGTTTTTATTCCGTTCAATACTCACCCGCTGTCAAAATATATAATTATAGCCTCTACATGCGATTTTTGAAGGAGGAGCTCGTTCCCTATATTCAAAAGGAATGCAATGTTCATCGGATTGGGGTAGCCGGGGCCAGTTTTGGAGCGTATCATGCGACCAACTTTGCGTTTCAGAATCCCGATATGGTGAATTTTCTGATCGCCATGAGCGGATCCTACTCCATTAAAAGCTTTTTGAATGGTTATTTCGATGATCATGTGTATTTTAATAGTCCGCATGATTACCTTTCGAACAGCGAAACCTGGATTTATCAGCATATGAAAATTGTATTAGGTACATCAGACTGGGATATATGCCGTGAGGAAAATCTAAGGCTTTCCCGTCTTTTAGGACAAAAACAAATTGACCACTGGTACGACGAGAAAAAATGGATAACCCACGACTGGCCTCTATGGAATATGTCTTTCCCTGAGTACCTGAAGGCATTTTTATGAACATCAGCAACCCTAAATCAAACAAGCGATGAAAAAAATCGGCATCTTATTCGGAATGGAAAACACCTTTCCCTACGCCTTTGTAGAAAGGGTCAATGAACTTACGGGTAAAAAGGAAATAGAGGCCAGTCTGGTACAGATTGGAAAAGTGGAGCAGGCCATTCCCAGCGGCTATGATGTGATCATTGACCGCATCTCGCAGGATGTACCCTTTTACCGGGCATTCCTTAAGAACGCCGCTTTATGCGGAACTGCAGTGATAAATAATCCCTTCTGGTGGAGTGCCGATGAAAAGTTTTTTAACAACTGTCTGGCTGTGAAACTGGGGGTTCCCGTGCCAAAAACCGTTTTACTGCCCTCCAAGGAAAGACCAGACGACACCTCGGAAACCAGCTTCAGAAATCTGAAATTCCCCATGGATTGGAATGATATGTTCTCGCTCATCGGCTTCCCGGCTTACATGAAACCTCATGCGGGCGGAGGCTGGAAAAGCGTTTATAAAGTTACCGGAATTGACGATCTCTGGGCCAAGCACGAGCAAACCGGTCAACTTGTGATGATGCTGCAGGAAGAGATCGTGTTTACCGATTATTACCGCTGTTATTGTCTGGGAGGCGAACACGTGCGAATCATGCCCTATGAACCCCGGAACCCACATCATCTCCGGTATGCCACACAGCCGAAAACCACGGGGCCAGAGCATGATAAACTCATGAAACTGATCGAAGAATATACACTACGACTTAACGGGGCCCTGGGTTATGACTTCAACACCGTTGAATTTGCCATACGTGACGGAATACCCTACGCCATCGATTTCTGTAATCCGGCACCCGATGCCGATGTGTATTCCGTAGGACAAGAGAATTTTGACTGGGTGGTGGAAACTGCAGCCAGAATGGCGATCGACAAAGCGAAAAACCTTCGGCCTGATTCTAATAACTGTACCTGGGGTACATTCATTCAGGGAGCGGTTACTTCCAGAGAAATACATGCACTGGCGAAGGGTAAAAAACCAAAAAAATAAGGCAAAATGGCACTTTTTACACTTGGTATTGAGGAAGAATTCATGACCA
>CBINGY010000057.1:0-26741 GCA_966250325.1 uncultured Cytophagaceae bacterium | reverse complement strand
ACCCGGCTTTGCCATTTAAACAGTGTTTAAATTTGAATCAGTTGACCTGCTTTCAATTTTTCATAAAATAAGGCACTTGTATTCTGAATAATGGGGATCACAAAGAGAAGGCCCACTCCTAAGGCGAGTAATCCGGCGATAGCCATGAGAAAGTAAAGCAAGCCTAGTAATAAATACTTTACCTTGTATCCGTTCATCATATCCCAACTCTTTTTCATGGCGTCTACGGCTGTTATTTGCTTGTCCTCCGCCAAAATATAGAAGGTCTGGGATAGTCCAATTGCCAGAATAATTCCGGGTATAATAAGCAGCAGGAAGCCCAGAAATACGACAAAGAAAGTAAGTACCAGAGCCAGCAGAGAGGCCAGATAATTGGTTTTGAAACCTTCGAAAATGTCTTCCAGACGTTCTTGCTTACCCTGAACAATATTCAGGAAAAAGGTAGCAGACCCCACACTGAATGCCCCGGAAACAAAAATATTCAACACAGCCAGTTTCTCATCGATTGCTTGTGGGAGGCTGGAAAACAGGGTTATCAAAATTACCACGCCTATGGCGAGCAACCATTTGCCTGAGAGCTTTTCGTAACCTTCTTTGATTAAATCTGTATTTCTGTACATCACCGCATATGTTTAAGGTTGAGGCCATATAAAATCACAAAAATAATTCCGAAGAAGGCGATTCCTCCACCGGCTACTGCACCAAGAATACCCTTGTAAATCATAATGGGTGCAATTATTCCTACCAATGTGCCAATTACGTACAGATAAAATCCTTTTTTATCCAGTCCCCACATAAGAACAGCACCAACAAGGCACAAAATAGCACTGATTCCGTTGGCAATTGACATATTCTCGATGTTTTTGGGGGTAAGACCTTCGCTTACAGAACCCATAATATTCTGTGCTATTTCCGTCTCACTTTCGGTCTCGGCCTGCTCTTCAATCTGATCCATGGCGTCATCCATGATTTCTCCAGTGATTCCGGCAGCAATCTCTGCGTTTTTATAACTGCTTATTGCGTTAAAAATACTATAGCCGCTGCCAATAAATGTTAGAATACACAGGACTGTCAAAAAGGTAGGTCTGATTTTTTCCATAGGAGGGTTAAGGATATTTATTCAAAACAAATCAAAAAAAGTGGCTATTTCAAAGATTTAATTACAATCGTAATTATTGTGGCGGTTTAAACGAAAGCTTTCTTTGAAAAATTTTCAATTCAGTGGTTATTGCTCCTGTAAATGACTTATATTCAGCAAGATGAAAATGCTTTGTTTGATTTACGTTTAATAAATATTCCGGAAATCTTCATTGCAGTACTTTAGCTTTGGCCAAAAACGACCGAAACTATGAAAAAAATCGCTTTGCTAATCTATGTTGTCTTATTGGTAGCATGCCAGAAAGAAGAAACGATATCTCTGGCTGACCGAGTGAGTGGAAATTACGATGTTACCTTCCTGGAAACTGGTGTTGGTAATTCTCCTGTACCGGTAGTTAGTGGAAATCTCACCATCGATTTTGAGATCGAAGTCACCAAAGTTACGGATACTCAGGTGCTCCTTTCTCTCGCTCAGATTAACACCTCGAATGGTCAGAGCACCCGTAGCGAAGCTGGGCTCAATTTTGATCTGACAGAATCTACAGAGGGAACCATTGATTTCAGTGTTAATGGCAATAAAGCCGCAGTTCATCAAAACAGAACCCTTCGGTTCTCTTCGAGTTTACAGGGGACGCCAATAACCTACGTTTGCAGCCAGCAATAAATCAGTTCAATAAATCAGCCACGGTTTTCTTCTCGTAAACCGCCAGATTGGCGTCTCTTACATCGACCAGAATAGGTCGTAGTTTACATCCATCTTCTGTCTGGCAATCTTCACATTGCCCATAAAAATTGAGCGAAACACAAAGTAGTGGTGCAATAGGTCCGTCGATAATCCGAAGCACCTTCGCAAACGTTATCTGATCGGGAGGGATGCGTAACAAATAGCCACCACCCTTGCCTTTGTGACTCTGAAGTAGGCCATTATTACGAAGTTCCAGTAGAATGGCCTCCAGAAATTTTTTTGGAATATTCTCAACTTCAGCTACTTCAGAAATAAGCACTGGTTTTTTGTTCTCATAGTGATTTGCCAGGTATTTCAGGGCCTTGAGAGCGTACTTGGCCTTTTTTGAAATCATACGCGGATATTCGGGGTGTTTGTACAAAAGTAAGTGAAAAACCCTGAATTAAGTGTGACCAATATCAGGTTGCCTATCTTTGTGAGTCTTCTGAACTTCTCATGATAAAAAAAATACACAGGCCGCTGGCCGCACAGGTCATTAAAAATCTAATTCTCACTTTTAATGAGGGGCTTATGGCAGATCGCGTAGTGGCCGCTTCGCTCAAAAGCAATTCAAAATGGGGCTCCCGTGATAGGTCGTTTATCGCGGAAAACACCTATGAAGTAATCCGATGGTGGCGTCTTTTGAAATTTTGTGCAGAAATAAATCAAAGAAAAATTGAAGATGAGCCCTGTTACTGGAAACTACTGGGTACCTGGCTCATTTTAAAGGGATATCAACTTCCCGAATGGCCCGAATTTTCTGAACTCAAGCCAGAAATTATTCTGACTATGCGGGAACAGACACAAACAATCAGAAAGATTCGGGAGTCTATTCCCGACTGGCTCGATGAAACAGGGGAGAAGGAAGTACCCGATTGGGATAAAGAAATTCATGAAATGAACAGGGAGGCCGAAGTATTCATTCGGGTCAATGAATTAAAAATTAAGGGAAAGGCGTTGATTGAGAAACTACGTGAGGAAGGAATTGAGTTAGTGCTTGTACCGGATGTCCCCAATGCCTTACGCCTGGCATCGAGGAAAAATCTGACCAGTTCTGAATCATACCGTCAAGGTTTGTTTGAGATTCAGGACGCAGGGAGTCAACTTATCGCCGATTTCGTGAAGGCCTTACCGGGAGAGCAAATTCTGGATGGATGTGCCGGAGCTGGTGGAAAAAGCCTTTCGCTGGCCCAAAATATGAATAATGACGGGCAGATAATAGCCACAGATATTTCCTGGAAGAAACTCACCGAGCTTGAATTAAGGGCCCAAAGGAACGGAATAACCATTATTAAAACGGAACGTTTGAAAACATTCGAAACCGGAAAGTACAAGGAATGGGCAGATAAAATTTTGCTGGATGTGCCATGTTCGGGTTCCGGCGTGCTTCGCAGGAATCCGGATACCAAATGGAAACTTAAACCCGCATTTCTTGAGGATATTAAAGCCACTCAAGCTGCTATTCTGGACAGGAATATTCAATTTTTAAAGCCCGATGGCGAGCTGATTTACGCTACCTGCAGTCTTTTCAGATCAGAGAATGAAGATCAGATCAGAAACTTTCTGTCAAGGAATCCGGAATTCGAGCTGCTGGAAGAAAAGCGTATTTCACCCGCTCAGACTGGATTTGACGGGTACTACATGGCCCGGGTGAAAAGGAAGAATCCGAATTGAAAGTCGGTTGGTTCAGTTTTTGCTTGTGTTCTGTTGTCAGGAAATGAAATGAACACTATGCTTAAAAAACTACTATTCAGACCAGTGAGTGCACTGGTAGCTACTGCATTATTTTGCTCTTTTATCATTCTGGAGCATAACAAAGAGGAGCGAAGGCTTGAAAAAAATGAACTGGCCTATTCAGACAAACGGATTGTTCTCAAATTCGGGGGTTTTGAAGAATTGATTGGAAATCCCCAAACCGGGTGTTATCGAACAGACATCTACCTTTCAGATGCAAATCTCAACGATGCGGGTATCAACAGTCACGAAGAAATAGTGCTGAAATTACAGAATTACATGCAGGCGGAAGGCTTTGAAAAGGGTGAATACCGTGTTTCAGGTGTTCAGGAAATACCGGTTAATGGAGTAAAGGCCGAATTACTCTCGCTAAATGGATCCCTCACAGATCTTGAAGTCACCGGTGGTCTCATCAGGTATTCCGGCGATTACCCCGCCATTTCGGTTACTCTGGACCTTGAGTTAAGTGACGGAAACCATCTGATGGGTAGCTTTGACAAGCCCTTAACGTCATTCAAGTACTTTTTCTGAGTTTATTTGATTCAGATCAAGGAAAGCCTCTGCTAAATGGCAGGGGCTTTTGTTTTTTTGACAGGTCCTTTTCCTTATTTCGTCGTTTATTGGAGGGTTCTTTCCGCCCTTCCTGATTATTTCTTTAATTTCAGACCTCCGATCCTTATTGATTAACCTACAATGTCATCTATGAATTTAACCCGACGAACATTTATCAAAGGCTCTGCCGCTGCCACCGTAGCAGTTTCTGCCCTTGGCTCCTCCGCGTTTACTGCAAACCCCAATAAAACCTACAAGGTAGCTCTTTTAGGTACCGGCTGGTATGGAAAATCCGATCTTTTCAGGCTAATCCAGGTAGCCAATGTGGAAGTGGTGGGGCTGTGTGATGTGGATCAGAAACAGCTGGCAGAAGCTCAGGAATTGGTGAGTAAACGCCAGAAATCTGGTAAAAAACCCAAAGGCTATGCCGATTACAAACTATTACTGAAAGAGCAAAAGCCTGATATTGTGCTCATTGGATCACCAGATCACTGGCACCCGTTGATGTGCATTGATGCCATCAAATCCGGAGCTCACGTCTATGTGCAAAAGCCAATCTCTGTGGATGTGATCGAGGGCGAAGCCATGGTAGCCGCTGCCCGCAAGTACAACAAGGTGGTGCAGGTAGGTACACAAAGACGAAGCACACCGTTTTTGAAACAAGCCAAAGAAAAGTATATTGATACCGGTAAACTTGGTAAAATATCTCATGTGGATATCTGCTGTTATTATTCCATGAGAAACAACAGCAACCCGCCTCTGCAGGAAGTTCCCGCTCATTTTGATTACGAAATGTGGGCCGGGCCGGCTCCGAAAAGACCGTACGACGGCATTCCGCACATCCGTTGGTGGAGAGCTTTTATGGAATACGGTAATGGAATAGTAGGAGATATGTGCGTGCACATGCTGGATGCCGTACGCTGGAGCATGGATCTGGGCTGGCCGAAAAAGATCACTTCTCAGGGCGGAATTTTTATGTTTAAAGATGCTAAATCAAATATAACGGATACCCAAACTGCCGTGTTTGAGTTTGATGAGTGTAATGTGGTTTGGAATCACCGGAGCTGGGGAAGTGCCGCCGATCCGAAATATCCGTGGTCGTATAAATTCTATGGAGATAAAGGAACGCTTGAGTGCAGCACCATGATGTATGACTATACGCCTGCACCCGGGGTCAATGCCCAGGCAGAACACGTGGATGTAGAATTTGATCGCGTGAATTATCCGGAAGACCTCACGGAAGAAAGAATTGAGCTGAATGCCGCACCGGCCACTAGGGCACACATGCTCAATTTCCTGGCGGCTATAGAAAACGGCGGAAGACCTGTGGCAGATATTGAGCAGGGACATATCTCTACGGCATCCTGCATTCTGGCAAATATTTCGCAGCAATTGGGCGGCAGACCCCTGGTCTATGACTCAAAAAGCAGAACGGTCATTGGCGACCCTCAGGCGAGTGCTTTGCTCATGAGACCCTATCGGGAGGGATATGTGCATCCTCACCCTGATCACGTTTAGATGGATTCTCAACTCTTTGGGCTGCAGCGATGCAGCCCTTTTTTAATGGTGTACGATGAAAAAGGTATTCTTTCTTTTTGTTGTAAGTTTAGGTTTTGCTAAGGCTCAGAAATACGAATTGTCTGAAGATTCTTTCCGAAAGGCGGGTGTGCCGGTAGGAAAAATTACCTCTCATATCTGGCATAGCACTATCTACGATAATTATCGGGAATACTATGTGTACGTACCGGCCCAATACAAACCTTCTGAAGCTGCTGCACTCATGGTTTTTCAGGATGGTCATGCCTACGTGGATACTACGAATGACTGGAGAGTTCCCATTGTGTTCGACAATCTGATTGCCAATGGACAAATTCCTGTTACAATCGGGCTATTTATTACTCCCGGGCACCCGACTGCAGACTTCCCGGAAAACCGATTTCGAAACGCCAACCGGGCCAATGAATACGACGAACTGGACGACAGGTACGTTTCTATGCTGCTAAATGAATTGATTCCTGAGCTGAAAAAGACCTTAAATATCTCAGAAGACCGGAAAATGCATGCTATTTGCGGCCTTTCATCCGGAGCCATCTGTGCATTCACAGCCGCCTGGCAGCGACCCGATTATTTTCAGAAAGTGTTGAGTCATATCGGAAGCTATACAAACATTCGCGGAGGACATAATTATCCCTTTCTTATCAGGAAATCGGTTCCGAAAGACATCAAAATCTATATGCAGGATGGGATCAATGACCTCAATAACATCCACGGCGACTGGTACATCAGCAATCTCCAAATGGCTTCAGCCTTACGTTTCAAAGGTTATGACGTAGAAACCAACTGGGGAACCGGCGGCCACGACGGAAATCACGGCGGTGCTATTTTGGCAGAGTCATTGAGGTGGCTTTGGAGGGATGTGGTGGGAGAGTAGAGTATTAATCCATCGGGTAAAAGGTATTGAGAATAGTTACTTCATGCTTTTCTTTGTTCGCAAGAAATGTCTTTTTTATTACTTTATTTCCCAGATATTCATAGGTAACAGTTAACCTTGGCTTAAGTCGTTTTTCTTTAAACTTCCCTGAAATAGGCAAATAAAAAATTTCCTTTATCACCCTGTTTTCAAAATCTTTATAAGTGTCTTTAACTTCGATTTCGGGTCGTATCAAGAACTCTCTGGTCTCCGAAATTTTTCTTGAAAAAGTCGCTTTCGATATTGTTTTGTATATCTCGGTACGATTATCAGGGTAAGAATAGGTGGAGATTGTAATTCCGGCTGCGTTATCCTGATGATCATAGGTATATTCATAATTATCGGAATAATACCTGTAAGCCTCTCGGAAAGGCTCTTTGAATAGAGTATCTATGCACATCACCTCATTTATTTTATGAGAAAGGAGGGGGAAAGCAGTTATCGACCAAACATTATTTAAGTTGAATTTGACACTATCTTCCGGGATTACGTACCGAAACTCTTCGAAGTAAACTCTTTCGAGAATTGAATCGTTCTTAAAAAATAAAAGAGAAATGGGAGAATTTTCGAATTTTATGAATCCATCTGAATCTAGAAATCCCTTAATGATAAGCCATGTTTGATCCATATGGCTTCCATTTCTTTGGTAGGATACAAGATTGATTTCATTTTTTGTTTTAACGGGCAACTCGACGCGTCTTTTGACTTCTAGGGTTATTCTTCCTAAGGTATCGTACTCTGAAAAATGGAAGGCCGCTCCTTTATAATACTCGGTTGTCCTAAAGATTTTTTGACTGTTGCCTACCAAAGGACAAATCAAAAACAGAATAGGAATGAGATTCTGAAAACCAAATTTGATTTTGTTTCTAAAACTCACAATTTCTAATCTCAGCTTTAAAAGGTTTCTCCCCGGGGATGAAGGTGCCGGGATTCAATTCGATTTTAATGCCGGCGTTCAGATCAGTCTTTGGAGATAAGGTGGTATTCACACTAATTCCATCTGCCACATCAAAACGGCCGCTTTCTGCTGCGGGGCTGGAGATAACCTGGTTATCGGGGCAGGAGAAATCTATCATCCAGAGTTCACTTCCTGTGGTTTCTGTGTAAAAGTTAAAAAAGAATTTGTTTTCATGGAAGATAGAGGCTCCAATTGGTCCATTTCCGGGGTAGATGAATAGTTCACGCGTTCCTTCTGTAGTTCCATTGGTAACTAAAAAATGAGTTTGAAAGTAATTACCCTCTGTGTTATAGGTCTTGAATGTAATCAAAGCGTGTGAAGCATCGATTGATCTGGGAATAGCGTTGCTATGATTGGATACCAGAGTTTTAACTTTCGCCGCCACGTTGCCATTCAGCTTATAAAGTGAAGATTCATCTGCTTCAAATGCAGTGAAAAAAATATCTTCATTTAGCGGAATTAGTTGGGAGAAATAATACTCAGAAGTGAAATAAGAAATTATTTCATCATTGGTTGTTAATTCATAAATGGTTCTTTGATGATCATTTACTCCTTTGAAAAAGATCGAATTTCCTTTTGTGATGGGCGGTGACTGAAAATCAGCACCGGGAAATGGAATAGAAGTGACTGAATTCGGAGTAACCTTGAAAAGAAAGTTTTGACTATTGGTATAGTCAAATGCATGATAATAGATATTATTTCCTCTTACGAACGGTTTCGATGAACTGTGAACTAGCACATTTTGAGGCAAATAGTCCAATAAGACTGTTCCTGATTCTGTTCCATCAGTTTTCCAGATTGCGTTAGGAGTATCTGTTCTGAAATAGGCCAGATTTTCATTAACTGAAACAAAACTGGACGGGTAACTCGAAAATCCACCCGGATTAATGTCCTTAAGTACATAGGTACCCTCCGGGGTTCCGTTAGAGAACCAGGGTTCAAATCCAACGGTATAGTAAGAATTTGAAAAAATGATGCCGTTTTTGAAAGGCGTAAGTTCGTGCCACTGATAGGAATTCTGAGTAACAAAGAATCCCTGAGGATACGTGGAAAAGTTGGTCAGCAGCGTGATATCTGTTCCGGTAGTAGGAACGTGTTTTTTGAGAAGACTCCTGGAAACATCAAAATAGAAAAATCCATCTGTTACCGTTGCAAAATCTTTGGTCTCGGTCTGAGGAGAGTTTCCGTTTGTATACTGGGTATTGTAACCCGTTAAATCAAACTTCAGACTCGTGCCACTTGCAGAGCCGTCTGTTTCCCAAAGTTCCCTTCCATCTTTATTGTTAGAGGCCATAAAATACACCTTATTGCCTGATATAAAGAAATTTTCAGGATTGGAGGAAAACGGCGATGTAGTGGCATCTGCCAATAATCCAATTACATCATCGGTAAATTTGACAACTTCATAACCGGATCCCTCAAAATAATCATTCAACAGAAAGCTGTTTCCTAAGATTCCGAGTCCACCCTTCCGTACGCCTGACTTCAGATTGGCTGACAAATCAGAAAGCCTTTTTGTTCCTTCTTGTGTACCGTCAGAAACCCAGTACTGAATTGTTCTTTCATGAGGATAATTCTTAACCACTTCAAGTTCAAGAAATACAGATTCTGTACCCGTCCATGTTCTCAGGTAAATACCCCAAATATCTTCTTCGAGCATTTTAATCATATTGGTTCCTGCGGCAGTGCCATCGGTTTTCCATAATTCCAGTCGGTTCTGTTCTGGCGGTTGCGGTACAGATCTTAAGGAATATACGAAACCATTAAGACTAAAATTAAAATAACCATTTGAATCAAAGTTGACAAGTTCCTGTAACGAATTGGTCAGGAGATTATAACTAAGAAACCTGGAATTGCTATCAAAAATCAATAGATTCGATAGCTGACTTAAGTTTCTGGGATACAGTCCTTGATGATCAAAGACAGAATTGAAAACCAGATTGGCAGAGCCTTCCGAGCCGTCGGTTCTATATATCCTCTGTCCGTTGGAAAACCCGCCAAGATCAACATTACCGGCAAAATAGATGAAACCATCTGTGCCTTTGAAAATGGAAGTTGGATTTGTTCCCAGTGGGCCGGGGAGTATATCCTTTACCAGGTAAGTTCCGGTATTTGTTCCATCTGTTCTCCACAGCTCTCCGCCATTGGCTGAAGTTCCCCCCATGAAATAGAGAACATTATCTATTTTTGCTGTTTCTTGAACAATGGAATTATTTTGATAGTTTGTAAGGTCCGACAAGGTAGTTCCGCCATTCCAGACTTTCAGATTTACCTTTCCTGTTTGAGAAAAATATTCACTCAGAACTACCCGTGAATTTACCTGGTACGAGCTGTAAATACGCCTTTGGTCTGAGTTGAAATTCCATAGTGTCTGGTTTGTTCCATTGGGATAGAACAGAATCAGTTTTTGCTCTGAGTAATTTTCAAGATGTAGCAAAAAGTTACCTGACGCATAGAAGAAACCTTTGATTACAAAACCCTGAAGGTAGAAGCCTGTGTGGAAATTATGAATATTTTCCTGATCACCAACCAGATATCCCAGATTTACGGAAGTGCTTGTGATCTCAGTTATTACTGGCAAAGTGTCATTATAAACTGCGGTTGAATACTCAGAGGACGGCTTCAAAAGCGTATTCCCATTCCCTTCCCCAATATCTTTCAGCAAATGTTGTGCGTTCAGGGATAAAGTAATAAGGCAAAGTGCCAGGCTGGTGGTGATTAATTTCATGTTGTTGAATTAGGCTTCTAAGATAAACCAAATTAAGGGTCTCTTTAACCATTCAGGATAAAATTTGCCTTTAAATGAAGAATTGTGAAGTAGAGTATGATAAAAAGGAAAACTGACCTGTGTTCCTGTGAAGTCCCATTGTGGTCAGCCATACATCTGATCGTGACTTCCTATATGAATCAGGATAATCCTATCGTCTTTTACGATAAATTCCAACAGAATCCTGAATTTCATATTGATACTTACCGAGTATAAGTCCTGAAGTTTACCATGTAGTTTGTGCAGGCGTAGAGAAGGGTGGGTTGGGTCCTTTTGCAGCTGAATCAATGTTTTTTTGTATTGACTAAAAAGTTGTGGATGACGCTTAAGAAAGCTAATAGCCTTCTTTTTGTATTTGTCGGTGAGAACTATTTCAGGCATTAATTTCCTTGTCTAATTCTGTAAAATGTTCTTCTATAGAGGTGGTGAATTTTCCGGACTTAATATCCTCCTGGGATTCCTCAATAGCCCGATCCAATTCCCATTCTCTGAACTCATCATATTTCTCTACGGGAACTATTACATATTTCACTTTTCCCCTTACGCTGATTCCCACTTCTTCCCGGTTTTCCATTTCTTCATCTATGGCTTTTACGCCCCGGGTCTTGATATCATTGGCTGTTAACATAATCGTATTATTAAAAGTACGGTTAAAAGTACTATTTAAAGGACTGTTAACCAAATTCTGATAACAATATCAAGTTCTTAAATTTTTAATACTCTTATCATTCATATATTACACAATACTCAAAATTAAGGAGTTAAGGGTAGCAAAGACTATGCAATAAGTGAATACTATACAGGCCTTAGGGCTATCAAATTCGTGGGTAACTCATCCGAGTTCCAATGATCATGTATTACCAAAGCTGCTCCCAAAGCAGAAGCCTGAGCCAATTCTGCCGTGAAAATGTTGATCTGAGGAAACGCTGCCTTTAATCCCTGAAGAAAATATGCATTTTTACTAAAGCCACCATCTACGAAAATTTGTTCTATCTCGGGTGTTAAAACCAGTTGAATGGCGTTAATCTGTTTACCAACCAGCGAGCTCATAAAAGCTTCATAAGCAGCTTTTTCATTGGAATATACGCCTAAGTTATTGAGGTCGAAATCTTCCTTTTTAATCCAATTCCCATCGGGTTTCAAGTGTTTAAAGAAGTCACTTTGACAATCGAAATGCTTTGCAATTGCCCGTGTGGCATCTTCATGCATCTGCCCGGCAAATAGGCGGGAGGCTTTCACCTGTTTCCCTTCAAAAGTGAGAAAACTTAAACAATCCTGATTGAGCTCATCGGCTTTAAGTGGTGTGTCATTGAATGGATTTAAACAAATGCTCCAGGTTCCTGTTGAAATGAGCATAAAGGGATCGTTGACGCTTATCAGATAGGGAATCAGGGCAGATGAACTATCGTGTAATCCACCGCCTATGAGTAATTCATCCTTGATAAAAACGGAATCACTTTCCAGGATTGGAGGAAAAATATCTGTCAATTTTTCCCTTTCTACCCATCTATGATATTCATTTTTTACAAAATTCCAGAGTCGGGTATGACAACCGATACTCGTCAACTCGGCCATCGGCTCTGCCCCGAAGTAATACGCCAGGTATTGCGGAAAATGTAAGGCGTATTGTATTTTGTTAAAGAACTCAGGCTTTTCATATTTCAATCGGTACAGCTGCAATCCTGAATTCAAATTGCCCAGAAAAGGAGAGGCCGTTTCTGCAGACAAATGGTCTTCGACTCCGTAATCTCTGGCCAGTTGATTCCTCAGGGTTTCTGAAAAGGGTTTGAGATAATTGTAAAGTGGTTTTAAAACCTTACCATTTTCATCCAGATATACGAATGACGCTCCATATCCAGAGAAGTTGACCGCTACAATTTCGAAATTTGGATCATTCCGGACCCTCTCAAATGACTCTTTAAGAAAATGTTGGAGAGCATCCAGATCTTCGCAGGGAAAACCATCCTCATCCTCCGTTTCTGCCAGTTCTTCTGAGTATTGATAAACCACTTCATACTGTTCGTTAAACAGCAGCAGTTTCTTATTGGTTTTCCCGATATCATATATGGCGATGGTTCTCATTTTAGCAACAGAAGTTGGTACTAAATGCTATTCTAGGTCAAATTTTTTGTTGAACTTGAGAGTGCAGCAATACTTCTAGGGGTATTCAGAAAAGTATAAATCAATACCTAAATGTCCCATAATGGCCATAGCTTTTGAACTCAAAACTCCACTGCCTCCCGAGGCGTTTTCTCTTACTCTAAATCCAATATCTGCCACATAAAGGTCAGGTTTTAGGTTGTTTTCATTTTCAAGGAGCCATTTTTCCATCGAATAAATTTGGCCCGGTAATTCCCAATCGTCCTCACAAAGCCAATCTACTCTTTCAATCGTTGACTTTACGTAAATATTAATTGGCATATTTTGCAAAATGAAATTATAATCCCGTCGCAACTGTATTTAAACCTCTTTCGCGAATCAACTTATCCCGCACATCCATTTTCCGGTAGAAACCTATTGGGTTCAAGGCTCCGCCGGCTCTTAATCGAGCTTCAGCAACCAAGGCTCTCATATCTGTTCTGAATGCGTGCTGGAGAATATTTTGGGCTGTAACTACGTCGTTATCGTCACGTGCCTCTTCCAGTTCAGTTCTGTCAACTGCCAGAGCCTGGGCATAGGCCAATAAAATAGCTTCTACTGAATGCATGAGGTCTTCCAGCGGATCTTTGATATTGTGAGAAGCATCAATCATCCAACCCAAATCTTTGGCGTGATTCATGCCAGCTGCATCCATTCCGGCTACCAATTCATTGAATATCAAAAACAACTGATAAGGTTTGATAGATCCCGCGGTCAGATCATCATCGGAATACTTGGAATCATTAAAATGGAAACCCGCCAGTTTATTTTCCATCATTAGTAAAGCCACAATCTGCTCGATATTGGCATTGGGTAAATGATGGCCCAAATCCACCAACGTCTTTGCTTTGGGGCCTAATTTATTGGCAAACAGGAGAGACTGCCCCCAGTCTCCTACGGTCATTGAATAAAAATTGGGTTCGAAGGCTTTGTATTCCACAAACATCTTCCAATCATCGGGCAAAGCCGTATACACTTCCTGAAGACTTACCAGTGTATTTTCAAAGGCCTTTCTGAAATTCAATTGTCCGGGAAAGTTGGAACCATCTGATAGCCAAACCGTGAGGGCTTTTGATCCCAAAGCCACGCCGTGTTTGATGACTTCAATATTGTGGTCAATCGCCTGTTTGCGTACGGCAGGATCGGTATGTTGAAGTGAGCCGTATTTGTAGCTCAATTTCTGGTCTTTCTGATCCTGAAATGTATTGGAATTGACCGCATCAAAGACCAGATTATGCTCAGCGGCCAGCTGCTTTATGGCTGCGGCATCTTTCGGGATATCCCAGGGAATATGTAAAGAAATAGCTCCGGATGCCTGATTTAAAGCGTGCAATAGGCCCACATCTTCAATTTTTTGCTCCAATGTTGCCGGTTCTCCACCACCTGAAAAACGACCAAAACGCGTACCTCCCGTTCCCAAAGCCCATGACGGGATGGCAATCTGAAAATCAATAAGCTTTTGAATAATAGCTTCAGAATTGGCCACTTCCTTTTTAGTGAAAGCCAGTTTTTCCTGATGCATTTCCAGTAAACCCTCATTAAACTCCTGAATATCTTCCTGATTAAGTTTCATTGTACTTAGAAAATTGAAAGAAAGCCACGAAGGTAAATCCTGTGGCTCAACTTTTATGAATACCTTAAATAGTTATTATCGATAAAAGCCCATGGCCACGCCGCCATCCACGTTGATGGCGTTTCCGGTTGATTTACTCAATAAACCACCCACCAGAGCAAAACAGGCATTAGCAATATCTTCCGGCAAAATAATTTCATTCAGCAGCGTTCTCTTCGCGTAATAAGCCGGCAATTCCGCCACTGTAATTCCATAGGCTTTGGCCCGACCCTCTGCCCAGCCACCGGCCCAAATGTTAGAATCCGCAATGACCGCATCGGGATTGACCATATTCACACGTATTTTATCTGCACCCAGCTCCGCTGCCATCAAACGTGTCATGTGAGCCTGAGCCGCTTTCGCAGAGCCATACCCCGGATTGTTCGGACCGGATACAACGGCATTTTTGGAGACAATATTAAGGATATCACCACCGGTGCCCTGTTTTCTCATCACCTCAATAACTGCCTGAGAAACAATAAACTGCCCTTTCACCAGAATGTCATACAGTCTATCCCATTCTTCGAGGGTATGCTCAGCAATGGATTTACTTATACTTATTCCCGCATTATTGACTACAATATCAATTCCCCCAAAAGCCAATGCAGCATTTTTTATGGCCTGAGCTGTGCTTGCCTGATCGGTGACATTGAGTAGGGTAGAGGCTACCGAATCTTTGCCAAATTTCCTGATAAACTCTTCCTGGGCACCGGCAAGTCGTTCTTCGTTGATGTCATTCAGAATCACACAAGCTCCTTCTTCTGCAAATTTTTTGGCTATAGCTTTACCAATGCCCCCTGCTGATCCTGTCACCAAAGCCACTTTACCGGAAAGAGCTTTTGGTTTAGGCATACGCTGCAATTTCGCTTCTTCCAGCAACCAATACTCAATATTGAAAGCTTCCTGACGGGGTAAAGCCGTGTATTCAGAAACCGCCTCTGCTCCTTTCATCACATTGATGGCATTGATATAATACTCTGATGCTAAGCGAGCTGTATTTTTATTCTTTGCAAAGGTGAACATACCCACTCCCGGATACAGAATGACCACCGGATTGGGGTCACGCATGGCGGGAGAATTCGCATGTTTACAGGCTTCGTAATATTCTGTATACATGTTTCGATATGCCTCAAAAGGGGGTATTAACTGCTGTTTCACCACATCTTTATCCGACAAATCTGCATCTGGAGCCAATTCCAATACCAGAGGAGAAATTTTGGTACGCAGGAAGTGGTCCGGACAGCTTGTGCCAAGCGGAGCCAGCTTCGCCAGATCATTGGAATTGACAAATTCTAACACCCGTTCGTCATCGGTGAAGTGACCTACCATTTGCTGATAGGACGAGCAAAATCCTCTTAAGATAGGAGCAATAGTGGCCGCCTGATCTTTTCGATGGTCTTCTGGCAGGGATTTAATTTTTTGACCACCAAAAACACTGTTAAAATGGCTTTCCAGGTATTCGGCACACTTTTCAATGACTTCTAAGGTATTGATATAGCTTTCGTAGGATGTATCTCCCCACGTAAACAAACCATGAGAGCCTAGCATAATGCCTTTGAGCGTGATGCCCTTATCCGCAGCCTCGTTTAAGCATGCCCGCAACTGAAGTCCTAAATCAAAACCGGGCCTTTGCCAGCCCACCCAGCCGATTTCTCCATTAAAAAGATCTTCTGTAATCCTTTTCCCATCTTTAGCTGCCGCAATGGCAATGGCGGCATCGGGATGAAGATGATCTATGTGAGCAAAAGGCAGAAAACCATGTAGCGGAGTATCAATGGAAGGAACCTTTGAATCCAAATCAAAAATGCAGTGATTAAACAGAGCCACCATTTCATCTTCATGGTCCAGACCGCGGTAAACTTTCTCCAAACCTCTCAGTTTTTCCAGGTAAAGTGCCGCACACCCACCTTTGGTTAACGTCCCGATGTCGCCACCAGAGCCCTTTATCCACATGACATCTACTACCTCACCAGTGACCGGATCTTTATCTTTTATTTTCACAGAGGTATTCCCTCCTCCGTAATTGGTTAATCTTAAGTCTGCACCTAATAAATTAGACCGGTAAATGAAAAGAGCCACTTCATCTCCTTCCAGTTGCCCGGCTTTCTCCTCATCCCATAAATAGCTTACGTGCTTAAAATTGCGGTTTGGCATGTTGTTATTTGAGTTCGTGTAAAAGTAACTATTCCGAATTCGACAAGATCTCATCGTCTTAGCCCATCAAATCTTGTCAATAATTTGGTATCTTAGATTCTGAATGCTAAAGTACAGGAAGCTAAGGGATCGGGTATCCTTGTCTATGCCTGTTAAAAAAACTTTTATGAAGTTTATCGCGATTTGTATCTTTTTTCTTGCTTTTTCCCATCCGCTTGCAGCACAAAACAAGCTCACCGCGTTTATGGGTGTCACTTTAATTGACGGAACGGGGAAAGCACCCAAAGAGAATGCAACTGTTCTGGTAGATGATGGAAAGATTTTAGCAATAAATCCTGCTGATATTCCCACTGAAGCCAAAGTTTACCATTTTGATGGCAAATTCATGATACCCGGGTTGATCAGTTCACATGCTCACGTCGGATACAAAGGCTCTGTTCATCCTTCCAATTACCATGCGGAAAATATTAAGAGCCAGCTAGAAAGATACGCCAGGTATGGAATCACCACAGTAGCCAGTCTGGGAGAGGACCGTAGCGAATCGCAGGCTTTCAGAGAAGTGAATATTTCTGAGCAATCACCTGGCCGGGCAAGTCTCTACACAGCCGGTGAGATAATTTATGGAACACAGACGTCTGAAGTTCGAAATAAAGTTCGCAAGAATGTAGAAGATGGGGTGGATTTCATAAAAATACGGGTAGATCGAAATAGAGGAAAATCAACGCCAATGGCCGATACCATTTATGCCGCAATTATCGATGAATCGCATAAACAAGGTAAAATGCTCATGGCCCATATGTATGACCTGGATCTGGCAAAGGATCTTTTAAGCCATGGAGCAGATTTTCTGGCACATAGTGTTCGAAATGAAGCAGTTGACAATGAATTTATACAAATGCTGATTTCCCGGGACGTCTGTTATTGTCCTACGCTCACCCGGGATCTGTCAACTTTCGTTTATGGGCAAAAGGCAGATTTTCTGAATGATCCCTATTTCCTTAAGGAATTTGCACCGGAAGAGTTCCGGCATCTTCTGAATCCTAATTTTCAGGAGAATGTAAAAAAACAGCCCGACTTTGTTAAAAATAAAGAAGCTCTGGAAATGGCCGGAAGAAATCTGAAAACATTAGCAGATGCCCATGTGAGAATAGCCATGGGAACCGACAGCGGTATGCCAGACCGTTTTCAGGGGTATTTTGAACAAATGGAAATGGAAATGATGCAGGATATCGGTATACCTCCTGCAAAAGTGCTTTTTTCTGCCACTGCTGAAGCTGCTACGTGTCTCAGACTCAAAGACAAAGGAACCCTGGAGCCTGGTAAAGTGGCAGATTTCCTTATTTTGAAAGCAAATCCTTTGGAAGATATCAGAAATATACGATCGATAGAGGCTGTCTACATAGGTGGCGAGCCTATTCGGCTCAGATAGAATTCCTCAGTGTCAGCTTAAACGGATTTTCTATGCGATCCTGAGTTGGGTTAAGAATCATTTCGGCCAAAGTTTTTCCCATAGAAACGAAATCCGTTGAAACGGTGGTTAATCCATTCAAAATAAATTGCTTAAATGGGGTTTCATTATAGGAAATAACGCCAAGGTCTTTGCCCAATTGAAGATTTTGATCCAATACTTTCTGTAACAGAATTACCAGGTCGGCTTCCATAACGTTGATGTAACACTCACCCTTCTTAAGTTTTTCAGATTGCAGGTCATGTATAACTTTAAATCCAAAGGCAAATTCAAAGCAGAAATTCTGAATTCCCCGTATGATTCCCTTCGGATAGTAACTATTTTCCGGAAAAATCAGATTGATGGCACTGTATTTTGAAAGAGCCGGTAAGGCTTCTTTCAATGCTTCATTGATATCCTGTTCAAAATTTTCGTAAACAGCCGGAAATTCCCCGGAAATTTCCGGAATAAGCTTATCCACAAGAATCAGCCTCTCTTTCGGGAGCATATTAATGAGTGAAACTGCCTTATCCTCGTCCTCTACAAAATGTGGGATAATTACATAATGAGTATAATCAGAATCCCGGTTACTAATAATTCGTTGAAATAATCCGAAATCATTGTTATAAACATAAAAATCAATGGAGGCCGAATCGCCCAGACTATTGACCAGCGAGTCATAGATAAGTTTCTTGTGCTCACTTAGCTTATTGAAAAGCAGAAATATTTTCAACTTTTGTTTAAGGTTGATACTTTTTACGAAGTAGCCTTTGCCGGGATGCGAATCGATAATCCCCGACTTTCTCAGCTCGTTGTATCCTTTTTCTACCGTTACCCGCGAGATATCAAATTCAAAACTTACTTCGTTAATAGAAGGCAGCATATCTGCCTTTTCTATTTTCCCCTTCCGAATCCCATCCAATACGGAATTGACCAATTGCTGATATTTGGGAGTTGCTGAATAATCATCAATCTTAATTAGCTCCAGTAAGGATTCTCTGCTCATGTTTCAGGATTTTCTGATGACAAAATGCATGTAAATAACCGGTATTTAGAGTATTTATCCAGTAAATTCAAGGATACATCTAAAAACAGGCAACATGGTACATTTCTTACATACTTTTGAGCAAAGCTAATTTCTAAATGAGTTACAAACTATCAATAACTATCCTATCTGTGGTTGCTTTATGGTCTTTTATCGGCTATTCTGACGACCCGAATCAAAGACCGGAAGACAACCGGTTTACAGAAGTCACTCTGGCACAGGGACTTGACGAGCCTATGGAAATGACTTTCCTTCCGGGTAAAAAAGTGTTGGTTGCCGAAAGAAAAGGAGGACTTAAACTGATCAACGAAACCACTATGGAAACCCAGGATGCCGGTTTTGTGACAGTTAACACCAAGTATACGAACAAACAAGGGCAGGTGCGTGAGGCCGAAGAAGGATTAATGGGTGTAATTGCAGATCCTAATTTTGCTAAAAACAACTGGATTTATCTCTATTATGCTGATCCGGACGAACCAAAACACGTTCTGGCCCGATTTGAATTCAGAGACGATTATCTCGTTGAAGAATCAAAAAAAGTAGTTCTTGAAGTCAAAACACAACGAGAAGAGTGCTGTCATACAGGCGGTGGCATGGCCTGGGATAACAGCGGAAACCTGTTCCTTACTGTCGGAAACAACACTGTAAATCCAAGAAGCGGTGCTTCCAATTTAAATGAGCTTCCTGGTCATGAAAACGAAGATGATCAGCGTGCTCCTGGTAATACGAATGATCTTAGAGGAAAAATTCTTAGAATTCATCCTGAGGCAAACGGAACATATACCATTCCTAAAGGAAACCTTTTCCCGGAAGGTACGGAGAAAGCCCGGCCTGAAATTTACACCATGGGTCACAGAAACCCCTGGAGAGTAAATTATGATACAAAAACTGGTTACATCTATTGGGGAGAAGTAGGGCCGGATGCCGGAAAGGATTCTGTCTGGGGACCGATGGGTTACGATGAATTTAATCAGGCAAAGAAACCCGGATTTTTTGGCTGGCCGTATTTTATTGCCAATAACAGGCCTTATAACAAATACAATTCACAGGATGGCACCTATGGCGAACCCTTCGATGTGAAAAATCCCCGGAACACCTCTGTGAACAATACCGGTTTGGAGAAATTACCCGAGCCTGTACCTGCCTTCATTTATTATCCGTATGGTCCATCCCCCGAGTTTCCAATGTTGGGTACTTCCGGACGAAGTGCTACCGGTGGGCCCGTTTACCGGAAAGCTGATTTCAAGAATGCTGAAAGACCCTGGCCTTCTTATTATGAAGGAAAGTGGCTCATTACCGAATTTATGCGTGGCTGGATTTTCGCCGTTACTATGGACGAAAACGGTGATTATAAATCGATGGAGCGGGTACTTCCAAATAACTACTATTCAGGGGCCATTGATATGGATTTTGGTCCTAGCGGTGATTTATACATTCTGGAGTACGGTACGGCGTGGTTCCGGGGAAATGCAAACAGTCGACTTGTCAAAATTGAATACAATGCCGGTAACCGCAAACCTGTGGTTGAAGCCAAATCAAATGTGAGCTCCGGCAAACTTCCTCTGACCGTAAACTTTTCTGCTGAAGGAACCCGTGATTATGACGATTACGATGCAGGAAAACTGACATATAACTGGATTATTCGCAAAAAAGGTACGCAACAAGCCATTGTAAAAGGTCAGAACGCTTCTTACACCTTTAAAAATCAGGGAGATTACGAAGTGGAACTGAAAGTTACTGACAGCAAAGGAGCCTCAAACAGTAAGAAAATAAACATTTTTGCGGGTAATTCGGCTCCGGCGTTAGACATAGAACTAAGCGTGGACAACAAAACCTTTTACTTTGGTGAGAAAAATCTGAAGTATTCGGTTTCTGTTTCTGACAGTGAAGATGGTTCGACCGCCAACGGGAAAATCGCCCCTGAAAACATTTCCCTTACTTTCGACTACGTACCGGAAGGTTACGATCCCATAGAAATGGCTTCCAATCATGCCACGGAAGACGAACTGGCCTCTCTTTCTGTCGGACGGAAACTCATTCAGGGGAGTGACTGCATTTCCTGCCATCAGTTTAACGGAAAGTCTATCGGCCCTAGCTACTTGCAGGTTGCAGAAAAATATCCCAACACCCAGGCAAACAGAGACTTGCTCGTGGGAAAAATAATTAACGGAGGCAGCGGAGTTTGGGGAGAACACGGCATGAGTGCCCATCCCGACCTGGATCGCAAAGATGCCGCCCGAATGGTAGATTACATTCTCAATCTGAAAGCTTCTGAAATGAGAATGCCTTTGGCGGGTTCTGTTGAACCCAAAATACCTGACTTCGAAGATGGCGGGAGTTTTGTGCTTAGAGCTGCATATAAAGATAGAGGTGCAGCTGGTGTGAAACCGCTGATGGGAGAGGAGTTGATTGTTTTAAAAAGCCCATTCCTTAAACCTCACAGCTCAACCTTCCGAAAGTCAGTTGTCATTCAGACAGCTTCGCAAAACTCATTCTATGTGTCGGGTGATAACTCAGCTTTTGGTTTTGAAGATATTGACCTTACAGGCCTCAAAGAAGTAGTTTTGTACGTTCAAACAGGTGGCAGAGCTTCGGTCAAAGGTGGAACGGCTGAATTACGGATAGGTTCTCCCGAGTCTGCCTCCATCTCGAAATCGGATAAAATTGGTATGGCTCCCGATCCTGGTTTCAGAAGGCCTCCGGCAGGTGTGAATATGAATGACTGGAGGAGATCAAACGCCATTAAACTTACTTTTGATCTTTCAAAGGCACCTAAAGGAAAGCAGGATGTTTACTTTGTTTTCCGAAATCCGGATGCCTTGGATAGCGACTTCCTCTTTCAGATACAGGAAGTTGAATTCAGAAAATAACGAAATTCCATCAATCAAAGGCCGCTTTCAGCGGTCTTTGATTGCTAATTGGCCACACGCTGCATCTATATCCTTTCCTCTGCTTCGTCGGATATTCACCGTTATTCCTTTGTCCTGGAGGTAGTTTGCGAAATTATCAATAGCTTTTGGATCTGCATTTTTGTAATTAGCTTCTGCAATGGGATTATACTCAATAATATTTACTTTGGACGGCACGCGTTTACAAAACTCATAAAGCTCTCGTGCGTCTTCCTGCTTATCGTTGAAACCATAAAATACGATATATTCAAACGTAATCCTGTTCCTGGTTTTTTGATAGAAGTAGTTCAGAGCTTCCCCGAGATTCTTTAAGGAGTTCGTTTCATTAATAGGCATAATCTGATTCCGCTTTTCGTCATTGGCGGCATGCAGAGACAGTGCCAGGTTAAACTTTACCCCATCGTCTCCCAACTTTCTGATCATTTTCGCAATTCCTGCAGTGGAAACGGTAATTCGTTTGGGCGACCAGTTAAGGCCATCTTCTGCAGTTATTCTCTCCACAGATTCAAGCACGGCATTATAGTTCAGGAGCGGCTCACCCATTCCCATATAAACGATATTGGTGAGCGGCTGCGAGTAATTTTCCTCTGCCTGCTTTTTGATAAGAACCACCTGATCATAAATCTCTGCTG
The DNA here is from genome assembly GCA_966250325.1 of uncultured Cytophagaceae bacterium. Taxonomy (GTDB): domain Bacteria; phylum Bacteroidota; class Bacteroidia; order Cytophagales; family Spirosomataceae; genus Jiulongibacter. The sequence goes on along the minus strand of CBINGY010000057.1, from coordinate 4,500 downwards.
CGGTCAGATTCCTCAGCCTATCCATGTATCCTGTGGCACAAAACTTACAGGTAAGCGAGCAGCCCACCTGTGAACTTACACAGGCAGTCATGCGGTCATCTGCTGGTATTAAAACTCCTTCAATCAGGTGATTATCGTGCAGTCTGAAACCCGATTTTATCGTGCGATCCGTACTTATCTGACTTGTGGCAACAGTTACCGGCAGAATATCAAAATGGTGTTTCAATTTCTCCCGAAGCGTAAGCGAGAGATTTGACATAGAATCAAAATCTGTAGCAGATTTCTGCCAGAGCCATGACCAGATTTGCTTGGCCCTGAATTTTGGCTCCTTTTCCTGAAGCAACCATTCGGTCAATTGCTGCAACGTTATTGTTCGTATATCCCTCTTTATTGGTGATTCCATCCTGCAAAATTGAGTAATTCCTGACTTTTGACCTAAGAAAGAGGTTTCATTCAGTTATTATTCAACCATCATAAGCTAAATTTCGTTTAAGAAGTTACTATGAAGTACACCAAAGCCATTTTTCCTATATTCATTGGGTTGCTGATGTTTTCAGTTACCGAGGAGAGTATGGCCCAGTGGTTTCGAAAAAAAAAGCAGGAACTTCCAAATTACGGTTTTCACTTAGATGAGGGTAAAATCAGCACCCAAATGAAGTTTAAAGTGTATTCTAACCTCATCGTAGTACCAGTAAGTATTGATGGGTCAGATACTCTGCAATTTATTCTGGATACGGGTGTAGGCTCAGTCATAGTCACCGACCCATCTCTCAAAGATGTCCTTGATATGAAATACGTTAGAGATGTACTGATTAGTGGGGCGGGTGAAAAGGAAAATATCACGGCAAGTGTTTCTGTAGGCCATAGATTTCAAATGGGAGATTTCATTGGTTACCGGCAGAATATTGTCGTTTTAAATGAAGATATCCTGGAGCTTTCCGAATTTCTGGGAACCCCGATTCATGGTATTTTCGGCCACTCACTGTTTGAAAACTTTGTGGTTACTATTGATTTTTCTACGCTAACCCTTTTTATCTCCCGGCCCGACAAATTCAAATACAGACGCCGCTATGGTGAGAAATATCCGATTGTAGTGACTCGGGGCAAGCCTTACACCGACGCCGTTTACATTACGGACTCTGGCACTAAGGAGCAAAGCTTACGAATGGTTATTGATACCGGTGCTGGCCATGCCTTATTATTAAACCCGAACGACCCCGATATCAAACTGCCCGAAAAGGTAATTCATGCAAACCTGGGAAGAGGTTTAAACGGAGATTTGTATGGGCATATTGGACGCGTTTCAAAGGTAAGAATGGGGAAATATGAATTGGAAGATGTTATTGCCACCTTTCCGGACTCCGTATCTTTCAGCATGAAATTTCCACCCATGGATGCGAATAGACAAGGAAGTATTGGTGGTGAATTTTTAAGAAGATTCAAAGTGACGCTTAATTATTCTGATGAGTATATGGCTTTAAAAGCATCTAAAAAAGACTTAAAACAGCCTTTTGAGCATGACATGAGCGGTATGGACGTAAGAGCTTTTAATTCAAATTTCCGTCGTTTTTATATTAAAAGTGTTCTGGCCGGCTCACCGGCTGACGAGGCAGGTCTGAAAGAAAACGATGAGATAATTTTTGTCAACAACAAAAGTGCAAACAATCTCACCGTTTCAGAGATATACAAGATCCTTTCCAGAAAGGAAGGCCGAACCGTGGAAATTTTTTATCGAAGAGATGGGCAGCTGGGCTTAACTACGCTTCAACTTCGACGGGCCATTTAAATTCCAATACCAAACGTTATCCCACCATTAGGCCTTACGCCTTCCTTAATAACCAGATCGGTGATTGTATTGCTATTGCTGTAATAATCAACGCCTGACGACCTCTCTTTGGAAATCTCGTTGACAGAATTTATTCTTAAGCCACCTCCCACGTACAGGTCAATAAATCCTCGTTGAAATATATTGAACTGCACACCCATATTGATGCCCGGCATAATGCCCAAATAGTTTATTTTCCCGGTATTTGTCACTTTAACAAATGAAGGCTCCGGATTTTGATTATACCTTGGCTCATAGTACGTGCGGTCATAATCGTGATTGTTGTAATCAATGCGTAGGCTGGGAGAAAGGTAAACACCCGACTGACCATAGTCTTCATTGATAAAATTAGGTGCCCGTTTCTTGAACGAAGGAATGTAAAATCGGTATTCATATGAAGCTGTAAGGCCTTTCCAGTAATCATACGGTTCCAATGGTGCAGCATTAGGATTAGTAACCCCGTAGTTATAAAAGTAATCCTCAGATTTATAGCGAATACCTACATTGAAAACAGAACTTCTCGTAAGGTCCTTGTTAAAAGATTCATAGCCCATAGATAAAGTGCTTGTTATGAGCTGAGTAGGATTAAATCTGAATATTCGGGTGTTCTTTTCCTGAGAAAAGGCCGGAAGTCCTGCTGTTGAGATAAAAACAAAAAGAATAAGTAGTTTTTTCATAAGAATCTGATTTTGTAAATGTTATGGAGAAGTAAGTTTATCGGAAGACCTAAAAAAGTATTCCCTGAAGTTTTATGTCGATTTGTTAAATGGACATCCGCCAATTACTCCCGCAATTTAGTCAACGTTTACTTTCGCAATAATGATAATTCTCATGCCCGGGTTGGTTTTTAGATTAAAAGAGTTTTTTGAGAGATCTATTATCCTCAGATTATTTGGATTGGTAACGGTTCTTAAAAGATTGATTTCCATTCTTTATCAGGAACTTGTAAATTTGAATAGTGATTATTTCACAACCATGTTTCTGAAATCCAGAAAGTTGACCACATTGTTATACATTATTGCAGGGTTTTGTACCCTTTGGCTTGGTCTTACCCTGGTGGTTCAAAATTCCTGGAAAAGTGATTACTATGTCTGGAAGCCGGGTGAAAAAGCGGATGTTTTGATTCTTTATCATCCAGATTTGTTTTACGCATTTGACCGTAAAATGCCTCTGGCTGCCGGTGAAACGTTCTTAAGAAAAGGGTATATTCCGGTAGTTGACAGTTATGATCGGGTTTCTGAGGCCGACCTGAGCCAACTGAAGTACCTGTTGATTATCACGAATACCTACAACTGGTCTCCCGATTGGCCCACCCAGAAATGGCTGGAAAAAACTAATCTGAACAATAAGAAAGTGATTGCGGTTACCTTAGGAGCTGGGTCTACAGCTTCTTCCTGGTCAAAAATGAACAATCTTCTGGCAAGCTCGGGTGCCGAAGTGATTCTAACAACCACCTCCTGGCTTCTGAAACCTAATGACGAAAGTAGAATGAAGGAAGACAACGTCTTGGTGGCCATTGATCAGTTGACAGATCAAATTGATCTCAAAGTTCCTGATCTCATGGATAAAACTTTGGAAAAGTGACCTTCTATCCGGCTCTGAAATATCGTTTTCTAACACCCTTCTACGATTTGATCATCCGAATTCTGGTACCTGAGCTAAAAATAAAAAAACGAATAACAGATACTATTAACCCTGAATCAGGGGAACGGATTCTGGATTTCGGGTGTGGTACCGGAACTCTATGCAGTTTGATTTTGCAACGTGCTCCGGAAGCTTCGATAATTGGTGCAGACGCAGATCCTTACATGATTAACCTAGCCCGAAAAAAGTATCTCAATATACAATTTGTACTCACAGATGGCGTACAAATACCTTTTCCGAATACGTGTTTTGATAAAGTTGTATCCAGTTGGACTTTCCATCATTTTACTGAAAATGAGAAAATTCATCACCTCCATGAAATTCTAAGGGTTCTCAAACCCGGTGGACTTTTTTTGCTTGCAGACTGGACCGAGCCTGAAAGCTTTCAGGAAAAGCTGGGATTCTGGCTTGTCAGGGTTCTGGACAACTTTGAGACTTTCAAAGATCACCAGGAGGGGAAAATTCCCGAAATACTCGAGAAAGCCGGTTTTAATTTGGAGCCTGAGTACTCTACTTTTTCTACCCCCATAGGAAAGCTCAGCCTATGGAAATGCCTGAAAGATGCCACAGAGTATTTGGAGCATATTTGATCTTAAAAATAGAAAAAGGGCTGCTTAAACCAACATGAGTGTGTTTCTTAATAAGATCTTTTTAACTTGCCAGTCATTCGTCACCTTAGGGAGAGGTAGAATAAAAACATCAAAAACAAAAAAGAATGCTGGATTTTCTTAATCATATACTTAAAGAATTTGAGTTGCCCTTGGAAAATCCTGTCCTGGTTTTCTCCTTAATACTCTTTATCATTCTGCTTTCACCGATTATCCTTAGAAAAATCAATATTCCAAGTATTATCGGACTTATCATTGCGGGAGTCGTTATAGGGCCTCATGGGTTCTACTTACTCGAAAAAAATTCAGCTATTGATCTTTTTTCAACCATAGGACTTCTTTACATTATGTTTATTGCCGGTTTAGAACTGGATTTGAATGAATTAAAAACACACCGTAAACAGAGCCTTTTATTTGGTCTTT
>CBINGY010000056.1:0-27933 GCA_966250325.1 uncultured Cytophagaceae bacterium | reverse complement strand
GAAGCTTATCAAAGGCAGCATCCGGTTTCGTATTCAAGGGTGTATGAGCTCATCTAAATGAAAAGAGTCCGAATCAGAGAGAGAATGGCATCTTGCTTCCGGACTACCAGCTTTATACATTCCGGACTACTTTGCTGCACCAATTAACTCTTAGATTTGTTCAAAAGTAATCAGGATGTCGACTAAAACAGCAAGAAATACACCCAGTAGAAAGGCCACCCAACGTGCTTCTTATGAGAATGAGATTATCTATTCCATTCTGGACGAGGCTTTGTTTTGTACCGTAAGTTATTCAGAGAATGACGAGCCCTACAGTATTCCACAGTCGTTTGTACGATTGGAGGATCACATTTATCTCCACGCTTCGGTGGGTTCACATTTCATGAGGAAGCTCACTGACGGCAGACCCGCCTGCATTAGTGTGATGCTGGCAGATGAGCTTGTAATTGCAAAAACCGCCTTTCATCACTCGGTCAATTACCGCTCGGTGGTAATTTTTGCCCGTGGAGAGCTGATAGAAAATCCGGATCAAAAGTATGATGCCTTTAAGGCTCTCACTGAAAAAATGGTACCAGGAAGCTGGGATTACCTGAAACCGATGAGCAAAAAGGAAGTAGATAAAACGATGGCCGTACGTTTTTCTCTCGAGGAGGCTTCTGCCAAAACAAGGCAGGGTGACCCGGGTCATGAAGAGGACGAAATGGATCTTCCTATCTGGACTGGTCTCATTCCCATTAAACCAATCAAACAGGCACCGATTCCTGATGAACACGGCAGCCAATGGCCACTTCCAGATCACCTGAAATAAAAAAGTGGGGCTTTCGCCCCACTTAACAACAAAAGGTGAATCACTGGTAAACGGAAGCCCACTCCCGTGACAAAATCACAACACTTAGAATCTTAAAGCCATTTTAGGAAAGCCCAGAAACCGCGTTTTTGTAAATATTCGTCGTCATTTTCACCTGCATAAGCTTCTTTCTCAAAAGAAATAAGCCGGTACGCTACCCAGAAATTTCTCACCTGTAAGTAGTGTAAAAACCATTCAATTACGTACCAGAGATAGAAAAACAAAATCAACATCTCCAGTTGTTGCCTCAGGTGAATCCTTTCGTGATTCAGGAGAACAGAACCCGGATTGTTGTCCCGCACAATCACAAAGGGAAATAGGGTTATCCCACTCACTTTCAGCATTTTTATGCCTTTTATTAGAAACATCCGATTACACTTTTACTGCAAAGTAAAGGCTTATCGTACAGTTTCCACAGATACATTAATTGCACTTACCAGCGGGCTGTCTCCGTTGTTAAACTGTACAGGTACTTTCAGACTACAGCCTTCCTTTTTCACCACGAGTTTAAATTCAGACTTACGGGTTTCATCGCGGGAAACATAGAAGTTACCTGACCGGCTCATTACATCGCCATGCTGATTGTACCAGGTATATTCTGCTGAAGCATCATTGGGAACAGCCTGAAGCAACATCACATGATCCTGCCCACTATCTGCGACAATAATATCTGCAACCGGTGCCTTATTCACTCGCACCTGAACTTTCCCCAGCGTAATTTTGCCCTCCGATACTATCTCCACGGTATAAATTCCTTCATGTTTTGGAAGGGCACTGTAAAACTTAATTTCTTTTTCCTGTGAACTAAATCCTCCGGGACCAGACCACGTATAGCTATCTCCACTTTTTCCGGCAGGAGCCGTAATGACCAGTTCACCTCCCATACACGCCTCAACCGTGGGTATCGCAGAAGCGGCCACATAGGAAGTATAATTTACTGAAGATTTTTTACTGAATGAATAGTATTGAATTCCTGAAGTATCAAAAGGAACAGCTGCACCATTTATAGAAGAAATGTTATTGGAGAATTTCGTAGCAGATGCCCAAATTTCAGAGGAGCTCAGTGCCAGAATAGCCGTACATAAGGCCCCCAGTTTTAATAATCTCACAGGTAATACAGTCTTCATAAGTTTCTTTAAGTAGTAGTATAGCAGAGATTCACTCTTGCCAACTTATGAAGCAAATTCCGTGCTAAAAACGCATTTTCTATGTACGAAAATGCGTTTTAGCTATATGAAATAGGTTTTCAGAGTATTTTCAGACCCAATGTAAGCACCCATCCGTTCTGTCTTTGGGAAAATTTTTCCGTATTCTGGAAATTCAGAACATTAATATCGGAGAGTCCGCCTTCTCTTCTGAGGTCAATATCCAGACCCAGCACTTTTACTCCCACTCCCAACTGATACCCCCAGGTACTTTGTGCCAGAGCATCACCTGTATCAGAAGTATACTCGGCCAGGGCATCCTTCAGTTTCATATCTTCCGAAAGTTTAACCGATGCCACCGGCCCGGCCATCACACGCAGAAAATTAAGGGGCCTGAATCCCAGCAAAAGCGGAATATCAAGATTCGTATATTTCACATCAATCACTTCGGGGGCACCTCCACCAACGGGTCTTACCTCCACACTTCCACCTTTTGTGGCTACAAGAAGTTCCGGCTGCAGATAGACTTTATCTCCCAGCCTGCCCCAGGCACCGAATACAAAACCGGTCTTCGTGGCAAAGCTCTCCTGAATATTCCCTTTAAGGGAACCTGCATCTGTAGAAATATTTGAAAGGTTAACGCCCCCTTTTATACCCAGACCAGACTGACCAAAACCTGCCATACTTATCAGGCACAGACAAAAAAACGCAAGTAACTTCTTCATGTATCTTCTCTTTTTTTTAAAATTCTGCCAAACAAACGCCACCATAGGCAAAAATAGTATTCCTTCATCTGCAAAACAGTAGTTACTGTCAGGATGTGAATCACCCTAAAATAGTTGCTTTACTGCCGGACAATCTGAATTCGAAATAATATGCTTTAATTCGAAACCTGAAATAGCAGTGTCAAATTCCATTTTATGGCTAAAGCAAAAACCGCCTTCTTCTGTCAAAATTGTGGTTATAATTCCCCCAAATGGCTGGGCAAGTGTCCTTCATGCAACGAATGGAACACGCTTGTGGAAGAACTGATAACCGCAGATGAACCCGAAAAAGGAAGCTGGAGATTCGCTGCAGGTCAAAGTAAATCAAAATCGAAACCAAAAAAGATCTCAGAAATTCAGGCAGCAGAAAGATATCGCATTAATACGGAAGATCAGGAAATAAATCGCGTGTTGGGCGGCGGGTTGGTTCCCGGCTCCCTTATTCTCATTGGGGGTGAACCTGGCATTGGAAAATCTACCCTGTTACTTCAGCTGGCCTTAAGTCTGAAAGATTATAACATCCTGTACATCTCAGGCGAAGAGAGCGAGCAGCAGCTAAAAATGAGAGCCCAGCGATTGAAATTTAACAACGACCGCTGCTACATACTCACCGAGACCTCCACAGACATTATTTTTAAACAAATAGAGCAGCTTGAGCCTGATGTGGTCATTGTTGATTCCATTCAGACGATGTCCTCACCTCTGATAGAATCGGGGGCCGGTTCTGTATCTCAGATTAAGGAATGTGCTGCCGAATTTATGACCTATGCCAAAGAATCGGATGTTCCGGTAATTATGATAGGTCACATTACCAAAGACGGCAATCTGGCAGGACCAAAGGTGCTCGAACACATAGTGGATACTGTTCTTCAGTTTGAAGGGGACCGTTACATGACCTACCGCCTGCTCAGAACCACAAAAAACCGATTTGGAAGCACCTCAGAACTGGGTATTTATGAAATGCTGAGCGACGGACTAAGAGAAGTTACCAATCCCTCAGAAATTCTTATTTCAGAACGTAACGAGCCCATCAGCGGTATAAGTATTGCCTCTATGCTCGAAGGCAACCGTCCGCTGAATATTGAAATTCAAAGTCTGGTGAGCACTGCTAACTACGGCACCCCGCAGCGAACCAGCAATGGTTTTGACACCCGCCGGCTCCAGATGCTACTGGCGGTTCTGGAGAAACGAGGTGGCTTCAGGCTGGGCACGCAGGATGTATTTCTCAACGTAGCCGGAGGTTTGAAGGTGGAAGACCCCGCCATTGACCTGGCGGTTTGTGTTTCTCTGGCCTCTTCCTACGAAGACGTTCCTGTTTCCGCCTCAGATTGTTTTGCGGCAGAAGTGGGTCTGGGCGGGGAAATCAGGGCGGTAAGCAGAATTGAAAACCGTATCTCTGAAGCCGAGAAGTTAGGCTTCAAACGAATTTTTGTCTCTGAAAACAACGTTAAAGGTTTAGACAAATCAAAATTCAACATCCGGATAGTTTCTGCTGAAAAACTCGAACACGTTTTCAGAGAGCTGTTTGGCTAAGCCGAAAACACATGGAAATAGCTGTAAGACAACTTACTACGGAAGATCACGCACAACTAGCCGAAGCCATGGCCTCTGCCTATGCCGGTATCGGAGGCATCACCTGGAAGAAAGAGACCATCAAAAAACTGATCCGCAAATTTCCGGAAGGCCAGCTTTGTCTCACCGTTGATCTCAAGGTAGTTGGAGTGGCACTTTCCCTGATCGTGGATTATGCTAAGTTTGGAGATAACCACACGTACGCCGAAATAACAGGCGGGTACACCTTTAGCACCCATAATCCTAAAGGAGATGTACTTTACGGCATTGAAGTATTTATTGACCCGAATTTCAGGGGCCTCAGACTGGCCAGAAGATTATATGACGCCCGGAAAAATCTCTGTGAGAGCCTGAATCTTCGGGCTATCATAGCCGGTGGCAGAATCCCCAATTACGAAAAATATGCCTCGGAATATAGCCCGCGTGAATACATTGAAAAAGTAGACAACAAAGAAATCTATGACTCCACGCTCACTTTCCAGCTTTCCAATGATTTTCACGTCAAAAAAATACTTAGAAATTACCTGCCCGAAGACAGCGAATCTCACGGCTTTGCCACGTTGCTGGAGTGGAATAATATTTACTACGAGCCTCTTCCTTCTCTACATAATCCCGTCAAAGAAAGCGTACGTATAGGGCTGGTACAATGGAAAATGAGGGCCTACAAAGATTTAGACGAGTTATTGGAGCAAGCCGAATATTTTATTGACGCCGTAAGCGATTACTCCTCAGACTTTATACTGTTCCCCGAGTTTTTCAATGCTCCCTTAATGGCCGAGTTCAACCACCTGGGGGAAGCCGCGGCAGTTCGGGGTATCACAAAATACAATGAGCAAATACGGACCAAATTCCAGGAATTTGCCGTAGCCTATAATGTCAATATCATAGCTGGTTCTATGTCTGAGATGGAAAACGGACAGCTCTATAATATCTCCTATCTCTTCAGAAGAGACGGAACTTCAGACAAAGCCTATAAAATTCACCCCACACCCTCTGAAATCTACTCCTGGGGTATGAAAGGCGGAAACGGCGTCAAAGTTTTTGATACCGATTGCGGAAAAATAGGTATACTGATTTGCTACGATGTGGAGTTCCCCGAGCTTAGCAGACATCTGGCAGATCAGGATATGCAAATTCTTTTTGTTCCCTTCTGGACAGACACCCAGAATGCCTATAACCGGGTGCGGTATTGTGCGAGAGCAAGGGCCATCGAAAATGAATGTTATGTGGCCATTGCCGGCTGCGTGGGAAATCTGCCAAAAGTTAATAACATGGATTTGCAATACGCCCAGTCCGCCGTTTTCACGCCTTCAGATTTTGCTTTCCCTACAAACGGAATCAAGGCAGAGGCCACACCTAATACTGAAACGGTGGTAGTGGCAGATGTAGACCTTGTCTTACTCACAGAGCTACACGAACACGGCACGGTGACTATCTTGAAAGACCGCCGGAAAGACCTTTACGAAATTACCTGGAAAACCCCTGAAAATAAGGTCTAAATAAGAATCATTGCTTCAAAAAAGAGTTATATCTGGTCTCTTTTGCGATACAGTCGTATATTAAAAAGAAGTGGAAGGTCCGCTTGTCAGAATTAAATATGGGATTGGACTATTCGGCTAAATCCCCCATTTAATGGCTTTTTCATGAACCTTCCCGCCATACTGAGCCTTAAAAATATATGCGTAAACAAAAAAGACTATTTATTATCTCAAACCGTCTGCCATATCAACTAAAGGAGGAAAACGGTCAATACACTCTTTCGATGAGCAGCGGAGGCCTGGTTTCGGCTTTACTGAGTTATATGGAAAACAGTAAAGAGAGCTATTCCGAAATGCTTTGGTTTGGCAATGCCGATTTCGACGAAGCGTCCTGGAAAAACGCAGAAAACCAACTTGAAAAGACAGAAGCCATTAAACCCGTCTTTATTCCGGAAGAGCTAAAAGACAGACATTACACCGGATTTTCAAACTCTACCCTTTGGCCGCATTTTCACTATTTCCCCACCTTTACCAAATACGATCACGAGGATTACAAAGCCTATACGGAGGTAAATCAGCTTTTCGCTGATAAAATCGCCGCAAATTACCAGGAAGGTGACGTGATTTGGGTGCATGATTACCAGCTGCTTCTGCTTCCTGAGATGCTCCGTAAGAGACTTCCCGATGCCTCCATTGGGTTTTTCCTCCATATACCGTTCCCCAGTTTTGAAATTTACAGGATGCTTCCACGAGAATGGAGAGAAAATCTGTTGAGAGGTATGCTAGGGGCAGATTTGGTCGGTTTTCATACCAATGAATACGTACTGCATTTCCAAAAATGTGTACACATGATACTGGGCCATGGCAGTAACAAACGAATTATCGAAGTGGATAACCGATCCGTGCAGGTTGATCTTTTCCCTATCAGTATTGATTTTAACCTTTTCAATAGCTCCTTTGATTTACCACCCGTTAAGAAGCTTCGAAATCAGATAGCCCGTCTCATGCCGGGTGTCCGAACAATTTTTTCGGTTGACCGGCTTGATTACACAAAGGGACTTCTAAACAGACTACAGGCCTATGAGCTTTTTCTGGAGCAAAATCCCGATTGGCACGAAAAAGTAACATTTAACCTCGTAGTGGTACCCAGCCGGGACGTCATACCCCAGTATTCAGATAACAAGCAGCGTCTGGAGGAGCTCGTGGGCAGAATTAATGGGGCATTTGGGAAACTCGGCTGGCAGCCAGTAGTTTATCAATACCGCAGTTTATCGTTCGACGAACTTTGTGCTTCCTACTCGGGCTGTGATATTGCCCTGATCACCCCCGTTCGGGACGGAATGAATCTGGTTTCCAAAGAGTTTGTTGCGAGCCGGAAAGACCTGAAAGGAGTACTGATACTTAGCGAAATGGCGGGATCTGCGGCTGAGTTAGGAGAAGCTATTCTTATAAACCCTACCGACCTGGATGAAATGTCAACCGCCATCAAAAGAGCACTTCATATGCCGGTGCTGCTTCAGGCCCGAAATCTGGAAATCATGCAGGAAAGAATACGCACCTATGATGTAACTATGTGGGCCGAAGATTTTATGGGTCAGCTGGAACAGATCAAGAAGCTTCAAAGTACCCGAAGAATTAAACAGGTACGCGGTAAGGTGATAACCGAAATCAAAACAGCCTACAAAGCAGCCAAAAATCGCCTTCTTTTTCTTGATTACGACGGCACACTGATGCCGTTGCAAAGAGAACCCCACATGGCCAGACCCAACGAAACAGTTTTAAGAATGCTCAGGGAGCTTAGTAATGATCCCAAAAATAAGATTACGATCATTAGCGGGCGGGATAAAAAAACGTTAAACGACTGGCTGGGGCAGCTACCCCTCAATCTGGTAGCAGAGCATGGAGCTTCACGTAGGTTGACAGGAAAAGACTGGGAACATACCGAAAAGGAGTTCAGACCAGAATGGAAGGAGGAAATTTATCATCAGATGAAGCTTCACACGCACCGCTGTGCCAAATCATTTATTGAAGAAAAGGCTTTTGCACTTGCCTGGCACTATCGGAACGCCGAAACAGACCTCGGCTTTCTCAGATCCAGAGAGTTGATTGACTCAATCCACCGGGTAATGAATAACAACATGCCTTTACAGGTCATTGATGGCAACAAAGTAGTAGAGGTGCGAATGAGCGGTGTAGACAAAGGAGCCGCAGCCAGAGAAATCTATGAATCAAACCCTTCAGATTTTGTACTTGCAATAGGCGATGACCGTACCGATGAAGATATGTTCCGGGAATTGAATAATGATGCCATTACGATAAAGGTTGGCAATGATAACTCGGAAGCCCGATATAACTTCAACAGTATTTCTGACGTACTGCCCTTTTTCTCTCAATTGTTAAACTAAAAATTACTTTCATTTTATGACTTTGCCAGATCACTGGATAGATATTTTATTTTGGATCATTGCACTTCCCGGAGGATGGCTTATTGCCAAAATCATTAAATCCACCGTTTTTCCTGTACTTCATAAATTTGCGGATAAATCTGCCAGCAGCCTTGACGACGCCATAATTGATGTGCTCGCACGCATCATTGTGCCATTCGGCTGGGTTTTGGGAGTTTGGGTAGCCTACCATAACAGCGATCTGTTCCTGGAGTTTAAACCAGATATCCGGAAAGCCACGATCGTTTTTTCCATACTTGTTCTCACCTGGGCATGCTCCTTCTTTATCGCTGAAGTGGCTAAACTCTACATGCTCAAAATTGGACAGGTATTGCCCAATACCTCCATTTTTATCAATATCCTGAAGATCGCTATTTATGTAGTAGGACTCATGTTTGTGATGCATGCTCTGGATATTCCCATTGCACCTGCCCTTACGGCTCTGGGTGTGGGAGGTCTGGCAGTGGCTTTGGCTTTGCAGGATACCCTCGGGAATTTGTTCAGCGGGCTGCAACTTTTGGCTGCCAGAAAAATGAAACCGGGAGATTACATCAAGCTGGATACTGGCGATGAAGGGTACGTGGAAGATATTTCCTGGAGAAATACCACTATAAGGGCTTTAGGAAACCACATTATTATTGTGCCTAACAGCACCATGGCAGGGAGTATTGTCAAGAATTTCATATTGCCAGATTCACAGAACTCGGTATCTGTGGGTCTAGGGGTGGCGTATGACTCAGACCTGAAAAAAGTAGAACAAATTACGGTGGAAGTGGCTACCAAAATTCAACAAACCGTAGAAGGAGCCGTAAAAGAACACGAGCCGTTTATACGCTACACCGAGTTTGCCGATAGCAGCATCAATTTCAATGTCATTCTGAGAGCTGCTGACTTTGTAAGTCAATACCTTATAAAGCATGAGTTTATCAAAGCATTGCATGAGCGTTATAATCAGGAAGGAATTGAAATTCCATTCCCCATCAGAACACTCTTTTTGAAAAATCAGGATGGATCGCCCGCAAATCTCAAAGAAAAAGAAGATAGTAACCGGGCTCTTTCGTAGTTTCGGGCATTAAAAAGTAGAAGCATGCTGCTCGATGAGATTTTTGAAAAATACGCCGAAAGAGTGCCCGAGCCTCCCAAACCCGTTGGGGTTTATAAACCCATGGTTATTGCAGACAATATGGCTTATGTGAGTGGCCACGGCCCCATCAAACCAGATGGCACCCTTATCACAGGACGTGTAGGAAAAGCCGTTTCAAAGGAATACGGAAAAGACGCTGCCCTGCAGGTTGGGCTGGCCATGCTGGCTACTTTACGTGATAATCTGGGCAGCCTTTCGAGGGTAAAAAGGGTAATCAAAGTGCTGGGAATGGTAAATGCTGACCTCGATTTTGAATTTCACCCGTTTGTGATCAATGGTTGCAGCGAGCTGTTTGCCGAAGTCTGGGGTATTGAAAACGGGGTGGGCTCACGCTCGGCGGTAGGCTGGGGATCACTTCCCAATAACATCACCATTGAAATAGAGGCTCAGTTTGAGCTTATTGACTGACCGTTATAGCACAGAGCGTAAATCACTTCCGTCCTTTCTGTTAGTATCAGCTTTCAATCAGTATGTTCAAATACTCTTATTTTTGCAAGAAGTAAATCCTGAATTTCTTCCCGAATGAAACCCATAAAAGTAGCTTCAGGCGTAGTCAACCAAACCCCCCTCGATTGGAGAAACAATCTCCAGCATTGTATTCAGGCTATTGAGGCGGCCAGAAAAGAAGAGGTAAGCATTTTATGCCTGCCAGAACTCGCCCTATCAGGCTATGGATGCGAAGATGCCTTTTATTCTCCTGATGTACGCCGACAAAGCTGGGCCTCGTTGAGTGAATTAAAGGAACATACCGAAAATATGGTGGTATGCGTGGGATTACCTGTGGAATACAATCAAAAACTGTATAACACGGCTGCTCTTCTGGCGAACAAGCAGATTTTGGGTTTTACCTGCAAGCAACACCTTCCAAACTATGGCGTTTTTTACGAAGACCGCTGGTTTCACCGCTGGCCGGCGGGTATGCGTGCAGAAATGACCTGGGATGGACAAAGCTTTCCGATTGGCGATCTCACCTACGAGCTCGATGGGATCAAAATAGGAATTGAAATCTGCGAAGATGCCTGGGTGCCCAAACGCCCGGCAGAAGATCATTATTCTCGCGGAGCGGATATTTTGCTGAATCCTAGTGCCTCTCCCTTTGAGTTTTTCAAGTTTCAAACCCGTGAACGGCTTATCATTGAAAGCTCGCGGAATTATTCGTGTACCTACATTTACAGTAACCTTCTCGGAAATGAATCTGGCCGCCTGATTTTTGACGGTGATGCTCAGATTGCCTCCAATGGAGAATTACTGGCCAGTAGCCCAAGATTCAGTTATGAAGATTTTACCCTGACCACAGCTGTAATTGATACAGATCTGGCGGCGGTAGATCATACCAAAATCAAGTACCCTCTGACACCAGACAAGAATCTGGTTAAATCGTATTTTGTTTTTCCTGAAGGCCTGAAACCATCCTTCAAAAAAGCGAGTCTGGAGCCTTTTGAAAAAGGCGGTTACCTGAAAGAAGAGGAATTTGCCCGAGCCGTTTGCTTGGGCTTGTTTGATTATTTGAGAAAGTCACGCTCTCAGGGATTCACGATTTCTTTGAGTGGCGGAGCAGATTCTTCTGCATGTGCTGCTTTGTGTGGCCTGATGATACGCCTGGCCGACGAAAGTATCGGACTCCATGCCGTAAAGCAAAGGCTGGCACATATTTCGAAAATTCAGCAATCTAATACCGAAGAGCAGGTAGCGGTTCAACTTATTCATACCATTTATCAGGCTACAGATAACAGCTCTGAAAGCACGCGGGAGTCTGCCCGGGAACTGGCCAAATCTATTGGAGCTACATTTTATGAAGTAAATATCAATGGTCTGGTAGAACAATACACCCGAATTATTGAAGAACAATTGGGCAGAACTCTGAGCTGGAGCACCGATGATGTTCCACTTCAGAACATTCAGGCAAGGGTTCGGGCTCCCGGGGTGTGGCTTTTAACAAACCTCACGGGTCATTTACTTCTGGCCACTTCCAATAGGTCGGAAGTGGCGGTAGGCTATGCCACCATGGATGGAGACACAGCCGGAAGCATAAGTCCTCTCGCCGGAATTGACAAACACTGGCTGCGTTCGTGGCTTATCTGGCTTGAGAAAACCGGGTGCGAGGTTAAAGGAAGACATATCACCATAGAGGGCCTCCGCTTTGTGAACGCCCTGGCACCTACCGCTGAGCTTCGCCCCGCTGAGCAAAACCAGACAGACGAAAAAGATCTGATGCCTTACGAGGTGCTCGATGCCATCGAAAAATCTGCGGTGAAGGATAAAAAATCGCCAACAGAGTCCTTCAGATATCTGGAAGTACTCTTCGAAGGCGTTTATGAAAGGGATCAGATTTTTGTATGGGTAAAGAAATTTTATCAGCTCTGGAGCCGGCATCAGTGGAAAAGAGAACGATATGCTCCGTCTTTTCATCTCGATAGCCGCAATCTGGACCCAAGAAGCTGGTGTCGATTTCCTATACTGAGCGGAGGATTTGAAAAGGAAATAGAAGAACTCTCCGTATGGTTTGAAGGGAAGTATCAGAGCAAAAAGACAAAGATTGGTTTTCAATTAAAAAGTTAACCCTCAATGCTGCAGCTCATAATGAGCACGGATAGGATAATGATCAGAGAGTTTATAGCTTCTCAATGTTTCAAACTTCACAGTTCTGAATTTCTTTTTGTCAAAAAACAAGTTGTCGATCCGGAGAAAACGAGGCAATTTCTGATAGGTAAATCCAAAACCATAGCCTTTCTCTTCAAAAGAATTGCCTAATTTTTTACGTACTCGCCCATAGGCATAGCCATAAGGAAGTTCGTTGAAATCGCCACCCAGAAGAACCGGATAAGGACTTTCCTCAATAAGTTCTATAAGTTCATCTACCTGCAAAACACGATCTTCGAACCCCGATTTGAGCTGAGAAAGAATATTTCTGGTCTCTCGGGTGCGTTGTTCTTCGTTGCTGGTGAGTGCTTTCTGAACACGAATACCCATCGACTTCATCTGAACATTAAAAACACGAAGGGTGTCCTCACCTACTTTGATATCCACCCGAAGTATGCCGTTGTTGTTTATTTTCCAGGACAATTCCTGTTTTTCAATAATGGGATATTTCGAAAAAACTGCAAGTCCTACCTCTCCGTTTCGGGTACCCGGGTCAATCTGTGAATGCATGTAGGTGTAATGTGGGTTGTTTTCCCGAAGCCGTTCAATAAGATCATAACTTTTATCCCCGGGTTGGTTGTAAAATTCCTGCACACATTTGATATCGGCCTCCAGGTTCACCACATCATCCGCCAGGTTTTTCTTCATCGAGGGGTCTAAAGAAAAAACAGTAATTCCATTCCCGATATACATCACATTGTAGCTGAGCATCGAAAGTGTTTGCTGTGGTAAAGATTCCTCATCTGAAAGACTAAATTTAAAGGTACGTTCCAGCAAGGGGTACCCCACAATAAGTACAACCAGTGACAGCAGAAATTTCCAGGAGCCAGACAACATGTAGAAGATCAGAAAGGCCAAATTGAGGGCAAAAGCAAAAGGAACTGTAAGACTCAGGAATCCGCCAAGCCAATGTTTTATGTCAGCAGAAAGTGCAACCTGTACCACGAGTAATGCATACAAAGCCGCCAAAAAATTCAGCAGAAAAAAAAACTTAATAAATAATTTTTTCAGAAGCCCCAAGACAGCTGTTTCAAAGGTGTAAGATAAGACGAAAAAGGAAGCCTGCATGAGATCAGGCTTTCATTATTCAAAATTGAAACAAAAATTGGGTGAAACGAAATAAACAACTAATTTTGCAGCAGAATTGGAGTGTTAAGGAGGGCGACAATCCTCCTTTTTTATTGGATTTTGTCAAAGTGCCTTCAGAAATGATTAATGCAGAACAAATCAGGGAAATTGCTGAAAGCCTAATTGAAGATGAAACCATGTTTGTGGTGGATGTCAAATTCAAACCTTCAAATCTGAGGCAGAAAGTAACCCTTTTACTGGATACCGACGCCGGAATAAGCATTGATGAATGTGGTGAGCTGAGTAGAAAGCTTGGAAAAATACTTGATGAAAAGATCGAAAACGCCTACACGCTGGAAGTCTCTTCACCCGGAATTGACACCCCGCTAAAACTGGCGAGGCAGTATCCGAGAAATTTGGGGAAAATGCTCAGGGTTATAAGAACTGACGGCACCGAGGTAAGCGGAATACTTGAAAGTGCTGATCCGGCCGGTTGTGTTTTACAGCCGGAAAAAAAGAAAAAAGAAAAAGTAAAACCCGAACCGGTGAAAATTTCATTTGATGACATCAAAGAAGCAAAGGTTCTGGTGATGTTTAAATAATTAACGAATTTGAACTTAGAGTAAAACGTATGCACAGTGGAGATTTAGTTGCTTCGTTTGCGGAGTTTGCCCGCGAAAAAAACATTGACAGACCCACCATGATTGCGGTGCTGGAGGATGTATTGCGTACCATGATTCGTAAGAAGTACAATGATGACAGCAACTTTGACATCATTCTGAACGCCGAAACCGGTGACCTCGAGATGTGGCGTACCCGTGAAATCGTGGATGATAATTCAGAAGACATCTGGGATTTTGATAAAATACCATTGTCTGAAGCCCGTAAGATCGAACCGGATTTCGAAATTGGGGAAGAAGTGGCAGAAGAAGTAAAACTGATCGACTTCGGACGCCGGGTGGTACAAACAGCCCGCCAAACCCTCATCCAGAAAATCAAAGACCTGGAAAAGGAAATGCTTTTCAACCAGTACAAAGACCTTGTGGGAGAACTGGTTACGGTAGAGGTTTATCAGATTCTGGGCCGCGAAGTGATCTGTATGGATCAGGATGGAAACGAACTTTCGTTGCCAAAATTCGAACAAATCCCTAAAGACAGATTCCGTAAAGGAAACAGCATTCGTGCGGTAATTCACAAAGCCGAGATTAACAACGGTAATCCGCGTGTGATTCTTTCCCGCACTTCTCCTGTATTTCTTGAAAGATTATTTGAACAGGAAATACCAGAAATTCTGGATGGTCTTATCTCTATCCGCAAGATCGTTCGCGAACCGGGTGAAAGGGCTAAAGTGGCCGTGGAATCTTTTGATGATCGCATAGATCCTGTAGGAGCCTGTGTGGGCATGAAAGGGAGCCGTATTCACAGCATCGTGCGGGAGCTAGAGAATGAAAATATTGATGTGATCCAGTGGACAGATAATATGCCATTACTCATTTCAAGAGCCCTGAGCCCTGCAAAAATAAGTTCGGTGCAGATTGATGAGAACGGAGAAAGGGCCTCAGTATTCCTGAAACCCGATCAGGTTTCACTGGCCATCGGAAAAGGAGGACTCAATATCAAGCTGGCCAGCCGTTTGATCGGCATGGAGCTGGATGTGTTCCGTGATGTGGAACAAGACTTTATTGAAGAAGATGTAGATCTGGATGAATTCAGTGATGAAATTGATTCATGGATTCTTTCGGAGTTACACAAAATAGGTTTAGACACCGCCAAGTCTGTGCTGGCTCTTTCAAAAGAAGAACTGGTACGCAGAACAGAACTGGAAGAAGAAACAGTAAACGATGTTCTGGAGATTCTGGCGAAAGAATTCGAATAAAACCTGTTAATTTTAACACGAAAATTTAAATAAGCGGAGAAACCGGTTATATGACAGAAAAAAAAGAGATGAGATTAAGCCTGGTGGCCAGAAAACTCAATGTGAGTCTTCCGCACGTTGTGGAATCGCTTGCAGAGGAAGGCTACAAACTGGATACCAATCCAAACGCCAAGCTTAGCTCAGAGTTATTGGAAATCCTTCAGAAGAAATACAAGACCACCGAATTGCTGGGTGATGAAGCTCCTGTTTCAAGAGTTTCAGACAATCGTTCCAGTTCAGGGTCTGATGAAATTCTGTATTTCAGGGAGGAGCCGGAAGAAAGGAAAGTTGAACCCGAACGGGTTAAAATTGAAAGGGTTCTGGAAGGTCCAAAGGTTATTGGCAAAATTGACCTGGACAAAAAGCCATCCAAATCAGAACCTGCCCCGGCACCTGAACCTGCTCCGGAGCCAGCTGCTGAGGAAATAAAAGTAGAAGAGGTACCAGTACCACAGATAGAAGAAGTTCAACCGGAGCCAGTGGCCGAGGTAGCTCCCGAGCCGGTTATTGAAGAGAAGGTTGAAGAACCTGCTCCTGAACCCGAAGTCATTGAGGAAATTCAGGAGGAGCCAATCACCGCAGAAGTACCAGAAGTGACGGCTGAGCCTGAGGTAGCAAAACCATCTGAACCTCAGCCGGAAGAAAAGCCCAAAACGGAGCTGATTAAAGCCAGAGGAGATAAACTTCAGGGGCTGACCGTATTAGGTAAAATTGAATTACCTGTTGAGAAAAAACCGGAAAGCAAAGAGGATAAGAAAAAGCGGAAACGGAAACGTGTAAGCCGTCTTGAGAAGCTTACCGATATTACCGATCAGGAATATTACCGCAAAAAAGAGAAGGAAGGCGGAACCACCACGCCGGGTACTACTCCGAAACCTGATGATAAAAACAAACCAGGAGGAGGAAATGCAGCAAACAACCGTGATAACCGCAAGCTGGGTGGAAACAAAAAGGAAGAGCTTACGAATGAGGACATAAAGGATAGTATCAAGCAGACCATTGCCAGAATGCAGGCAAAAGGTCCTGATTTTGGTGCTAAACATCGGAGAGAAAAGCGAAGAACCCGTGCCGAACGTGCCGAAATGGACGAAGCTTTTGAGCAGGAACAAAGCTCTATTCTCAAAGTCACAGAATACATCTCAGCGGCCGAACTGGCTTCTTTAATGGATGTATCTGTCAATGAGGTGATTGGTACCTGCATGCAGATGGGTATGTTTGTTTCTATAAATCAACGTCTGGATGCAGAAGCCATTCAGATGATTGCTCTGGAATACAACTACGACGTTCAGTTTATTTCAGCAGAAGAAGAGATTGAAACCGAGAATCTCGATGTAGAAGATGATGAAGGAGACAAAACCTCACGGGCACCTATCGTAACCATCATGGGTCACGTTGACCACGGTAAGACCTCTTTGCTGGATTATATCAGACGCACCAAGGTAGCCAGTGGAGAAGCCGGCGGAATTACCCAACACATAGGAGCCTATAGTGTAGATATTACCGACGGACCTAACGCCGGAAAGTCTATTACATTCCTTGATACACCAGGTCACGAAGCCTTTACGGCGATGCGTGCCCGTGGAGCTAAAATTACGGATGTGGTAATTATAGTGATCTCGGCAGACGACTCTGTGATGCCACAGACACGGGAAGCTATAAATCACGCCCAAAATGCGGGTGTTCCTATTGTCTTTGCACTGAACAAAATAGATAAGCCCGGTGCCAATCCGGATAAAATCAGAGAAGATTTATCCAAAGAGAACATTCTTGTAGAGTCCTGGGGCGGTAAATATCAGGAACAGGAGGTATCTGCCAAAACAGGTATCGGAGTTGATGAACTTCTTGACAAAGTTCTGCTGGAAGCTGAATTACTTGAGCTTAAGGCGAATGCAGATCGCAAAGCCAATGGTTCGGTGATTGAAGCTTCATTGGATAAAGGTCGTGGTTACGTTTCTACCATACTGGTTCAGGCAGGTAGTCTGAAAGTGGGTGACATCATTCTTGCCGGTCAGTATTTTGGTAGAGTACGAGCCATGGTGAATGATATCGGAGAACGCATTAATGAGGCTGGTCCTTCTACACCGGTACAGATATTAGGTTTACCCGGAGCCCCACAGGCAGGTGATAAATTTAATGTAATGGATTCTGATCGGGAAGCACGCGAGATAGCAAACAAACGGGAGCAAATTATCCGCGAACAGAGTATCAGGGCTAAACGACATATTACACTGGATGAGATTGGTAGAAGAAAAGCGATAGGTTCCTTTAAAGAACTTAGCGTAATTGTCAAAGGTGATGTGGATGGTTCGGTAGAAGCTCTTTCAGACTCACTTCTCAAACTTTCTACCGATGAGGTACAGGTAAAAATTGTTCACAAAGGAGTAGGTCAGATTTCCGAGTCAGACGTTCTACTGGCCAGTGCCGCTGATGCCATTGTGATCGGATTCCAGGTGCGTCCATCAGGAAATGCACGGAAAATCGCGGAGAATGAAGAAATTGAAATTCGCCTCTACTCCATTATTTATGACGCCATAAATGAAATTAAAGATGCGATGGAAGGACTTCTTGCACCTACAGAGGAAGAGGTGGTAACCGGAAACATCGAGGTTCGCGAGATTTTCAAGATTTCAAAAATCGGAACCATTGCAGGTTCTTACGTACTGGATGGCTACGTGAAGCGAGCCAACAAAGTACGGGTGATCAGAGATGGAATCGTATTACATGATGGCTCCATTGCTCAGCTGAGACGTTATAAAGACGACGTATCTGAAGTAAAAGCCGGCTACGAATGTGGTATAAACATTGATAAATTCAATGATCTGCAAATAGGCGATATCATAGAATCCTATGAGATTCGTGAAATAAAACGTTCATTGAAGTAACAATAAAAGGAAGCCTTGAGCTTCCTTTTATTTCATTCAGTACTTTCAATTTTTTTTGAATATTTCATACAAATTAATAGTTGCAAAAGTCGGATTAATCCAGTTAATTTGTTGCACTTAAATGTGCTATGCTAATAATTAATCCAGATGCGGAGGCTTATTGTGCTTCAATGAGCGATGCTGAGCCTGAGGTTTTACAAGCGATTAATCGCGATACCCACGCTCACGTGCTACAGCCCCGTATGCTTTCCGGTCATTTTCAGGGCAGACTATTGTCGTTGTTGTCTGGTATGGTGCAGCCCAAATATGTATTGGAAATAGGCACTTACACGGCCTACTCGGCTATTTGTCTGGCAGAGGGTTTGAGTGCAGGAGGAAAAGTTATTTCCATAGATATTAATGAAGAGCTACATGAAAAGTGCCGGAAAAATGTAAAGCTAGCTGGAATGGAGGACCGCATTGAATTGCTTTCGGGAAACGCCGCAGAAATCATCCCGGGGTTGCCCTTTACATTTGACCTCGTATTTATCGATGCCGACAAGCTCAATTATAAAAAATACTATGACCTTATCCTTGACAAAACTAATCAGAACGGCCTCATTTTGATCGACAACGTCTTGTGGAGCGGTAAGGTCCTCGATCCCTCTGTCAAAGATAAAACCACTGTTTACCTGAAAGAATTTAACGAGTATCTGCAATCAGATTCGAGAATTGCGAAAGTGTTACTGCCACTCCGCGATGGTTTGTTTGTAGCCCGTAAAAAATAAGATTATGAGAAAATTTATAGCTTTCCTCCTCTTTTCAGCCACATGGGCCATGGGCCAGGATGATTACAGCCTGCCGAAAACTCCTCAACGGATTGAATTTGCCAATGTCATCGTAAATCTTGATGCATCCACTCACAAGGAAGTTGACGGTCTGGTGGTGTCTTTACTTACTCCCAGAAACAGCTATCTGGATGCCCGCCTGGAGCGAATGCAGTGGTATTTTCCGTACATTGAAAAAATACTGGAAGAAGAAAAGGTACCCGATGATCTCAAGTATCTGTGTGTTCAGGAAAGCGGACTTGAACCCGATGCACTTTCCAGCTCAGGAGCAGTTGGCTACTGGCAATTTAAGGAACCTACAGCACAGGAATTAGGTCTGGTAATCAACAGAGATATTGACGAAAGGAAGAGCATTCTGGAAAGTACGAGAGCGGCCGCCATCTATTTTAAAAAGAATAATATCATCTACAAAAACTGGCTTTCAAGCATGTATGCCTACTATCAGGGGCCCACAGGTGCCGCGAAAGATATACCGGATAATTGGTCTTATGCAAGTGAAGTAAACTTCAATGAGACCACACCAAAGTATCTGCTCAAGGCCCTGGCACACCGCATTGCCTTTGAGCACCGCTTAAACAGACTGAAGAATTCTCCGAAAATTTTGCTTCCCTACCCTACCCAGAATAAATCACTTGCCGAAATAGCCGTTGAACTGACCGTTGATATCACTGAATTACGCAATCACAATACCTGGTTAAGCGGAGCTCGTATTCCTGCCGGAAAAGATTATGTAGTTATGGTTCCGGTTTTCAGAGAACGTGAGCAGGAAGTAACCAACCGAATACAACAAAGAAGAGAGCTGGTAAGTGCTGATAACGGTTATCCGAGATTAAAGCGGGTCACAATGGTTACTACTTCTGATGATGAGCCCATCTTTTATGAAATCAACGGCAAAAAAGGTATTCTGGCCACACCGGGTGATGAAGCCGCTCAGATGGCAAAAAAAGCCAATGTAAACCTGATGTCATTTCTTAAGTTAAATGATTTGACAGACAAAGATCTCATCAAAACAGGGCAGGTGTATTATCTGGAAAAGAAAGACAAAAAAGGTACCGTGGAGTTTCATGCGGCTGCAAAAGGACAAACTTTCTGGGATGTTTCTCAAATGTATGGAATTCAATTAAAAAAACTACTCAAGATGAACCGGCTGAAAGTGGCAGAAACTCTCCAGCCAGGCCGCGTGGTGTGGTTATCAAAAAAGAGACCTTCCAATAAACCTGTTGAAATCATTCAGGAGATTGTAACCGAGCCGGAAGAAAAGAAGCCTGATCTTCCACTTCAGGAGACCTACAGAAAACCGGAGGTAAACAATGTTCCTTTGGATGCCCTCCCTGCCAAAGCTCCGGAAGTTAAACCTGAACCGCCAGCAGTAGTAAAGGTTCCTGAAACACCGAGGGAAGAATCCAAAGTACGGGTGGTGGAACGATCAGAACCTCCGGCAAGCCGGCCTAAAACGCCTGTTGTAGAAGAGGAGACATCTTCTACTATACATATAGTGAAGCAGGGAGAAACCCTCTTTTCATTAGCGAAAAGGTATAACCTTACCGTGGCAGAACTCAGAGCTTTGAACAACATGTCTCCCACTGATGTCCTTCAATATAATCAGAAACTAGTTGTTAGCAAAGGCACCCCATCTCCGGTGGCTTCAAAACCTGTGCCTGTTCAGACTGCGGCAAAAACAGAGCCCGTAAGAAAGCCTGCAATTGTTTCGTCGACAAATTCATCAGATAGCCATCTGGTTGAGAAAGGCCAGACCTTATATTCTATTTCAAAAATGTACAATGTTTCTGTGGAGGAGCTAAAAGCGTGGAACGGATTGACTGATAATTCTATTTCGGTAGGACAATCATTGAATGTAAAAAAGACCAAAGCCACCCAAACATCTGCAGGAGGTCAGAGATATACTGTGAAAGCAGGAGATACTTTATTCAGCATATCGCAAAGAAACGGAGTGAGCGTTTCAGACATGAAAATATGGAACAATCTAAGCAGCAATGACATCAAGGTGGGCCAGGTTCTCATTATTCGTTAAGCTATCCTGAATTTTCTTAATTTTGAACATGATTCTGATTGAAGACACGGTTATAAGCGATGATATCAAAGAAAAATTCTTTGTATGTAACCTCGAAAAGTGCAAAGGAGCCTGCTGTGTGGAAGGAGATATCGGTGCCCCTCTGGATGAATCAGAATTACCGGTTCTGCAGGATATCTATGAAAAAGTAAAACCATATCTTTCGCAGGAAGGTATAGAAGCAATTGAACATCAGGGCACGTATGTACTGGAAGATGACGAATACTGCACACCCACGATAGATGGCCGGGAATGTGCCTATGCCATTTATGATAAGAAAGGAATACTGAAATGTGCTATAGAACAGGCTTATCTGGATGAGGTCATCGATTTCAAAAAGCCAATCAGCTGCCACTTGTACCCTATCAGAATCACCCGATATGAAAATTTTCATGCCCTAAACTACGATCAGTGGAGTATCTGCTCAGATGCCTGTACTCTTGGGGAGCAGCTACAAGTACCCGTCTATAAATTTCTGAAGGAACCTCTCGAACGTGCCTACGGCGTAGAATGGTATCAAAAATTAACCGAAGAAATTGAAGGAGCGTAGCTTTGAAGATATCTATGAACTTGTAAAGCTTATTCCGGAAGGTAGGGTAACTACCTACGGGGCCATTTCAAGATACCTTGGCTCAAAAGGAGGTGCACGCCTGGTAGGCTGGGCCATGAATGCCTGCCATGACAGATCAGATGTGCCTGCCCACCGGGTGGTAAATCGCAATGGAGTACTCACTGGTAAAGCACATTTCAAAACCCTTGAAGAAATGCAGAAACGACTTGAAGCAGAAGGTATCCCCGTAAAAAATGATCAGATTACAGATTTCGGTAAATTTTTGTGGGACCCGATGACAGAGCTCCTGTGATTCTGCCAATAAAATCTTCCTTTTCTTCTAAATATTCCCAATAAATAGAAATATTAATTTTTATATGTTTTTATTTTAGAATTTTAATTTTCTGGGTTAGTTTTGTACCAAATAATATTCTGATACAAATTTAAACCTATGGCACAAGGAAAATTAGACGTTATAGATCACAAACTTTTGGATATACTTCAGGCAAACGGCAAAATAACGAATGCCCAGCTTTCCAAAGATGTAGGCCTTTCACCAGCTCCCACCCTGGAACGTGTCAAAAAACTGGAACAATCGGGAATTATTCAAAGCTATCATGCACAGGTCAATCGGGAGAAAGTGGGTCTGGGTGTTATGACCTATGTACAAGTTACCCTCAAAGGTCATCAGAAGTCTATCATTGAAGCCTTTACGAATAAAATCAACAAAGTACCGGAAATTATTGAGTGCCATCACGTAACCGGACAATGTGATTTTCTTTTGAAAGTTATTGCAAAAGATATTAATCACTATCAGCAATTAATCATGGACACGATCAATGAGATTGAAGTGGTAGCCAGTACACAAACTATGGTTATTCTTCAAACTATAAAAAATAGTAAAGTGCTTCCTGTCCCTTAAGATTTTCTGGTTTTACGGGCAGATTTTCTTTTCTTTTTAAGAGTTTCCAAACGCTCTTTGGCAGAAGTATACGCTGAGGAGCTTTTTACTTTCTGACTCAGGATGGTCTTATAACGGCTCTCTGCTTCCTCAAAGTTACCATCTTCCATGGCGTAATCTCCCAAAGCCAGCTGTGCCCCCAGATAAAAACCAGAATCCTCCGAATCATTGGTTTGGGCATATCGGGTACATTCCTCGTAATATTTTCTGGCATTCTCTTTATTGCGGTAATAATGATGGTTAATGTAACCCAGCATATAGGTGGCATACCGACCGTCATTGGCCCCATATCCTTTTTTTGCCGCCTGCAGGTTTTCCAGTAATTCCCGGGCATAAACTTCCGTCTCCTGCATACGGCCCAGAGCAAAACTGCTTCTTGCGGCATAGCGGTGAAAAAAGGAATTATCAGGGTAAATGGCATGCATCTGCCGGCTCAGTTGAAGAGCTTTCCCGTTTTTATTTTCCATGGCATAAATCTGCACCAGGAAATAACGGGCTTCCATTCGGGTGTAAAAGGCATTGAGAGAGACATTTTCCAGCTGCTGTATACCCAGATTTTTGTCTCCTTTTCTGAAAAATGTCAAAAGCGGTTTCATCGATTTATAATTTTCATGAATCCATTTGCTGTAATAATTATAAACGCCATCTCCGAAAATCAACTCCGGATTGATCACCTCATCTCCTCTACTCTTTTCAAGGTATTTGAGAGCTTGCTTTCCGGCCCATGCAGCCTTAATCCAGTTTTCGCGTTCCGAATACAATCTTCCTTTAAATGCATATGCGGCTGCCATAAAGAAGGCGGCCTCCTTACTTTTTCCAGACATGTCTTCGGCCAGTTCAATGGTGCGGTCCATGTAACGATGAATTGCATTATCATGTGATTCATCATGGGTATCGGGAACAATCTGCCACCATTCGTTGAGTCCCAGCAGGAAATTCCCGATAGGATGATTCGGATACTTCACCATCAACCATTTAAACTCCCGCTCTGCCGCGTGAAATTTAAAATTATACATGTTATTGATGGCATCAGTCGTTTCGATTTGTATTGCTCTGTTTGTTAGTAGTTCACCTGCCGGCTCGTTAACATCTCCTGTAAGCCAGGAAAGCAGCTGTGCCCGGGCAGGGAAAAACGCAAACAAGAAAAGAATTACACCAATTGATTTACTATTCATTACGGAAACGGGCCGTTTTATGTGCAAATTTACGCCCTTTATTAGCGTGTCAATCACCTTTTATGAAAACGATCAGAGATAAACAATTTGTACGTCTTATCAGCAAAGAAAATCTGGATCAGCGGATAG
Source organism: uncultured Cytophagaceae bacterium (assembly GCA_966250325.1). Lineage (GTDB taxonomy): Bacteria > Bacteroidota > Bacteroidia > Cytophagales > Spirosomataceae > Jiulongibacter. Next base: position 4,321 of record CBINGY010000056.1, on the reverse strand, counting down.
ATGAACTGGCAAATCAACTGGATAGTGATTTCATGGATAAGAATCCACTGTTTATCGGTGTTCTCAACGGCTCTTTTGTTTTTCTGGCTGAGCTATTTAAGCGATTAACCATACCCTGTGAGGTGAGTTTTGTAAAAGTTAAGTCATACACCGGTACACAAACCACCGGTACGGTCAAAGAATTGATTGGTCTGGCAGAAACCATTGAAGGCCGTCATGTAGTAATTGTAGAAGATATCATTGACACAGGCACCACCCTTGACGCCATCCTACCAGACTTCATTCAGAGAAATCCCGGGAGTCTTTCTATCCTGACTTTGCTCTTCAAGAAATCCGCTTTTAAAGGAGGGTTTAAAATAAATTATACCGGATTTGAGATAGAAAATTTATTCGTAGTCGGTTTTGGCCTCGATTACGACGGACTTGGCAGGAATTATCCTGAAATTCTGGTTATAAAAGAAGACTAGGGCAACTCGTGGAATCCGGTGAGACGGATGAAATTTCCCGGGCTACCCGATTGAACACGCATGGTTACAGCTTTTAGTAAATGTCCTTCTATTTCCAGATCAACTTCCTGGTAAAAACCTTTAGAAACCACTTGTCTCACGTTTACCGACACTCCCTTATTCTGATGAAATTCAATACATTCCGGCCTGATAAGTACCTGCTTTGAAGTAACCGGAATCCCAAAGAGGGCCGAAAACTTCTCTGCTTTCATCAGGTTGTACTCACCGGTAAGGCCAGCCACATATTCATTGGCAGGTGACGAGTACACGACTTCAGGCTTATCTCGCTGTGCAATTTTTCCGGATTTAAGTACCGCTACTTCTGATGCCATTCCAAATACATCGGAAACCTCATGAGTTACAAAGATACAGGCCATATTTTCTTCAATGACTATCTCCTGAATCGCCTCCTTCATTCGTTGCTTGTTGGGGTAATCCAGATTACTGAATGGCTCGTCAAGTAAAAGCAAGGAGGGCTCTTCGGCAATGGCACGGGCAATAGACGTTCGCTGCTGTTCTCCTTCTGAAGAATGCCGAGGCAGCTGGTCGGCCACATCGGTGAGGCCTCCAAGTTTCAATAACCTGTTGACGCGATACTCCCGATATTCCTTTTCGTAGAATCGTAACTCATAGGCAATATTTTCACGGAGAGAAATATTTGGAAAGAGAGGATTATCCTGCTTTACAATTTTGATTTTCGGGTGGCCGGGAATCAGCTTCTCTGAAGGAGGGTCAATAGGAGTTCCTTCAATGAATAAAACGCCACTATCAGGTTCCAAAAGTCCGGCAATCAGTTTGAGTAAAGTAGATTTTCCGGATCCACTCTGACCGAGTACGGCCACTATCTGGTGACTTTGACAGGCAAGGCTGATTCCCCTGATTATCCGTTTATCGTCGATAGAATACTTCAGATTTTTGATGCTCAGAATATCAGACAAGGCCGTTATGTTCATTTAATCGGGGCAATTATACGCAATTACCATCTGGAAATAGTAAGTTTAGGCACAAAACCCCTTTCATTCCTTTTCAATACATGTTAGAACTTTACAGTAAACAGACTTCTTGTCTTGTTGCCCTTGACTCCATCATTTTTGGTTTTGATGGATCACACCTAAAGCTACTTCTGGTAAAACGTGGTATAGAAACCAGCAGAGATATCTGGTCGCTTATGGGTGGCTGGCTGCGGCCCGATGAGAGTCTGGATGAGGCCGCCAGCCGCATTCTGGAAGACCTTACCGGTTTGAAAAACATCTATCTGGAACAACTGACGGCATTTGGTGACCCAAATCGGGATCCGGTAAAACGAACAGTTTCAATAACCTATTTCGCCCTGATAAATGTAGATGATTACAATTCGTTTGACTCAGGTAGGTATGATGCCCATTGGTTTGACCTGCATGAGCTTCCTGAGTTACTTTTTGATCACAGGGAAATGATTGACAATGCCATTGCACGATTGCGAAACAAAGCGGCATTTCATCCGGTGGGTTTTGAACTCCTGCCTGAGAAATTTACGATTCCGGAATTACAGAAATTATACGAGGCTATTTTTGATATGCAGTTTGACAAACGGAATTTCAGCCGTAGGATACTGGCCAGTGGCCTTCTGAATAAACTTCCTGAAAAGCAGAAAGGGTTTTCCAAAAAAGGGGCCTTTTTGTATCAATTGAACCCGCAGGTGTATGGTCACGCTGCGAGTTCAAATATTTATTTCATTCCGGCTGTTGACCGATTGGTTTAATCTTTCACCTGGGTAATTATAAACGGTACGCAGGCATTCACCGGGCAGTCTTTAGCTGCATAAGAGATGAACACTTCTTTGGTATCAGATAATCCGGTGGCAAGTTCAAACAAGGTATATCGGAGAGGTCTCGGATTTCCATTGAGAGAAGTTGCAGGCGTGAATGTAACCACTCCGGTAGCCGGATTGTAAACCCAAACCCCTTCACCAGGGACACTTAATGTATGCTGTATTCCGGGCGTGTCGAGATCAATATCGACCTCTACGAGAGATAATTCAACACTATTTCCATCGCTCAGTGAATCGTTTCCTACAATAACCTGACTTACAATACTTCCGAACGGATTGTTAAGAGATGAATCATTGCTCGCCACCGGAGGTAAAACGACGTAGGTTATAAACATAACCGCCGACGAATCAAGTCCTGTAGACTTCTCAATCAGGCCATATTGTATCGGGGTTGGATTTATGGAGAATCCTGGGTTTGGAACAAAGGTGATTTCACCTGTGAGCGTATTGAATGAATAGGTACCTTCTCCTGCGATGTCAATAACATTTTGAATTCCCGGTATCGAGGGATTGAGATCAATTTCAACCAAATCTGTATTTGGCACAGATAAGCCGTTGCTCAGACTGTCATTCGCAAGAATAGCAAGTGATGCACTTTGACCAGGTAAATTATTCAAAGAAGAATCATTCTGTGCAACAGGTGGCTGAAGAAGGTAGGTGATTGTAAGGGTAGCAGAACTATCCAAACCGCTCATTTTTTCAATCAGGAGGTAGCTGATAGGAGCAGGGTTCCCATTAAAAGTCGTTTCCGGCGTGAATTGCACCTCCCCTGTCATTGGGTTATAAACATACGTTCCTTCACCCACTACCATTAAGCTGGTTTGTATTCCGCTTGTGGAAAGATCGAGGTCTACATCTACTTCTGAAGGTATTGGATTCAAGCCATTTGATAAGGTGTCATTGGTAATAATCTGGATTATGACCGATGAACCAATCGTATGGTTTAATGAGAAATCAGAGACTGCAATTACCTGCTGCCCTACTGTAACCTCTTCTGTGGCAGAAGGCTCCACCAAAATACCGGTTAACGGAATAGCATGTGCCGTGGCCGTATTGACGATAGATGTTCCGTTAAGAATATCTTGTTCACTCACCACGTATTGAGCTGTGAATACAGCCGATTCTCCTGGCATCAATGAATCAACAATGGCATCCAGACCATCATCTGAGCCTGTGGTTGACAAAGTTCCGATATTTCCTAAAGGATTTGTTCCGCTATGTACATCCGTTATGTAAACATTTGTGACTGTTACATTTCCTGTATTCACTACCTCATACGTATAGGTAATTTGCTGCCCTTCGTAAAGGTTAGCAGTAATATCGGCCAGCTTAGACAAGGACAGGGCAGGCTGAACAGCGATAGGTGTTACGGCCGTATCCGAGATGGCTACTGGCAACTGATCTGAAACAACTGACGCAGTATTTATTATGGGTTGTCCGTGATCAATATCTTGCTGGGTTACTATGTAACTGATATTAAATGTGGCTGTTTCAAAAGGATTTAAAACTGCCAGATTTCCCAAAGGCAGCAGAGTGCCATCGGGAAGGGTGTCGGTAACGACAACATTGGTCAATGTAACGTTACCGGTATTTTGAACAAGAATTGAATAATTGATAAGCCCGGGCTGAGTTACCGGATTTTCTCCGGATGTCTGACTTTTTACAATTTCTGTTCCGGCAAACAATCCAATGCTCGTAGTCGCAGTCGCAGACACGGGAGACGGAAGTTCAGTCGTTGTTACTTCGGCGATGTTTACGATAGCTGTTCCATTATTGATGTCTGACTGAGTTACTTCATACGTCGCTGTATACACCCAGTTCTCGCCTACATTCAATACGCCGTTGCTGCTGATGCTTTCGGTGGCGGTGCTTAGCGTGGTTGCCTGGGCATCGGTCAGTGTTACATTCGTCAGATCGGTGTTGCCGGTGTTACTTACTGTAATCGTATAGTTCAGTGTGCCCGGAGCATTGACATTGCTTTGATCAACCGTCTTGGTGATCGTCA
>CBINGY010000055.1:0-28430 GCA_966250325.1 uncultured Cytophagaceae bacterium | reverse complement strand
TATCAAAAAAGGAGGGTTTGGGTTGCCGGTGTTAATTGCAATCAGTTTTTTCATTCTCTATTATGTGGCCAGGCAGCTAACCGATAAAAACGCCAAGGAAGGTCTTATTCCGGTAGTTGTGGCTGTCTGGATTCCGGATGCTATTCTCTTAGGTATTGGGATTTTCCTAAGTTTTAAAGCCACAAGTGATGCAAGGCTTTTTGATTTTGATGCATACAAAGTCTGGTTCAGTCGTTTAAGACAGCGAAGACAAAAAAATAAATCAGAAGGCTTAAATGCTAATTTTGAATTAAATGCCTAATTTTGCAGCTGTTTTATTTTTAACTAAAATCTAGGTTAACATCGATGTATTTAACTTCGGAGAAAAAGCAGGAAATCTTTAAAGACAAAGGTTTTCAGAAAAACTCAGGCGATACAGGTTCTGCCGAATCACAAATCGCATTATTCACTTACAGAATTGCTCATTTGACAGAGCACCTTAAGACTCACAAGAAGGATTTTTCCACTCGGTTGGGCTTATTGAAACTGGTTGGAAAGCGTCGCGACCTGTTGAATTATCTTCAAAAGAAAGATATCAACCGTTACAGATCGATTATTGCCGAACTCGGAATTCGTAAGTAAGAAAAAAATAAGGGGGATCTTTCGGGGTTCCCCATTTTCATTTTTACCAAGCAACACTATCCCCGCGGAAACAAGAAAGGATAAAATTGTCGCATAGAAAGCGGAAAATGCGACCCAATACTTACAATAACTCAATGTTTACAATTCATTCTCAGACCATCCCGATGCCGGGTGGTAAAGACATCCACCTGGAAACGGGCAAACTAGCTCGTCAGGCCGATGGTTCGGTTGTTTTAAGGTGTGGCGATGCCATGCTATTGGCTACTGTAGTAGCTGCAAAAGATGCCAAAGAAGGCGTAGATTTTCTCCCCTTATCTGTTGATTACCAGGAAAAATTTGCTTCGGCAGGTAAAATTCCGGGAAGTTTTCAACGTAGGGAAGGTAGACTATCTGATCACGAAATTCTTATCTCCAGACTTATCGACCGGGCTCTTCGTCCAATCTTCCCTGAAGATTATCATGCGGATGTTCAGGTACAGGTTTATCTGATTTCATCTGATCCCGAAATTGCTCCTGATGCACTGGCCGCTTTGGCCGCATCTTCTGCTCTTGCAGTTTCTGATATTCCGTTTAACGGTCCAATCTCTGAGGTGCGGGTGGCTAAAATTAATGGTGAATATGTCATTAACCCTTCAAAAGGTGCCATAGAAACGGCTGACCTTGATCTCATTGTAGCCGGTACAGCCGATAACATCAACATGGTGGAGGGTGAAGCCAATGAAGTTTCAGAAGCAGAAATGATTGAAGCCATTAAGGTGGCTCACGAAGCTATTAAAAAACAGGTGGTAGCTCAGAAAGAGCTTGAGGCTAAAGTAGGAAAAACAGAAAAAAGAAAATACAGCCACGAAACTCATGATGAAGCCCTGAAAGAACGTATGTTCAAAGAGCTTTATGATAAAGTTTACGCGGTAGGTGCTTTGGGCTCGGCAAATAAGAATCTTCGTAAGGAAGGCTACAAGGCTATTCTGGATGAATTCATAAAGCCTATCGAAGAGAATGAAGCGGACGAGACCGATCTAGGACTTGTGAAAAAGTACTTTGGCGATATTCAGTATGAAGCTTCAAGAAATCTCGTACTCGATGAACGTAAACGTTTGGATGGCAGAGAATTGACTGAAATAAGACCAATCGTCTGTGAAGTAGATTATTTGCCTGGAGCACATGGATCAGCCTTGTTTACTAGGGGCGAAACCCAATCTCTTTCTACGGCTACTGTCGGAACGAAACTGGATGAACAGATCGTTGATCAGGCGATGTATTCAGGTTATTCCAAGTTTTACCTGCATTACAATTTCCCAGGATTCTCTACGGGCGAAGTAAAGCCAAACCGCGGAGTAGGTCGTCGTGAAGTAGGTCATGGTAATCTGGCCCAGCGTTCACTGAAAAAAGTAATGCCTCCAGAGGCGGAAAATCCGTATACTATTCGTGTGGTCTCGGATATTCTGGAATCTAACGGTTCCTCTTCAATGGCTACAGTATGTGCCGGCTGTCTTTCTTTGATGGACGCAGGTATTCCTCTCAAAGCTCCTGTATCGGGTATTGCAATGGGGCTTATTACCGATACCAAATCTGGCAAATGGGCTGTACTTTCTGATATCCTCGGAGACGAAGATCACCTGGGTGATATGGATTTCAAGGTGACTGGTACTTCAAAAGGTATCGTTGCTTGTCAAATGGATATCAAAGTAGATGGTCTTTCGTTCGAAATTCTGGAACAAGCTCTTAATCAGGCAAAAGAAGGACGACTTCATATTCTTGGGAAAATGAACGAAGCCCTGGCTGCTCCTCGTGAAGAAATGAAACCTCATGCACCGAGAGCCTTTACCATGCGTATCGATCGCGAATTTATAGGTGCGGTAATCGGGCCTGGTGGTAAAATTATTCAGGAGATTCAAAGGGAGTCAGGTGCTACAGTGAATATAGAGGAAGTGGGTAACGAAGGTGTGGTATCGATTTTTGCTACCTCTGGAGAAAGTATGGAGAAAGCAAAATCGAGGATTCGCGGAATCGTGGCTGTACCGGAAGTGGGCACAGTTTATGATGCCAAAGTGAAGTCCATTCAGCCTTTCGGTGCTTTTGTAGAATTTCTTCCCGGAAAAGAAGGTCTTCTTCATATTTCAGAAATTAGCTGGGATCGTCTTCCTTCAATGGATGGCGTTTTGGAAAGTGGTCAGAAAATTCAGGTGAAGCTCATCGAAATTGACAAGAAAACCGGTAAATACAGGCTTTCTGCTAAGGTGCTTCTGCCAAGACCTCCGAAACCTGAGAGTAAATCAGAAGACCAGGCTTAATGAATGTTAATAAGAACAATAAAGCAGTTTTCTTTGTTGTTTCTTATGTCAGAGGAAAACAAGACAGATTAAATAAAGTAAGATGAGACAACTTAAGATTAGTAAGCAGATCACCAACCGCGAAAGCCAGTCGCTTGATAAGTATTTACAAGAGATTGGTAAAGTGGACCTACTTACTCCCGATGAGGAAGTAACACTGGCCCAGAAAATACGGGAAGGAGATCAGCTGTCTCTTGAAAGGCTTACAAAAGCAAACCTGCGTTTCGTAGTCTCTGTGGCTAAGCAATATCAGAATCAGGGGCTTTCTTTAGGTGATTTGATCAACGAAGGAAACCTTGGTCTAATTAAAGCGGCTCAGCGTTTTGACGAAACACGTGGTTTTAAGTTTATTTCTTACGCTGTATGGTGGATCAGACAGTCCATCCTGCAGGCACTGGCTGAGCAATCGCGTATTGTACGTTTGCCATTAAACAGAGTGGGTTCACTGAATAAAATTTCAAAGAAGTTCTCAGAACTGGAACAACAATTCGAAAGAGAACCATCACCTGAAGAATTGGCAGAAGTATTAGAAATTACTTCGAATGAGGTAGTAGATACGATGAAAATCTCTGGCCGTCATGTGTCTGTAGATGCTCCTTTTGTACAGGGAGAGGAAAACAGTCTGCTGGATGTGCTTGAAAATGACATGGAAGAGAAGCCGGATCAGGAGTTAATGAATGATTCGCTCAGAAGAGAAGTTTTGAGAGCACTTCAGACTTTAACACAGCGTGAAGCAGAGGTTATTATGTATTATTTTGGTCTGAATGGAGAGCAGGCGATGACACTCGAGGAGATTGGAGAAAAGTTCAACCTTACCCGTGAACGTGTACGCCAGATTAAAGAGAAAGCCATTCGCCGTCTAAGACAAACCTCCAGAAGTAAAGCTTTAAAGGCCTACTTAGGATAAAATTTATTGGCTAATTTTGAAGGCATCCCTCATCGGATGCCTTTTTTTATTTACCATGACCAGATTAGAACCGTTTCAACAGTTGGCTCGCTTATGCCGCAGAAAAGGCGTTGAAAATGTCATTATTTGTCCGGGCAGCAGAAATGCCATTCTTACAGTAGCTTTTACCAGTGAGCCAGGTTTATCCTGTTACAGCATTAGCGATGAAAGGTCTGCAGCTTACATAGCCCTGGGTATGTCCCTGCAAACTGGCCGTACCACCGTAATTATCTGTACGTCGGGTACCGCTGCCTTGAATTTTGCTCCCGCTGTGGCGGAAGCCTATTTTCAGGAAGTTCCCCTTCTTGTTTTGACTGCAGACAGACCTGCTGAATGGATTCATCAATACGATGGACAAACGATATTTCAGGAAGACGTATATGGAAAACATGTCAAAAAATCCTTCTCGTGGTCAGCGGATCAGGAGGTCAGCGACTTATTGCTCGCACAAAACGTAAGTATAGAGGCCCTGAATTTAAGTCAGACACTACCAAAGGGACCAGTTCATATCAATATTCCCATCAGAGAACCTTTTTATCCTGATGCAGTTCATCTTATAACACAGGAGTGGCTCACAGAAAGTGAAGAAAAGGAAAGTTTGAATGTTGACTGGAGATCGTTTGAGGAAAGTCTGGCAAAATACCCGAAACGTCTTCTTGTTGTGGGACAGCAGGAAGACCCCACTGTAAAGGCCTTGGCAAAAAAGTTTGCAGATAAGTTTGGTTTTGTACTTGTAGGAGATTCCATAAGTAATGTGGATGGCGGTATAAGAAATCAGGATATTTTTCTTAAAAACCTTACATCTGAACTGAAAAATGAATTAACTCCCGATTTTTTACTTACCACAGATATGTCTTTGATATCCAAATCATTGAAACTTTTTTTAAGAGAAAGCAAGATAAAGGAGCACTGGCATATCCAGCAAAACCCGTTTTGGATTGACCCTTTCAGATCACTTACCAGAAAAATTGAAGAAAGGCCGAAGTACTTTTTTCAGGAAGCTTTGACTCTTGAAGATTACCCCGGTAATTCAGAATTTCGCTTAGTTTGGAATCAACTGAATGACTTCGCTTCGATGGGCATGGATAGATTTTTTGAAGAAAATCGATACTCTGAAATTCATTTTTTAGTCAGTATCTTCAAAGAAATTTCAATTGACTCCATTATTCATGCAGGTAATAGTATGAGTATAAGGTATGTCAATTCCTTAAGTAAGTATCTTCCTGAAGAAGTCCTGGTGTTCTGTAACCGGGGGACAAGTGGAATTGATGGTAGTTTAAGCACCGCGGTAGGGCAGGCCCTTATGACCACCCGGCCGTTTTTCTGTATTCTTGGTGACCTTAGTTTTCAATACGATAAAAATGCTCTTTGGAATAGCTATCTGCCAGACAATCTTAAAATCATTATTTTGAATAATGCCGGAGGAATCATCTTTAATATGATTGATGGCCCATCAAAGCAAGATTCATTTCAGAAGTTTTTCAGAACAAATCAACCACATTCGGCTAAATGGATTGCAAAAGAATTCGGGTTAGCCTACTATGAAATTACTTCATCAGATGAAGCTGGTAAAAAACTGAGCGATTTCCTGAAAGAACCTAAATGTGCCATATTGGAATTTTTCTCCGATTATGAAGAAAATACAGCAACATTCAAGGAATATTTGAACTGTTATAAACCGGATAGGATCATTTCAGAACCTTCAACTTCAAGGTAGTATGGACAGACGAGAATTTATTGGCAAGACTATTCTGGGGATGACAGTGGCATTACCGGGATGGCGTTTAGAATCAGCGATAAGACGGAAGTTGGCTTTTTCAACACTTGCATGTCCTGATTGGCCCTGGCCAGTCATTATCGATAAGGCCAAATCGTATGGTTATGATGGAATTGAGATAAGGGGTGTGCAATCAGAACTTATCATGCCCAGAAGTCCATTTTTCGCGGGTGAGGCGTGGCGTGAATCTAAACAAAGAGCTTCAGATGCGGCAATCGAAATAATCAATCTGAATTCCTCTGCTCATTTACATGAAACGAATCCAGCCGGTATTCGAATACAAATGGATATGATTAAGAGGGATATGGAGCTGGCAGAAAAACTTGATTGTCCTTTTGTTCGGGTTTTTCCCGATCGTTTTCCCAAAGAACTGTCTAAAGCACAGGCATTGGATTTATTTGTTACCCGGCTTTCAGAACTTGCCGAATTTGGAAATGGGATGAAAACTAAAGTATTGTTGGATGCTCACGGTGATTTGGTTTATTCTACCGATCTGAGCTATGTACTGAGCAAAATGGATGGAAAAACCGGACTTATCTGGGACTATTTCAACATGTTTTCAGAAACCGGGGAAGAGTTGGATGTGATGTTTGAGAATATTCGTTCTTCAATTTCTTTGGTACAGTTAAAAGACGGTAGTGTAGACCAGAATGGCGTTCATAAATATGTTCTTCTTGGAGGTGGTTTTTTGCCAAAAGAAAAGATTCTGACCAAGCTCGATGAAATAGATTACAGAGGATATATTAGTTTCGAATGGGAAAAAAGATGGCATCCCCAATTGTTGCCGCCCGAAATAGCATTGCCGGATTTTATTCAGAAAATGCGTTCACAAGATTCTAGTTCCGTTTGAGATCTTCTGTCTCCCAGGGATGCCCCACGTTTAAAGAATGAACAGGCGACTGGCTTACTGTTTGAGGAAATTCCGAGATAAAAGTACAGGTATTCCACTTCAGGATTCGTTTTTTCAATTTGTACTAAATAGTTATGCCCCTCCTTTATACTTTCGCTTTTTATTAAAAATATTGCCTTGTTCCGCATCACATAAGGGTCTGTCGGAGATCGCTTCAATCCTTTCTCCAGCATTTCTTTCGCTTTCTTGAGGTCATTGGTCTCGAGTAAATTCAGAGTATGCGTATTGATAAAACTCAACTCGGTAGGATTGGTATCCACCGCCTTTTTCGAGTATTCCAACGCTTTATACCACTCATTCGAATGACCGTAAGAGGCACTTAGGTTATTTAAGGCATAACCAAACTGCGGGTTTATAGAAAGAGCCTTGAGAAAATAATCGCGGGCATTTGGGAAATCCTTCTTCTGATAATAGGCGAAACCCAGATTGGTGAATAATTCGGCCGATTCCCCTCCAAGATCAATTGCGTGACTAAAGTCGTTAATCGCAGCATCTATTTGATTTTTCAACAAATACCACTGTCCCCGGTAGTCAAAAAAGGAGGAACTGTCCCTGTATTCCTGTTCGATATCCGCTATAAGAAGTCCCGATTTTTCTGTTTCGCTGTTATGAATTAGAACTCGGGCGAGGTTCAGCTTTGCCTGACTAAATGAATCATCTAAATCCACCGCCTGCTGATAATCTGCCCGGGCTCTTTCAAACTGTTCCGTTTTTTCAAAGCATAATCCCCGATTGTTATACGCATCGGCAAAATCTGGTACCTTTTCGATGGCCTCCGTAAAAAGTTCGATGGCTCTTTCGTATTCCCTCTTTTTGAAATGGTAATTGCCCCTTTCAAAAAATTCTGCGGCTTCTGACTTACTTTTGTTGCTGCATGAGTGAAGTACACTCCCAATGCTTATCACGAAAAGTCCGGAAATCAATATGCGTTTTATCAAAGACATTCCTAATAATTTCTGTAAAACTTCTCTTTACCTATTTAACAACAAATATATCATAAAGTTTGAGGCAGGTTTGCTGGAGCAGGTTTACAAGATTTCTGAAATGGACGTAGCTGGAGAGCAGGAGGTGCTTGAAATGCTCACAGATGCATTCTATGCAAGGGTTTTAAATCGTTTTCAGGAGATGGCAGGAGATTTTCAGGCTCTCTTTTCCTGATAGAAAAATACCCGCAGGCAAGCTGCGGATATTCAAAATCAGATTTTGATCAGGTTTATTTAACAAACTTTTTGTAAGCTTTTTCAAGGGTACCGGAAATCCCTTTCTTTTTTTCCATGGTATAGGTTTTTCTTGGATCGGCCCCCAGTTTGACCCGGAATGTCATTGGTATGCCAGACCGTTCTATTTTGACCTCGATCTCGTCACCTACATTCTTACCGTTGGTGGCATTGGCAAAACTTGCCCCTGATTTACCATCAATACTAATGATCCGGTCTCCCACATTGAGGCCCGAGTGGTAAGCGGATCCCATACTACTTATTCTGAAAATTGAACCACCACGTTCTGCAATTCCGAGATACGCACCTTTTTCCTGTTTCTCAACCAATTCGATACCGACCCCGGCATAAATCGCTTTGTAATCTGGTGTTTCTGTCCCGCTTACGAATCGGGCGAAGAATTCTTCCAGTGATTTTCCAGCCACCTGTTCACAAGCTTGCTGAAACTCCTCGTCGGTATAGCCGCGGTTTAGTTCTTGGTAATACTTTTTGTATAAAAGCCTGAGGACATCATCCAGAGACTTTTCGGCTTTGGTTTCTGAAATAATAATGGCGTTTAATGCAGAACCCAGAAGCCCTCCTTTAGAATAATAGGAAATACTGGTATTCGCAGAGTTTTCATCTGGGCGGTAATATTTTATCCAGGCATCCCAGGAAGAAGCGGTAGCAGATTGAACGTAATTCCCAGGTGTATTGAGAACATTGGATAAATTGGTTGACAAATTTCCGAGTAAATCTTCTTCAGACTGTAATCCAGCTCTGGAAAGAATAACTTCCTCATAGTAGTTCGTAAATCCTTCAGCCACCCAAAGCATGTGCGTATAATTCTCGTTATCATAATCAAATGGACCCAGAGCGACTGGTCGTATTCGTTTCACGTTCCACAGGTGAAAATATTCATGAGCCAGAAGCGAGAATAACCCAACGTATCCCCCCGGTGAATTATAGGCTTGCGGGCTTGTCTGGCAGGTTGTAGAGTACAAGTGCTCCAGTCCGCCTCCTATTCCGGGTTGGTGATGAACAATAAAGAGGTAACGATCCAACGGAGTTTCTCCCACCACAGAGGTGGCAGCTTCAACCATTTTAGTATAATCTGTTAAAAGTTGATTTTTATCGTAGTTAAGTGGTTCTGTACTGAACATGGCAATTCTGTGAGGCACCCCGGCAGCTACAAACTCCAGCTCTTCATGATTTCCTATTTCGATCGGGCTATCAACAAGCGAATCGTAATCTTTGACAAGAAATTCGTTATTTCCCAGAGAGGGCAGAGCCGTGGAAACCCTTTTCCAATCACGAAAGGGTTTCACAGAAAGTTTACTTTCACTTTGAGCCAACTGAGGCACATAAAGAAATATGCTGGCTCCATTAACATACCCGTGAGCAGCATCCAGAAAAGAGGTTCTCACAGTAAGTTCATATGCGTAAACTTTATAATCAATCTTAACCCGATTGGTTTGGTTTGTTTCTATTTCCCAGGTATTCTTATTTATTTTTCTTGCCCGAAGTTTCTGGCCATTTTCATCTTTGAACTCAATGAAATCAATGTTTCTGGCATATTCACGAACCAGATAGGAGCCAGGGGTCCAGACCGGCATTTTTACCTGAATGCGATTTTTATCTCTGATTAACGAATTCGTCAGAATGTTATTGATGCTCATTTGAACTTCAAAATAATGCGTTTCAGGCTCAGACATACTGAGGGTATAATCAATAGCAAAGGATTGCTGAGCAAATAAACCGAAAGGAACAGTGGGTAAAACACCCAGGACAAAAAATACGAAAACAGATTTTAACTTAGACATTCTTTTTTTGATGAAATTGGTTTTTTACAACAGCCACAATTTTCAAAGGAATTGCGGCGTTCTTAGCGAAATATTATCAAAGAAAACATAAAACCACGAATCGCTGCATATTGAAAGACATCTTTCCTAAATTTGTTCGTTTTAAATCACAGAATTACGTCAGACAGAAAGCGGTAAGCTGTGGATTACGTGCTTTATAATAATTGTGTTTAGATTTCCCTACCGGCTGATTTTCGTCTGATATCAATAAGTTAACTCATGAAAAAAATCTTTTTCATTGCCTGTTCTGTTTTTCTGTATGCACATTTAGGAAATGCCCAGAACACTCTAAGTTACACAGAGCTTGAATCTCACTACAATAATGGCCTGGAGCTGTTTGAGAAAAAAGCATATGCGGCTGCCCGTACCGAATTTAAAAAGTACATCGAAAAGTCTGAATCTACCATTGATCCCAATCATTTCAATATTGCCAATGCTTCCTACTATTCTGCGGTAAGTGCCTTATACACACATGCCAAAGATGCAGATATTGAAGTACAGCGTTTTGTGCTGAATCACAGCGAACACCCCAAAGCGAAAATTATTTATGCCGATCTGGCTGAGAGTTTCTTTGAAAAGGGAGACTATAAAAAATCGATTGAATACCTGAAAAAGGCCATAGAACATCGTCAGGATAACCTTGAAATATATGAGCTAAGGTATAAACTTGGAGTGTCTTACTATCAGCTCAAAGATTATGAAAATGCACTTAAAGAATTCAATTTTGTAAAGAGAACAGCCGCAGAGAATGCCATTCATGCGGCTTATTATGCCGCGGCAATAAATTTTCAGAATGAGAATTTTGAGGAGGCACTTACAGACCTGAAACGTGTAGAGAATGTTAATCCATATAAACTTGAAGTGCCAAACTGGATTGCCCAGATTTTGTATAAACAAAAGAAATACGACGAATTGCTCACTTATTCCGTACCGATAATTGCCAATCCCGAAGGGAGGAAAACCGATGAACTCTGTCTGCTCACGGCAGAGGTTTTCTTTTTCAGAGATGACTATGAGAAATCGGCCATGTACTATGACCGTTTCCGGGAGCTTCGCAGAGGTTCTATAGACCCACAGGTGACGTTCAGGCATGGATTCAGCCTGTATAAAACAGGCCAACATGCTAAAGTAATTGCGGTATTGAAACAAATAGCAGATAGAAATGATGACTTAGGCCAGCAGGCAGCTTATTATCTGGGTATTTCTGCATTAGAAACCGGTGATCTAACTTCGGCCATGGCTGCGTTTGACTTTGCCAGAAAAGGAGATTTTGACAAGGAAATTAAAGAGGAAGCCAGTTACAACTACATTAAAGTTCAACTTGAGCAAGGAAACAATGAATCTGCCATAAACTCATTGAAGGAGTATGTCAAAAATTATCCGGATGGAAAGTACATTGATCAGTCAAATGAGCTGCTAAGTGATATACTTTTTGATACCAATGATTACAAACAGGCTCTAGCCTATATTGAAAGCCTGAAACGAACCACTTCTAAAATTGATGAGGCTTATCAGAAAATAGCATTTAGCCAGGCAGTAATCGAATATAACGCTGAAAACTTTGAGGATGCCATTACCTATTTTGATAAGGCCCTTTCAAAAAATATAAACAAGGAAACCGGTCAACGTGCCCTTTTTTGGAAGGCAGAATCGGCTTTTGCAGCCAATAAACCAGACGCAGAAAGCCTTTATCGCCAGGTGATGAAGCAAGGCACTCCTGATCAGCGAAGCAAAAGCTTGTACAGTTTAGGTTACTTATATTACAATAAGCGGGAGTTTGCCACCGCTCTTACCTACTTTAAAGATTTTCTGACAACCAACGGGGATGAAACCAGTCGGCAGAGTAGGGAGGATGCTCTACTAAGATTGGCCGATTGTTATTTAATTCAAAAGCAGTTTGCAAACGCCCTTAAGAATTACGAACAGGCATTAGCAAATAATCGTACCGACAAGGATTATGCGATGTTTCAAAAAGGAGTTACGCTCGATTTCATGGGTAGAAAGCAGGAGGCCGCCCAAACATTTGAATCGTTTAACAGAATTTATGAGAACAGCCGCTTAATAGACGATGCTCTTTTTCAACAGGGATCACTGGAAATGGAACGGAATGCCTATCAGAATGCTGCGGCCTCGTTTACCGAAATGCTCCGGAAAAGACCAAAATCGGCGTTGGTGCCCGAAGCTCTCCTGAAAAGAGCATTGGCTTATGGAAATCTCCAGAATTATGACAGAGCTATCGAAGATTACAAAACAATCATCAACAAGTTTGGGAATCATGAAGTAGCCAACGAAGCGTTAATCGGACTTCGGGACATCATGAACGTAACGGGAAGAAGTGAGGATTTCGCTGATATAGCAGATGATTATCAAAAGAATAATCCCGGAAGTAATTCTGCAGTAGCTCTTCAGTACGAGGCCGCCAGAAACCTCTTTTATACAGAAAAGTATGAGTCGGCTATTTCGGCATTAAAGCGTTTCATTCAAAGTAATCCTTCAAATGGCAATGTTATGGAGGCTAATTATCTGATTGGAGAATCTTATTATTTCACGGAGAAACCGAAAGAGGCGTATCCATTTTATCAACTAGTGATTAAGGATGGTCAGTCTCAATACGTAGGTCGGGCTGCATTCAGAGCTGCAGATATTGCCTTTGCCAGTGGAGATTTCAGAGCAGCAGTTACCGATTACCAAAATGTTCTAAGCGGTAGTAGCTCAAAGAGAGATCAGGTTTCTGCCTGGGAAGGACTTTTCAAAGGCTATTTTGAGCTCGGTGATTATGATAACAGTATCAAATATGCCAGACAAGCCATTTCAGATGGAGGAGGAGTTGTTATAGGTATTGAGAATAAAGCCGAGCTGTACATTGGTAAGAATTACCTCAAAAGAAGGGACTATGTGCAGGCCAAGGCACAATTTGAAAAGGTGATCAGTATGGATAAAGACGTAAACGGGGCAGAGGCCAATTATTTACTCGGTGAAATTCTTTATCAAAACAATAAATACGACGAGGCCATTCAGGAAATGCAGAAGCTGGCTCAAAACTTCAGCGACTTTATTGAGTGGTATGAAAAGGCATTTTTGCTTATCTCAGATAGCTATATTGCCAAAAAAGATTACTTCATGGCCAAAGCCACACTGAACTCTATCATTGAAAATTCTGGCAACGCTAAAACCGTGGACACGGCCAAGGCAAAGCTAAAAACCATTCCAAACTAAGAACATGAGGAATACGACAATAATCGTGCTTTTTGGGGTAATTTCTGCCCCTGTTTTAGCTCAGAATACAGGAATTGGTGATGCAGAAATCACCATAACCAAAGAGAAAGAGGTGAAACTTCAGAAAGCCAGCCGGGTTTTTGAGAAAATTCCGGCTGAGGTGAAAACGCAAGAGAAAAGAGAAATGGTTTACACGTTCTTTGAACGTAAACCTACGGGCGTTGAAGAAGTGGAGTTTAAGCCTAACGTCATTTCCCCGGTAGAAGATACCCGGCGAAATGGAAGCAATTCCACAGGCTATGACAATTATCTCAAAGTGGGTGCTGGGAATTTCGGACGACTATATGCGGAGACATTTATCAACTCAAACCAGGATAAATCTCTGGTATATGGTATTTATGGCCTGCATAATGCTGCCAAAAGAGGACCCATTCAAGGTGCGAACAGTGGAATAAATCTTGACCAGATCAGACTTGACGGAAAGTATCATAGTAATTATTTTGAGATGAAAAGTGATATTGGATATGAACGAAGAAACTATCATTTCTTTGGTTACGATACACTTAATTACGACCTTCTTAAGGAAGATATCAGACAGACGCTGAATATTTTTCGCTTCGGAGTAGGGTTTGAAAATACCGACCCTAATCCGGTTGTTGATTTCGCCGTTCATACGAGGTTAAGAACTCTTAATGATTTCTATGAAGCCGAAGAAATTGATTGGGCAAGTGATTTTTCTACAACCTTCCCGATTATCAAAGATAGAGTTACTGCCATGCTGGAAGGTGAGGCTTACCTCACACAGAGGACAGACAGTTACTTTGAAAATCCTACCCGTAAAAGGAACCTGTTCAGGGTCGCACCTTCGTTTAATATAGACTTTAATAGCTTTAATGCGAAAATAGGCTTCAAGGCAGTGAACGAATTTGACCAGGTAAGAGAAGTAAATCAGACGAAAGGTTTCCCTACGGCAACGCTGACGTACAAAACCCGTGGCTTGCTTTATTTCTTTGCGGGATATGACGGGGATATTATACGAAATACCCTAGGGACTATGCTGGATGAAAACCCCTGGCTGAAACCTCAGGTAGAACTTTTTAATACAACGAAGGAGCAGGAAATTTTTCTGGGTAGTCGTGGTAATCTGTATAGCGGACTCACCTATAATTTCAAAGCATCTTATGGGAAATTTAGTAACCTCTATTTTTTCAACACCTATGACGGAGATCCCCGTCTCAGGCAGTTTGAAATCTACTACGAACCAGAAAAGACTGATTTTGTAAATATATCGGGTGAGTTTAATTATCAGGCGAAAGAATTTTGGAGAACTAACCTGAAAGCTGGCTATTGGTATTACGAAACCATCAATTTTGACAAGCCTTATCACAGGCCCTCTTTTGAAGGAAGACTTGGGAATACTTTCATAGTATCTGACAAAATTGTGAGTAACATTGATTTTTACTATATTGGAAGTACTTTTGCCAGAGATCCGTTTATTCTTGAAGACGTTAAGATACCTGCTATTACCGATTTGAATGCTGAGTTTACCTATTTGTTTAGACAACAGTTTGCGGCTTTTGTTAAACTTAACAACATCATCGGGAAAAATTATCAGCGTTTCTATAACTATCCTCAGCAAGGTTTGAATTTTCTGGTAGGAATCAACGTATCGCTTTAATTGAAAACGAAAAGCTTTCCTTAATGATCAATTTTGAAAAGCACATCAAAGAATGTCTTTATGAATTTGATTTCTTTATTGTGCCGGGCCTGGGGGCTTTCATTGCTTCTTTCAGACAAGCTACTCTTGCTAGTGATGGCAGGCTTAACGAGCCATTCAAAACATTTGAATTTAACCATTTGCTTTCCGAGGATTCAGAAAACAAATTTTTGAGCTTTGTTTCAAAACAGGAGCGTGAGTCACCTGCGGAAATAAACTCACAGCTCAATGAGTTTATTTTCAGATTAAAATCTTCCCTTGAAACAAACAAGCGGGTTGTCATTAGTCAGGTAATCTCTTTTAGTAAATCAGCAGGTACGGGATTAACCGCACTTGTTGATCATTCGGTTAATTTTTATGAAAGACCGGACTTTCCATCATACGTGCCAACAGAAGTAGCCGGATTATACCTGGAAAAGGATATCGAGGACACTGCGAGTCAAAAAGAAGAGGAAACTAATCGGCCGAATCTACCTGTAACTAGCCCGATCATTGATCTTTCAGAAGAAGATTCTGAGAGTTTGTCGGAAAATAACCTAATAACGGAGCCGGAACAAGAATCCCCTGAAGAGGATTCGGATAACAGTTTATTGGAAGATTCAGAAGTAAATCAGGATTCAAGGAATTTATATCTGAGATATTTTTTCTATCTAATCCCTGTGATATTGATCGGAGTCGCTCTTTATTATGTTCTTCTCGAAAAGCCTTTTGAGAGGAAAAATGAACCCCGGCAAAAAGAATTATCTATTACAGAGCCTGATACTTCGGAGGTGGTGTATGTCTATGAAGACACGCTTGCCAAAGTTCCAACTTCAGACGAACTGACCTCTAAAAAGAAGGAAATTCCGGTAGACGATAGGGTTACGGAGAGTTTTGACAAATTTATTCCGGAGAAAGTAAGTTCAAAGTCTGACAGACCTAAATATGCCTACGAAGTGGCAGCAGGCCTTTTCAAAAACAAAACCAACGCTGACAAATTAAAAAATAAAATGTTGTCAGCAGGTTTCAAGGCTGAAATTAAGGTAGTTAATGGCATGAGAAGGGTTTTTGTTGGTGTAAATACCAAAGAAGAGGCTGAAGCGTTATCACAGAAAATTGAATCATTTACAGGCGAAAAGTCGGTTTACTTTGACGAAAATGGAATTAGCAATAAATAATACAGAACATCGTATCAAGGCATTTGGAATAAGCACAGGCCTCTATGCCCTCTTCTTAGCAGCCTTATTTTTTTTCAAAATTATTTACGAGCCAAAAGAGGAAGAGTTGGCCATGGGGGTTGACCTCAATTACGGAATCGATGTGACGGGCTACGGAAATATTCAAACGACTAACAAGGCCAATGACTCTAAAAACAACTATGATGTAAAACCAGCAGATAAATCTACTGCTCAGAAAGCGGTGACACAACCTCAGACCGCGGTTCCAAAACCGAGTTCAGTTCAGAAGTCTCCTCAGGTACAGACGCAGAAAACCCCGCCTGTGGTTACTTCAGATGCTGAAGAATCACCTGTAACGATGAAGAAAACCCCTACCACTTCCACCGCAAAGAGTACATCTACTCCTGCTCCAGTTTCACCTTCCCCAAAACCTGTAGCCCCAGCCAGATCGGTAGATCAGGGTTCGGTCATGAAGAAGTCGGGCTCCGGAAGCAATTCCAATGGTACCACGGGTAGTCGTGACGGAATTGGCGGAAATAACAACGGAGATGGCAAACCTGGTGCTGTGGGAGACCAGGGTGATCCAAGGGGCACACCCGATGGTAAAAGTTTGTACGGAAACCCGGGCAAAGGTGGCGGTGGTAGCTCCATTTCCGGATTGAGTGGTTGGTCTAAGAAACCATTGAGTGTTCCCAAAGACCAAAGTTCTGAAACCGGAAGGATCGTATTCACAGTTTCGGTTGACAACCGCGGAGAAGTGATTGCCATCGTTACACAGTCTTCCACAGTGAGTCCAAGTGTTACCAATCACTATAAGACGTATATACAGAGAAACCTGAGCCGGTTTCTTAGTCCGCAGGGAACTCCTCCCGCAAAATCTTCGGGTACCATTACAATCAACATTACAAATTAACGAGGATACATTCTTTCGTTTGAATATTTCAGAGCTGATGCCATATTTTTGTGGCCGGTATGACGTACGAAGAAACCATTAACTTCTTGTATTCAAAGCTTCCCGCATTTCAAAATATGGGTAAAAAGGCTATCAGGCCTAGCTTTGATAATATTCTTAGACTTTGCGAAGCCATGGGTAATCCCCAGGAGAAATTCCGGACTATTCATGTAGGAGGTACCAATGGAAAGGGCAGCAGCTCTCATATGATTGCATCTGTATTACAGGAAAATGGCTATAGAACAGGATTGTATACCTCTCCACATTTGAAGGATTTACGGGAACGCTTCAAAATCAATGGTGAAATGCCCTCCCAAAGTTTCATTATTGAATTTGTCGAAAAGCATAAACAACTTCTTGAAGAGATAGAACCTTCCTTTTTTGAGCTAACTGTAGTTTTAGCATTTCATTATTTTGCGGTTAACGAAGTAGATGTTGCTGTGATCGAAGTGGGTCTGGGCGGTCGCCTTGATTCCACAAATATCATTCATCCGGTTATAAGTTTGATAACTAACATCGGGTTTGATCATATGGATGTACTTGGAAACACTCTTCAGGAAATCGCATTCGAGAAAGCAGGTATTATCAAGGTAAACACCCCGGTTGTTATTTCAGAATATGATCCTGAAACAGAACATGTGTTTCGTAGTCAGGCTAGCAGGCAAAATGCCCCGATCTTTTTTGCCAAAGACGAAGTAGGAATCTCAAAAAAAACGACTAGGTTTTTAGTTAGTTTTAAGTCGACTAATGAATTGTGGGATTTTGAACCCGATCTAAAGGGAGCATACCAGGAAAAAAATCTGGCGGGAGTATGTACGGTGCTTATTCATTTGCGTCGACTCGGTTTCAAACTTCGAGCAGATAGAATTAGGATCGGTTTGGAGCATACGATAAAGAATACCGCACTAAAAGGCCGGTGGCAAAAGCTGAATGATTTGCCTTTAACTATTTGCGATACCGGACACAATGAACATGCATTTCGAGTGCTGGAAGAAGAGTTAAAGGCTTGGAATCCAGATGATTGCCATTTTATTTTGGGTTTTTCCCAGGACAAAGACCTGACCAAAACATTAGGGTTACTTCCAAAGACTTCTAACTATTATTTTGTACCGTTTCAGTCACCTCGGGCGGCAGCAGTAGAACACTTAATTAGTTTTGCTAATAATATTAACATAACAAATGCTATTTCACTTCCTAGTGTTAATGAAGCAATACAACATGTGAAGAAATTAGCCAGAAAAGAGGATTTCATTTATATAGGAGGCAGTACGTATTTGGTAGCAGAGATAAAGGATTTATGAGAAGAAAATTACACCGTTTTCAACATAACAAAGAAGCCTGGAATGTTGTAGAAAGAGGAAAAGAGTTGTACACCAAGATAAAGGGTAACTGGGCAGAATATTTTGGAAATGATAACCCGCTTGTTCTTGAGCTGGCCTGTGGAAAAGGAGAATATACGGTAGGCATTGCGGAGGCCAGAAATAATGTTAACATTATTGGCATTGACATAAAAGGGGACCGGATAGCACGAGGAAGCAAGCAAGCACTGGATAAAGGCCTTTCGAATGCCGCATTTCTGAGATCTGGTATTCAGTATCTCGATGAGTTTTTCAGGGAGGGAGAAATAGGAGAAATCTGGTTGATTCATCCAGATCCCCAACCACGAGATAAGGAGGAAAAGAGAAGACTCACAAATGATCATTTTCTAGATTTGTACCACAAATTCCTTAGCCAGGATGGGATTTTTCGATTGAAAACAGACAGCCCTTTTCTGTATGAATATACATTGGGCAAGCTAGAAGAAAGAACTGATTTCGAGGTTATAGCTCACACCAATGATTTGTATCAATCCTCTTTGCTTGATGATCATTACGGGGTTCAGACTCATTACGAGAAGTTATGGACAGAAAAGGGGTATACAATTAACTACCTTGTAGCCAGAGCTATAAAATAGAAAAGCCTCCGGAGAGAAAATTTCCCGGAGGCTTCCTGATCTGCTATATTCAGAAATTTTTATTTGATCAAACCAGCAAAATACTTCACTGTACGAACCAACTGTGAAACATATGACATTTCGTTATCGTACCAGGAAACGGTTTTAACCAGTTGAGTATCACCAACGGTTTGAACCTTGGTTTGAGTGGCGTCAAACAAAGAACCGAAAGTCATCCCGATTATGTCAGAACTAACAATTTCATCTTCGGTGTAGCCATAACTTTCGTTGGCGGCGGCCTTCATAACAGCATTTACCTCGTCCGCGGTCACTTTTTTGTCAAGAACACAAACAAGCTCTGTAAGTGAGCCGGTAAGAGTAGGTACACGTTGGGCAGCACCGTCAAGAACGCCATTGAGTTCAGGCAGAACCTTACCGATAGCCTTGGCGGCTCCTGTTGTATTCGGAACGATGTTCTGAGCAGCCGCACGGGCTCTTCTAAGATCTTTATGAGGAGCATCCTGCGTATTCTGATCGTTCGTGTAGGCATGTATAGTAGTCATGAGACCACTTTTAATCCCGAATGCATTGTTCAATGCCTGAGCCATTGGAGCCAGACAGTTGGTAGTACATGATGCACCGGAGATAATTGTTTCCGATCCGTCCAGTGTATCATGATTCACGTTGTAAACAATCATTTTTACATTTCCTGTGGCCGGAGCAGAGATAACAACTTTTTTGGCCCCTGCAGTAAGGTGAGCGGCAGCCTTATCATCACTTGTAAAAAAGCCGGTACATTCAAGAACTACGTCTACATCATGCTGAGCCCAGGGAATAAGGGCCGGGTCACGCTGAGCGTAGATATTGATCTCATCACCATTAACAATGATACTGTTTTCGGTAGCTTTCACATCCTGATCAAACCGACCTTGAGCTGTATCATATTTCAAGAGGTGGGCTAGTGTTGCAGGGCTGGTAAGATCATTAATAGCAACAATATTAATACCTTCCATATCATAAATCTGGCGATAAACTAACCGACCTATACGACCGAAACCGTTAATGGCAACTTTGATGTCTTTCATTACAATTGCTGTTTTGTTTAATTAAAGGAACACAAAAATAACACTTTTGGTGCAATAGAAAACCTTTCTGAGAATTGACCAAAACATTGTGAAAATAATCCTAGTGTCATAGGCAGGAATGGAAGATAACAAAATAGATACACAAAATGTTAATATAATTAACGTATATACGGCCCTTCACGGATCTGATTTATTGAAGTGGCTTAAGTGATCGAATGAAACGGATTAACATATGGACAGGGCGGGGGAGTGGGCAATTTAGATTTATGTTTTAGCTTTGTCCCATTCAAACGCGTTATTCCCAAGGAATGTGTGAATGCAAAATTTTATTTGGTAGGAAATAAGACAATTTCTCAAACGACTGAATTGGTATTTCCACGATAAGATAAAAGCATTATATATCAATATTTTAGATAAAGTTGAAAGAAGTAATTATTTAATAAGTAAATCTGGTACAAGTACAATGTTGGAAGTGCAAAAACTAATTTTAGATGCATGGGAGGATCGCTCCCTTTTAAAAGAGGCAACAACTGTAGAAGCCATAGAAAATGTGGTGGAAAAGGTTGATAAAGGGCTTTTAAGAGTAGCTCAGCCCATGGATGATGGAAGCTGGCAGGTTAATGAGTGGGTAAAAAAAGCGATCATACAGTATTTTCCGTTGCGAAAAATGGAAACGCAGGAAGTCGGTATCTTTGAATTCCACGATAAAATGAAGCTCAAAACAAATTATGACCAACAGGGCGTTCGCGTAGTTCCTCCGGCTGTTGCCCGTTATGGTGCTTTCATCGCTTCAGGAGTAATTCTTATGCCCAGCTACGTAAATATAGGTGCTTATGTAGATTCAGGAACGATGGTGGATACCTGGGCTACTGTGGGCAGTTGTGCCCAAATCGGTAAAGATGTGCATTTAAGTGGTGGGGTTGGTATCGGAGGAGTGCTGGAACCTGCTCAGGCGGCTCCGGTAATTATTGAAGATGGAGCGTTTGTTGGCTCACGTTGCATTGTGGTAGAAGGAGCTCATATAGGCAAACGTGCCGTATTGGGAGCAGGGGTTGTTATTACTGGCAGCAGTAAGATTATTGATGTTACAGGAGATGAGCCCGTTGAGTATCGGGGATTTGTCCCGGAGAATAGTGTTGTAATACCTGGAACACAGCCCAAGCAGTTTCCGGCGGGTGAATATCAGGTACCCTGTGCACTTATTATTGGCAAAAGGAAAGCAAGCACAGATTTGAAGACTTCTTTGAATGAAGCTTTGAGAGAGAATTCAGTTACTGTTTAAGATTTAACCTGTAACCCTCTTTTGAGTAAAAAGCTCTGGTCCATAATGACCAGAGCTTTTTTTGTTCGATCAGGGGCCCAAAGGCCCCTTTTCTGTTCTTTTATAGGTATAAGCACGATTGTACTTTTATTAGGAAAGTCGTTAGGTCGGAAGCCCTTCGATTTTGTACTACAAATAAAGAGGGATTTGATAATACAATGCAAGAAAATAAACAAAAAAAATAAATTTCTATATTTTCTGGTCTCATGGATAAGATAAACAGAGTTTAACATTCTGTGATTTCTACATAATAACCTCAATATCAAATAGAAAGAAATGTAAACCGTCTGCCGAATAACAATTATAAATTATTTACAAAAGTTAACAAATGAGAAAATTTTTGTTTACATTTGTGTGTGAATAATTGTTAATCCGGTGGAATTGTTATAAAAATGCCTTTTGTAAAAATTGTATTATATGAAGAATGAGTCGGAATACGAACTGAATCAAAAGATCATTGATTTGATGGCAGGATTGGGTTTCAGCAGCTCAAAATTTGCTGATTTTATAGGTGTGAGCAGGCCTGTGATCAGCCATATTGTGGCTAAAAGAAACAATCCAAGTTTGGAAATCGTCCAGAAAATAGCCTTAAAACTCCCGGAACTAGGGCTAGATTGGACTTTTCCCGGAAGAGACCTTGATATTTTTCTGTTAAATAAAATAGCAGATCGATTGGAGGCAGAAGATATTTTTTCCAGTTCCAGTAATAAAACGGATTCGGAATCTACAACACAGGATTTAGAATCCAAGGTTAAGAGTATTGTACGCGTGGTAGTCTATTATAGTGATAATACGTATACTGAAATACCATCAAGTATGACACCCATTTAAAAACAAACTAACAACTTAGGTATTTTAGATTGACCCGGAACTTCTTTATTTTCGTAAAACTTCAATAAAACAATTTCATGGGCTCCAGAAAGCTGGCATATCTTTATCTCCCGTCTATTGCGATTGCTCTTTGTATTATAGCTACAGCCATTGATATAAACTCCGGTAAGGATGTACGATTAACAGTTGTTTTCCTAATACCAATAATGGCAGCTTTGATTTTTATTGGCATCAAAAACAAAGTGTGGCGTGAATAAGTCTGTATCATTATTATATTTCAGTTATTTATGAAAAATAATAAATGTTTTATAATATATATTATGTTAAATAAGGTAGTTGAAATTAAAGGGGAACAGAATCAATCTGCTCCCCTTTATCTTAAACCAACTTGTTTTATTTACACTGAGCTAGCACTCTTCCCAGATTTTCAAGACTTGCTTTAACATCTTCATCGCCCGGTCTCACACTTTCGCACTTTTCAAAATACGGCTTAGCCATATTGAACTTTTCGCAAGCTTTCGTTTCAATTTCTTTCCCTTTGGCCTGATAGGTTTTCATATCCATAGCATCTACTTCATTTTTGATTTTAACTGCTTCATTGAAATGAAGAACACCAATGCTGAAATTGGCATCGAAATTATCAGGTTCCAGGGCCAGTGCTTTCATGTATGCTTCCATGGCCTTATCTTTTTGATCATTATTGTCATATAATAATCCGAGATTCAACCAGGTATTGGAGTTGTTTGCGTCCATTTGTACCAACTTCTCCAGATCCGCAATTGCTTCCTTTAATCGGTCGTTCTGAATATAGGTATTAATAAGCTCTCCGCGTAAATCTTTGTTATCGGTATCCGCAACTCCCTTTTTCAGCCATTCAATTGCACCCTCCAGATCACCTTTCTCCTTTCTTATTTGAGAAATGGTGTAATAGGAAGCCGGATCACGCCCTCCCGCTGTTTCTATGTAACCTTTGAAGGCTTTCTCTGCATTATCATAATCTTCCAGTTGATTGGAAACTATACCTGCATAAAATGAAGCAAGCGTATCTTTCGGATCAACTACCGTACCGATCATGAACAGTTTGGCTGCTGTTTCCAGATTATTGACATTGTAATGAGCCACTCCCTGGTTCATTATGGCAGAGTACATTAATTCACCGTGCATTAATGCATCGATATCAGCAGCACTTGCACCATCCGAATCAAGTTCCTTTGCTTTCTTCAAAGCATCCCACGCTTTAATAGCAGATGTACTGTCTTTTCCACAGGCCGTGGTATGATTGGCATACGCCTCAGCAAGCCTCACCCACGTACTCGCTTTCACTCCCCTTTTCTCATGCTCAGAGCTTTTAATAATAGGCTTAAGGATATTATCCTGAGCATCACACTGTGCACTGGCAGCCAAATCCATCACACTTTGTGCTTGTGACAGCTGAACGGAGGCAAGAAGGCCCACCAGCAATGCAATTGTTTTTTTCATTTAGGTCTTTTTTTAGTTTAACAAACAGTTTTAGAGTTAAGACGCCTGTTTTAAACAGTCGATATATTTAAATTTCTGATTTAACAGCAATTTAACAAATTTACTATTCAGAAGGCGTCTCTTCCGGAGAGGACTCAGACGCCGAACCTTCCTCTTCTTCAGTTTCTTCTTTCATGATACGTGTTACTGATGCAATAGCATCTGAATCACTCATTCTTATTAGCTTAACACCCTGAGTAGCCCTTCCCATTACTCTCAGATCTGAAATTGACATACGAATAGCAATTCCTTTGACTGTAATAATCATTAGATCATCCTCATCAGTCACCTCTTTAATAGCGACGAGATTTCCGGTTTTATCTGTAATGTTCAAAGCTTTTACGCCTTTGGCCCCGCGACTGGTTATCCGGTATTCTTCAATATCCGATCTTTTTCCGAAGCCATTTTGAGAAACCACCATGAGCTGTGCATCTTCGCGTGCGGCACAAACCATACCGATAACCTTGTCTGAATCTGACAACCTGATGCCACGTACACCTGTGGCTCCTCTTCCCATAGGGCGAATATCTGATTCATGGAATCTAACCGCTTTTCCTTCTCCACCAGCTATAATAATGTAATTATTGCCGTTTGTAAGAGCTACATCAAGCAGTCGGTCCCCTTCATTGATACTGATTGCGATGATACCATTAATGCGAGGGCGTGAATATGCCTCCAGCAATGTTTTTTTCACGGTACCATTTTGCGTACACATAATGATGTAATTATTATTGATATAATCTTCATCACTAAGTGTGGAAACATTTAATACGGCTCTTATCGAATCATCCGATTCAATGTTCATCAGATTCTGAATGGCCCGTCCTTTCGATGTTTTGGTACCTTCAGGAACTTCAAATACTCTTAACCAGAACAATTTCCCTTTTTCGGTAAAGAAAAGAAGGTAATTGTGATTGGTAGCGGTAAAAATATGTTCCGTATAATCATCATCCTTGGTCTTGACACCACGCGAACCGGTCCCACCTCTATTCTGGGTCCTGTATTCCTGCAAAGGTGTACGTTTTATGTAGCCTTGATGAGAAATCGTTACAAGCATTTCATCATCCGGAATCATGTCTTCGATATTGAAATCGCCGCCGGCCATTTCAATTTTCGATCTGCGTTCATCACCGTATTTGGCTCTGATATCCTCCAGATCCTCTTTGATCAGCTCATGTTTGACCTCTTCAGAAGCCAGAATTTCATTTAACCGGTCTATTAATTTCTTAATCTCTTCATACTCCTGAATAATTTTATCTCTCTCCAGACCTGTTAAGCGTTGTAAACGCATATCCAGAATAGCTTTGGCCTGAATTTCAGAGAGATTAAACTGTGTCATTAGGCCCTCTCTCGCTTCGTCAGGATCTTTCGAGGCCCTGATAAGTGCAATGACTGCGTCGAGGTTATCTAATGCGATAAGCAAACCCTGAAGTATATGAGCCCTCTTCTCCGCCTCTTTTAACTCATACTCGGTTCTTCTTGTAATTACCTCGAGACGGTGATTCACATAGTGGTGAATCATGTCTTTAAGGTTTAATGTAACCGGTCTGCCATGTACAAGGGCAACATTGTTAATACTGAACGAGGACTGAAGCTGCGTGTATTTGTAGAGATTATTCAGCACTACATTAGGTACAGCATCTCTCTTCAGGTCATAAACCACACGAAGACCCTGACGATCCGATTCATCCCGAATATCGGATATTCCTTCAATCTTCTTCTCGTTTATGAGGGCAGCCGTTTTTTCAATCATGGCCGCTTTGTTGACCATATACGGGATTTCGGTAACTACAATCTGTTCTTTACCGGTTTTGGTGGTTTCGAAACCTGCCACAGATCTGATGACTATTCGTCCCCTACCCGTTTCAAAAGCAGATTTGACACCCGAATAACCATAAATAATTCCTCCTGTAGGGAAATCAGGAGCCTTTATAAACTCCATAAGACCTTCTACAGTAATATCTTTATTCTCAATATAGGCCTTGATACCATCCACGACTTCGGTAAGATTATGAGGGGCCATGTTGGTGGCCATTCCCACAGCTATACCGCTGGTTCCGTTTAGAAGCAGGTTGGGGATTCTTGCAGGAAGCACGGAAGGTTCCTGAAGCGAATCATCAAAGTTTGACTGATAGTCAACAGTTTCCTTATTGATATCGGCCAGCATTTCCTCTGCTATCCGTTTAAGGCGGGCTTCTGTATAACGCATAGCAGCCGGGGAGTCACCATCCACCGAGCCAAAGTTACCCTGTCCGTCTACCAGTGGATAACGAAGTGACCACTCCTGGGCCATGCGTACCATGGTATCGTAAACCGATGAGTCTCCATGAGGGTGATATTTACCGAGAACTTCTCCGACAATACGTGCAGACTTTTTGTAAGGTCTGTTGTGATATACACCCAACTCAGACATACCGTAAAGTACGCGTCTGTGAACTGGTTTAAAGCCGTCCCTAACATCGGGAAGAGCACGCGAAATGATGACTGACATTGAATAGTCAATGTAGGCCCCTCGCATTTCATCTTCTATGTTAATGGGTACAATGTTTCCTTTTGGGCTGGATTCTGGTATGGGGTTTTCGTTTTCCTCTGCCATAAATTAGAGAGCGAAGATGTTTAAATTCGTACTAGATTCAATTGTGAAAAATGTGCACTTAAATAAGGTCAAAATTAACCATTTTGACCGCCTCTCACAATGTTTTTTTCCACAAATCAGGCCTTCGGTCGCGGGTTCTTTCGAGTGCTTTTTCTGTTCTCCATTCCTCAATTTTTCCAAAGTCACCACTCAGTAGAATTTCAGGTACTTTAATTCCCTTGTAATCAGCCGGTCGTGTATAAACAGGCGGTGATAATAACCCATCCTGAAACGAATCTGTGAGTGCGGAAGTCTCGTCATTCATGGCTCCGGGAATAAGACGTATGATGGCATCTGTAATTACCGCTGCAGGTATTTCTCCCCCACTTAGTACATAATCTCCAATAGAAATTTCTTTAGTGACAAAATGTTCACGTACTCGCTCGTCGATTCCCTTGTAATGTCCGCAGATTATCATCAGATTTCCCATCAGAGAAAGACCGTTGGCTGTCTTTTGATCAAATAAATCGCCATCTGGAGTGGTATAAACGATTTCATCGTAAGCGGTGTGAGCCCTTAGATCTTCTATACAATTTACGAGTGGCTCCATCATCATGACCATACCGGCTCCCCCGCCAAAAGCATAATCATCAATCTGCCTGTTTTTGCCGATACCATAATTCCGTAAATTGACAAGATTAACCTGGACTTTTCCGCCCTCCATGGCACGTTTTACAATGGATTGTGAAAAAAAACCTTCAAGCAGCCCGGGAAGGCAGGTAATTATATCTATTCTCATAATTCAAGGCTCCAGGTAAACATCTATGAGTCCGTCAGGAAGATTCACAAGAAGGGTTCTGGTCTCACGGTCTATGGTTTTCACAATATCGTCGGAGATCGGAATGAGAACCTCAGTTCCGTCTTTATCAAAGGATATCAAATCCTGTCCGGCACCTTCATACACCTGATTAATGGTACCATAAATCTGCCCGTCTTTTTCTTCTTTGAGCTGATAACCAACGACTTCATGATAGTAGAAGAAATGATCGTCTTCCAGAGCAGGCAACATTTCTTCTGGAAGATAAACTTCCTTATTTATTACCGGTGCGGTATCCTCAATACTGTTGATATCCTCAAGTTTCAATATCGATTTTTTGCCTCGAATTTGCAGATTCTCGATAAAGTAAGGAACTAATTCATCCTTGATAAGTAGTAGGATTGAGTCGAGTTCAGCATAAATTTCAGGATGATCCACATCCAGCCAGATAATCACCTCGCCCTTTACACCATGGGTTTTAGTGATTTTGCCTAGAAAGTAACAATCTTCTTTTCGCATGTTTATAAACTAAAAATCCCCACTAATGTAGTGAGGATTTTCTCGGAGTTATTCAAAATTATTCGTTATCTCCTTCCTGATTTTCAGAAGATTCGGCACCAGTAGTATCCTCGGTAGCGGTCTCATCATCTGAATCGGCAGGAGCGGCTTCAGTAGCTTCGGCAGCAGCGATAAGTGCAGCTTCAGCTTCTTTTTTCTTAGCCTCTACTTCTTCTTTCTTCTTACGTTCAGCTTCAAGAGTTGCTTTTTTGGCAGCATCCTTGGCAGAAGATTGCTTTGAGATTTTCTCATCTCTGGCTTTTGCTTTCGCCTCAAGCCATTCTTCAAATTTCTTATCAGCTTCTTCCTGAGAGATAGCTCCTTTAACCACTCCTACCTGAAGGTGTTTCTGGAACATTAGGCCTTTCACAGAAAGAATCTTACGGGTTGTATCCGTAGGCTGAGCACCATTCATTAACCAATAAAGTGCTCTTTCTCCTTTGAGGTCTATACCTGCCGGTGTTGAATTCGGGTTATATTGACCCAACTTCTCAATAAATCTACCATCACGTGGTGATCTTGAATCTGCTACAACGATGTCGTAGATTGCTCTTTTCTTACGACCATGTCTCGCCAATCTGATTTTAACAGCCATACTTAAATGTTTTGGTGGGGATCCCGTCCCCGGTTTAATTTTCGGACTGCAAAGGTAGTGATTTATTAATCAAAAAGAATTATTCCTTTAAAACTTTAGGGTTAAAGGAAATCAGCGATTAGTCAGTAGCGAAAGCATTTCCAATAAAAAAGAAGAAATAAGCCTGTAAGCCGAATTCTGTATCCGTCTGTGACAGATTCCTGCCATTTATCTGGGACTTTCATCGCTCAAAGCCTCTATCAACCTACCCATCCGGACATCCCGCAAGATACGGAAACTCTGCCGGGCCGACAGAAATTCCGGACTTATTTGGTCTTTCAGCTCATGAGGTTTACCCTGCCCTGCCCATTGCTGTTCAGGCGGTGGGCTCTTACCCCACCTTTTCACCCTTTCCTTCCGGCAAGCCGGAAGGTGGTTTGTTTTCTGCGGCACTAGCTGTAGAAAGGACGTCTCCCTCCTTTCTCCTACCCGTTAGGTAGCATGATGCCCTACGCTGTTCGGACTTTCCTCCAT
>CBINGY010000054.1:0-28572 GCA_966250325.1 uncultured Cytophagaceae bacterium | reverse complement strand
CAGCTGCAGGTAATCAATAATGATCATCTTGATATTATGGAATGCCTTGAGTCTGCGGGCTTTGGTTCTGAGCTCCAGAATAGATAACGCCGGGGTATCATCGACGTAAATGGGAGCCGTAGAGAGATTATTAAGTCGCGAGTGCAGGGCATGCCAGTCTTCTTTATCCAGCTCCCCTTTTCTCAGTTTCTGGCTATCTATCTCTGCTTCTGCCGAAATAAGGCGAAGCATGAGCTGCTGGCTTGACATTTCCAGAGAGAACAGAGCCACGGGTAAATGAAAATCAATGGCCGCATTTCTCAGTGCAGAAACCACAAAAGCCGTTTTCCCCATGCCAGGCCGGGCTGCTATAATAATAAGCTCTGTATTATGAAATCCACCGGTTACCCGATCCAGGGAAGGAAACCCGGAAGGAACCGTACTGTGGTCTGCATTCTGATCTGTTTTGTTTTTTATTTCCTGAAGGGTTTTCTGAACCACCGAGCTAAGTTCAGGAATATTTTTATTCAGATTGCCCTCTTGTATCTCCCGAAAACCCTGCTCCGTAGAATCCATCAGACCATACACGTCAGTAGTGTCGTCATAGGCTTTGGTATGAACATGGTCCAGAATCGTAATTATCTTTCGGCGTATGGCATACTGAACAATAATACGGGCATCCTGCTCAATGTGAGCCACGGTGGAATTTGCGGTAATTCGGGCAATGTATGTAGCACCACCCACAAACTCCAGCTCTCCCGATGACCGCAGCTGATTGGTAACCGTAAGCAGATCAATAGGCTCGGAATGACCAAACAATCTCAAGACGGCCTGATAGATAGCAATGTGCCTTTCATCCTGAAAACTATCAGGCTTGAGCACGTCTATCACCGAGGTAAGTGCATCACGCTCTTTGATGATACCTCCCAAAACATTGGCTTCCAGGGCTTTGATGTGAGCAAAGTCCTGGAACAGCGGCTGATTCCGCTGCAAAGCCACATTAGGAGAACGGCGTCTTGACTGAGCCATCTTTCTTTTTATACAGATTCACTAAGTAGCCTAATCGAGCAAACGCATGATTTCGGCCAGTTGTTTTTCATTTTCAAAAGGTAGGCTGATATACCCCTTATCCACCGAACTTACCTTAATTTTCAAAGGCACGTGGGTTTGACCTTTCAACGAAATTTCCTCTATCCGCATATCTTCTTTGAAGGTTTCCAGCGGTGAAAACTCATCTCCGTAAGCGGTTTCTGCTTTCACAATTTCCTCTACCTTTCTGGCAGAAAGACCTTGCGTAAGTATCCGATGAAACAGTTCAATCTGAAAAGTTTCGTCATCAATGGTAATAAGTGGCCTCACCTGCCCCATGCTCACCTGCCCAAGGGCAACAGCAGACTGAATAGCGGCCGGCAACTGAAGCAAACGAAGGTAATTATTTACCGTACTACGGTTCTTGCCTACTCTTCCGCCTAATTCATCCTGTTTCAGATTGCACTCATCAATCATCCGCTGGTAAGAGAGAGCCACCTCTATGGCATTGAGATTTTCACGCTGAATATTTTCTATAAGAGCCATTTCCAGCGATCGCTGGTCATCTACATTACGAATATAGGCAGGTATTACCTCAAGACCTGCGTCTTTGGCTGCTCTAAGTCTCCTTTCACCTGAAATGAGTTCATAGCCCTTGTTTCTTTCCCGAACTGTAACCGGCTGAATAATTCCATGAACGCGAATGGAAGCAGTTAATTCTTCCAAAGCCGATTTGTCAAATTCTGATCGGGGTTGATAGGGGTTTGCGGATATTTCTTCAACTGCAATTTCTTTTACCCCCCGGAAAGAAGCCACCTTCTGCTTAACCACCAGATCACTGTCACTCAGTAACGAGTTCAGACCCTTCGCCATATTTTTTACGCAGTTTGAAGTTCAGATTTGAATTCAGGCAGATCATTTCTGCGAAGCAGTTCCTTGGCCAGATCCACATAGCTGATCGCTCCTTTGTTTTCGAGAAATTTAATATCAAACTCCTCCCCTTTTTCGCCGGAAAACATCAGTAAAGCCGGTACGCCATACGATGGAGCCTCAGCCAGTTTTACATTTCGGGGCACTATCGTCTCCATACACAGGTCTCCAAAGAAAGACCGTACATCTTCCACCACCATTTTCGAAAGGTTGGTACGGCCATCATACATGGTAAGTACATATCCTTCCATCTCCAGACTTTGATTCAGCCGTTTTTTGATGATATCAATGGTATTCTGAAGCTTGGCGATTCCCTCCAGAGCAAAATACTCGCACTGAACCGGAATAAGTACCGAATCGCTGGCCACGATAGAATTGATTACCATAAGACCTAGTGAAGGAGAACAATCGATGAAGATAAAATCATAATCATCACGTAAGGTACCGATGAGGTCTTTCAGGATATATTCCCTTGCCACCTGATTGACAATTTCAAGCTCAAATCCGGCCAGATCGATATGCGAAGGGATGAGATCAAGATTAGGAATTTCGGTTTTTACGATACATTCACGGATCTCTGACTGCCCCGAAAGGGCCGAGTATATGTTATGCTCCTGATCCTTACTATCGATACCTATGCCTGAACCCGCGTTTGCCTGAGGGTCGGTGTCTATGATTAACACTTTATAATCCAGTATAGCCAGCGACGCTGATAAATTAATGGCCGTAGTGGTTTTTCCCACCCCGCCTTTCTGATTGACAATTGAAATGATCTTTCCCATGCACATTTGGATTTGAGGACTACAAATATAAGGCATTTGAACCCTGTGGCTGATTCAGAAAAGTGCTTTGTAGATAAGTTTTGAAAATGTGGATAAGTTATTCGGCTCGTTCTCTGTTCGTACTAATTCAAGCATTTGATTATCAGCACAGATACCAACGGAAGTTTCAGAACAGTGTTTCAGGAGCGATTAATAAAAATGCAAACTAAATTGTTATTTAATAATATTTAATTGTATTATATTTATTACTCAAACCCAAAACCCTTATCCTTTATGAACACAAAAAC
This sequence comes from uncultured Cytophagaceae bacterium, assembly GCA_966250325.1. Classification (GTDB taxonomy): domain Bacteria; phylum Bacteroidota; class Bacteroidia; order Cytophagales; family Spirosomataceae; genus Jiulongibacter. Next base: position 25,565 of record CBINGY010000054.1, on the reverse strand, counting down.
GTTGATTGCCGGTCTTCTGGCCGGAGTAGTTGCTTACCTTCTCGGCTGGCTTCTTTACGGAATGGCTCTGGCAGATACCACCCAGAATTTAGCTGGTACTGCTACCGGCGTAATGAAATCTGACTCCGAAATGATGGACTCCATGATTTACCTCATCATAGGAGAGCTCATTTACGGTATCTTTCTGGCTTTTGTTATGGGGCACTGGGCCAGTGTGAGTACACCTGCCGGAGGTGCAAAAGCAGGTGCTATTCTTGGCCTGTTGGTTTCTGGTGCCTATAATTTCATTAGTCTGGGTACCTCGAATGTCTTTACACTTGGAGGAGCCCTGCTTGACATCGTGGTGATGGTTATCATCTCTGCACTGGCAGGAGCAACTGCGGGCTGGTGGCTTGGCAGAAAGTAAAAAATCGAAAATCCCCGTCGCCACTGGCAACGGGGATTGTTACTAAGCTAATCTAACCACTATTATAGAGTCTTCCAATATCTTATAAGCTCATCGGCTATCTGAGGCATCTTTCCGTCCATCTCATGACCTGCGTCTTCTACCAGATGAAACTCTGACTTTACTTTTTTCTCAAGGAGTACTTTATTCAGCTTTTCTCCCTGTGATTTATCTACTAAATAATCGTTCCCACCATAGAATAATGAAGTGGATGTGCTGTGCCTACCGGCCAGGTAATACGGGCTGGCATTTTTGTAGGCATCCGGATTACTATCATAGGGCTGTCCAATGAGCAACTCGGTAAGGTTTCTTCCGCTATCCGTAATTTTGGTGCGGATATGAGGGTCGGTAAGGTCGGTAGGTGAAGCTATTGCAGCAATATTGACAAAATCATCTGAAGGGTGTGTGTACGCATAAGACATAAGCAGATGCCCGCCTGAACTATACCCCCACAAAAGGATTTCATCGCTTAGGTTCAGACTGTCTTTCAATGATTTATGTGTTTTGAAAAACAAATCAAAATCCTCAATCATGTCTTCGTAAGTGACTCCGTCTGTACCGGCCAACCGGTGATTCACATTGAAAATAGCCAGATTTAAACCTCTTCGTTTAAAATCTTCTACGGCTACGGTAATAAAATACTTATCAAGAAGACTCCAGCCACCGCCATGAACCATCACTAAAGAAACGGCAGGATGCTGTTTCTCCAGCGAATCCGGTTGTTTCACCGGCATGTGAAGGTCAAACAGCTGCCGCCCATTTTCTCCGTATTTCATGTTCCAGGTAATGGTATAACTTGTTATCTCAGAGGAGGTTAATTTCTCACCCAGAGAAACTTTGCTTCGTCCCGGGCCAATTTTTTCAAGTGCCTCGCAGGAAGATAGAAGTATAGCAAATGACAAAAGCAGATAGTAGTTTTTCATAGATCAATAGCTTAATTCTACAGCATCCGAAAAAATTGTATTCCTGCACATTTCTGAAAAAGTAAGTTTCCCATCCGGGGGAATTTTCTACACAGCGGGGAAATCTGAGAATATAACCCACTTTGGGTCTCATCGGGAAGATTTGAGAAACAGGTTTCTCAAAATTACTCAGCATAAGCAGTTCATTTACAGAGGAATAAGAGTTTCTATAGATCATTCGAATAATTGACACTATTAATTCAACGAAATATGGAAAATTCAAAAAACAACAAGTCTGGCTCACTTACCTGGGTCATCATTCTCGGAACAGCCATGGTAGCTTTCGGTGCTGTAGGTGCCTATCAGTATACACAGGCAAATGAAGCAAGGGAGCTTTATGCGATGGAAACTACCAAAACCGAAGAGCTTAATACAAAGAAAGCCGCCCTTGAGGGAGAAGTTGACGAGCTATCAGCCGAATTAAATGCGAAAATTGCGGAAGCCGAAGCCGCCAAAAAAGAATTGGAGCGGATGAATACCGAAGCCGAAAAACGGAAAGTTTACTCGTACAAGGCAAATCAGGAAAGAAGCAAACTTCTGGCTCTGCAGCAGCAGAAAGAAATGGAAATTGACAGCCTCAAAGGCGAACTCTTTGCTTTGAACGAGCTGAAAATGAAAATGGAGGAAGATCTGAAGATTATTCCTGAACTGCAAAACGAAAATGCAGGGCTGAAAGAAACAATTAAAACGTGGGAGCAAAAATACGCCGATCTGGAGACCGAATTTAATGAGCTGAGCAGCCGCTATCAGAAAGCAATTTATGATGCCCCGGCAGATAATTTTAATGTCTCAGTGACGATGAAAAACGGTAAACTTACCAGCAGAGCAAAACGTGCGGATAATGTAACCATTTCATTCCTCATGCCCGAGTTTTTACAAAAAGAACTAAAAGGCAAGCAAACCTTATACCTGAGCCTGTTTGATGAGAAAATCAAACCAGTTCCCGGATTCCAGCGGGAGGCATCGATCAATACCATGAATGGTTCTCTTCCGATTGCTATTCACAGCACGCAGGAGTTTGACCCGGCCAAAGGACCACAGGTGGTTTCATTCAACGTAAAACTTGATGAGAAAATGGAACCTGGCTTTTATAAGGCAAAAGTATATTCTGAAAACAGCTACTTCGGTACCGTCGATTTCAGACTTAGATAAGACTTTCTTACATGCAATCTCCGTAAAGAAAATGCCTGTCACACTGTGGCAGGTATTTTTTATTCCGGAAGGCGGGCCAGATCAAAGTAGAATTCGGTGATTCTGCTCAAAAGATGTTTCAGCTTTTCATAACTGGCAGGCTTGGTAAAATAAGCCGATGCTCCCACCGAATACGCCATAGATATCTCTGCAGGTGCAGCAGATGTAGAGAAAATGATTACCGGTATTCTGGCCAGATGCTCATCTTTCTTTAATCTGTCAAGAACTTCCTTCCCTCCGATTTTGGGCATGTTAAGGTCTAGAAAAATAAGAGAGGGTAATGTTGCCGGGTCTTTACTTAATTCCTGAAGCAGAGACTGCCCATCCTTTACAAAATGAAGCCCGATATTCAGCTTCATATCTGAAAATACACTGCTCAGCAAAAACTCGTCATCGGGGTCATCCTCGGCTATCAGTATTCGTTTGGTTTTCATGGCTCTTAGCAAGGAAAATAGAGATGAAAGGTTGCCCCGACATTGATTTCACCTTCGGCGTCTATCTCTCCACCATGATTTTCCATGATACGCGAACAGATATTCAGCCCTATTCCGGTGCCTTCAATTCCTGAGGTTTTTTCTAACCTTCCAAATATCGTAAACATTTTCTCTTTAAACTGATTATCAAAGCCAATACCGTTATCTTTCACCATAAGATGATGGTATTTTACAGGAATTTCGCCTTTATACCGGGTTACAACCTCCGCCTTTATACGAATCAGTGGCCTGATGCCTTCACGCTGAAATTTTAGGGCATTGCCTATCAGATTCTGAAATAACTGCAGCAACTGCCCGCGGTAGCCATTTATCACCGGCAGAGGACTTAAATCTATCTCAACACCCCGGCTTTCAATCTGATCCTCAAATTCATCTAATATCTGAAGAACTACTTCATTCAGGTCTACCTCCTGTGCCTGAGGTTTTTCAGATAACAGGCGTGAAAGCCCCAGAAGATCATTAATCAGATGAGTCATTCGTTCAGATGACCCGTTCATTCTTGTCAATATTTCGCGGGCTTCTGAATTGAGCTCCTCCCCATACTGGCTCAGAAGGCGGTCAGAAAACATCCTTATTTTTCTTAGCGGCTCCTGCAGATCATGTGAAGCCACATAGGCATATTGCTCCAGCTCCTTATTGGAGCGGTTGAGATTCACAATATTCGTTTCCAGAAGTTCATTGGTTCGTTCACGGGCCGTAAGCTCGTTACTTATTAAATAGAACGAATAGCTAATTATTCCCAGGGCAGATAGAGCCATAAGAAAAAGTACAAACGGCGTAAACTGCTCTTCAAACTCCTTAATCTTCAGACGCTTCCTCAAGAGCTGTTTCTCATATTCATCTACGGTATCCAGCAATTTGAAAAATTCGGCATTGATCTTTTCATTGGAATCAATCAAAACATTCTGTTTGTACTTGTATTTGGCTGTAGAGGTATCGTTTATGATTTCAACCACCAGGCTTTGAATGCGGTTATCGGCCTCCTGTTCCAGGCGTTTGGCATAGGCCTGGTGCACCTTGCTCTCACGGGTGAGGCGTTTATACTGCCGTATAGTTTCCCGCAGCGAGTCTTTCTCTGCCTGATATCTTTCAAAATACTCCGGATTCTTGGTAATGAGGTAGCTCCTCTGTTCAGCTATGGCTGTATTAAATCCAGACCTCAGATTAGCAAGAGAAAGTAATACCTGATTTGATAAGTCCACGGTGTTGCTATGCTCCTTAAACATGCTTACCCGTTCATAGGCAAATACACTTAATAAAAGCAGTACCAAAAGAGATATTCCGAAAATAAGATTTACGAGCTTTTTGTTCATTGTGGTTAAATTTTCTCCATTTGGGTATATTATTCCCCATTTTTACACAAATCAAATGGTGAGCAGCTTACTGAGAAGGCGATTCCGTGTTATAGTAAGTTACTCACTGGCAATTCATTAATATCAAAACAGCCTTGGTTAAAGATAAAAAATAGGATTGAGGTATCTCTGATGAATAAAATAACCTGCCTCAGAAATACTTCAGAAGGCCTGAAAAAACATGATCGCATAATAATCACACAGTCAACAGTTTAAGAGAATTTTTTCTTTCCAATACTTGGCACGATCCCTTGGTATCCGGAAGTATGAAAAGTTAAAGGAACAAATTTTTCACGGGGTGCCGCAGTCAGAAAAATATATTTACGGCAGAAACCGTCCATCTTATCCTGTGAGATTTAACGGAATAGACCTATCTGATGTACATGTACAAGCAGGAAACAGCTAAGACCATTTTTATAAACAGAAGTCACTTTCTTTGAAAGACATGCAGAAAATATTAGTAATTGATGATGACCGGGACATTTGTTTGCTCATGCACAGATTCCTTACAAAAAATGCCTATGAGGTAGAAACAGCCAGCAGCGGGGCAGATGGGATTAAGAAAATTCCTGAGTTCAAGCCAGATTTGGTACTTACCGATTTCAAATTGGGTGATATGGATGGCTCAGAAGTACTGAAGAAGTCGAAAGAACTACTGCCGAATGTACCAGTCATTGTTATAACCGGTTACTCCGATATTAAGGTAGCCATCAATGTGATGAAAATGGGAGCATTTGACTATGTAACCAAACCGCTATTCCCGGATGAAATCCTGCTGAACATTAAAAAAGCACTGGGTAAGAAGCCACAAAACCAGCACTCTACCGAAGAAGTATCTGAAAGAACCGATAAAAAAGAGATCAAACCCGTGGGGTACATTTTTGGAAACAGCCCGCTTTCCAGAAACCTGATGAAGCAGGTGGAACTGGTGGCTCCTACCAATTTCTCCGTGATTATTTACGGTGAAAGCGGTGCCGGAAAGGAGGCTATTGCAAAAACCATCCATCAGAAAAGTAAACGTAAAAACGGGCCATTTGTGGCAATGGATTGCGGTGCCATTTCCAAAGAACTGGCAGGCAGTGAGCTGTTTGGTCATGAGAAAGGCTCATTTACAGGTGCCATTAATCAGAAAATCGGACACTTTGAACTGGCCAATGGCGGCACGCTTTTTCTTGATGAGGTGGCCAATCTTTCTTACGACGTTCAGGTTTCCCTTTTACGGGTAGTACAGGAGCAAAAGGTAAAGCGAATTGGCGGAAATAAAGAGATTGATCTGGATGTACGCATTATTGTAGCCAGTAATGAACGACTCAATGAAGCAGGTAAAAAAGGAAAATTCAGGGAAGATCTGTATCACAGATTTAATGAATTCAGCATGGAAGTACCCGCACTGAGAGATCGTGGCAATGACATTTTTGACTTTGCCGATTACTTTCTTAAAAGCACAAATGACGAACTGGGCAAACAGGTGATGGGCTTTTCTGATGAAGTGAAAAATTGTTTTATCAAATACCCCTGGCCCGGGAATCTGAGGGAACTTCGTAACGTGATCAAGAGGGCCACTTTGCTTACCCAGGGGCCGCTTATTGAAACTGCCAGCCTCCCGTTTGAACTCGTAAACTACGAGAAAATGCTTTTTGTAGAAGAAAGAAGTGCAGCAGTTCCCGAAGCCCAGACTGAAAATTCTTTTCAGGGACAGCTGAAAAGTGCCGCCAGTGAGGCTGAATACCAGATGATCCTTGAAGCACTAAAAAAAGCCAAATTTAACAGAAGCAAAGCGGCAGAACTCCTGAGTATAGATCGTAAGACCTTGTACAACAAAATGAAAAAAATGAATCTCTGATGGAACAGCAGATTTCAAAAAAAGACTTACCTGAAAAGCTCAGGATGCTCCAGGAAGAGTTTGATGAATTTATCTACCTGGCTTCCCATGATCTAAAGGAGCCTGCCCGGAAAATCGTGACTTTTGGCGAACGCCTCAAACAGAACCTGAGCGACAAACTGGGCGATGAAGACCGCGAGTTTTTCGACCGGATGATGGATGCCGCCCGAAGACAGCAATCTATGATTGACGATCTGCTTCAACTCTCGCGGATAAAAACCCTGGAATTCAGAAAAGAAAAAATATTTCTCAAAGAGCTTATTGACGAACTGGATGTACAGCCAGGCACTCGCTTTACTTATGATGTACCAGAGATTGTTTATGGCGACCGGGCTCAGCTGCGGCTGGTATTGCAGGAAATTATTCAGAATTCTGAAAAATTCTCTCCCGAAAAGACACAGATAAAAATTAATACCCGATCCATATTTTCTACGGTAATTGCGTCGAAAGGCCTAAACCCATCCAGAAATTACGCCTATCTGGTGATAACCGATAACGGCCCGGGGGTACCCTCAGAACACAATAATGATATTTTCAGACCTTTTTACAGGGTGTATGGCAGAGGAGAATTTGAAGGTGCAGGAATGGGTCTTTCGCTCTCTAAAGCTATTATTGAAAAAATGGGAGGGGCTATCTGGTCTGATAACGGCGGCAAAAACGGTGCGGCTATTCATCTTTTATTACCTTCCGCTTGATTAACAGAATTCTACATATTCTCCTGATCGATGATGATGAAGATGATTTCATTATTACAAGAAGTCTGCTGAGGGATATTGCAGGAGAAAACCTGAATTTACACTGGGCAAGAAATCTGGATACCGCCCGGGAACTCACCAGAAAATTGAGCTTTGACCTTTTCCTGATTGATTACAAACTCGGGAAGGACTCGGGCCTTCAATTTTTACATTACCTTCACGATTTCTCTCCTGATAAACCCGCCATTATGCTCACCGGCAAAGGCGACAGCCGGATAGATCAGGAAGCCATAAAGCTGGGGGCCTACGATTACCTGGAGAAAGAAAGGCTCTCATCCGGCCAGCTGGAACGTAGCATGCGATATGCTCTCAAACATGCAGATACTTTACGGGCTCTGAAAGAAAGCGAGCGGAAATACCGTACCATCATAGAACATTCCAAAGAAATCATATTTCTGGTGAATGAAGAACTGAAGATTGTACATATAAGCCGTGCAGTAGAGCAATACCTCGGCTATTCTCGTGAAGAAATCTATGGAATGGACAGTACGCTTCTTTTTGAGGACTCAAGCCAGATGCTTGAGATAGTGGCGTTGATTCAGGAAAATAACCAACTTCAGGATTATACGCTACGGGTAAAAACGAGAGAAGGCGAATCTAAAACCGGCTTACTTTCCTGTGTAGCTGAAAAAGATGAGAAGGGGCATTATTATTTCCACGGTATTTTCAGTGACCAGACTCAGCGAATAAGAGCAGAGAAGGCCATGCTTCACTCCCAGAAAATGCAATCTACAGCCCGTCTCATGCAGGTTTTGGCCCATGAAGTGAGAAATCCTCTGATGAATATTAACCTGAGCCTGGGAAGTTTTTCTGATCAGGTGAGAGAGGAAGAATCGGCACTTCTCGAAATCATTCAACGTAATGCCCGCCGCGTAGATGAACTTATTACCGAGGTTTTGAATGCCGCCTCTGAAAAAGAGATTCAGAAACGTAAAATTCGGATTGGAGAGGTGATCAACCTGGCTCTTGAGCAGGTTTCTGACAGAGCCCTGATGCAGAAAGTTGAAATCATCGCAGACATTCAGGAATCACCGGGAATTACCGCTAACCCGGAACAACTTGCTACCGCATTGGTAAACATACTGGTGAATGCCATTGAAGCTATGGAGGGAATAGACAAACCCCGAATTCTGGTTACTACGGAAGTGAAAGGCCACGGCACGCTGCTAAGAATACGAGATAACGGTATCGGTATGGATAAAGAATTGCAGTCAAAACTCTTTGAGCCTTTCTATACCGCAAAAACCAATGGCGTAGGATTGGGCCTGGCCAGCACATTGAGTATCCTGAAAGCCCACGATGCCGAAATAGAAGTAAAATCTGAAGTAGGCGAAGGATCAGAATTCATTATTTCTTTCTGAGAAATAAAAGTCAACAGTCTGTACATAAGATTCCACACCTGAGACCCGGAATATCAATTTATCCCAAAGTAATAAACACTTGTCACCATGGAAATTGATATGATATTTACCGCAATGAGCTGGATTGCCGCTCTGTTTTTCGTACTAGGATCAGAAGTCATTATCAACAGCGAAGAAGATTAACCTCCACTTAACTTACCAAGCACAAGCATCAGAGCCATCCCGAAAACAATTCCGGAAAGGATGAGATTCCAGGTTTTCTTTTTGACTTTGAGAATCTCGGTAAGCAGGAAATTTCCGGCCAAAACAATGATTACAATAATAATCTGGCCGAGCTCCAATCCAAGATTGAATGAAAATAAAGGCAAGGTAATCGAATTCTCAGCCCCGAGCAGGCTTTTCAGGTAATTGGAGAATCCCAACCCATGAATAAGCCCAAAAACTGTAGCTATTGCATACCGTAACCAGGGATTGTTATAGGTTTTCTTGTAAATACTTTTAGGAAACCGGTGAAAGAAGTTCACCACACAAGTGATTAAGATGGTGACAGGAATTACGAATTCAATGAAATCAGAATCAATAACTACATAACCCAAACTCGCCAGAGCCAGCGTTACAGAATGCCCCAGTGTAAAGGCTGTAACCAAAATCAATACCTTTCTCCAGGAGTCAAGCCCGTAAACAGAACATAAAGTAATAATAAAAAGAATATGATCAAATCCATTCAGATCGGTTATATGCTGGTAGCCAAGCTGGAGGTATGTTAAGAATTCAGACATTTGGGAATTATCAGGTTAGGCGATTAAATTTACTCATCATTAATCAGCCCCCAAAGAAACTTTGGCTTTATACCATGAGCAAATGGAAGAAAATAGGTTTTCTGGCTTCTTATTCGATCCCTTTACTTATTTTATTGGGATTTTATCTTCCAGATTCTCCCGTAACCATGCTTGCCGGGCCTTTTGCCTATTTGGTAATCCCAGCGATTGACCTGCTACTCGGTAAAGACCAAAATAACGTTATCAAAGAAGACTTCGATGATTTAGTAAACAACGCCTATTTCGATATTCTGGTCTACAGTCATGTTTATATCCAATATATGCTGCTGGCATGGGGTGTATATGTTTTGTCGACTTATGAGCTCACCAACCGCCAGATCATCGGAATTATAGTAAGCCAGGGTATATACAGCGGCACCATAATCAACGTGGCTCACGAGCTTGGCCACAGGAGCTCTAAAGTGGCTATCTGGCATGCCAGAATCGCTTTAATTTCTGTTTTCTACCACCATTTCATCATTGAGCATAACCGGGGGCATCATGTGAGAGTAGCCACTCCTGAAGACCCCGCCACTGCCAGAAGAGGTGAAAATCTCTACCACTTTTATTTAAGGACCGTGATTGGAGGATTTCTTTCTGCAAGAACTATTCAGAAAAAACTCACCGGAGGAAATACCTTATGGTTTTCACCATTTACGCTGGGCCTTTTGGCCAGTCCCGTATTGTTTTTTCTGCTCTATGTATTCTCGTATGTCCTTTCCGGAGAATGGAACCTCCTTATTCCTGTCTTTCTGATAGTACAGGCGGTGCTGGCGGTCTTGCTCCTTGAAGCCGTCAACTACATCGAGCACTACGGGATGTTACGCCAAATAAAAAGTGACGGAAGGTATGAACGCGTAAATTCTCAACATAGCTGGAACGCCAATCATTTTTTCAGCAACCTTATTCTTTTTAATCTGCAGCGTCACTCAGATCATCATGCCTATGCCAGCAGACCGTATCAGGTGCTAAGGCATTACGAAGAAAGCCCTCAATTGCCATTTGGCTATCCATTAATGATTATGATGGCTTTGCTGCCACCCATATGGTTTAAAGTGATGAATAACCGCCTGGCCAGCTGGAAGAAGAATACTACTGCTTATTCTGGCTAAATTCCGCACATATTTATTTGTAGAATCTGCTTAATAGCTACCGCCTGCACCGCCGCCGCCAAAACTGCCGCCGCCAAAACCACCAAATCCTCCGCCACCACCAGACCAGCCTCCGCCGCCACTCCAGCCACCACCGCTCCAGTTACCATTATGCTGTCCCCAGCCTGTATAGGTGGTATAAGGCCAGCCATTGGCAGACCTCCGCATGCCTCCTCCACGGTTACCGCCGCCGCCTTTTGTAATGGCACGAATAAACAGAAACAGAATAATAAAAAATACGATGATCATCCAGATAGGAAACTCTCCCGACTCCTCAGATTCTGCCTCAAACTCCCCGGATGTGTACTTTATGATAGAATCTGTGCCGGCATTCAGCCCTTCATAAAACCTTGATTCTTTGAAGTATGGAATAATCACCCTGTCAACTACCCGCTTGGCATACGCGTCTGGTAAAGCACCCTCAAGGCCGTATCCGGTGGCAATATATAATTTACGATCCTGAGTAGCCCAAAGGAGTACAATCCCATTATTCTTACCATCATGCCCTATCCCCCATTCTCTCCCGAGCTTTACAGCATAGGTGTTCATATCATAGGGCTCCACACTTTCAATAATCACTACTGCAATTTGGGTAGAAGTTGAATCATCAAACGCCACCAGCTTATTTTCAAGACTCTGTATCTCCGATTCAGATAATGCCCCCACCAGATCATTCACCAGCCGGGGAGGATTTGGTGCAGCAGGAATTTCCTGTGCATACGCCACTTGTGCGATACCCCACAGGATCAGGAAAGCAGAAAGCTTTACCGATTTATGAACCCCGTAAATTAAATTTAAAAAGCTTCCTTTCATTTTTTTCTGCCGAAAGAGATGTTATCCGGAATTTCATTTTTATCCGTTTCACTGTCGTAGGGGAAGTGAAGTTTTAAGGCCTCTCCGGCTTTCTCAATGGCCAGGCATAACCCGGTAATGGTATCCCCCGAATGAAGATAGAGATACATCAGGTCTTTGGAGGCATTCCAGAAATCGGGGCCTGTGGCCCTATCAATTCCCTGGTCACCCAATATGGCAAACTTCCTGTCGGTAATTGAAATATAAAACAAGACACCGTTTCTGAGAGCCGTGTGTTCCAGACTTAAGAAGCGAAAAACTTCCGTGGCACGATGCAGAGGATCATCGTATGGGCAATGCTCCTCTACATGTACCTTGATTTCGCCCGAAGTCTGAAGCTCGGCCTGCTTTATGGCATCGGTTATTCGTTTTTGCTCAGCTTCGGAAAAGAACATAGACCTTATTTATCAAAGTTAAAATCGACCGAAGGTGCACTCTGGGCAGCTTCTGATGCCTCAAAAAATGCTCTGGTTTCAAATCCGAAAATTCCTGCCAGAAGGTTCATTGGAAATTGCCTCACAGCCAGATTGTATTGACTTACCCCTTCGTTAAAGTCATTTCTGGCAACTGAAATGCGGTTTTCGGTCCCCTCAAGCTGAGCCTGAAGCTCCAGGAAGTTCTGATTGGCTTTTAAATTGGGATACTGCTCCACAGAGACCAGTAATCTGCTCAATGCTCCACTCAGCTGGTCCTGTGCAGCCTGAAACTTCGCGAGGTTTTCAGGGGTAAGGTCATCGGCAGACAATTGAATGGCTGTGGCCTTTGAACGTGCTTCAATAACATCTGTGAGAGTCCTCCGTTCAAAATCTGCCGCTCCCTGTACGGTTTTTACCAGGTTTCCGATTAAATCTGCCCGCCTTTGATATTGCGTCTGCACATTGGCCCAGAGTTTATCTACATTGTTATCTTTCTCTACAAGCCCGTTGTAGGAACTGCAGCCATACATGACAAATAATAGCAGCAAACCTACGATACCAAGTGTACCTAATTTTTTCATTTAGATTGTGATTTTAGAGTGAGAAATTGCATCGCCAAATGTATCAAATTGGCAGATATATCTCAAACTTTTGCTGACAAGCGGACTTTTTCAGGGCCAAAGCCTCTAATTACAAGGAGAACTTCAGCATCGGTTCAGGATACTGCCTTTCCCCGTCAGGTAAATACATCTTCAGATCACCCGTATCCTGGCTGTCAAAATGATGTATCATCTCAGCCGGCACATCCTTCAGCTCAGGAATCCAGTGCTTTATGAACTTGGCCTCCGGATCATACTTTTCACCTTGCAGAGGGATATTAAAGTAACGGTTTGGGCGTGGGTCATTCCCTACTCCAGCAATATAGTTCCAGTTACCCCAGTTGCTGCAGACATCAAAGTCAATAAGCAGACTTTCGAAATACATAGCTCCCCACCACCACTCTAATTGTAGATCCTTGGTGAAAAAGCTGGCTACCAGCTGCCTGCCCCTGTTTGACATAAAACCAGTTGCCCTTAGCTCCCGCATATTTGCGTCAATCATAGGAATTCCGGTTTCTCCGGCCATCCATCTGTTAAACGCCAAAGTATCCTGCTTCCAGTTTTTGGTCAGATCATGCTGTATTCCGCACCTCTTAAAGAGGCGAATTCCATACTTTAAGGCCACCAAGTGAAAATAATCACGCCAAATCAGCTCAAAAATCAACCAATAAGTTGAGTCGTTTTTTTCTACTTCCTGCTCAAATCTTCTTACTTCATGATAAACTTTTCTGGGTGATATGCAGCCCAAACTAAGCCAGGCAGAGAGCTTGGAAGAGAAATCATTTCCCAGAAAGCTGTTTCTGGTTTCTTTATAAGTAACTATTCTCTTTGTTTTCCATATAAATTCCTCCAATCTGGCCAATCCCGCGGTTTCACCTCCTTTGAAAAAAGTATTTCCATCTGCCTCATTTAGCTCAAATCCAAGCTCCTGAAGTGAGGGAATTTCCCCGCAATCAATTCCTCCGTTAAATCTGATTTCATCCGGCGTAACCTGCAGATCTCTGATTTTGGACTGCTTGTCCATGATCTTTCTAAACTCCGTAAATACATCCGGTAAAAATTTAATCTGAAAAGGCAGGTCGCGTACATGATACAGGGTAGCCCCCCATACCAGGTCCATATCGATATTCAGCCGTTTCATTTGCTGGGAAAGTTCAAATTCCAGGGATGTCTCTTCCTGAGTTACTTCTTTCGATGCTACAGCAAACAGTACATCCCGCTCTTTGGCAATTTTGGCAAGCTCTGTGGCCGGGTCGCCCACACGTACTATCAGGTCGGCACCTCTTTCCCGCAGGTTTTCACGCAAATCCTGCAAACTTTCCAGCAGAAATTTTGCTCTGAATGGCCCGGTCTTCTTAAAACCCAGCTTTGTTTTCTTAAAAATAGAGGGATCTATAACATAAACCGGTAGCACCGGCCCCATTTCAGTAGCTTGTAAGAAGGCTTCATTATCGTGAAGTCTGAGGTCATTCCTAAACCAGAAAAGTATCTCTTGCATCATGCCACAAAGCTAATACCGATTCTGAAATAAATGGTTCAGAGTTTACCATTCAATGCCCAGTTATAATCCATGTAGCTTATGCTTGCTTTGGCGTCGGCTTTCTTTGAGCTGTATTTATTCACCCAGTTCAGCACAGTATCTTTCTTTTTAAAATCTCCGCCATACCAGTCAAAGATCTTTGAAATCTTTACCGACTTCTCCGAGATTTGGTTTTTTTCGCTGTCGTTCACAAATCGTTTTCCCTGATCATCCAGCTGGGCAGAAAGTTTCGAAGCTTCAAAGGCTTCGTTTCGTAGCGGTGGGCATGACTTTGCCGCACACACCAGTGCAAAATGAATACGAGGCTCATTAAACTGCTTTCTGATAATACCATGTTCAATGTTATTGAGATCCATCTTCTGATCTCCAATCTGAATAAATTTCACATCCCAGGGAGTGTTTACAAAAGGAATCTTTATGGTGCTACCAATATCTTTGATACTCTTAATATTCTGATCAGCATGATCCAGAATGAGTTGTACAGTAAATGCATTGTAGGCGTTAATCCAATAGGCAAGTCTTTCGTTGACCGACCAGCTTTTTGCCGGTGGATTATCCGAAAGCAATTTCAGGTATTCCTTAAGTTTCGGCTGGTCCTTCCTGAATCCGCCGTAATCCACGAAACCCGATTCGTTCACATGTTTTTTCAGAAGATTGTTCCAGATGGAATGACTTACCGGTGCGTTGCTGCTTTCTGAGTTTTCGAAGGCAAAACAACTGCAGCAGAGAAAGAGTGTAACCGAAAATAAGGTGATCAAACGCATAGAGTCTGTGTTATTATTTAGAGATACGTACGTATAAAACAGCCTCAGGGTTCAGTATAGCGGCAAAATTGTACTTTTTAAATATATGTAGTCGCACGGAAAGATGGAATAGCCAGCAATTCTATTAACAATTTCATAATGTAACGATCAATATAATTCTCTGCAATATTCTAAGATAGAGAGCTTTGTAACATTTCCCCCTGTTTCAAAAGAAAGATTTTCAATATCTTTGCCAACAGAATTGAGTTCCTGTTTGAAAACAGTAATTTCTGTACTTCTTATGTCAATATCACTGGAGACTTACATTTTGTTATTCTCATTGATTTTGTGTCTCATCCAAACCAAATTCCTTAAACAAGTATGATTAGAAAATTTACCTTTCTAAAGGTAGTGAGTTTACTACTTTTAGGTTTCTTCTCAATGCATGAAGCTGCTGCCCAGGTGACGAGTTCGTCTATCTCGGGTGTGGTAACTGATGCAAACGGCGAGGCTCTTCCGGGAGCTACAATACTAGCGGTCCATGTCCCGTCAGGAACGAAATATGGAACAATAAGCGATACCAATGGACGATACATTATCGCAGCGGTTCGAGTGGGAGGCCCCTATTCTGTTAAAGTAACCTTTGTCGGATTTCAGGACCAAACAGTTGATGATATAGTCACAAGTTTGGGCTCTGCATCAAATGTTGATTTTAAAATGGCCGACAATAGCAACACTCTTGAAGAACTCGTAGTAGTCTCCCGGAGATCAGACGTATTTAGTTCTGAAAGGACTGGTGCAGGTACAAACATCTCTTCTGATCAGTTGAAGAGACTCCCTACAATCAGCAGGAGTATTGATGATTTCACAAGATTGACTCCTCAGGCAGGTAATGGATCTAGCTTTGGTGGTAGAGATGGCAGGTATAACAATATTACTATCGACGGTGCCAACTTCAACAATAACTTCGGTCTTAGTTCAACAAATCTTCCAGGTGGGTCGGCTCAACCAATATCACTTGATGCAATAGAAGAAGTACAAGTTAACGTGGCCCCATATGATGTGCGTCAAGCAAATTTTACTGGTGCGGGTGTCAATGTTATTACCAAAAGTGGTACGAATTCAATTAAAGCTACAGCTTATACTTTTTACAGAAACCAAAACTTCAATGGTACGAAGGTCGGAGACGTAGAACTACCTGAAGCTGCCAAGACTACCAATAATATTTTTGGAGGAAGTATTGGAGGGCCAATAATCAAAGATAAAGTATTCCTATTTATCAACGGAGAATATGAAAAGAACGTACGTCCAGGTTTTAACTGGGTGGCATCAAGACCTGGCTTAACGGGACCTAACGTTTCAAGAACCACTGCTGAAGATTTGGAAACTCTATCTAGTTTCCTTTTAAGTAATTACAATTACGAAACAGGACCATATGAAGGGTATGGTGATAATTTCACTTTACAGAACACTAAAATTGTTTCTCGTTTAGACTGGAACATAAGTAACAATCATAAGTTCAACATACGATTCTCTAATCTGAATAATACCGACGATAACATTATCAATGGTACCAGTGCTCCAAACCCCCGCTCATCATCAAATAGATTAAGTCAAAATTCGCTTACTTATGAAAACTCTAACTACGGTTTTCAGAACAAAGTAACTTCACTGGCTGCGGAGTTGAACTCAACCTTTGCGGGTAAATTATCTAATCAATTATTGGCTACATACACGTTTGTTCAGGACACCAGAACATCCAAAAGTGCAGACTTCCCTTTTGTCGATATTAAAAAAGATGGTGACTCTTACATTAGTTTTGGATATGAATTATTCTCCAAAAACAATGATGTCAAAAACAAAACTTTCAATATCATTGACAACGTGACTTACTATGCAGGCAAGCATACAATTCTTGCAGGTGCTGCTTATGAGCAAATGTTTTTTGCTAACAGCTTTTTAAGATATGGTACCAGTTACTACCGATTTAGCTCATTAGAAGACTTTTTGACAGGTCAGACACCAGAGGCATTTGCGTATACTTACAGCTTGCAGCCGGGAATTAGTAACCCTGCCGCTGAAGTGACTTTCGGTCAGGCGTCAGCTTATATTCAGGACGAATATTCATTAACTCCGAATATGCGATTAACGGCCGGAATCAGAGTTGATCTTCCGGTTTACCCGAACGCTCCAATTGAGAATACTTCTATTTCTCAACTTTCATTCCTGGATGGTGAAAAGATTAATACCGGAACTTGGCCTAAATCCAAGCCGGCACTTTCTCCAAGAATCGGTGTTAACTGGTCAAATGACACAAAAAGTTTACAAGTAAGAGGCGGTACCGGAATCTTCAATGGGAGAATTCCATTTGTATGGTTTACCAATCAGCCTTCAAACAGTGGAGTTATTCAAAATACATTTGAAGAAACCAGAGCTGCAGAATTATCGAAATATCCGTTTAGCCCTGATCCTACTGCTCACCTTAGCAAACTTCCGACATCAGCCCCAGTTCCATCTTCATTAGCCTCTGTTTCACCTGACTTCAAAATGCCGCAAATCTGGAGAACGAATCTGGGTATTGACAAATCTCTTCCAGGAGGATTTGATTTGAC
Source organism: uncultured Cytophagaceae bacterium (assembly GCA_966250325.1). GTDB lineage: Bacteria > Bacteroidota > Bacteroidia > Cytophagales > Spirosomataceae > Jiulongibacter. Next base: position 8,392 of record CBINGY010000054.1, on the reverse strand, counting down.
ATTTGAAGGAATTTACTCCAGCGACCTTGTTACAATCTATCAGAGAAACATCAACTTGAATAACCCTATTGGGAAATTAAGCGGGCCTGATACAAGACCTTTATACAGCAGTGCCACCAGAACCGTGGTATCTAGTGTAAGAGAAGCTATGGTACTTGATAATACTCAAAAAGGTGGAGGCGTAATCTTGACGGCAGAAGTTAAGAAGAGAGCCAAAAACTTCTTTGGAAGTCTGGCATATACATTTAATAATGTTAAAGATTTGACAGGTAACCCTGGTTCTCAAGCTGCTTCTGCCTGGTCTGGTAATAGAGCTGTCGGTAGCTTGAATGACTTACCTCTTGCCATTTCTCAGTATTCAATCCCTCATAGAGTAGTGTCTTCTTTGTCTTACAAGTTTGACTATGTTAACGCCATGTCCACTTCCGTGTCGTTATTCTATAACGGATCTCATCAAGGCAGATTCTCTTATGTCTATAATGGAGATTTGAATCAGGATGGAATTAATGGAGCTGACTTACTTTACATTCCTGCAGGTCCTTCAGAAATTATTTTCTCTGATATCACAAATAGCGATGGATCTGTAAAATATACTGCTCAGCAACAATCAGACGCCTTCTTCAATTATGTTGAGCAAGACAATTACCTTAGCAAAAACAAAGGAAGCTATGCTGAGGCAAACGGAGCCCTGCTGCCATGGTTAAATAGATTTGACTTCAGATTATTACAAGATTTCTATATCAATACAGGAAACAAGAGAAACACACTACAAGTTAGTCTTGATATTCTTAATGTCGGAAATTTGTTGAACTCGGGCTGGGGTGTACTACAGAGACAAACTGTTAGCAATGGTGCAATATTACGTTACAGAAGCTTAAATGCTCAAGGTCAGCCAATCTTTCAGATGGTGGAGGCTAATGGTGGTTTAGCCGCAGAGACATTCCAAAACAACGATATTGCTTCAAGTACATGGGGGGCTCAAGTGGGTTTAAGATACATTTTCGACTAACAATTAGCATTAGCTAGCAAGTTTTTACCTTGGGAAAGGGTCGTCATATAAAATGGCGGCCCTTTTTTCTTTTATATCAATCTACCTCAATCGATTTTTTTTAATGCGATCTGAACAAAACAAAGATGCTTAAAATATTGGCAATCATCTGCCAATATTTTAAGCATATTTGGTGTACAGTAGTAAACACCTAAAAAGATCATGCTTGCTATCAAAAGAAATCATCCTGAACGCGTTTTTGTGCCTATAGTTCCAATGCACGTGAGCCGGCAGCCAGCAGCAGATTCTGAAGAACTGCTTCGTAGAATGAGTGCTAAGAACCCAGCCTTGCAGAGTCTGATTGCTAAATTTGATCTGGTACCCGGTACATAAAAAAGGATTCTCTTTACAGAAAATCCTTTTTTTGTTTTCAATGAAGATATATTCTTAATTGGCCACTTCACTCAGGAATTTGATACGCATGAGGCGTACTTCCTCTTCCGAAACCTCATCATCATAATCTTCAAACTCCTGCATGGCCTTTTTGATTTCATCACTCTCGGCATTCATGAAATAATCAAAGATGTCATCCTGTTTGTCTTCGTCTATTTCACTATCAATATAGTAATCCAGATTAAGCTTTGTGCCTGAGTAGCAGATGTTCTCAATTTCTGTCAATAACTCATCAAAACTTATTCCCTTCGATTCTGCAATCTCATCGAGGCTTACTTTCCGGTCAATCTGCTGGATAATAAAAATCTTGGTCTTTGACTTGTTCACCGCAGACTTTACTACAAAATCCTGGGTGGTTTCTATGTCGTTATCCTCCACATACTTTTTGATCATCTCCAGAAACGGTGCACCAAACTTACGTGCCTTACCCATACCTACTCCCTGCACCTGAGTGAGTGCTTCCATACTTGTTGGATAGGTAGTAGCCATTTCCTGTAAAGAAGGTTCCTGAAAAACCGCGTAATGCGGGATTCCCTGAGACTTACCTACTTTTTTAGCGAGATCCTTCAACATCTTTAACAGAGCCTCATCTGCAGCTCCACCACCACCGCCCGGTGCGGTAGTCTGAATTTCATCGTCCCGGCTTCCCTCTCCTTCTGAAAGATCATGATCATCATACATTTCGATCTGATAAGGATCTTCCAGGTATTTACGGCCTTTATCAGTAAGTTTTACTACGCCGTAGTTCTCTATATCTTTCTCAATAAACCCAAACACCATGAGCTGCCTTAGAATTGATACCCACTTATCAGTGATCGTATACTCTTCCTGCTCCTCTTTGTCAGCATTCTTGCCCTTTGGCTTGTAGACTATTTCTTCCTGTTTAAAAAACTCCAGTCCACGACCGTATTGCGGTAGCTTATCATGGCCATAACTCTTGATATAATCGTTCTTTGAGGTATCAGAGGTAACTACGTCAGCAATGTGCTGAATAGAAAAACGCTGATCTGTAGCCAGCATGGTTTGCATCGCTAAAACTGCCTCTTTCTCTACATTGAAATGCCGGGTAGGCTTCTTACAGTTATCGCAATACCCGCAGTTTTCGTGCATATATTCCCCGAAATAACTCAGAAGCTGTCTTCTTCTACAGACACCAAGCGTAGAATAGGCCACAATTTCCATCAGAAGGGCCTTGGCATTATCGCGTTCGGTTACGGTCTTATCTTTATTGAACTTCTCCAGCTTAAGTACATCATCATAGGCATAAAACATGAGACAAGTGCCCTCCAGGCCGTCTCTACCTGCTCTCCCTGTTTCCTGGTAGTATCCCTCCAGCGACTTGGGAGCATCGTAATGAACCACAAAACGTACATCCGGTTTATCTATACCCATCCCGAATGCAATGGTAGCTACTACCACCTCGCACTCTTCATTCAGGAACGCATCCTGATTCTTTATGCGTACATCCGCTTCCAGACCTGCATGATATGGCCTGGCTTTTATACCGTTTACCTCCAGAAGAGCGGCTATTTCTTCCACTTTCTTCCGACTCAGGCAATACACAATCCCACTCTTTCCACGCATAGAGCTTATAAACTGAATAAGCTGCTTCTTAGGGTTTTTCTTGGGCCTAACCTCATAATACAGATTTGCCCGGTTAAAAGAAGTCTTAAAAAGCGTGGAGTCGTCCATGCTCAGGTTCTTCTTGATATCCATCTGAACCTTTGGTGTAGCTGTAGCCGTCAGAGCAATAATGGGAAGTTTTTCGTCAATACTCTCGATAATTGAGCGGATTTTACGGTATTCTGGTCTGAAATCGTGCCCCCATTCAGAAATACAGTGAGCTTCATCCACCGCCACAAAAGACAGTTTTGCCTGCTTCAGGAAGGTAAGATTGTCTTCCTTTGTCAATGACTCGGGTGCTATGTAAAGGAGCTTGCAATCTCCTTTCAACACGTCATTCTTCACCCGGGTCATTTCAGATTTATTCAGCGTGGAATTGAGAAACTGAGCATTAATACCGAAGGCCTGCATCTGATCTACCTGATTTTTCATCAGTGCTATCAGCGGACTTATTACGATGGCGGTACCGTCAACAGAGATGGCCGGAAGCTGATAACACAATGACTTACCGGCTCCGGTAGGCATAATTACAAACGTGTTCTGCCCGGATAATATGCTTCCTATAATTCTCTCCTGTTCACCGCGAAAATTATCGAACCCGAAAATTTCTTTAAGATTCTTCTTTAACGTTGATTCAATTGTAGTTTCTGTCATGGTCTTGTGATACCTGATAATAAACTTCCTAACCGCACTCTCTCAGGGATTCAGAGCAAATAAATATACACTTTTTTTTACTATTTCTACTGAATCACTCCGGCTGTATGAAGAAGTTTTACTGCTCCGATCCTAAAAGATTTCCTGATTTTATGATCGTATTTTTCTCCTATTTTCAAAATGGAGCCGAAAATAACCAAAAATGTGATAGTTCAATCATCAATTGCATTTACCGCTGAATCGCAGGCAATAGAATCTTTGATTAGTGCAAATTTTAAACACCTATTCAACAGGAGCTGATTCAACCTAATCTTTTTCATTTCCTTAGGAAGCATCCAGGCCTTCGGCCTGTCTTTTCCCAAACGCTAACATGTCTACTGATAACTTCCACTACCCCCTGCTATAATTCAATCCAGAAACTTTCTTCCTTATCCCTGATAGAACAATACAAAGCCACGATGCTTCAGTAAAACATGGAGGTTCTCTAAAATTAATTACAAGTGTATCCTCTTATGCTAAGTTGTTTAGATAAATGATTTTCGAATTTCACAAAAGCATTTAGCCAGCAGTGAGCCCAATCATTTGTTGTACTTTAAGGATATTCACAACGTCTCTGCTACAGACAAAGAAAAGTAGGTTGCTACAAATTGCTCTTACGAAAAACGTATCCCCCCTTCAAAATAGCGATCTGCTTAAAAGAGACTGCCAGATGAATTCCGGAACTTTCATAAGTCAAAACGCCTCTCCCGGGCGGTAATAATGAGGCTTAGACAGATATATAAATAGTACAATTAATACCCCGGAGCTTTGCAGAAGTAATTTCCCTGCCTGAACAGGTCTGCCCCCTGCTTTTTAAAATTCATTCTCCCGAATGATATCCCAAAGAATCAGAGAAATACAAGGATAAGGAAACTCCTTTTCAAAAGATGGAATTGTCAAAATGGGCATTTCACGAAAGAATTTCCTTTTTTTGCAGATCAATCACAGATGAATGACAAGAGAAGTTGACTTCCTGGTTGTAGGCTCAGGTATTGCGGGTTTGAGTTTTGCGTTAAAAGCTGCAGACAAAGGAAAAGTACTGGTACTTACCAAAGTAAACGCTGAGGAAACAAACACCAAATATGCCCAGGGGGGAATAGCTGCGGTTTTTGACCCCGAAGCCGATAGCTTTGATAAACATATCAGCGATACCCTCATTGCAGGTGATGGCCTCTGCGACAAGAATATTGTTGAGATTGTGGTAAAAGAGGGACCTGACCGCATACGGGAGCTTATTGATTACGGTGCTCATTTTGATAAAGGGATAGATGGCGATTATGATCTTACCCGCGAAGGTGGTCATTCTGAAAAGCGGATTCTTCATTACAAAGACATTACCGGCTGGGAAATAGAACGAGCTCTACTCGATGCCGTAGCAAAAAATCCGAACATCGAGATTCTTACTCATTACTATGCCGTTGAAATTATCACGCAGCACCATCTGGGTATGAAGGTGGAGCGGGGTGATGAAGATATCACCTGTTATGGCATATATGCACTCGATACTACCAGTGGAAAAGTAGATAAAATACTCTCAAAAATGACGCTTATGGCCACGGGCGGTGCCGGCCAGATCTATTCAGCTACCACCAATCCCGTAATTGCCACCGGTGACGGTATTGCGATGGTTTACCGGGCAAAGGGCCGTATCCGTGACATGGAAATGATCCAGTTTCATCCCACCTCGCTCTATAACCCCGGCAGCTCGCCAAGTTTTCTGGTGACAGAAGCGGTACGTGGCGAAGGCGGCGTGCTTCGTGATAAAAATGGCCACGAGTTTATGTATGATTACGATGAGCGGGGCTCTCTGGCTCCCCGCGATATTGTGGCTCGCGGCATCGATGCCGAAATGAAAAAATCGGGTGAAGAGTTTGTTTATCTCGATATCACCCATAAACCCAGGGAGCTTATTCTTCAGCATTTTCCTAACATCTACGAGAAATGCCTGAGTTTGGGCATTGACATGACAAAAGATTACATCCCCGTTACACCTGCGGCCCATTATTTATGTGGAGGGATTGTGGTGGACGAATGGGGAAGATCAGGCATCCAAAATCTGTTTGCCTGTGGCGAATGCTCCTCTACGGGCCTTCATGGGGCTAATCGTCTGGCGTCAAATTCACTTATTGAAGCGGCTGTATTTGGTAACCGAATTGCCATGAACGCTCTGGAGACCATAAGCGGAGTAGAATTTAACCGGCAGATTCCCGACTGGAACGAGTTTGGTGCCGTTCAGATCAATGAGGAGGTACTGGTAACCCACAATACCCGGGAACTTCAGCGAATGATGTCTGACTACGTGGGTATTGTACGCTCAGATTTTCGTCTGGCACGGGCGTTACGGCGTCTGCAGCTTCTCAAAGAAGAAACCGAGGAGTTTTACAAAAAAACCAAACTGTCTGTAAAGCTTTGTGAGCTTCGTAATCTCATTCTATGTGCCGAGATGGTCATACGCTGTGCTATGCAACGCCAGGAAAGCCGCGGATTACATTACACGACAGATTTCCCATACAAGCTGGGTGGTAAACCAGAACACTCTGTTTTATAATAGGCTCATTGGGTACGGTGAGCCAGCACCACCGGCGGCTCGCCATTAAACGGATTCATCATACTGCCTATACTTTTTGCTCCAAACGTAGAAGCTCTCATTACACTTCTGGGACCAAACTTATCACGTATTTTATCCATTCCCATGTACAGGTTTGTGGTCTTATGACTGTCTTCAAAAAGATTCAGCTGGTAGCTTCCATTGATAATCTCGCTGTATTTTACACCTACAAGCCTCACCATCAGGCGTCTGTTATACAAGGTATCAAACAGCTCCAGCACCTTGGGAATCATGGTATGATCGGCTGAAGTATAAGGTATCTTCAATTGTTTGGAATAGGTATTAAAATCGGAATAGCGGATCTTTACGGTAATACAACCAGCAATTTTACCCGCTACACGTAACTGGTAGGTCAACTGCTCTGCCATGGCTTCAACCATCGTTTTCAAAACGTGCACATCGGCAGTATCCTTCCCGAAAGTACGTTCATTGGAGATGGATTTTCGCTCGTGAAACTCAATAACCGGGCTATCATCAATGCCGTTTGCCTTATGCCAGAGTGTTTGCCCGTTTTTTCCTAATACAGAGGATGCCACATCCAGTGAAAGATCCTGCACATCTTTTACCCACTTAATACCCAGATTACAAAGCAGATTATAAGTCTGATCCCCTATCATCGGTATTTTCTTTACGGATAAAGGGGCCAGAAAACCACGCTCCAGGCCCTTCTCCACGTATATCTCGTTATTGGGCTTTATTTCTCCCGTAGCTACTTTAGATACCGTCTTATTCACAGATAGCCCAAACGAAATGGGGAGGCCTGTTTCTTTCATAACATACTTCCGGAGCTCTGAGGCATATTGATAGCACCCAAAGTGACGGTCCATCCCCGTAAGATCTGCGTAAAATTCATCCACACTGGCTTTTTCGAGCACAGGTACTTTCTCTTTAATGATCTCAGTAACCATGCGGGAATAATCTGTATAAACACCCGCATTTCCTTTAATGATTACGGCATCCGGACAAAGCATTCGAGCCATATGCATGGGCATTCCTGAGAATACGTTACGCTCTCTGGCTTCATAACTGGCAGCAGAAACTACCCCGCGGTTTCCTGTGCCTCCCACGAGGATGGGTCTTCCATTTAAACGGCTATCCAGCCTTCTCTCTACAGAAATAAAGAAGGTATCCAGATCCATGTGCAGAATGGTCTTGTTCATACGCTTTGATGTATACATTCACTGACTCGTTGAAATCACGGAGTTTTAGACCAAAAGTAGCTCAATGGCAAATACTGCTACAAATTATAGCTTGCTTTGCTAAATATAATGCCAGATATTAATTTAGTCCTTTAACAAAAAAATATGCAAAAGGAATTTTTCAGTCCAGAGCCTATACATCACTTTTTAATTCTTTTTACACTACCAGATAATGTAAACAGAGTTATCGTCAAAGAGAAAAGGAAAATCAGGAAACGATTCGGTCATTTTACTTCTCATAACTCTGTACCGCATATTACACTATGTACTCTAAAGGCCATCTCTTCACGGAGTCGGCATTTAATTTCAAAACTTAGGCGAGAATTTGAAAAACTAAATGAGATAGAGATCGATCTGGATGGTTTCGATTGCTTTGAATCAAACAGGGTAATTTATGCCAAAGTCAAAGATCAGGAGATTTTTAAGCCTTTTTTTCAAACTCTTAAAACTTTCAAACTAAATAATGACCTTAATCACAGTCTTCAAATTTCAGAAACCTCTCACGCTACTGTAGCCAAAATGGAATCCCGTTCCCATTTTGATCAGATAAGCATTCAGTATCTGCATAAATCATTCAAGGCACGTTTTGCTATCAATGAACTAAAAATTTTACAATATAACGTGATCAGAAATAAATATGATCATTTGTATAGTGTTAAACTAAAAAGATAAGCAATCTGGTAAGTTCACATTTTTAAGATTGTATTTCTTTTTCCTTGACCCTGATAAAGAGCCTGTTGCCCCCCAAAACAAAAAAAGCCTCGTATTACTACGAGGCTTTAGATAAAATTGTGGCATCTACCTACTCTCCCGGGTTTGATCCAAGTA
>CBINGY010000053.1:0-29263 GCA_966250325.1 uncultured Cytophagaceae bacterium | reverse complement strand
TGCCCGCTGACAATCCGGTGATATCTTGTGTAGTAGCACTGTTGCTCCAGCTGTAACTGTATCCTGTGGTGCCTCCACTTACCGATAAATCTACCGCTCCATTGCTTAGTCCATTGCAACTAACTGCGGTAACCGTACTTACCGTCGCTGTCAAAACCGCAGGTTGAGTGACAATCGCAGAGGCTGTCGCCGTACAACTGTTGGCATCAGTGACGGTTACTGTATAAGTGCCCGCTGACAATCCGGTGATATCTTGTGTAGTAGCACTGTTGCTCCAGCTGTATGTGTATCCGGCTGTTCCTCCACTCACCAAAAGGTCTATAGAACCGTTGCTAAGTCCGATACATGTCACATTGTTTTGAGCATTTATCGTAGCCGTGAGCCTGGCCTTTGTTTGAATAGTCGTTGCATCGTTTTCTCCAGTCTCGCCCGCATTTCCATTGCTATTCTGATCAGGATTTATTCCGAAATCTGAGCTATCAGCTATTGCGACGGATTGTGATGTCAAAGCCGAGATTATAGAATTACTTTGGTAAGACTGATCTTCAGGCTCAAAAATTCTTATTTTCATTGTAATACTCTCAATGATTCCAGAACTCATCGACGAATTACCCGAAAGTAATTCCTTCTCACCAGCACCATCATAACTTTCATTAAAAACTAACCCCCTCGCTTCGGAACGATATTTGGGTGGCTCTATAATTTCGTAGGATTCTTCTCCGAATATTGACTCTAAATCATGGCTGATGATAACATTCTGTATAGCATCATTACCTAGATTTTCAAGATAATAGGTAAAAGTTACCTCATCGCACTGGACTTCTGAGGTCATTGCTAAACCTATGCTTGAAGAATTTATAAAAAAATCTGTTTTATCATCCTCATTAAGGTCAAATGCAATATTATTTCCGTTTGCATCTGGTTCCAGACCTTTATCGGAAAGATCAAAAGCCTGACCTCCGGAGGTCGTAGTTCCAGAAATTAGAACTTGATTTGAATACTGACCTGCTCCGTATCCTCTGTCCGCCATATTCTTTACGTCTACTACAAGACGGACTTGACCTGTATGACCTACACCAAATGACCCGGACAGAAAAAGAGAAGTTTCCTGATCACCGTCAAAATCCGTATTTAAGAGAAGCGAACCTGGATCTGTAATAAAATAGGGAGCTTCTTTGATCGAGAAATTTCCCTCTCCGAAAACAGCATTCAGGTCATTCGTAAGATTAACTACATTAAATTCCTGATTCCCTAAATTCTCAAACAAGTAATCAAAAGTTAGCTCCTTACCTGTTACGGATGCATCCAATGCTATCCCAATTCTAAGCTCTTCTCCAATTACGCTTCGGGTAACATCATTTTCTCCAGCTTCATTTGGTTCTCCATTCCCATTTGAATCTGTGATAGCACCAAAATCCGAGAGATCGGTAGTTGTGAGCCCTTCCGCTGTTGAGCCATTAATAGTGGTTTGAGTATTGTAAACCCCAAAACCACTTCCTTGATTGGTCACATTTGTCACATTAACCCTATAGGATAACACAGCTTTTTCTCCGGGTTTAAGACTACCGCTAATTACAACCGACGGAGAGAACAAACCGTCAAAACTTGTGTTTAGCTGGAAAGTATTTGGTCCCGTTAGTTTGGTTAGTGGAGAGGAAATACTGTAATTCCCAAAACCAAATACTGATAATAATTGCTCATTAATTGTTAATGAAGTAGCCTCCAAATCTCCAAGATTTTCAATAGTAATCGTGTAAGTTATATTACTTCCTACCACTGCAGAATTTCTGGCTAGCCCAATTTTAAACCTCGATACCTGAATCACATTGGGATCATTTTCATTCACACCCGTTGGATCGTCATTATTATCCGGATCTGGATTTACTCCGTCGTCTGACCGATCGGACATTGTCAAACTACCTCCACCTAAACCTTTTACAACAGCTTGCGAAGAATAAACACCCTTTCCGTTACCTAAATTTATTAGCTCAGAAACAAGAACTTTGAACCTTATTTGGGCAGTATTGGAGCTGGCAAGAGTTGATGAGGGCAATAATAAATCTACATCATTCTCTCCATCAAAATTAGGGTTAAGGTTCAATGTACCTGGATTTACTATAAATTCAGGAGGAGAAACAATCGAATATGCCCCCTCGCCCAATGTACCTGTAAGGTCCTCAATAATGGATATCCCACTACTGGTGAGACTACCAAAATTTTCAACATACAAGTCAAATGTTATTTCTTTCCCTGCAACACTGGTAGATTGAGATATCCCGAGAACCGGAAAATTTGATAAGCTGAAGGTTGATTTATCATTTTCTCCATTTTCATTCGCATTATTATTCCCATTCGTGTCAGGATCTGTCCCATTATCCGAAATGTCAGAAGTTCGGGCTCCAAGTTCATGCTTTCCGGAAAGTGTAGTTTGTACGGAATAATTTCCAAGACCGAGTCCCTGTAAATTTGTAACATTATTAACCGTTACTTTGAACTGAATTCGTGCTGTTTCTCCGGCAGCCAAACTGCTAGCAGGATCAGGGAGCAAGTTTTCATTTCCTGTCTCACCTGAGAACCCCGTATTCAAAGAAATGGTACCTGGATCATCCAACAAAACAGGGTTCTGCGAAACCACATAATTCCCCACACCAAATATATTATCAAGGTTAGAGGTCAAAGAAAGGTCTGAGAAAGAAAGATCTCCCAGGTTTTCGAGATAGTAATCAAATGTCACCACATTCCCGTTCACAGTAGGATTAATAGCAAGCCCGATTGCGGGTGCTGCATTAATATTTATTACGGAAGGATCATCTTCTCCCACATCATTGGCCACGCCGTTTGAATTGGGATCAGGATTGTTGCCAAAGTCTGATAGGTCAGTCACAGTTACAGAATTGGGAGATGAGGCCGTAACAGAGACCTGACTTGTGTATATTCCAGTTCCCGAGCCCTGATCTGATAAGGTATTTATTCTGTTCTGAATGTAGAATGTTGTGGTTTCGCCTACATCCAATTTACTACCAGCATTCAGCAAAGTTGTGTTTGTATTTCCGTTAAATGAGCTATTGTAAACAAATAATGTTCCGCCTGAAATATAAGAAGGTGCCTGGACACGTTGATAGTTTCCCGTACCGTACATCGCATTCAAATTCAGGCTAATTGAGACTGCCGATAATGGCTCATTTCCAAGATTCTTCACATGAAAGATGTGCTTAACATTTTTGACTCCGGAAATGACTTCATAGACATACTCCAAAGCAACACCAATTTGCGGGTTCGGGCTTATGCTAAATTCAGTAACATCGTTTTCGCCGGCTTCAGTAGGATCACCATTATTATTTGGATCAGGGTTGGTGCCACTATCTGACAAATCTGAGGTTATCGTTCCAGAAAGAGTTTTTGCAGTCGCTTTGACCTGATTTCCATATTCTCCATAACCAAATTCGGTTGTTGATAAAATAATATTTTCTATAACAATAGAAACCTGAGCAGTCGCTCCTGCAGCCAGGGTAGAACTCTCTAAATTCAAAAGTTCTGTATCAAAATTCCCATCAAATGACGAATTAAGCACAAGACCTGCAGGGCTTCCAACAAAACTTACGCTCTTTACATTGAAATTTCCTGCCCCAAACACGCCCTTCAGATCTTCTGTTGCGGAAATTTCCTGCAGAGAAACATTGCCAAGATTTTCAAAATAGATATCAAATGTAACCTCTGAACCTCTCGCAGCTACCGTATTGGCAACACCCAGCACGGGCTCTTGCCCACTGACAAATCGGGTGGGATCATCCTCTCCCGCTTCCCTCGGATTACCATTATTATTCGGATCCGGATAAATCCCGTCATCTGATAAATCCTGAGTTAGTTTTCCAAGAGCAGAATACCCGGAAGCGATGGCCTGGTTTTGGTAAACACCCATTCCTGAACCCGCATCGATTTCATTTTCAATTTCCACTATTATCTGTATCCCCGCCGTTACATTCATTTCCAATGAACCGGAAGATATCAGGTTCATTTGAGAGCTCCCATTAAAGGAATTATTTAAGATTAATGTGCCCGGATCGTCAAAAAAAGAAGGTGCGGAGGAAACCGAATAATTTCCCGAACCGAATACCTGGTCTAAATCATCCAGAATATTAACTTCTGATAAATCCCGATTTCCTGAATTCTTGAGATAAAACCTAAATGTGGCCAGAGAGCCATTCAACGATACGGTTTTCGAAAGACCAATCACCGGGTTTTGCATTATATCCAGCAATGTGGGATCATCCTCACCTGCATCTCCGGGGTTTTGATTGTTGTTCGGATCAGGGTATAAACCCCAATCTGACAAATCGCTAAATTCAAATCCTGGCCCAAGGTTTCCGGCCTCCACTTGAGCCTGATTTTGATAGATTCCCGATCCAAAACCTTGATCAGTAATAGATGTAATTTCTATCAGAAAGCTTACCTGAACGGAATCACCGGGTGCCAGAAAACATCCGGATGAATTAGTAAGTAATTCCTTATCTGATGAGCCGTCAAAGTTCGGGTTAATACATACGTGGCCGTTCTGTGAAAGATCTGAGACTGTGTAATTCCCAGCTCCGAAAGCTGCATCCAGATCATCAGTAACCTGTATAACACGTAGGGTGTCACTCGAGAAAGATTTGAGGTTGAGAAAAAAGGTTACCTGCCTTCCATTTTGTGTATAAAATTTGGACAACCCAACGGCACTTTGGGAAAAGGTATTCGTCAAAATGGCAAAAAACAGAAAAGCGAAAATTGGTAAAGATTTGATCATAAATGAGTGGTTGGTCGTAATGAGTTTATTCTAAGGGTTAGTAATTATCGGGCAAATTGGCTTGCGTTTAGTACGTACCTAAGGAGGAGGCAAATTTTCACTTATAGCACTGCTGTAATACCTTCTGATTTTTTTTATAACAATCTGAAACAGCTTTTCTTTAAACATCGAGAGGTGTCGAAGAAGAAGAATTTGCCCGGAAAATGGTGATTCTCTGAATAGGTGAATTACAATATGGTATTTGTTAGCTGACAAGCTTAACAGAAATTTTTACCAATATACGAATCCGAAATTTACGGCACAAGCAGAGTGAGAAAGCCAGGCATATTTCGTCTTATTTATGAAATACTAATTATTTGCAGGGGCCATGCAAACCTATTTCAACTACTTTCCTGAAAAAATAGGCCGAAGCCATTAAGGGTATCTAATCTGTTTTTATATTTACATCGAATCAGTAACAACAATTAGGAAATGTCATCTACCAAAAACGTACTTATCGCAGAGGATTCTTCGGTTATTCAAAACCTGGCAAGAAAGATTTTAGAATTTCAAAACTTCAAAATCACCGCAGTTAAGAATGGCGAACAAGTACTTCAACTACTTGACAAAGAGTCGTTTGATATTGTTTTACTTGACATTAACATGCCGGTGATGGATGGTATTGAATGTGTACAAGCCATTCGGGAAAACGATGCTACCAAAGATATCCCGGTAGTAGCTATTACGGGTAACGCCCGCAATTACACCGAAGATGAATACAAAGACGCGGGCTTCAATGAGGTACTTATGAAACCGCTTAATTTCGATTTACTGGTCAAAGTTGTTAAAGACCTGACCGAGGCATAACCTACTATGAAAATCACATTATTAGGAACAGGCACTTCATCAGGGGTGCCTGTTCTTACTTGTGAATGTGAGGTCTGCTCTTCCTCAAATCTTCGTGATAAGAGACTACGGTCATCTGTACTCATACAAGACAAAGGCGTACATGTAGTAATTGACACGGGTCCTGATTTACGTGAGCAATTGCTCAGAACCGGTCTGAAATCGCTTGACGCTGTGGTATATACTCACGAACATAAAGACCATACAGCAGGCCTTGACGACGTACGCCCCTTTAATTATTTGCAAGGCAAACAACACCTCAATTTATACGGAGCCCCCAATGTTTTGGAGCAGTTAAAAAGGGAATATCACTATGCTTTCTCAGAAGAGCGTTATCCCGGAATACCCCTCCTTAGAACAAATGAAATCTCGGAAAATCCTTTTTACATAGATCATTTGAAATTTATACCTATTCAGGTACTTCATCACAAGTTACCTGTGATGGGGTTCAGGATAGGCGACTTTACCTACATTACCGACGCCAACTTCATAGCAGAAAGTGAATTGGAAAAAATTAAAGGAAGCAAGGTATTGGTTCTGGATGCTTTACAGAGAAATAGTCACATTTCTCATTTTACGTTAGATGAAGCCGTCAATATAGCACGCGAGATCAATGCCGAAAAGACCTACTTCACCCATATTTCACACAAAATGGGAATGCATGAGGCCGTCAACGCCACGCTTCCTGAAAAAATGGAGCTGGGCTATGACGGCCTTATGTTTGAGCTTTAGTTTACTTTATCCCTTGTAAAAAACCCATTTTGAGAGCTCTTTCCAGGTTACCTTTTTTCCGTACATCAAAATTCCTACACGATAAATACGTGCCGCCAGCCAGGTAGTAAAAACGAATCCGCCTATCAGGAGTGAAATAGAAAGTGCGATTTGCCAGACAGGCACTCCAAAGGGGATACGCACCATCATAATAATCGGTGATGTAAAAGGAATCATAGACGCCCAGAAAGCCAGGGGGCCGCTGGGATCTCTCATTACAAACTGAGCAATAATGAAGGCAGCAATAATCGGAATCGTAATGGGTAATATAAATTGCTGGGTATCCGTCTCGGCATCCACAGCAGAACCTACCGCACCAAACAACGCACTGTACAGCAGGTAGCCGCCAAGAAAATAAAGAAGGAAAGAAATTATGATCGTGGTAATTGGAAGAGTTCCTGCAGCATTCACAATATCCGGAAGAATATCGGAAGGCAGTCCCCCACCCTGATTTTGAGCCATCTGGGCTGCAATCTCAGGAGGAAGATTCTGGGTTTGGGCCATATTCATCGTGGAGGCTTTGGAAAGCTGCCCTTCCACGAATTGACCAGCCACTGAAAATAATCCCAAAGTGAGAACAATCCACAGCGAAAACTGCGTGAGACCCACCAATGCCACGCCTACAATTTTACCGATCATTAGTTGAAAAGGCTTAACTGAAGAAATAATCACTTCGACAATGCGACTTGTTTTTTCCTCCATTACGCCTCTCATCACTTGGGCTCCATAAATGAATACTGAAATATAAATCAGAAATGCACATACGAAGCCAATAATGGTAGCCGCAGCTGAACTACTCTTTTTCTCCTGTCCCTCTGATAAACTGATGGTCTCAGAGTTGATATTCACTTTGGCATCTTCCAGAACAGATCGGGTGATACCCGCTTCCGTGAGTTTTATGTTCTCAATTTCTCTGGCTATTGAACTTTCCACCTTGCTTTTAAGCTCCAGGGGCACACCTCTTTCTGCAAAAATCAAAACACTTTTTGGGTTCTCCATTACATCTTCCGGGATGTAAACCAGTGCGTCTTTGCCACTCTCTTTGAATTTACTCTTTGCCTCATCCAGATTCTGATCCAGATAATCAAAAAGATATTCATCTGTATTTCCGATTTTATTC
The DNA here is from genome assembly GCA_966250325.1 of uncultured Cytophagaceae bacterium. Taxonomy (GTDB): domain Bacteria; phylum Bacteroidota; class Bacteroidia; order Cytophagales; family Spirosomataceae; genus Jiulongibacter. The sequence continues at coordinate 21,704 of CBINGY010000053.1, read as the reverse complement.
CTGAAAAGACCGCTATCATCTACAACTGCAATGGCTTTTTGTTCCGTACCACTGATGGCCGCCCAGATAATGACTCCATACATGGCCATCATTAAGAGCGGTGCCAGAATAGTCATCACAATAAAACTCTTCTTTTTTACCCGGGTTAGGTACTCACGCTGAATAATTAGTAGGATATTTTTCATTTCAGATGTTCTAGTTTTGGTTGACAGCAGCAATAAAGATTTCGTTCATTGAGGGAATATTCTCATGGAAAGACTTCAATTCCACCTGATCAATCATGGATCGGATCAGGTCGTTGATACTTACTCCATCGTTCAGCTTCACAGTTCCCTTATAAAAACCATTTGCTACGTGGTTAGTGCCTAAAAGCTCAAAAATACCGGGTTTACCGCTTAATTCACCCGAATACTCTACACTGAAACTATTCGTTTTATACTGCTCTTTTAATTGAGCTTTGGAGCCATCCAGCACTTTTCTTGATTTATTAATCAAAGCCACATGATCGCATAACTCTTCTACCGATTCCATACGGTGTGTGGAGAAGATAATGGTACTTCCCTGATCACGCAGACTCAGAATCTCGTCTTTGATGATATTGGCATTAATGGGATCAAAACCGCTGAAAGGTTCATCCAGAATAATCAACTTGGGCTGATGAAGAACAGTAGCCACAAACTGAATCTTTTGCTGCATTCCTTTGGAAAGATCTTCCACGGGTCTGTCCCACCAGGTCTTTATATCAAATTTAATAAACCATTCCTTCAGCTTATCCATAGCCTCGCTTCTGGATAAACCCTTTAATCGGGAAAGATAGAGCAGCAAATCCCCTACCTTCATTTTTTTGTATAATCCGCGTTCTTCCGGCAGGTAGCCGATTTCAGAAATATGCTTTTCGGCCAGAGGTTCCCCATCGAACCACACACTCCCCGAATCGGGAGCCGTGATTTGGTTGATTATCCGAATCAGCGAGGTTTTACCCGCACCATTAGGCCCCAGAAGTCCGAAAATCATTCCTTTCGGAACCGTAATGCTCACATCATCAAGAGCGAGATGATTGGCGTAATTCTTTACAATGTTTTTAATGTCAAGTATGGCTTCCACGTTCAGAGGTTTTCATTAGGTCTCAAAAATACAGAACTATAGATGATACGCCATTCATATCTGATGAAAGGAACCAGAATAATTTAAGGGGAGATTTCCCATTCTGAGAGGTATTGAAGTAAGTTCATCGAAAAATTCACAAATTTTAACATCCTTTCCAACCATTTGATGATTTACAGACTCCTATTACTAAACTTATTCAACCTTACATGGAAGCAACGATCAAACTAGTAGGGAAAAGGCGTGTACATCCTAACGAAATTGTCTTACTTAAGGCAGATGCAAATTACACCGAAGTTTTGCTCGAAGATGGCGAGCAAATTATTGTTTCCAAGACTTTGAAGGAAATGGAGAAGTCTTTTACCGGATACACGTCCTTTTTTAGAATCCACAAATCGTATATGGTTAACATTGAACATGTGGATAGTGTACAAATGAATGGTGGAAACAATAAAGTAAAGCTTAAAAACAACATGAATGCATTCATCAGCAGACCAAAAAGAGATGCATTTATTGATCTATAGAGAAAAAGAGCTGTTTAGTGACTTAATCGATCCTTAGATACCTAAAAAAGAAGAAGGCTCCCAAACAGGAGCCTTTTTATTTTTCCGGCAATCAGAGAGAAATCTGAAATTTCTCTCTGATTCACAATCTCATAAATTATCTTTCCCCAATTGGTTTAAAGGATCTGATTGTTTCGCCTGTATAAATCTGGCGTGGGCGTCCGATAGCCTGCCCTTCATTCCGAAGTTCAAGCCACTGGGCAATCCAGCCAGGTAAACGTCCTATTGCAAACATCACTGTAAACATATTGACAGGGATACCTAGTGCCCGGTATATTATACCCGAATAGAAGTCAACGTTCGGATAAAGTTTTCTTTCCACAAAATAGGGATCATTCAAAGCGGCCTCCTCCAGACCCATAGCTATATCCAAAACAGGGTCATTCACACCAAGAGCAGATAGTACTTCGTCTGCAGCCTTTTTAATGATCCGGGCTCTTGGATCAAAATTCTTATACACACGGTGACCAAATCCCATCAGTCGGAACGGATCATTTTTGTCCTTCGCCTTATTCAGGTATTTTTCAACGCCACCCCCATCTTCTTTAATCGCTTCAAGCATTTCGATTACTGCCTGATTAGCACCTCCATGAAGCGGCCCCCATAAGGCGGATATACCCGCTGACACAGAAGAATACAAATTTGCCTGAGAGGATCCTACCAGTCTAACTGTGGAAGTAGAGCAGTTTTGTTCGTGATCTGCATGCAAAATCAAAAGCTTGTTCAAGGCACTCGCCACCACGGGATCTACCTCATACTTTTCGACCGGCAAGGCAAACATCATCTGAAGGAAGTTTGAACAATAATCCAGGGAATTCTGTGGATAATTGATCGGATGACCCTGAGACTTTTTATAACACCAGGTAGCTATTGTTGGGAATTTAGCCATCAGTCGTATGATGTGGAGATCAATATTCTCCATGTCATTTTTGTTATACGACTCGGGGTAGAACCCGCTCATTGCACTCACTAATGAAGACATAACACCCATTGGATGAGCATTAACAGGAAAACCATCAAAGATTTTCCGCATATCTTCATTAACCATTGTATGGCGGGTAATCTGACCTACGAACTCATCATATTGAGACTGAGTGGGTAAATCTCCGTAGATCAGCAAATAAGCAACACCCAGAAAATCTGCTTTGTCTGCAAGTTCTTCAATGGAGTACCCTCTGTATCGTAAAATTCCTTCTTCACCATCCAGAAAAGTAATGGCCGATGTAGTGGAACCAGTGTTTTTATAACCGGGGTCTATGGTAATGTAACCGGTCTGTGATCGTAACTTGGAAATATCAATGGCTTTTTCTCCTTCGCTCCCTTCAAAAGTGGGAAACTCGTACTCTTTGCCATCCAGGATTAGCTTTGCGTTATCGGCCATGAATGCTTTCTTTTTGTTTGGTTGGTTCGAATTAACAGGCTGCGAATTTAATAAAAATAGTACAAATTCTTTGAGACGCAATCCATTTTGTTCAATCTGATTCTGATAGTTTTTTGATGCCTGCTTTAATCATCTCAAAAACAATTATGGGCAACAAATAACTCAATCCTTAAACATTTTCACCGAAGGAAAAGGTTTCCTTTCTTCAAAGAATCATCATGGAAAGATTCAAAAATATCTGTAGCTACCTAATTTCCGTAAAGCTGCTTGCTCACTCCCTCATATTTGTCGCCCGCCTGCCATTTCGGGGCAAGAGGACGGTTAGCTACCAGTCGGGCAGCGTAGGTGTAGGCCTGAGCAAAGCGGTGACAATAATCGAAATCAAGCAGGGTAACTTCATCTGCTTCTTTGTGATAAAACCTCATGAGTGTCTCATCAAAAGCCGTAAAACCCGGAGAAAATGTAGGTGCAGGAATACCTTTCGCTGCAAAATTCACATTATCAGAACGATCAAACAATCCCTGCTCAGGAACCGGGTCATCAGCCAGTCTAAGCCCAAGTTGCTCAACCGCCTGCTTCACTTCTGCATAAGCCCCCGTGCGTTCCATACCCAATCCCGTAATTATTTTGGTATCGTTGTAACCCGCCCCATCAATATTGAGATTGTAAACGCATTGATTAAGAGGTATCAGCGGATTCTCTGCATAGTATCTACTGCCCAGCAGCCCCATTTCCTCGGCGGTGAACGCCAGAAGCAAAACTGATCTTTTCGGAGGTTTCAAGGCCAGGCTTTTAGCGGCAGTCATCAAACCCGCCACGCCTATGGCATTATCTCGTGCCCCATTGAAAATGAAATCATCCTCCGCACTTTTTGGATCTCTGTGTCCAATATGATCGTAATGAGCAGATAAAATAACATACTCCTTTTTCAGGACCGGATCTGATCCCTCAATGATACCTGCCACATTATTGCTAGGCATCGGCTGAGTTAGTAACCCGGGAACATTAAAATCTATTTGTTGCCCGCTAATTTTTGTGGCCAGACGGGAGGGTATCAGAATCCGCGTGAGTGAAGATTCCTGATGTTCGGTGGTAAGTCTCTCCGAAAAATTACTTTGTATAGCCTCCCAGGGTGCCGGAATAGTCATAATTTCAATCAAGGCTACGGCACCTGCCTGCTTGGCCAGTTCTTGCTTTCTTTCCGAGGCGGCAAACATCTCTCTGAAGGCCTTTGTGTCGGGAGTGCCCAGTTGAGCAATTACGATCTTTCCCTTCACATCGCTGTCCTTGTAATCATTGTAAGTACCGTCCTCACTAGCCCATCCATAACCTACAGAAATGGTTTCTACATTTTTGAGAGAAGCACCATCACCGGCTAAAACGATAAAATCCTTGTTAACTTCCAGTTTATCTCCATCAACCAGCAAAAAAGCATTTTTGGGCTGAGTCAGTTTTACAAAAGGTATTGTCTGATAAAAGCCATTATCGGTCGCGGGCTTTACCCCGTAACTCCTCCATTCCTCTGCGATGTAGGCAGCTGCGGCATTATTCCCAGGCTCTCCTGTCTTCCTTCCAAGCAGGGCATCTGAAGCCAGAAACCGGATGTGCTTCTCAGGAAAAGACTCAGAAATTTTTGATTCAGGTAATTTTTTAAACTTCTGGGCGTTTACTGTTGTACCAAGGGCCAAAAGGCCAGCTAATATCAGAAATCGTTTAAACATAGAAGGCTTATAGATAGATTTTACTTCATTTCAATCCAACTAAGTAACGTTATTTTTTTGACATGAAGTACCTAATCGTTCCGCTTACGTGCCTTTTTCTTTTTTCCTTCCCTTATTCCAGTCATGCAAACGCTCAGCTGGAGAGAGCCCGCTCTTTGTTTGATGCCGGCAGATATTGGGATGCTTACCTCGAATGTTCCAACGGGGGTTCCGACTTTACAACACTTTCCTTACTTGAAGACAGCAAAAAAGCCATGATCATTCAGCAGAAGTATCGTATCCATCGCGATCTGAAGCAATATCCGCTGGCCATCCAGAATCTGGAAAGTCTTTTGCTGATCAACCCCAAAGATCCTGACAAACCTGATCTGGGTATTATGGCCTACATGCAGGCCCGGATTCTGCAACGTCAGGCTCTTAATCAGCTTTATCGGGTAGAGGCGGAGAGGAAACTGAGTGAAGCCGTCACCTATTATCAGCAGGCTATGCGGGAAGGAGTACCGAGCAGGGAAATTATCCCAAAACTTAAAGTATGTGAAAAGCAATTAAATCATGTAAGGCCACTGAATGAGCCTGAAATCTTTCTGGAGACACCTCAGGAATCAAATATCCCTGAACAGCAACAGGCAGATTATCCTACTAGTGAGAATGTTCCGGTAAAAAGGGAGAGAAAAGTACTTATTCTGGACAACCAGAATCAATAAACCGAAATCTAAACAGAAGCCCGGCAGATTCTCAGGAGTTGCCGGGCTTCATCTTTTTCAGGCGGCCAATGATTTCCTGCAAACCATTTTGCTTGATTTCGTAGGTAGTTGACATAAGCATACCCAGTTTCCCGGGCGGAAAGCCACCCTTCCTCAAAAACCACTCCAGATAAGACACAGGCAGGTCACAGATAAATGTGCCTTTATATTTACCGAAGGGCATTCGGGTACGTACCATTTCAAGAAGAATTTCCTTATTAACAATGGGTGATTCTTCCATATCAGATCAGGACAATATCATCTGCATGAGCAATTATCAGATTTTGAACGGTTCGGTCTATCGAAGACGATGCCACCCTGCATCGGGCCACCGCAACTACCTCCGAATTCAAATCAACCAGCTCCACCACCTCACCTCCGTCAAACCCACCTTTTACATCCGTAACACCGACAGCAAGAAGACTTTTCCTTGATTTCACCGCCTTTACAGCTCCGTCATCCAGCATGAGTTGGGCGGTGGTAAGACCTCCGCTGGCAAGCCACCTGTTTCTCGCAGAAAGGCTCTCTTTCTGAGCCTCAAAAGTACTGCCAGATTCACCGTTAAATGCCTCGAGTATTCCTCCCTGATACATTTTAATACCAAAAATACTCACCTTGATACCCATTCGGGTAGCTAATTTGGCAGAGGTCAGTTTTGAAGACATTCCACCGAGACCCAGAGAAGATTTACTGGTATCTACCAGACTCATTACCTGTTCATCAATGACAGGGATATAAGTCACCACCTCTTTATTTTTGTCGAGCAAACCACCTGCTTCGGTGGCAATTAACAGATGTTTTGCACCAAATCCCGCCGCGATAAGTGTAGCCAGTTCATCGTTATCAGAAAACTTAAGCTCTCTGTCAGAGATCACATCATTTTCATTGGCAATCGGAATAATCTGGTTTGCCCATAACTCCTGATACGTTTGTTTCAATTGAAGAAAGCGGTTTCTGTCTGCAAAATGAGAGCGTTCGCAGAGGCTCTGGGCCACGTAAATGCCATGACGGGCAAAAGCCTCAGAAAACTTAATAATCAGAAGCGGGTTGCCGATGGCCGCCGCAGCTTTTCTTTTGGAAAGCGTACCGTCATAATTCTGAATGAAACTTTTCCCGGCCCCCACAGCACCACTGGAAACAATCACCACCGCATGATCTTTATGAAGTACGCTTATTTCGGAAGCGATTCGTGCGATTACCTCATCATCGGGCTTTCCAGAGGAATCTGTAATGGCGGAAGTACCAAATTTCAGTACAAGCAGAGGTTTATTCATTACTCAAATTCAACCGGCAGTTTTTGAGATGCTGCCATGTATTTCGTTTCAAAAGTATGGAGTAGCTTTAAAATCCTGTTTATTCCGGCCAAAAAATCTATGCGATAATCCTCATGGAGTGCCTCAGTGAGTTTAATTAGATGCCGTGCCCGTTTAACCAGGTACAATCGCAAGACATCAGATTTTCTCGAGGTGGCATTGATATAAGACGACTGATTCTCAAGCAAGAGCTCAAACCAGTGAATCCATAGCTGTACCTCTCCGTACTTATCTTTGGTAACTCTTCGGTGCCAGGTAATAGCTGCACTGCGTTTTTTTATGGCTTTTGTCAGAAAAACTACATTCGGATATCTCACCATTAAATGTGCCTTATTTTCTTCCGATATCTCTTCTCTTCTCCATTGCAGGTCAGATTCATCCTCCAGCAAATTAAACTGCATTTGCTCCCTCAAGAGCTTGTTTGCCGCAATTAATCGAAGTAAATGCCGGTCTTTCTCCTTTGTTGGCAGGGAGAGAATTTCCTTTTCCAGTTCCTTGGAAATGTTTTTAGGCATCCGATTAATAGACCATAAATACCCTCCAAAGGGTACAAATAAATAGTAGAATGAGAAGTACCGGTGTGAGTATCTTCCAGCAAAGATACATCAGTTGATCCATCCGGAAACGAGGTAAGGTCCACCGAACCCACATCATGAGTAATATTCCGAAATACGCTTTGAGAAAAATCCAGAAAGTACCCCAAACATAAGAGGACCAGCTTCCGGGTTCTCCCGATGTCCACAATCCTAACTTTAGCGAGCCGATATTAGGAAGAGGCGAACTCCAGCTTCCGAGAAAAAGAATCGCAGCCAATAGCGACATCAGAAGCATAATTCCATACTCGGCCAAAAAGATAAAGGCCCATCTGAAGCCACTGTATTCGGTGTGATAACCTGCAATCAGTTCTGATTCTGCTTCAGGTAGGTCAAAAGGAGCCCGGTTGGTTTCTGCAAGAGTTGTCACAAAAAACAGGACATAGACAATCAAAAGAAAGGGATTTCTCAGGATATTCCAGGTGAGTATTCCTCCAATCTGACTTACATCAATTCCCAATGCCTTGATGCCGAAAAGATAATTAGGCTCTGTGGAAAAAAGACTTTGCTGATAACTGATTTCCTGAAGGTTCAAAGATTGTGAAATCACTACCACACAAAGTACGCTAAGCCCCAGTGGAACCTCGTAGGATACAATCTGAGCCACAGATCGCATGGCACCCAGCAACGAGTATTTATTACCTGAAGACCAGCCCGCCATGAGAATCCCAATAATATCAAGGCTCACAATCGCCAGAAGAAAAAACAAACCAGTTTCGGCTCCTGAACCCTGCAGGGTACTCGTAAGAGGGATAACGGCAAAGCCCGCAAAAATTCCCATGAAAATCACTTTGGGTGCAAGCTTAAACAGTCTTTTATCAGCATTGGAAGCAATAATATCCTCCTTTTGAAAAAGTTTCAGCAAATCGGCAACCAGTTGAAGAATTCCCCATTTGCCTACTTCCATAGGTCCGAGTCTGTCTTGCATAAATGCAGAAACCTTACGTTCCACATATACGCTGATAATCACATTTAATCCAACAACAACCAGAAATACCAGCAGAGGTATAATCATTATCTCAAGAATTTAATCAGAATTCCACGTTTCCGGGAGTTCTTGGAAAAGCAATCACATCACGAATATTGCCCATTCCTGTTACAAACTGAACCAATCTCTCAAAACCAAGACCAAAACCGGCATGAGGAGCGGTTCCGTATTTTCGCGTTTCCAGATACCACCAGATGTTCTGTGGGTCTATCCCTACTTCCTCAATACGAGCCGTCAGTTTATCCAGACGATGCTCCCGCTGTGACCCACCGATAATTTCACCTATTCCAGGAAATAGCACATCCATGGCAGCCACCGTTTTACCGTCGTCATTCTGCTTCATATAGAACGCTTTAATCTGCTTCGGATAATCCGTAAGGATAACGGGCTTATTGAAGTGTTTCTCCACCAGATAACGTTCGTGTTCACTCTGGAGGTCAATACCCCATTCGACAGGAAACTTGAATTTTTTCTTTTTGTGAGGAGAAGAATTCAAAAGAATATCTACGGCTTCTGTGTAGGTAATGCGGGCAAATTCGTTGTCAACCACAAAACGTAATTTCTCAAGCAAACCTTGCTCACTTCGCTCATTCTGCGGTTTCTGATTATTCTCCTGCTCAAAACGGGAATTGAGAAAATCGAGATCTTCGCCACAATGCTCTATTGCGTAGTTTATCACATATTTGACAAACTCCTCTGCCAGATCCATGTTATCCTTAAGCTCAAAGAAGGCCATTTCCGGCTCAATCATCCAAAATTCGGCGAGGTGACGGGTCGTATTCGAATTTTCTGCCCGGAAAGTCGGCCCGAACGTATAAATCCTTGACAAGGCCATTGCACCCAGCTCCCCTTCAAGCTGCCCTGAAACCGTAAGCGAGGTTTCTCTTTCAAAGAAGTCCTCTCTGAAATTCACCTTGCCCTGCTCATCTTTAGGCAGATTATTGAGGTCAAAAGTAGTCACACGAAACATCTCCCCTGCCCCTTCAGCATCTGAGGCAGTAATAATCGGAGTGTGCAGATAAAAGAATCCCTTTTCATGAAAGAATTGATGCACTGCATGAGAGAGCATGTGACGCACTCTGAAAACCGCCGAAAATGTACTGGTACGAAAACGGAGGTGGGCTTTTTCTCTTAAAAATTCGAGGCTGTGCTTTTTCGGCTGAATAGGAAACGTTTCGTCTGCTTCTCCATAAATTTCAATTTCATTGGCTATCAGCTCCACACTTTGGCCTTTACCTCCGGACTCCACGAGTTGACCCGTAGCAGAAATACACGCCCCGCAGTTTACCTTTTTTATGATCTCTTCAGATATAGCTGCAGCATCTGCCACTATCTGCAAATTCTGAATGGTGGAACCATCGTTTAAATTCACAAAAGACAAATTGGCCTGGCCCCTGCGGGTTCGCACCCATCCTTTCACTGTGATGTTTTGCCCATCGGCTTTCAGGCCGAGAATTTCTTTAATTTGCATGAGATCGCTTTAGATTGCGGTCAAAAATATCCACCTTCCGGCAACTATTCAATAAATAGAATCAGAATCTCTATTTTTGAACAAAATCAATTTGAATGCAGCGTATATTGAAGTTCCTGTTTATTCCATTACTGATGTCAACTTTAATCTCTAAGGCACAAGAGTTCGAAATTGAGGGACACCGTGGAAGCCGCGGACTTCTCCCCGAAAACACACTTCCGTCCTTTTACAAAGCGGTAGATCTTGGCGTGCAAATCATAGAACTTGACGTGGTTATTTCTGCCGATAAAAAAGTGGTGGTTTCACACGATCCGTTTTTTAATACAGCCATTAGCTCAAAGCCCGACGGAACACCTCTCGCCAAAGACGAGCACATTAATCTATACCAACTACCCTACTCAGAGATTAAAAAATTTGACGTAGGAAAACGAGGCAACCCAGGTTTCCCCGAACAGGAGCCGGTAGCCGCATACAAGCCGCTTTTAAGCGAAGTATTGAAAAAAGTGGAAAAATATGCCAGCAAAAAGGGAGTAAAAGATCTTAAGTATAACATTGAAATAAAAAGTTCTCAGGAAGAATATGGTATTTCTCAGCCTGAGGTGGAAGAGTTCTCTGAACTGGTTCATGATGAAATTTTCAGGTATGTTCCGGCTGAGCGAGTAGTACTTCAAAGCTTTGACTTTAACGTATTAAAATACTGGTTTATACGTATATCCGCCGGAGAGTTTCAGCCAGCAGCATTGGCGGTGCTTATTGAACCCGGGGATAATAACGATATTGACCACAATCTGAACCTGCTGGGTTTTAAACCTCAGATTTGGAGCCCCTATTTCAAGCAGGTAACCAAGGAAAGAGTTGAGAAACTTCATTCCATGGGCATCCGGGTTATTCCCTGGACCATCAATGAAATTTCTGACATGAAAAAGGTAAAAGAAATGGGAGTAGACGGACTCATCACCGATTACCCAAACAGAGCACGTAATTTGTAAAACGGGAGAAATGCATTTTCTTTGACCCCAACAAAACCGCAGTTCCTTTGAGCTTGATTAATGAAATACTGGGCTTTTTCATGAAAAGACGCATTGAGCGTATCGATGAGTTCAGACTTCATCCCCATGAAACTCAAATGGAACAATTTGATTACCTGATTCGTAAGGCACGCAAAACCGAGTATGGCCGGAAATTTGGATTTTCGGATTTTGAATCTCTCGTTGACTTTCAGCGGGAAGTTCCAATAGTAGCTTATGAAGACCTGTATCCATATATTGAGCGGGTTCTCAAGGGAGAGAATAACATATTGTGGCCTTCACAGATCAAATTATTTTCGAAATCATCAGGTACCACCAACGCCAAAAGTAAATTTCTCCCGGTATCTGAAGAGTCTTTGGACAGCTGTCATTACAAAGGCGGGAAAGATATGCTTACCCTTTATCTTTCTGAAAACCCTGACTCCCGCATCTTTGAGGGAAAAGGCCTCTCAATAGGCGGGTCACTTATGAGAAACCCGTTTAATCCTTCCACGCAGGTAGGTGATATTTCGGCAATTATCATGGAAAACCTACCCCAATGGGCAGAGTATTTTCGTACTCCCCCACTGGAAGTGGCACTTCTGGATGACTGGACCGAAAAAATGGAGAAGATGATAGAAATCTGTCCCGGGGAAAACCTCATTACGATTCTCGGTGTTCCTACATGGACCGTGGTGTTACTGGAGCAAATACTGGAAAGAAGCGGAAAGAAAAACCTTCTTGAAATCTGGCCGGAATTTGAACTTTTTGTTCATGGTGCCGTCAATTTCCAACCCTACAGGGAGCTTTTTAAAAGCAAGTTTTTCCCGTCTCCTTATGTTAATTATCTGGAAACCTACAACGCGTCTGAGGGCTATTTCGGCATTCAGGATGACCTCTCTTTACAGGGTGAGATGTTACTAATGCTGGATTACGGAGTTTTCTATGAATTCATTGCAATGGAAGACCTGGAAGCAGATCACCCAAAAACCTGCACCATTTCTGAAGTAGAACTCAATAAGAATTACGCCCTTCTCATCTCCACCAATTCAGGCCTATGGCGTTACAAAATCGGAGATACGGTAAGATTTACCTCCAAATCTCCCTACCGCATCAAAATTTCTGGACGTACCAAGCATTTTATCAATGCATTTGGTGAAGAGCTGATCATTGAAAATGCAGAAAAAGCAATAACCGATGCCTGCTGTGCTACAGGCCTGCGAGTGAAAGACTATACCGCCGGACCTGTCTATATGGAAGGAAACAAAAAAGGGGGCCATGAATGGATCATCGAATGTGATATTACTCCGTCGGATGGTCAGGCATTTATTCATGAACTGGATGAAGCACTCAAACGTGTCAATTCAGATTATGAAGCCAAACGCCGGGGTGATATGGCCTTAACACTTCCAGTGGTTCATTTTGTAAAAGAAGGCACTTTCTATGGATGGATGGAAAGCCGCGGTAAGCTAGGAGGGCAGCATAAAGTGCCCAGATTGAGTAATAATCGGGAATTTCTGGACGACATCCTGAAATTTCATAGAAGCTAAGTCTCCATCCGTTTTCTTTTTTGTCCAATTTCCTCATTATCGGCATCACCCAAAAGAAAGCCCCAGGGCTTCAACGGTTCTATGCTATCAAATAGCACCTTAATCACAGCCGTAAGTGGTAAAGCGAGTACCAGACCCGGGAGCCCCCAGAGGTTACCAAACAAGATCAGAGAAACGATAGCAGCAAGGCTGTTCAGGCTCACCTTCGAGCCCACCACGTAAGGCGTAATGAAATTTCCTTCGAGAAACTGAATTACAGCAAAGCAGGCTGCCACTCCTAACGCATACCACGCTGAATCCTTGGTAATCAATGCCATAACTATAGGAAGAAGCGAGCCGATTGCTACCCCAATATACGGAACCAGAACCAGCACAGCTGCGAAGAATCCAAAGAAAACAGCATTAGGTATACCCAGTAAAAGAAGCGAAACCGTATTTAAAGTACCCACAATTAAGATCACGAGAATCAGGCCTGACATGTAACTCTGGGTAACACCTTTAATCTTATTGACCACTACGTCAATTTTGTGACGACCTACCTCTTTAAATAGTTTGTACAAAAACACCTGAAATAAATCCCGGTAAAGGAGCATTAAAAAAACGTACAGAGGAATCAAAGAAAGATTTCCCAAAAAACTGGTGGTGCCGCTTACTGTGCCCGAGATAAGAGAACCACTGTTTTTAAGGAAATCGGTCAGGTATTTACGGGCTTCATCCAACTGGTCATTCACGGCCACATGCATTTTATTGGCGATGAAGGCCTGCAACCTCTCGAGCAGTTCAGATCCTTTTTCTATCATCATTGGCCAGACCTCATCAAAGGTACTTATCTGATTCACCATCAGATAGATGACAAGAGAAATTACCGCAAATGCCAGTAATATGGTGAGTGTAATTGCCAGTATGCGATGCACCCCTTTACGCTCCAGAAAAACGGCAATAGGTAGAAGCAGGATGGATAGGATTGCGGCAAACGAAATAGGTACCAGCACATCCTTTAACTGCCACATTCCAAAAACAATGATCACCATACACAACAAGGTGCCCGCCAGCTTTACAGAGCCTGGCAACTGTAAGTTCTTATTAACCATACAGGAATGATTTTTTCAAATTTAAAAGATTATTTACGTTTGATGTGATTACTCCGTTTATTTCAACATACTGGCCGTTCGAGACAATGATCAAGTATAAACTACTTGCCCTTTACTATGCTTTTAAGATAGCGACGTGCTCCTGTGAAAAGGATACCGCCACCGGATTTAACAACTGGGCATCTGAAAAAGAAATTGAGAAAACAGGGTTTCTTAATCCTGTGATCAATGAAAGCTCGGGCCTGGTGAAAACTCAGGAAGGAAAAATCTTTACCCATAACGATAGCGGAGGGCAGGCAAGGGTTTTTGAAATAGCTGAAAACGGCACGCTGCTGAATGTTGTAGAAATATCTGCCGCAAACAAGGATTGGGAAGATTTAGCTGCCGACAAAAAGGGAAATGTGTATATCGGCGATTTTGGCAATAATCTGAATGCACGAAAAGATTTAACCATCTACAAATGGGGCAAGGTGAAAACCGAAAGCATCTCCTTCAGTTATGCTGATCAAACCTTTACTGAAGGCGAACTGAAACTTTTTGATTGCGAGGCATTCTTTTGGCATAATGACTCACTTTATCTATTTACCAAGAGCTGGGAGAAAAAGGAGCAGCTTACCAAGATGTACGTAATTCCGGATAAGCCTGGTAATTACACCCCGAAACCCAGGGTCTCTCTGATACTTCATGAACCAGTCACTGCAGCGGATATCAATCCTTCCGGTGATCATTTCGCCTTGCTTACTTACGGCAAAGTTTTGATTTTTGAAATCAGAAACGGTGAAATTAGCTTTGACAATCCACTGGCGTGTATAAAAACCGGCAGAAAACAAACGGAAGGAATCACTTTCATAAATGACAGCGAATTGCTAATTTCAAACGAGCAGGGCGAGTTGTTCAAACTAAAAATTCCTTTAAAAACAGACTTACCGGCTTCAGAAGCATTTTGAATGACGGCTTTGAGCTGAAAGTTTGCCTGAGACCTGCGATTTAACATTGAGTTAATATTGGGAAATTATCTTTGGGAAAATTTTGAATAAACCATTAACATGGCCGGAAAAATCCTGGTGGTAGATGATGATGAAGACATCTCTGAGCTTCTGACCTACAATTTACAAAAAGAAGGTTATCTGGTTGAAACAGCTGCTAACGGTAAAGAAGGGATAGAAAAGGCCCGTAACTGGTCTCCGGATCTTATTCTGATGGATATCATGATGCCGGTGATGGATGGAATAGAAGCAGGCAGGCAAATAAAAGCAGATAAACAGCTGCGGGAAATTCACATAGTCTATCTTACAGCCCGTGCCGAAGAATTCTCCGAAATCGCGGCCTTTGATGCCGGTGCAGACGATTACCTTACCAAGCCCATAAAACCCAGGGCTCTGATGAGTCGGATAAACGCCTTTTTCAGGAAAGAGCTTCAGAAGAGTAGCAGTGAAGATATTCTCAAAATTGCCGGGCTTGAAATTAACCGAAACAAATATTCGGTGATTAAAGAGGCCAAAGAAATAGTACTTCCAAAAAAAGAGTTTGAACTGCTTTTTGAACTGGCCAGCCACCCGAATAAGGTACTATCCCGAACAGACCTTCTACATAAAATCTGGGGTGTAGATGTCTATGTGGTAGAGCGAACCGTTGATGTCCATATCAGAAAAGTAAGGGAAAAACTCGGTGATGAAGTAATCAAAACCCTTAAAGGGCTGGGGTATATGTTTAATCCCGGTGAGTGATACCGTTTTGTTTGGCCGCTTAATTTCCCCAACTTTGAGCCTGTAAAAGCCGCTTTCTTATGAATCTGTCTCCCAGATGGATTGCCCTGATACTTGCCTTTTTTATAACCGCACTAACGGTTACATTTCTCAATTTCGTTCCCGGAACGAGACTGGAGATGCTGGTGGTAGCTGGTGCCAGTTGCTTCATAAGTACATTTCTGGTTACTTGGTATGCGATTGATGTACTCATATTTCAGGAAGTAAATCAGATTTATAGTTTTGTTAAGAAGCTTAAAATAAAAGACTTCAACATAAAAAAGAAGTCGCTTTTTAAAAGTGAGAATCCCCTGAAACTGCTTAACTCTGAGATTTCTGACGATGTATATGAGAAACAAAAAGAAATTGATGAACTAAAACGAATGGAAACGTTCAGGCGAGAGTTTCTGGCCAATGTTTCTCACGAACTCAAAACTCCTATTTTCGCGGCTCAAGGATTTGTTCATACGCTTTTGGACGGTGCCAAAGATGATCCGGAGGTGGCCGATCGTTTTCTCAAAAAAGCGGCAAAAAGTCTTGATGGTCTGGATGCCCTGGTGCGTGACCTTGTGGTTTTATCACAGGTGGAGAGTGGCGATCTCAAGATGCAGATGGAAATAGTGGATCTGGTGCGTATCACTCGCGATATCTTTGATCAACTTGAGGATAAAGCAAAGAAGAGAGATACCCGACTGAAAATGAAGGAACCCAAAACAGGGGAATGTCTGGTGGTAGCCGATCCTCAACGCATCTATCAGGTGCTCACAAACTTCATAGAGAATGCCATTAAATACGGAAAGGATCATGGCAAAGTCACAGTCGATTTCGAAGAGCAAAAGAAAAGTTATCTCATAAGCGTAGAAGACGACGGCCCCGGAATAGAAAAAGAACACCTGGGACGAATCTTCGAACGCTTCTACCGGGTAGATAAAAGCAGAAGCAGAGATACCGGCGGTACAGGTTTGGGCCTGGCCATAGTAAAACATATTCTAAACGCCCATAACAGCCAGATAACCGTAAGCAGTAAACCGGGCAAAGGTACCCGATTCTCTTTCCCGCTTACAAAAGGTATTTAATACGATGGATCTAAGTAAGTTCAAAAAACCTCCTAAAAACTTAAGCTTTGATGAGCTGGTAGTTCATGAAGATAACGATTTTGTTTTCATCAATAAACCGCCTTTTATATCTTCTTTGCCAGAACGTACGGCCGATAAAGCCCTCAGCATACAACAGATGGCCAAGGAGTGTTATGACGATATTCAGCTTTGTCACAGGCTCGATAAAGAAACTTCGGGAATAATGGTTCTTGCAAAAAATTCGGCGGCTTACAGGCATGTTGCCATGCAATTTGAAAATCGGGAAATAAAAAAGGAATATCATGCGGTGGTGAACGGAGTACATCACCTTGACAGCATCTCTGTCTTTTTGCCAATTGCCGTTTTGAAAGACGGAACGGCCGTTCGAATTGACCGGATGAAAGGGAAATTGGCCGAAACCATTTTCTTCACAGAGAGAAATTATGAACGTCACACCCTGGTAAGATGCTACCCAATCACCGGGCGAATGCACCAGATAAGGGTCCATTTGCAATGCCTTGACGCTCCTATTGTCTCTGACCCAACGTACGGAGGAGATTACATCTACCTGTCTTCGCTAAAACGAAAGTTTAATCTGAAAATGGATACCGACGAACTTCCATTAATAAAAAGGGTAGCTTTACATGCTCATAGAATTTCTTTGACGCATCTGAACGGTGAGCTCCTGGAAGTAGCAGCACCCTACCCGAAAGATTTTGATGTACTGGTGAAGCAATTAGACAAATATAGTTTGGTATAAAGCGAAACGAATCCTTTTCTGCCAATTTACGTTTGTATATTGAGTCAATAATAAGAATTTTGCAAGGCAAATACGAATCAAACTGACCTTACAATGTCATATCAAATAAAAGAAGACGGACCATATAAATTCATTGATGCGGGTGAAGGTCCCGTTTTGCTGATTCTTCATGGCTTGTTTGGGGCCCTCAGTAACTTTAATGACGTTGTAGATAATTTCAAAAGGGACCATCGGGTTATTATCCCCTTAATGCCGATCTACGACATGCCCATGAGGCAGGCAAGTCTTGAGGGATTACTTACGTATATTGAGGGTTTCGTGGCAAAAAAGAATATTAGTCAGCTTACCTTGCTAGGCAATTCTCTCGGTGGGCATATTGCCTTACTTTACACGCTGGCTCATCAGGAGAATGTGAAGGCATTGGTACTCACGGGCAGTTCGGGACTTTTTGAAAATACGATGGGGGGCTCATTTCCGAAACGCGGGAGCTACGATTACATCAAAGAGCGGGTAGAATATACGTTCTATGACCCGGCTACTGCCAGTAAAGAGCTCGTTGATGAATGTTTTGAAATCACAAGCAGCATACCGAAGTGTATGAATATTGTTCAGATTGCTAAATCTGCTCAGCGAAATAATATGGCTGCGGTTATTCCGGAGATTAAGGTACCTACATTACTTATCTGGGGACTAAATGATACCATCACTCCGCCTCATGTAGGTCATGACTTTAACAGGCTTATTCCCAACTCCGAGCTTCACTTTATAGATAAGTGCTGCCATGCCCCCATGATGGAACAGCCTGAAGAGTTCAATAAAATTCTGGCTCCTTTTTTGGAGAAAATTAATTTAGAAATACCTGTTTAATGGAATTAAACCTTTTCATAGAGTCCGATTTTCCAAGCCTCAAAACTGACGACACTGTGTTTGATGCCCTTGAATTAATGGAAACTGAAAAGGTAAATCAGTTGGTTATGGTTGACAAAGACAACCGGGCTGTAATTCTGGATGAAGAGGACCTGCTGAATTACAACGACACCACTCCCCTGGAGGGTATTCCGCCGCGTTTCATAGATCACTATCTGTATGAAGGGGATCACGCTTACAAGGCCATGGAATTCATGGCCAAAAACAAAATCGAAGTATGCCCGGTTTTTGACCACTCAGACAATTTTGTAGGAGTGGTGAAATCAGGAACGCTTTTTAATCAGTTAATTGAGAAAGAATTTGAGGGCAGCGGAGCTCTCTTAAGCCTAAAGATTCCCATTAATGACTACAGTCTCGCCGATATCAGCAGGATTATAGAGAGCGAAGGGTTCAAAATTACCCAGGTACGGCCTCTTGGTGGTGACCCTGAATACATTTTTCTGGTTTTAAGGCTAAATAAAACGGATGCCCGGGCGGCTGTTGGCAGCTTGAAACGCTACGGGTACTACACCGAGCAGTTCAATAATGAACCTGAGGACATATCTCTTGATAGAGACAGATACGGTTTGCTTATGAAATACCTGGAAATATAATTCATGAATATCGCTGTACACGGCAGAGAATTTAAAGCAGAAGATAAGGAGCTTGTGCAGCAGGTTTTTGATGAACTTGCTGAGCATCAGGCTTGTGCTCAAATAACAGAGTCATTCAGAATTGTCTTGAAAGAAGCCGGGGTAAACCCAAGGACCGAACACATTATCAAGGACAAATCAAAGCTTTCTGATACCGACCTCATATTAAGTCTCGGAGGAGATGGTACATTTCTTGAAACTGTAGGACTGGTGGCTGCACATGAAAAGCCAATTCTGGGAGTGAATTTCGGAAGGCTGGGATTTCTTACTTCAATTCAGCCATCTGGTATAAAATCGGCCATATCTAAAGTAATCAGAAATGAGTATACCCTGGATGAAAGAACCATGGTGCATGCCGAATCGGAAATAGAGCTATTTGATTCAGGCACGAACTTTGCACTTAATGAGATAGCGATCTCGAAGACCGACACCTCATCGATGATTATCATTCATGCCTATATAAACGGGGAGTTTTTGAACTCCTACTGGGCAGATGGATTAATGGTAGCCACGGCCACAGGCTCTACAGGTTATTCACTCAGCTGTGGAGGACCGCTGGTCATGCCCCATTCTGATAATTTTATCATAACGCCCATCTGTCCGCATAATTTGTTTGTAAGGCCCATGGTGGTTTCCAATGACAGTGTCATATCGTTAAAAGTGGAGAGCCGAAGTAATAACTATCTGGTTTCGATGGATTCACGTGCCAAAATTATTGGTGATGTAGATTCTGAGATTCATATCAGAAAGGAATCGTTCAAGGCCAGATTAGTCACCCTTGATGGGATGGATTTTCTGGATACTCTACGAGAAAAACTGGGCTGGGGTAAAGATGTACGTAACCGTATCACGCCACCCAACGAAAGCGAAAGTTAATTTCGGGAACTGCAATATTCAATTAACTGAAGGCGTTTTGTTACCGTATTTTACTCAAAACATGGCAAAGTCCAGATACCTGATTACGAGTTGCTTTCTGATTTTAACACTTTTTGCCTTACAGGGCACGAAGGCTCAGGGACTTTTCACTCCCAGACAGATATTGAATCAGTACACCACGATGGGTCTTGGTTTTGGCTCATCGCATTATTCCGGTGATCTCACCATGAATATGAAAAGGTACCCACAGTTTCTTCTCTATAAAAATGTACGCTGGAATATTCACGGCCATTATACCCGATATATCACCCCAAATAGTGCCTTGAGGCTTCAGTTTTCCTGGATCAGGTTGTTAGGAAACGATAACCGCTATTCTACCGATTCAAAAGGGGTCCTTGTAGACGGGATGGACGCACAATACCTTAGAAACCTGCATTTCAGGAATGACCTGAAGGAAATGACCTTAAGTGGAATTTTTAATCTGATTCCAAATTACGCCAAATCATCGTCCAGAGACCGACTAAAATTTACCCCTTACTTCACCATTGGAGCCGGACTGGTGAGTCATCAGCCTAAAGCCAAAAGGCCCATGGTTTTTGGTACAGAAAAACTGAAGTACGACGTTAACCTTAGAGATTTGGGCACCTCTGGTCAAAATCTGCCTAATGCCACTGAAAAGGTTTATTCCCTGGTGGTGCCGGTAATACCTATTGGATTGGGCATGAGATGGAAAGTAAATAATAAAATTGACCTATCTCTTGAAGGCAATATTCGCTACACTTTCAGCGATTACCTGGATGATGTGGGATATGGCCCATATCCTGATCAGGCTCAACTATCCAGTTATAATCCTGAAAGTGCCATTTTCTCATTCAGAGCTTACGAAGCTTTTAACTCTGTCACAGGAGATAACCGGGTTACTAATGATAACATTCGCGGTATTTATGCCACAAAAACAGGTAACGTAGCTACACCTGGGACTCCCCTGGATCAAATGATCCGGGAAATAGGATATGAACCTACAACGCTAGGTGTGCTCAGAGGGGGTTCCCGCAGAAATGATCTTTACGGTACCATTCAATTCACGGTAAGCTACATTATTAGTGAAAAGATCAAATGCCCGGTACCCAGATAAAATTTGTACTTTTACCGCCTATAGCAAACCCCTACGTATCAAGTATTTACTAATCAAGGTGCAAAAAGGACTTATTTCAGTACTTCTGAGTGTGATTTATCTTTCAACGTATTCTCAGACATTTGAGGGAGGCGTAGGATTGGGAGCAACCCAGTACAGGGGAGATCTTAACCCAAATTACAACCCGCTCACCAGCAGACCGGGTGCCAATGTGATGGCCAGATATAATTTTTCAAGGGGATTTAGTCTTCGGGCTGATGCCACGTATGCTTTTCTGGCAGGCTCAGATAAACT
The DNA here is from genome assembly GCA_966250325.1 of uncultured Cytophagaceae bacterium. GTDB lineage: Bacteria > Bacteroidota > Bacteroidia > Cytophagales > Spirosomataceae > Jiulongibacter. The sequence goes on along the minus strand of CBINGY010000053.1, from coordinate 734 downwards.
AAGCAATAACCCCATGAACAAGCTTAGAGACTACAGCTTCACCGGAAATATTATGGAAGCAGACTTACTTCTGGAATACAACTTTTTTAATTTCAGAAGCTACGGCACCATTTTCAAATCCAGCTGGACTCCAACTTTATTTGCCGGCCTGGGCTGGGGATATATACAAAATAAGAAATTCCATGGAAATGGTTCAACAGAAACTGCTGAAAAAACCAGCAATAGCCCTGATAATCTGTATATTTACGGATTCGGTTTGAAAAAACAGCTTAATGACAACTGGAATATAAATTTCAATTTCGCAGCACGGATGTATGTACAAAAAAACAACCGTGACCTGCTGGATGGGCTGGGTTATTCCCGAAGAAAAACCGGCGATCCTGATGTCAATTTTTACCCACTAAAGGATCAAACACCGGAAATGGCCCGAACTGCAAATGGCAAGACCGGTGACCGCTATTTTTACGCAAGCGTCACTTTTAGTTACGTGCTTTATGGGTTAAAGTGCCCTAACCCTAAAAAGTAAGCCCCCATACTCATTTTTATTGCCTGTCAATTTCACTACCTTTGCAGTCATTTTTAAGGCAGTAGTATTTTAATTGTCAGATAGGTGACCAAAGAAAAGATTGACACAGCCCACGTACCACAGCATGTGGCCGTGATTATGGATGGAAACGGACGGTGGGCGAAAAAGCAGGGTGCAATGCGTATTTTTGGCCATCATCATGGTATCA
>CBINGY010000052.1:0-30213 GCA_966250325.1 uncultured Cytophagaceae bacterium | reverse complement strand
TTTTTTGTTTTTTTTTTGGCTTATGTTTTTGGTTTTTTTATTTTATTTTTTGTATTTTTTTTCGGTTTTTTTATTTGTATTGTTAAACGACTCTATCTGGAAGATATCGTAGTAACCGAAGAAATGCGTGGCAAAGGTCTGGGTAAAGCCCTTTTTGATGCCACCGTAGCCAAAGCCAGGGAAACCAACTGTACCGGAATGATGTGGCAGGTGCTGGACTGGAACACCTCTGCCATTGAATTTTACGAAAAATACGGAACCCGTTTTGATGACGAGTGGGTGAATTGTCACCTGGATTTCTAGCTCTCGTAACGCAAATGTTTTACGGATTCACCTCTTTCGGCTAGTTCGTTGAGTGCATCAATTCCAATCTCCAGATGCTTCTGCACGAAATTCTGAGTCACCTTTTTGTCACTTTCTTCAGTTTTTACGCCATCAGGGGTCATGGGGTTATCAGAAACCAGCAGTAAAGCCCCGTGTGGAATGCTATTAACAAACCCTACGATGAAAATTGTGGCGGTTTCCATGTCAATTCCCAGTGCCCTTATTTCTTTCAAATATTCTTTGAATGGTTCGTCATGCTCCCATACCCGGCGGTTAGTGGTGTAAATGGTGCCTGTCCAGTAATCCATTTCATGTTTGATAATCATTTCAGAGACCGATCGTTGTAAACGAAACGATGGAAGTGCTGGAATTTCGGGCTTGGCGTAATCGTTACTGGTTCCTTCTCCGCGGATAGCTGCAATCGGGAGAATAAAGTCACCCAGTTGGGTAATGGGCTTAAGGCCGCCACATTTTCCCAGAAACAAAACTGCACGAGGCTCTACAGCCGAGAGCAGATCCATGACCGTAGCTGCCATGGCTGATCCCATCCCGAAATTTATGATGGTGATATTACCTGATGAAGCCGTTTGCATGGCTCTGTTCCTGCCTTTCACTTCCACATCAAACCGCTCTGCAAACATTTCTACGTAGTTGATGAAATTGGTAAGCAGAATGTAGGGCTTGAATTCCTCCAGAGGTGTGCCGGTGTATCTAGGTAGCCAGTTTTTTACGATATCTTCTTTATTTGTCATTGGTTTTTCTTTCTTTCGTGGTTGATGAATAATCTAATGCAAGAGCTCAGGCTCCCCTCATTTGAATGCAAAATTAGAGATTTGGAGGGCAAAACCGCCATTTTTGATGTGATCAGAAAAAAATATCTGATACTTACTCCGGAGGAGTGGGTGAGGCAGCATGTGGTTCATCTTCTTATTTCTCATCTGGGGTATCCGGCCTCACTTATTAAACTCGAGGGTGCCTTAACTTATGAAACCCTTGACAAACGATCTGATATTCTGGTATTCGACCGTGAAGCCAAACCGTATTTGCTGATTGAATGCAAGGCACCTGATGTAAAACTTACCCAGCGAACTCTGGAACAAGCTTCCAGATATAACAAGGTGATACAGGCTCCATATCTGGTGATTACCAATGGTATGAAGACCTACTGTTTCGGAGTAGACTTTTTCCGGGGTTCCTCTATACAATTGGATGTATTACCACCAGCCCCTCCGATAAATTTCTAGCTTTCATTGCATAATTAGCAGGCTAGTAGTAAATTAGTTAAATGCAACGCCTGCTATGAAAAAGTTTTTACTGCCTGTCTTGTTTCTATGTTTGTTTAAACTTGCCGCCCAGCAGCCGAAAGAGATTCAGAAAAGTATCTATTTTGGAGGAGGGAGCTGGTATATTGATGAAGAACAGGCTGGTGACCTGCAGCAGACCATTCAGAAAATCCCCAATCTGGAGTTTTATGAAATAAGCATTATGAGCCATACAGATCCTGTGGGTGGACGTGAATTTAATGAGTATCTAAGCCGCCGCCGAAGTCAGAGTGTTATTGACCTGCTTATTCATTTCAAGGTTCCGCAGGAGATTATTCGCTTTAAAGATTTCGCATTTGATGCCCCGGCTTTTGATAATACCACCTGGGAAGGCAGGGCCCGTAACCGCAGAGTAGATATTTTGTTTACGCCGATTACTTTTTGAATATCCAATTAACCTATTAACGATTGAAGTTTACACGTCTCCTTTTAATTCTTCTTGTCCAAAGCTCTATTTTATTCCTGGGCATACACATTGCAAGGGCACAAAGTACTCTTTCTGTGGAGTTTAAAAATCTCCCTGAAGAGGTGAGTGCCGAACGTATCCGGGTCGTTTTTGACCGGAAATCCCTTGTAAAATTGCCTGTTGAAGGAAATACTTTGAGGATTCCCACCCATCCCGGCGTTCACCTTCTTGAATTAAATTACGTTGGTTTCAGGGAGAAAATCATTCAACTTGAGATAGCGGGAGATACGCTTATTCAGGTTCACATGGAGTCTGAAGCCCGAGAGCTGGATGAAGTTCAGATTTCAGGAAACCGGATCACCAATGTAAAAAGTATAGAAATGGGAGTTCAGAGAGTTTCTGTCAAAGAACTTTCGAAAATTCCTCTATTAATGGGAGAAATAGACATTCAGCGGGGATTGCAGACGCTCCCCGGCGTGACTTCCGTGGGGGAGGGGGCAAACGGACTCAATATCCGCGGAGGAAGCGTGGATCAAAACCTTCTTCTGTTTGAAGGCTGTCCGGTCTATAATCCTACACATCTTTTTGGGCTATTTTCGGTGATTCCGAGTGAAGCCATTGGTTCCATTGACCTGTATAAGGGTTCTATTCCAGTCAGATACGGCGGACGAATCGCTTCGGTGATTGATCTAAAGGCGGTTGAACCCTCCCTTAACTCTTCAAAATTTAATGCGGGAATTGGCCTTATATCGTCGAAAGCGGGCTTTAGCATGCCGATTATTTCTGACAAAATGGCCATTTCGGTGGCGGCAAGATCTTCTTTTACCGGACGGTTTTTAAAGGTGTTTCCAAATCTTAAGGATTTTGATGCCGGCTTTAACGAGTTGTTTTCTAAACTCTTATATAGTCCGAACTCAAAAAATAAAATTCATTTTAACTATTACGGGACCCGCGATCATACACTATTTGTGGGTGTGAAACTGAACTCTGCCGGAAATACCGCAGAAGGCTCGGAGGTTGACTATGGAATTTCAAATCTCTCAGCCATTTGGAATCATCAGGTCGGGCTCCGTTTTTTTGGGAATCTCACGCTAAGTAACAGTCGTTTCAGACCAGGTGTAACCAGCCCCGATTCACTACTGAAAATACGTGTATCCAATGAGGTGATCAACCGGAAAGTCAGGTATGAGACTTTATTTGATCTGGGAAATGAAAGACAAGTAGAAACTGGAGTGGAAATGCAACTAAACGAACTCCAGCCAGGGAATTATAATCAAAACGGATTGCCTGTCAGTAGGTTACCTACAGAGAGATCTCTTGAGTCATCTGTTTATTTCTCTTTCCAGACCTCTCTGGGAAGTCTTTTTAAGATGGATGCGGGTTTAAGGTATTCTGTTTTTAATAATCTGGGCCCTTCGGTTTACCGGCGTTATGAACCCGGGAAAATCAGAAGTGATGATACCTACCTGGAAGAAGTAACTACAGGTAATGGTATTTCTCATACCTACAGCGGTTTGGAGCCGAGAATATCACTGGTTTACCTACTTTCAAACCAAGCTTCTTTCAAAGCAAATTTTACGGTGGCCCGGCAGTACATCCAGATTGTGACCAATACTACTACTCCGCTGCCTATTTCTAGATGGAAAACCTCAGATCTTCATTTACGTCCACAAATTAGCCAGATGTGGTCTTTAGGTTATTATCTAAGCAAATCTGGAGGAGGACTCCAGTTGTCTGCAGAGGCCTATCTGCGTGAAACACAAAACTTTACAGAGGTTAAGTTGGGAAGTGATTTTCTTTTAAAAGATTTTGTTGAGACAGAGCTTTTGCAGGGTCTTAATAAATCGTATGGTCTGGAGCTTAACTTGGTCAAAAACTGGCCCGGAACAGTCTTAAATACCAATTATACCTACAGTCGTTCATATAACAGATTTCAGGGGCAGGTTTATGAGAGCCGGATCAATGAAGGCGATTGGTATGTTTCAAATGTGGACCGGCCGCATTCTATCAATGCAAATATTAAAATACAGCAATCAGCCATACACCATTTTTCGTTTGCATTTACGTACGCATCCGGAAGACCATATACAGCCCCGGAAGGGTTGGTGAGATTAGAAGGACGCGTTTTTCCTATTTATACCTTAAGAAACAACCAACGCATACCCGCCTACCACAGACTGGATTTTTCCTGGATGATCAATAATCCTTCCCGCAAAAAAGGGAAATTCAAAAGTAACTGGGCGTTTAATGTCTATAATCTCTATAGTCGTAAAAACATTTATTCGGTATTTTTCAATAACAAAGTAGGTTCAGTACAGGCTTACAGGTTATCTGTATTTGCCTCTGCGATCCCTTCACTTTCTTACAATATGGTTATAGAATGAATAAGTCAATTTTACTTTTTTTGATCTTTTGCAGCTGGTCGTGTGTTTCGCCCTTTGAATTTAAGCTGGATCAGTCCAGTAAATTTTTGGTAGTGGAAGGAGGCGTGTTTGAAAAGCAAAAAAGCTGGGTGACACTTAATTTCACTGCAAACAACGGGAATACGCCTACTCCGGAAATTATCAGAGATGCAGAGGTCAGGCTTTTGGAAAATGAATCCCTTGTGGCGACGTATAAATTTGATGAGGGCACACTGCGGTATTTTACGAAGGACGAGCTTTTCAGAGGTAAAGCAGGGAATCGGTATCAACTGGAGGTAAGATTAAAAACAGGTGAAGTTTACCAATCAATTCCTGAGCTCATGTTAGCGGCGGAAAAAGTGGAATCTTTCAGTGATACTTTTGTGCCCGATAAATCAAATTTTGAAGTGTATGGAAAGTTACCGGTAAAGGACATTGAGTCTCGCAGGTACCTTTTTGCCTTTTCGTCTTTTATCAAAGCGAGGATTTGTGCTACTTGCGTGAACGGTCAACAATATGTGCGGGAAGATCCGGCCGAATGTGCCTCCGTTTTTAACGGCTGCACAGGGGCCGTTCCTGATAATAGCAAAGGTTTTTTTGGTTTTGCTTGTGTCACAAGCAATGACTGCTGGAATTATCAGACCATACGGGAACGTGTGTTATTTGATGATGAGGTGCTTCAGCCCGGAACAGAGCGTCTCCTTAAGCTTTTTGAGGTTCCTCTTTCAACGTATTCAAGGTATTTTTTACAGATCAATCAACTACGTATCAGCAAAGAAGCACAGGAGTATTTCAAACTGGTGGACAATGCCGGGGCGTCTTCAGGTACATTGTTTGACCCTGTACCTCCTTTAATCACAGGAAATGTTCATTTAAAAGAGGATTCAGAGGAAAAGGCATTAGGGTATTTTGTAGTAGCCGGAGAAAATCAGTACGGTTATTACGTGGAAAGGTCTGCTGCTCAGGGGTTTCCTTTGGTGGCTGAAGATCCTGAGAAGGAAAGTATGAATTTTAACCTTAGCCCTACGCACCCGCTAGGGTGCCGTCTGCCTCCTTTGGCATACTGTACACCAAACAATACATTTATTACAGATGTACGCCCCGTGGGATGGATTGACTTTTGACAAAGAAATCTTCTCTTCTCAAGGATAGCCGAAGACAGACAAAATGCGGTAATCGTTTTATTTGCTTATCGGAAAACAACCCAAATTGAAAAAAATAATCATTCCTGCTCTTCTTACTCTTTATGCCTGTGCCTCGGTCTCAAAAATTGACCGCAAACAAGTGGTAGATCGTCATCGTATACAGCTTACCGAGGCCGACTCACTCAATTCTTTAACTGTTGGTAACGGGCGGTTTGCCATGACGGTGGATATTACCGGGCTGCAGTCGTTCCCAAACTTTTACGAAAACGGAATACCGCTCGGTACACTATCAGAATGGGGCTGGTATAGCGACTCTGCGGAAAGGAATTATCAGATTGAAGAAACTTTGGCTTATATTGACTTTCATGGCAGAAAAGTGCCTTATGCGAGGCAGTTTCCCGCAGAAACAGAGGCGGGTAAAGCAGGGAATTACCTTCGACAAAATCCACATCGTATGCACCTGGCCAAAGTGGGCTTTCAATTCACCAAGAAGGATGGGTCATTGGTTCAACTAAGTGATATTCAGGTAGTAAATCAGGAGATGGATGTATGGCGAGGAGAAATTCTTAGTAGTTACGAAATAGAAGGCTCACCGGTTACTGTGATTACATTTTGTGACCAGAGGAAGGATAGAATTTCGGTCAAAGTAGAATCTCCTCTCTTAAAGCATGGAAGACTGAAAGTGCAAATCGCGTATCCTGAGCCTCTTGATACCTGGAAATATGGAGGAAATGAATTGGGGAATGGTGAAGGGGTCTGTAAATCGTTGTCCACAAATGCGGGAATAGTTATCCAATCTCCTGTTAGGGGGCATGATTACCATACTTTGTTGGGTTCAAATGTTGACCTACATGTGAGCGATTCCTCTTATTCCTCGATAAGTTTTGTTCCGGCTAAGTCCACCGAAAGCTGGGAATTTTCTGTGATCTACGGTAAAGAAATTCCGGAGAATACAGAAGATTTTGAAACGAATCGTTCAGTACATGCTAAAACATGGGAAGCTTTCTGGAATGAAGGAGGTATGATGGATTTTGGAAGTGTTAAAGACGAAAGGGCCAAGGAAGTGGAGCGTCGGATGATACTCTCTATGTACCTCACACGCGTGAATACCGGAGGTAGCAGTTTTCCGCAGGAAACCGGACTTACCTACAACAGCTGGTATGGAAAACCACATATGGAAATGCCCTGGTGGCATAGTACGCACTGGCCGCTGTGGGGCAGAGAAGAGGTGCTGGAGCAGCAAATGAGCTGGTATGTGAGAGCATTTGGAGGAGCACAACATATCGCCAAAAGGCAAGGATTTAAGGGAGTTCGCTGGCAAAAAATGACCGATAATGAGGGCGGGGAGACGGCTTCTTCGGTGGGTTCTTATCTGCTTTGGAATCAGCCTCATCCTATTTGGTTTGCCGAATTACTTTACCGGCAGAAACCTGAGAGAGAAACTTTAAAAAAGTATGAGGCCATGGTAAGGGAAACGGCGGAATTTATGGCCGATTTTGCCTGGAAAGACAGTACCGGAAGGTACATTCTGGGGCCTGGAGTAATTCCCGCCCAGGAGCGGTTTGATCCGCAGCAGACCTTTAATCCTACCTACGAACTTGCCTATTGGCGTTGGGCACTTGAAATGGCTCAAACCTGGAATGAAAGGTTGGGTTTGCCTCGTAATGTAAAATGGGATGATGTACTTCAAAATTTATCGGAATTGCCTCAGAAGGATGGCCTTTACCTGGCCGCTGAAAGTGCTCCTGATTCATACACTACTGGAAAATTTATGACCGATCATCCGAGCGTGTTGGGTACCTATGGTATGTTGCCGGAAACCGCAGGTCTGAATAAAGAAGTGATGAAAGCCACCTTTGAGAAAATCTGGACCGATTGGCAATGGCAGGATACCTGGGGTTGGGATTTCCCTATGGTAGCCATGACCGCTGCCCGATTGGGATTAAAAGAGAAAACCGTGGAAGCTTTGCTGATGCCGATCCGCACGAATACTTATCTGAAAAACGGCCACAATTTTCAGGATCAACGCTTGACACTATACTTGCCCGGAAATGGTGGCTTTTTGGCTGCATTAGCACTCATAGCTACAGAAAATGCCTTTCCTGAAGGGTGGCAGGTGAAAGTGGAGGGGATAGTGCCTATGCTTTGATGGTGAGTTAATAAAGATCTTTTTTGGTTTGCGAAGAAGAATATTACTTCGTGTTTTGAAGAGTTATGCTTATTTTACTTTTTAAAATGCCTCGTCTGTATGTTCCAATATCTACCCTTTGTTTTCCTTTTGCTTTCTCTTCAAACACATGCTCAAAGCTTTACTCGCAGCAGGGAAAAGTCTGTTGAAGAGCTGATTTCGAGCTATTCATCCGCCCGTGAAAAGCAGGATTCGGTTTTGCTTTCCAGTATTCTGACGGCCGATGTGGATCAGTTGGTTTCATCCGGGGAATGGCGAATGGGGATAGGGGAGGCAACAGAAGGCATGAAAAGAAGTACTTCTGTTAACCCAGGTAAGAGGACTTTGGCAGTAGATAAAATCAGGTTTCCCAATAAAAATGTTGCGATAGCCGATGCCCGGTATGTGATAGAAAATGATGATGGAACTGTTAGAAATATGTGGAGCACGTTTCTGGCTGTTCAAAAGAAGGGTATCTGGAAAATTGCGGCCATTAGGAATATGCTTCCGGCGAGGTAGTGGTCTTTGATTAGGCCAGTGATGTTTTAGATAATTTTGGCGGACAGGAGACCGCTATTCGCCGCTTTGAAGTTTTAAACTTCGCAGAACTGAAAGTTTCTAAGCTTCGCAGAACAGACACCACCATTTGCGGATACCAAGTTTTTATACTTCGCAGAACTGAAATTCTTACTGCTCTGAAAATATTTTCTGACGATGCTGATTACCCCATTTCTCCAGGGCTATCAATACTTCGCCTAGGGTTTCGCTGTAAGCCGTTAATTCATATTCTACACTAATGGGTTTGGTATCATGTACTTTTCGACTTACCAGACCATGCATTTCAAGTTCATGTAACTCTTTGGAGAGAATTCTTGGTGAAATCCCAGCCTCCCTGGATAATTCGTTAAATCCCTTCTTGCCACTCCTCAATAAGGAAATCAACACCAGTTTCCATTTACCTCCCACTACGTCCAGCGTATCGCGTATCGCAAGTTTAGCTTTTGCACAGCTCTCTGTGGTATGTTCGCACATATACTATTCTTTTTGTAAGTACTATCCTTTTTGTAACAGATAACAAATGTATAGTGCTAACCAGGAGATTTGCAACGAAATCAAAAAATTAAAAGAGATGTCACAAAAAACAATTGGAATTATTGGATGGATATTAACCGCACTTGTAGGTAGTATGCTGCTTATGAGTGCATTTATGAAACTTACCCTGTCAGAAATGGCGGTAGAGCAGGCCGCTGCAGCTGGTTTCAGTAGTGAAACTTATCGTTTGATTGGCGTGGTAGAGCTTTTCTCCCTGCTTCTTTTTCTGTTTCCCAGAACAGGGGTATTGGGTACTCTGCTGCTTGCGGCTTATTTAGGTGGGGCTATTGCCACACATTTGCAGCATCAGGAGTCTTTTCTGATGCCCGCAATCATTCAGGCTGTATTATGGATCGCTGCCGTATTACGCTTTCCTGAACTTAAGCAGAGGATTCTTCAAACCAAGTAAAATATGTTTGAATTTTTCTGACCTAATAAGTTTCGGTCGGGTCTCAGAGATCTGGCCGATTTTTTTGTTGGGTACATTGCGTTGATGAAATGGAAAGGTACTTGAATCTATTTCCTTTATCTTCGAAAGAATAAACAATTTAATGTTAGCAGAACGGATGTCGGAGAACCAATTACCATTCAGGGCTGATAACTGCGAAGTAAACGGTCTCAACATGTATTACGAAATCTATGGCGAGGGAAAGCCGTTAGTTCTGATTCATGGCGGCGGCTCTACCATTCAGTCTACTTTCGGACGCATAATTCCTTTGCTCGCAAAATCCAGAATGCTCATTGCTGTAGAAATGCAGGCTCACGGACGCACTTGTGACAGAGGTACCGAGCTCAGTTTCGAGCAGGACGCGGATGATGTGGCGGTGCTGCTGCAAAAACTCGGTATCCATAAGGCTGATTTCTTTGGTTTCAGCAACGGTGGAACCACCTGTCTGCAAATGGCTATCAGACATCCTCACATGGCCGGAAAACTTCTTCTCGGCTCTGCGTTGGCAAAAAGAAAAGGAATGCCGGATTGGTTCTGGGAGTTTATGGATCAGGCTAGTCTGGAAAACATGCCCTTACTGCTTAAAGAAGCTTATTTGGAAGTTACGGGAAATACCGCCGGCCTGCAAATAATGCATGACCGTGATGCGAAACGTATGCAGGATTTTGAAGATATTTCAGATGATCACTTGTCTGGAATTAAATCTCCCGTACTCATACTATCGGGTGATAAAGATGTGATTTTACCGGAACATTCACTTTTTCTACATCGCATGCTTCCGAATTCACGACTGGCTATTCTGCCGGGAGGTCATGGCGACTACATCGGCGAAATAACTACTCTGGAAGAAGGTAAATCTAGTCAGGTTATTGTGATTTCACTTCTAGAACAGTTTCTGGATTCCAATGAATGATAATTTTTAAAATAACGAAGAGGTGAATTTGGTTAAGTAATTTATAATCATTCAGTTGATTCACTTTTTTGGATCCGAAACACGCCGTTGCCTAAGATTAGATGATTTTTAAGACAAATAACCGCGGCCTGGCTCTAACTTGCTTGCTCTAAAGCAGGAAACAATGAATAGTTTTCGTCAAAGTCTTATTTTCGTTCTGGTGCTTTTTTCTGGCTTGGTAAAGGCTCAACGTATATGCGGCACTGTCAGTTTAGTCGAACAAGAACTTCTTGGGAACAGTCAATACAAGGACCGAATGAAGCAGGCAGAAGCCCAGGCAGAAATCTATCAATCTCATATAAGCTCTGATGCACTTGGTGTGCTTACAATTCCGGTTGTATTTCATATTGTATATAATTCTGGAAGTCCCGAACAGAATATTTCAGATGAGCGTATTCATTCTCAGCTGGATATCCTCAACGAAGATTTCAGAAGACAAAATGCTGATGCCAATTCCACGTGGCCGCAGGCAGATGATGTAGAAATTCAGTTTATTATGGCACCAACAGACCCCAATGGACAACCTACAACAGGAATTACCCGTACAGTTACCACCCGAACAAGTTTCGGAAATTCCAATGATATGAAAATTGATGGCATAGGTAAGGCTGGCTGGGACCATACCAGGTACCTTAATATTTGGGTTTGTAACCTTTCGGGAGGGCTTCTGGGATTTGCCTATTATCCCGGTGTTAATGACTATCGTGATGGTGTAGTTATTACATATTGGGCCACAGGGCTCGCAGGTGCTTCTTCCCAGCCATTTCATTTAGGCCGAACAGCTACGCACGAGGTGGGTCATTATTTAAATTTAATTCACATCTGGGGAGATGGCGGCTGTGGAATAGATGATGAAGTGGCTGACACGCCGGTTTCAGATGGCCCCAATTTCGGATGTGCTATCGGCGTTATTTCCTGTGGTACCGAAGATATGGTGGCCAATTACATGGATTACTCAGATGACGCCTGCATGAACCTGTTTACCACGGGCCAGAAATCCAGAATGCGAAGCCTTTTTCAGCCTGGAGGGTTACGGGAAAGTTTACCGCTGACCGACTTAACGTATCGGTTTATTGGCCCGGGCATCGATTGGAATACTTCTTCTAACTGGCAGGGAGGGCTTATTCCTCCACCTTCTTATACGGGCCAGATTTATATAGACAGTGATTGTGTGAAACCTGCGGGCATTGAAATAATTCCACCCAAACAGATAGTGGTGGCCTCCGGCATCTATTTTCAGGTGAACGGGAATTGATAAATATGAAAGATAAGGCGTTCTCAGGTCGGGTTTCCCGGAAAAAACAGGTTTGGTCTATACAGTTTTTTCTGTTTCAAAGGGGTTCTTAAATTTCGGAATCAACCTCATATTCGTGAAATACCATCTTACCCTTTGCTTACTCCTTTTTGCCCTGGTTGCCGAGTCTCAGAATCTGGTTTCTGTTCAGGCCGATACCCGAACGCCTCAGGTGGCATATGCCAAAAAGAAACTCACTGAGTCATTACGCAATAGCTATACATTATCTGAACCGCCGGCCAAAGTTGACTTTCAGATTAATCTTTCAATTGACTCTAACCTAAAACCCGAAGCCTTTGAGGTTCAGAAGTCTGAGCATATGATTGAGGTAAAAGGGGGAGATTCTCGCGGACTCATCTATGGCACGCTTGATCTTTCAGATCAGCTTGGAAAAGGTATTGAGCTAAAAAATATCAGGTCTTCTGCCGGTAAACCTGATCAGGAGTTCAGAGCCATAAAATTCAATTTGCCCTGGGAAACGTACCGCCCGAGTCTGGCTTTGGAACAACACACCGAAACCGTGAAGGATTTGAAGTACTGGGAAGCTTTTCTGGATATGATGGTAGAAAACCGGTTCAATGTGATCAGTCTTTGGAACATGCATCCCTACACCTTTATGATCAGGCCAAAAAACTTTCCCGAGGCCAGTCCCTGGTCAGATACAGAATTGAAAGAATGGCAGCATTTCTATCAGGAGCTTTTCAGAATGGCCAAGGAAAGAGCTCTGGATACCTACATTGTACACTGGAGCATTTTTGTGAGTAAATCATTTTCTGATGCTCATCAGTTGAAAGGCAAAAACTACTATCCTCATTACTACACCGAAGGAGATACCACAGAGCTTGTCAAACAGTACACCCGGGAATGTGTGAAGCAGGTTTTGGAAGAGTATCCAGATCTGGACGGCATTGGAATTTCGCATGGTGAAGGCATGGCGGGTATGACGCCACTGCAGCGTCAGGATTGGATGGATGAGGTCATTATTAAAGCCATGAGTGAGGTAAAAAGACCCGTAAAGTTGATTCATCGGGTTCCTTTTTCGAGTGGACTAGGTTCAGAGGGCGGCACCAGCAAAAACGTGGAGAAGGTCACCCGCGAAGCCATGGAAAGACTTGGTAACACGTTCGAAGGACCCATTTGGGTGGAAATGAAATTTAACTGGTCGCATGGTCACTCCGCTCCCCGGCTCATCAAAGTGCATGGAGGGAAGCTGGGCGATACGTATTTTGACCCACTGCCATCCAATTACAAAGTGACCTGGATGATGCGGAATGAGAACTTCTTTGCGTTGCGATGGGGAGTGCCTCAATTTATCCGTGATCATATTGCATTGAACGGACAGGCCGCTTATTCGGGAGGAGACTTCATTGGGTCAGAGTGTTACATTCCGGGGTTGGATTACTTTACCGCCATTGACGAGCCCGTTGACTGGAAGTGGGCGTTTGAGCGTCAGTGGTTATTCTACAAGCTTTGGGGAAGGTTGCTGTACGATCCGTCCACACCAGATGCCTACTTTCAGCAGGAATATATCAAACGCTATGGACAGAGTGCCGCCAATCTCCTGAATGCACTTTCTCTCTCTTCGAATACGGCCTTACGGCTGGCCTCTTTTTATGACATTCGCTGGGATTTTACGCTCTATGGAGAAGGTATGCTGGGTTTACAGGGAGATACGGTAAAGTACATTTCTGTAGAATCAATCCTGGATCATGCCACTACAGACCCTCAGTATATCTCAGTAAAAGACTATGTGGAAACTATTGGCAAGCGTGGGTCATTTGCTTCAGGGAAAATTACTCCTCTGATGCTTGCCGATGATCTGGAGCGTGATAATAGAGAGGCTTTACGTCTGGTAACATCAATAAAACCGGGTTCGAATGCCTCACTTAATTATGAAGTAGCAGATGTAAAGGCATGGGTGTATTTGGGCCTGCATCTGGCAGAGAAAATTCGGGCTGGCGTGGCATTGAAAAAATACCGGCTTTATGGAAATGAAGCTGATAAAAAGACAGCTATTGAGCATCTGGTCAAAGGTCTTGAAAACTGGGATGAACTGGTGAAAATAACCCGGCCTCTTTACAAGGATATGCGACTCACACATTACAATCATAATTTTTTCTATGCCAATAACGACAACTGGTTCCATTGGGAAAAGGTGTGGAAAGAGGTAGAGCAGGAACTTAGAACTGTGGAAAAATGGTAGAGGTTCAGAATACAGAAATATTCAAAAGATATATTTGTCAAATACCCGAAGCTTTTTGGCATTCACTTTTTTCAAATATGAAATCGTGCTAATTTTCTTCCATGAGAAAAATTACATTCTTCATTCTGTTACTTTCAGTGTTTACCACCAAAGGTCAAACTCTTGCTGATTTGACTGTGATCAAAGCCCGGGGTTTTGTTTATTACAGCGATTTAGGAGCTAAAGGAGATGGAACCACGGATGACATGGGTGCCATTATCGCCACGCATAATCTGGCAAATGAACATGGATTGGCGGTAAAGGCAGATCCCGGATTTTCCTATTATCTAAGTGGCAAAGATCAAACCGCAGTCATTCGTACAGATACCGATTTCGGAACAGCGTTCTTTCTGATTGATGATACGGAAGTTGAGAATCGTAACGCTCCGGTGTTTCTGGTGTCTTCCTCATATAAGCCATTCCCTTTATCCGGTATTTCGAAACTGAAACGAAATCAAACAAAAATTGAGGTCGATCTACCCGGTACATGTCTTATCACAGTAACCAATAGTACCGTGAAACAGTACATCCGTTTCGGACCGAACCAGGATCAGGGAGCTTCGCAAACTGATATCTTTTTGGTTGATAAATTCGGCAAGATAGATCAGAGTGCTCCGGTAATCTGGGATTTTGACACTCTCACCAGCGTTTTGGCCTTACCTGTTGATGAGAAAATTTTAACTATCAAAGGTGGTAAATTTGTAACGAAGGCCAATCAGGCAGAATCTAAATACACCTATTACAGTAGAAACATATCCATTCAACGGTCCAATGTTTTAGTAGATGGTCTGGTTCATACCATTCAGGGAGAAGGAGACCACGGAGCACCTTACGGTGGATTTTTGCAAATTTCTGATTGCGTAAATGTCAAAGTTCAAAACTCCCAGTTAACCGGGCACAAAACTTATGTAACTATCGGCTCTGCAGGTGAGCCGGTATCCATGGGTAGTTATGATCTATCGGTGAGCAGAGCACTCCATGTTTCTTTTCTGAATTGCAGCCAGACCAACGATATCACCGACAAAACCTATTGGGGTATTCTGGGTTCTAATTATTGCAAAAATATGCTCTATGATAATTGCACTTTCTCCCGTTTTGATGCTCACAAAGGGGTAGCAAATGCTACAATCCGCAATTCAACGCTCGGGCATATGGGAATTAATGCGATAGGGAGCGGTACACTTTTAATAGAAAATTGTACCATTCGCAGCAGCCGTTTAGTTAATCTGCGATCTGATTACGGAAGCACCTGGCAGGGCGAGTTTATTATTCGCAATTGTTTGTTTGTGCCCGGTAACGGAAAATTTGAAAATGTAAATCTCATAATCGGGAATAATACCGGCAGGCACAATTTCGGCTACACTTGTTATATGCCTGAGAAAATTACCATTGAAAACCTGCGGATAGATGATTCCAATGCACCAACCGACTATTTAGGGCCGTCTGTTTTTTCAGACTTTAATCCTGATATGAAAGATGGAAGCTACACCGAGTCGTTTCCCTATCTAAAGACCCGTGAGGTGATTCTGAGAAATGTGAATACGGTGAGCGGTAAACCCCTGAGAGTAAGTGACAACGGGTTTATGTTCAGAGAGGTGAAAGTAGGGGAGTAAGAGGCTTGTTCAGTCAGATGATATGACCGTTGCAAGGCCTGAGTGTCTACCCAGGTAAGGTCAAAAGTACTCAGAAGGATGTTTTCCAAACCTTCGCTCAAAAATTTGGGCGAAATGGCTTGAAGATTCAAAGCCCACATCATAAGCTACCTGTTTGATAGTCGGAAATTTCCCTAATTCAAGAAGTACCCGGGCCCGCTGAAGTCTGAGCTCTTTGATGAGTTCGTTAGGTGTTAGACCTGTCTGGCTCTTGATATGACGGTACAGGCTTCTTTCTGTCATATGCAAAGCCTCTGCAATTTCAGGGATATTAAGATGAAGGTCAGAAATATTTTTAATGACGAAATCCTTAAAATTCTGCACTAAAGTGTTGTTTTCGGCTAAATCAATTCCTTCGAAAACTTGGTTTCGTTCCTCAATGGAACTCCGGTTTCTCTCTAATGCAAACCGTATACGGGCAAGTAATTCACGTTTGTCAAAAGGTTTACGCAGGAAATCATCAATACCCATCTCCAATAACTCAATACGGGTATCTTCATTCGCACTGGCCGTGAGGAAAATGATAGGTAAATTTCGGAAAACTGAATTTTCACGAGCCTTCAGAAGTAGTTCTTTACCATCCATTTCAGGCATAACCAGGTCGGTTATCAGAAGGTCTGGTTTTACCACATTCATCATTTTCAAGGCCTCAGATCCGCTCCGGGCCATGTATACCTTATATCCCTCACGATCAAGCAGCTGCTCCATAAATAACAGAAGGTCGGGGTTATCATCCACCACCAAAATTCGTGTCGATTGATGTATTTGAGTTTTTTCTTTGGTTGAACTAAACTCCAGGTCACTCAGATGGGAATCTGCTTTGAGATATGCCGGGAATGTGAGCGTAAAAGTGGTTCCTTCTGCCTGGCCCGAAGACACAGCTATCTGGCCTTCCTGTATCTCTACCAGCTCTTTTACTGCCGCCAGACCAATACCGTTACCGCTGATAGTTTGTGTTTCGTTCTCTCTTTGATATCTTTTAAAAATAGACTCAAACTTGTCTTTCGAAATAAAACTACCTTCGTTATGAATCGAAATTTTGACCTGCTCACCCTTAGACTTCAGATCGATACTGATTCTTGCCCCCTCTGGGCTGTATTTAATGGCATTGGAGATTAAATTTGACCAAATAACATCCATTTTACGCTCATCAAGCATCAAGGTGAGGTCTGACCCGGCGATAGTGCAGATTAATTTCTGACCTTTTTCTGACAACAGTAAATCATACATAGCCTGCATTTTTCGGAAAAAGGCCTTAAGATTTACCCGGGTTCTAAGCAGGTTAAAATCTGCTTTATTATCTCCAGCCAGACGAAGTACATCATCTACCATGTGAGAGATTCTACCTGCGTTTTGGTCGATTAGTTTGAGTCGTTTCAGAACATCCTCCTGCTCGCTTACTTCTTCCTGGAGCGACTGTGTCAAGCCTCGTATAATAGTAAGTGGTGTTCTGAATTCATGGGTTATATTTTCGAAAAATTCTCTTTTCTGAGCTTCCTGATTTTGAAGTAAATCTTTTTGAGCAGCCAAAAGCTGATTTTTCTTTCTGTTTTTTACGAAGGCAAAACCTAAAATACTCAAAATTGCCAATAAAGCGGCCAATCCCAGGTAGAGAACGTTTTGTTTCGTTTGCAGGTTTTTATTTTCCTGTTCCTTTAATTCACTTTCATATTTTTCGGCAATTTCAATGGATAATTTCTCTTGATTCTCGAACAGAAGTGTATCTGACCATTCAAAAGCCATTTGGAGAAAATCAGAAGCGTCTTCAAAATTAGAGGTTCTCTTGGCGGCCTTTCCTAAGGCAAACAAGGCACTTCTTATCAGTGGTGTGTTGCCTAATTCGTCCATTAAATTGATGGCGATCAATAAATTTTCTTTGGCGTTTTTATAGTCTCCCACCAAACTTTGAGTTACACCCAGATTTTGATACGTTGCCGCTTTTACCGTAGGACTCAGGTTTTCGGCGTTTTGCAGACCTTCCTGAAAATAAGTAATGGCATCAGTATATTCGCCTGTAAACATGTAGCCAGAGCCAATGCCGATTTTGAGCATAGACTTTATGGTAGATGGGGGGAGATTGTCTGTTATTTTCTTACAGAGATCAATCTCTTTGGCCATCGACTCTCTGTCTTGAAGTAAATGTAAATAGACGTTGCTCTTGTTTAGATGTACCAGAGCCATGTACAAATCTTCCTGATATTCCGTGTAGATATCCAAAGCATTTTGAAGATGTTCAAGGGCTTGCTCTGGCTTAATTTTCAGCCTCATATGTATCAAACCCACCACATTTTGTGCATCCGCCAATAGTAATTTTTCGTCTGAATTGTTTAATTCCCTTAAGGCATCCAATCCAGCCGCCAATGCCTCGTTGTATTTTGCTTTTTTCTCTAATGTACCCGCCATGGATACCTTGTACCAGGCCTTATATTTTAATTGAGGATGCTTGTCTACCAAAGGCTTTAATTTTTCCAAAACCATAAAAAAAGAATCGGGGTAAACTATAGGTAGAAGGAGCACTTCCTGCTTGGCAGTTCGTATGTCTTGTCCATTTTCAATCTTCGTTTTCAATCTTTCAAAAACTTGATCGGAAGAGAGCATTTGGGCGTTTGCTGCAAATCCTAAAAGGATTAAAAGTAGAATTTTTGACATGTTCATTGTTTAGGATCGGGTCAAATTTAGGATATGCAAATTGTTTAAAATCAATTTATTAAGCAAAGTGGCAGAAAAAAAATGCCCTTTGGCAGAAAATCGCATCAGAAGCAAGTTCTTTTATCGAATTGCATTAAAAACCTTACGGTTTAAGGCCAAATAAGGTGGCAGAATAACTGTGTTTTTTGGCAGGGAAACGGTTTCAGAGTGGGGGAAATTTGTCTCGAAAAATGAAAACTCATGAGTTTGAGTATATGCAGGCAGATCATCTTTAACCATTCCTGAAATGAACTTACAATACCTTTCCCAAAAAATTCTGTTCTCAATACTGACGATTTTATTGATTGTCAGATTTTCAACCATCAGCTATGCTCAATCCTGCGAGGCAGTGACGATTGACAACCTGCCCAGAAATACTGGCTCAAGCATACCATCTGCACAGAATAATGTAACACAGACATTTAGGGCCACCATCACGGGAAATCTGTCGAATTTAAGGGTTTTAGTATCATTTAATGTGAATGACGGCAGCACCCGCACCAATACACTAAAACTTGAAATAAAAGATCAGGGAGTGGTTATTGGCACTCTTACCCGAAGTGTTTCTTATGGTGGAGGTTCAGACACTCCTGTAGATTTCTCCTTTGGAAATATCGCTGTCCCCTTGGATTCAGGCAAGACCTATTCTTTTACAATAACCAGACAAGGATCTGAGCTTATCTTTTACAGGCAAAACTCGTTGTATCCTTTTGGATTCTCCAGTGATAACAGCAATTTGGATGTGCGGTTTTCGATAACAATGAGGGTGAATAATCCTTTGAGTATATCACTCAATAACTTTAGCTGTTCTGAGTTCCCGATACTACATATAAGCGATGGAGGTGTGGCTGGTTCTGATTACCTTCTTTTCCAGGATGGAGAACTGATTGAAGTAATACAGACCGATTCAGTAGAAATAATAGGAATTGGCTCATATCATGTTGAAAAAACTCTTTTTCCCGGTTGTACAGTAATATCAGATACACTGGAAATTCAGAATTTGCCGCCGTTACTCGATAGTACTCTATTTGTAACAGATAGCGTTTTGATAAATGGACAGTATTATGGACTATTTGATGAACCCATTGTTGATAATTTTGATAACAATGGCTGTTTAGTTTCAAGAACCTTTTTCTATTTATACCCAGCTCCGAGAATACCCAACGGAGGAGGTGCGTGCGAAACCTTTCTTAAAACCAATGACAATGCCGAGACCATCAGCAATGGCCCCAATTTGGCCAATAGCAGTTTTACTGTAGCTGTTTGGCTTAAAAGAACCCGAACAAACAGCGAAGAGATATTTTATAGATTAGGATCGGAAAATAGCGTTAATAAGGCCCTTCACCTGGGATTCAGAGCCAATGGAAATATTTTGTTAGGTTTTTATGGGAATGATTTCGAGATGCCGGCTATTTCAGATTTGAATTGGCATCATTACGCCTTCAGTTATAATGAGGCAAGCAAGATTCAGGAAATATACAAGGATGGAGTAAAATTAAGTCAGCGACAAACCAATGCAAATTTCATTGGCAATACGACGGCTTTATTGGGTACATTTCAAAATGCCAGCAACGCCTTTAATGGATTTTGGGAAGATTTTCAGATTTGGAATACCCGTTTGACTCCCGAAGAAATTCTGCTGGTTTATAAGCAACAGAATAATACAAGGCCCGAATCAAAGCTGGTTCATTTCGAATTTAACGACATCAGGGGGATAAATGAACTAAAAAATAGTGCAAACAATACCACTATTTCGCTGTCAAACATACAAACCAATATAGCCATTAGGGACTCTTTGGATAATCCTGCAGGAAAAGTAGTATCATTTTCTTCTCGGGCAGCGATTATTGGTGATTCAGTTTCTGTAAATGGTGTGACCTTTACAGCAGACACCGTTATTATCGATACCCTTTTAACAGCGGTGGGATGTGACAGTATCCATAACTTCATTATCAAGTTTAACACCATTGAACAAAACTGTAATACTGTACTTTACCTGACAGATAAAAAAGACCAGGTGCCTGGGGGACCCAATCTCGCAAACAAAAGTTTTAGTATTTCCCTGTGGGCGAAAAGAAAAAAAGTGGTAAATGGTGCAGGGCCTTTGGAAATCACTTTTAGACTTGGCACAGAAGATGCGGCTCGAAAAGCACTTCATCTGGGCTGGAGAGAAAACGGAAACATACTTTTTGGATTTGGTTCTAATGATTTGGAGGCATTCAGAACACCGGACAATAACTGGCATCATTACACTTTTGTCTATGACCGCAACAGTCCTAACACCGCTTCAGGTGTTATGAAAATTTACTATGATGGCCTGTTAATCTCAACTGCAAACAATAAAAATGATTTTACAGGAAATACCAATATGAGATTTGGAGTATTTAGCATGAATGACCCGGTCTTCAATGGTTTTCTGGAAGATCTGCAAATCTGGAAGGACGTAGCCCTTACCGATGCTGAAGTACTTGCGGTTTACAATAATGATTTCACAGTAAAAGCACAAAACAAGACACATCACTTTGAGTTTAATGATGTAAGAGGAAGAGACAGATTCAAAAACTCTGTGGACAATACCTTTTATAACCTTACCAATATAAAAACCGCCGCTTCACTTACAGATAGTCTCGGAAATAGTGTGGGTGCTACAGCCGGACCCGATCAGAATATTCAATTGAAAGGTGGGCAAACGTTTGAAATAGAAGGAATTCAAGTCAGCAGAGATTCTACATTTGATGTACGCTACACCAATACCTTGGGTTGTGACAGTCTGGTACGATACACAGTTTCTGTAGATTTCAGATTTGACCCCGATACATCCGATTGTAATTTAGTTCTAAAAACGGATGGGGTAAAAACTGAAACATTCACTAACGCAGGGCCAGATTTTGCCAATAAATCATTTTCCGCATCTTTTTGGGTTAAACGAGACAGAATCAATGTTCAGGAAGTTTACTTTTCATTAGGAAGCGAGATTAACACCAATAAAGTGATGCATTTAGGTTTTAGAGCTGACAATAAGGTATTTTTTGGCTTTACCAATGCCGATTTGGAAATTGACGCACTGGCAGATACAGAATGGCACCACTATTTGTTTGTGTACGATCTGGCCGAACCTGCTAATAAAAAGAAAATTTATAAAGACGGCTTTTTGATAGCACAGGGAGCAGGATCAGCATTTACAGGCAATACAAATATCATTTTGGGTGCTTTCCCCGACGGCGGTGCAAAGTTTAAGGGGCAGGTTGAAGATATTACCCTATGGGATCGGGTGCTCACCTCTGAGGAAGTATTGGAGTATCATCTGGGCGACAAATCAATTGGCGATCTTAATAAAAAACTCATTTGGGATTTCCAGGAAATATTAGGCCAAAACGTAATTACAAACCGAGTTGATAATTCAACTGTTACGCCCAATGTTTTCAACCGAAATACCGACATAGTCAACCTAAATGGAGCAGTAAAAGGTAATTCTGTAAGTAATCTTTCCATTACAGCCTGCCAGCCTTTTGATTTTAACGGTACCCTAATAACTACTTCCGGAGTTTATGTAGATACGCTCATTAATGCCGTGGGTTGCGATTCTATTATTACACTTAATTTAACTTCGAATGTTTCCATCAACAATCAGAATTTGGTGATTTGCTCCAGCTACGATTTTAATGGGGCCCTCCTTACCACCTCTGGTACATATGTTGATACGCTTACCAATGCCTTGGGCTGTGATTCGATCATCTTTTTAGATCTGACCATACTACCGGTCAAAGACAGTAGCATAACTATTAGTCATTGTGGCCCTTATAATTACAACGGCAATATATTCAGCTCCAGTGGTATCTATAAAGATACACTCACCAATGCCTTTGGGTGTGACTCCATATTCACTTTAAATCTCACTATCCTGGAAGTAAAAGAAACTAGCCTTAACGTAAGCAATTGTGGTCCTTTCGATTTCAATGGAGTTTCTTTGAACTCAAGTGGCATTTATATTGATACACTCGGTAGTTCTGCAGGATGTGATTCGATAGTGACTTTGAACCTCACGATACTTTCCCCTGATAGCACATTTCTTATAGAAACTGCCTGTAATTTCTACGACTTTTTTGGGCAAAATCTGGAGGAATCGGGCCGATATTTCCATAACCTTCAAAATGCCAATGGCTGCGACTCAGTGATTGTTCTTGATCTTACTGTGAATACCTCCACCTTCTCTGAAACTACAGTTACTTCCTGCGGCTCTTATTTGTTTCATGATTCTCTTTTTACGCAGTCCACTACATACAGTTTCAGCGTTCCCAATGCCGCTGGCTGTGACTCGGTGGTGGTTTTGGGTTTGATTATCAAAAACCCAAGTAGCTCTCAGCTTACTGTAAATAAATGTGATAGTTTTGATTTTAACGGAAAAACTTTGATAAGTTCAGGAGTCTACAGCGATACACTGGTCAATGCTGTTGGCTGTGACTCGGTGGTGATATTAAACCTCACCATCCTGCAGCCTTCTTCCACATCGGTAAATCGAACCGCGTGTGGATCCTTTACATTCGATGGTCAGACTCTCACGAGTTCCGGTGTATTTACCGGCACGTTTCAAAATGCAGCCGGGTGTGATTCCGTAGTCACACTCACATTATCAATTAATCAGCCAGCTACAGCCACGCTCAGTGGAAGTCGAACGATTATTCAAGGGCAATCGGCACTGCTGGAAGTATTATTTACAGGCACACCTCCCTTTAATGTGGTGATAAACGGGCAGTATTTCACAGGCATTACTCAGAATCCTTTCAGATTACAGGTGAGTCCTGTAATTACTACCGTTTACCACATAGGTAGTGTCACCACTGCAGCTTGCGGTGCAGGTAATTTCAATGGGTCTGCTACAGTTACTGTTAACGTTGACAACAGTCCTTGTCCCCAAAATCTGCAGGTTCCTACAGGAACAGACCCGGTTTATCGTGCTGCTGATTATCTGAACTCCCATGTAAATGCAGGGTCTCAAACGCTGTATAAAGCGGGTAAGGCGATTCTACTGGAGCCCGGTTTTCAGGTTGGAGTCAATGAGGTTTTTGAGGCCAGGATTGCGGGATGTAACTAATACGGGAATGGAAAGGATAATCGCAATTGGGGGGAGAAAGGAAGTTTATTCCTCAGAAATCTTGTTTTTACAGGCAGATCAGAACTACACCTATGTTTATCTGCAATCAGGAGAATATGAATATGTGGCTACTACAATGGGTATTATTGAGAGACGACTTACGGGGTGTGGGTTCGTTAGACCAAACAGGAAAACCGTAGTGAATGTTCGATTTATTCAAAGAGCAAATGCTACCTGTATTTGGCTTAAGAATGACAGGGTAATAAAGATAAGCCGACGACGAAAAATCTTTTTGTAAACCGTATCAAAACCTAACAATAAATGCTCTCCGAACTTCGGGGAGCATTTTTACCTCAGGAGAGATTTTGTTCCTTCAATACCTCCTCAAAATACTCTTTCGGTGTTTTATCGGTAATCTTTTTAAAGGCCCGGTTGAAGGCTGTTTTCGAATTAAAACCTACTTCATAGGCCAGAGCGAGTAGGGTATAAGTATGAAATTTCGGCTGTCTGATCAATTCCTTGAATTCCTCGATCCGGAAGGTGTTGATTAACTCAAAGAAATTCTTTCCGTAATGTTCATTGATCGCCTTTGAGAGTGTATGCGGCGGTATATTGATCTGATGAGCCAGTTCGCTCAGGGTAAGTTTCGGGTTAGTATAGGGTTTGTTTTGTTTCAGGTTTTTTTCCAGTTCTTCAATCACTGGCATGAGGTTTTCCGCCGGTTCGTCAGATTTCAGACCCACCTGACTGCTGGATACAGAACTTTCCAGAATGTCGTCAAAAATAGAAACCGGAGCGGTTTCGGCCTTAAACGTCTCCGGATGACTTATAGCAAAGTATCCCAGAATGTAAGTGATCACAGAAAAGGTAAGCCAGATAAGGTCAATGAAGCTTTCCTGAAGGTTTATGGTATCTATTGCCAAAAGGCGTGACAGAAACAACATAATGAAAAAAGCCATCCACAGCAAAAGACAAACGAACTGTATCACCAGTACGGTTTGCAGATAGCTCAGGTTTTGTTCATAGCTGAAGTTGGTTTTAAACTGTTCTCTGTACACATTGATCGTTTTTCTGTACAGATTCCAGTAATACACATTCCAAAAGAAAGCCAGCAGGCCCGAGCCCAGAAAAAGATTTACCAGAAGTTCCTCCTGATTCATGATTCTTTTCAGCATGGTTTGATCAGATTCCAACACAAAAGGTAGATAAACCAGAGACTGAACCAGAAACGGAACAAAGTGCATCCACCACCGCGAAGGCAGGTTTGAGGCATTAAACAAAAGAGCCCGCAGATAAAAGAAGAACAGGGGAGCATAAAGGAACAGAACAATATCTCCAACAAACAGAACCTTCGGAGAATTTTGAACCGCCGAATCGAAATTCGATAGGAGATAGAAAAAGATTGAGAAAGATGAAACCGCAATTGTACTGATCAGCCAACGATTGGCGGTTTTATTGGTGCTTGGCAAAGCGGGTATAGCCAGAATGAGCAGGATTCCCTGAAAAACTGAAAACAGAAGCAGCAGGTCATAGAAGGAATAAAATGAAAATACGCCGTGCAAATCTTCCCAACCTTCCACGGTAAACTCCAGGTTGTCTACCTTGTCGGTGGTTTCTCTGTTAATTCTGCGGTTAGGCCGGGCTTTTCCACTTTGTCTGGCTTCTACGGTCTCCCAATTGCCACGAGTGAATTTAAACTCCAGGTGATCCAGGTCTGAGTACACCTTGGTCTGAAAGGTACCGTCTATATTCTGCTTTAGTTGATAGGCTTTATCTCCGGGATTCCAGTTATTAAAGTTACCTGCAATGTAAATTTTACTTTCCGGAGGGGTTTTCTCCGGGATAGAACGTACAATAATGGTGTACGCAATACGCTCCTCCCAGCCGAGGATCGTCGCCTGTATATGATCCCCGTCTACAGATGCAGAATACGTTCTGTTGGGTAATGCCTGACCCGCTGGTGTGCCTTCTGTGGTAGCCCAGGTGCCTTGTGTAAATTTATATTCAAAGCTTTCCGGATATTCTTCGAGTACAAGCCGATAGTGCGTTTCATCAATCTTTCGGAAGCCGAAGCCTCTGGCACCAGGCAGCCAGTCATTAAAATCAGTGGCCATATAAATACCGGCATCGTCAACCAGAAGGGGAGCCTGTACTTCCAGGTCAATAGTGAGCTGAGTCCATGCCATTTCCGGCCAGCAAAGCAGGAGCAAAAACCGCCAGATTTTCCGGAAAAATGCCATGAATTTGTTCAAATTACTAACAAACCTAAGCGGTTTGGGTCTTCACAGCAAACATCTCTAGAAAAGACCCAACTGCAAATCTTCGTTTCCTCCCTTTTTCGGCTTCGTTCTGGCTGGCTTTTTATCTTCTTGCTGATACCCTGGTTCGCTTCCGTTATCGCCTGAGTCTTCAGGTGATTCATTGCTGTCGTCATCCTGTTCTTCCGAAGAGTCTTCGCCTTCATTTTCAAAGGAAACTTCTTCCTCGCTATCGTCTTCCTGTTCTTCCGAAGAGTCTTCGCCTTCATTTTCAGAGGAAACTTCTTCCTCCTCAATAGTCTCCGGCTGGTTGTTATCCTCCTCTGATTCAGAAAGTTCATTTTCAGGGAGTTCCTCTTCCTCTGCCGCATTTGAATCATCTTCTGAAGGCATGGCAATTTCGGGAACCTCGGGTTCAAGCCATTTTACAGATTCCACTTTCATATAAGGAAGACGGTTTCCCAGAGCTTTCCATCCTTTTACTCCTACCAGTTCTTCCAGTTTCACTTCTTTTTTCTCGGTAGGCGATTTCCGGTCCTTTTTAATTTTTAGTTCAGCTCTTGGGAGGGTATCGGTGGAAACCGCCAGCAGTTCGGTTCGGTTATGATCGGTGAGAAAACTGAATTTCTTATCCAGCGTTGAGGTTTCTATCTGGAATCTCTTTACATAAAAAATACGGCTTTCACCGTCATAGTAAATCGCAGTAACTACCCCCTTGGGCTCAAACCTCGTGATGTGCATTACCTGGCGTGCATCGTAGTGGTTTGTAAGTTCAAAATTGGTCAATTCATATTCACCGGTTTTATAAATGACAAGTACCTTGTCATCAGCCTCAAATTTACCCAGGTAATCGCCGTGCTCATCGCGGTTTAGCCTACCAAGAGTTGGCGTATACCAGATATCTACCCCGCCAAGTGTGGATTTTCCGGCCGATTTCAGAACTATCTTCCGAACCGGATATTTGGTGACCATATTGCCCAGTGCAGATCTTCCTTTGATCAGCATTTCAGAGAAATCGTAGTCAAACTGCTTTTTCTTGGCGGTACTTTGAGCAGTTAAATTGATGGTAACCACCTCGGCTTCACCGTTTTCGTTGTCGCTGAAATACAGAATCTTTGACTTAGGGGTGCCTTTGGTTACGTCATACTCTTTGTCACGGGTTACGCCGGTCACATTGAAACGCTTGGCAAAGGTTTTGCCGCTTTTCCCATCCAGATAAACTACATTATAGATTCTTCGTTCATCATTCTTTCGGAAAACCGAGCAGTGGATGATGTCTTTGCCCACAAAGTTTTTCTCCTGGATTTTTGACACACTGTAGGTGCCGTCTTTTCTGAAGACGATAATATCATCAATATCTGAGCAGTCCATAATGTACTCCTCTTTCTTGATACCGTAGCCCACAAATCCACCTTCACGATCTACGTAGAGTTTCTGATTGTTTGCAGCAACCACCGTGGCCTGAACATCTCCAAATTCCATGATCTCGGTTCTACGCTCACGCCCTTTGCCATATTTGTCGATCAGACTCTGGAAATAGTTGATCGCAAATTCGATGAGATTGGCCAGATGATGATTCACTTCCTCCAGGCTCTCTTCCAGCTTTCGCATGAGTTCGTCTGCCTTGAAGGAATCGTATTTTGAAATCCTTTTGATGCGTATTTCGGTGAGCCGCAGAATATCCTCTTTGGTGATTTCCCGGTAGAAATCCTTTTTGAAGGGCTCCAGACCTTTGTCTATGGTGTCGATAACCGCTTCAAAAGTTTCACATTCCTCAATATCCCGGTAGATGCGGTTTTCGATGAAAATCTTTTCCAGAGAGCTGTAAAGCAGCTTCTCCATGAGTTCAAACTTCTTGATCTCCAGTTCACGCTTAAGCAGATGTACGGTCTGCTCACAGGAATCTTTGAGGATATCACTTACCGATACGAAATGCGGCTTTTCATCGCGTATAATTACGGCATTGGGAGAGGCAGATACCTCGCATTGCGAAAACGCATAAAGGGCGTCTATCGTGATATCCGTAGAAGTATTTGGAGCCAGATGAACCAGTATTTCTACATCTCTGGCGGTATTATCTTCTACTTTTTTTATTTTTATTTTGCCCGTATCATTGGCTTTGATGATCGAATCAATAAGACCTCCTGTGGTGGTTCCGAAAGGTATTTCACTGATTTTCAGCGTTTTCTTGTCAAGCTCAGAGATGCGGGCCCGTACTTTCACTCTTCCACCACGGGCACCGTCGTTATACCCGCTTACGTCAATCATGCCCCCTGTGAGAAAATCGGGGTAAAGTGTAAATTTCTGCCCTTTCAGGTGCTTGATGCTGGCCTGACAAAGCTCTATAAAATTATGAGGTAGCACCTTGGTTGAAAGACCTACGGCAATACCTTCCACGCCCATTTCCAGCAGTATCGGGAATTTGGCTGGTAAGGTGACTGGTTCTCTTTTCCGGCCATCATAGCTCATCTGCCATTCGGTGGTATCTTCATTAAAAAGAACCTCGTTGGCAAATTTCGAGAGTCGAACCTCGATGTAACGTGGAGCTGCCGCATTATCGCCGGTCCGTATATCTCCCCAGTTCCCCTGAATATCCAGAAGGAGTTCTTTCTGCCCGATGGTAACGATCGCATCGCCGATTGATGCATCTCCATGCGGGTGAAACTGCATAGTGGCCCCGATCACATTCGCTACCTTGTTAAAGCGGCCATCATCCATCTCTTTCAGGGCGTGAAGAAGACGCCTTTGAACAGGTTTAAGCCCGTCTTCAGAGGCTGGTACCGCACGCTCAAGGATTACATAGGAGGCATATTCAAGAAAATAATCCTGAAACATGTCATCCAGTACTTCTTTTTGTTTGGAAGGATCGTAATTCGGGTCTTTCTCACTCATTTGTCAATGAAAAGCAGGTATAGATGGGGTTTCTGCAAATATAATGAATTGTCTATCCAAAAGAAGTGGCGAATGCTGATTGCTAAAATTTGAAAGAGCATTTATTCAGGGTAATAGGTCAACGGGCCGGTAGTTGGTACATTTTAGTGATCCCAAAAGTTCTTGCGTAATTAATCCCCTCAATTCCTTTTGAGGATGATTGTGTTTACCTTACCATCCATTGAGAAAGATTGAAAACTTCTTTTAGAAAAAGAGAATGTCTTAAAAATACTGAACTTATTGGGCCCTGCCTGTTTTTAAATTAAAGTAAGGTTACCCCGAAGTGCGTCTGGGGTATATTTTGAAAACCAATTCCGGAAAAATCGTTAGGAGGAAGAAGTTGTTTTCCGGGTCAAAACTAATGGAACCAGTACGTATGAATTCTCAGAAATCGGATAAGTTGGCTATCGAAAGATGGATTATTGAACCGGTCCAACATTTCATTCATAATAGCACCACCGGAGGAATAGTTCTTTTCTCATCAGCTATTCTGGCTCTACTCTTATCTAACTCTCCCTGGGCCGAAGATTTTCATCACCTCTGGGAGATCGAATTCGGATTTACGTTTAATGGAAAAAGTATTGAAAAATCACTGCACCACTGGATCAATGACGGACTTATGGCCGTGTTTTTCTTTGTGGTGGGTCTTGAACTCAAAAGGGAGATTGTAGCGGGAGAGCTCCGAAATCCAAGAAAAGCCCTGCTGCCTTTGACCGCTGCCCTCGGTGGGATGGTGCTGCCAGCCATCATCTATTTATTTTTTAATAAAACGGGCGAAAGCTCAAATGGATGGGGAATTCCCATGGCTACAGACATTGCCTTTGCTCTGGGAGTTTTATATCTTTTGGGAGACAAAGTCCCTCTTTCTCTTAAGGTATTTCTTACCGCACTTGCCATCGTAGATGATCTGGGAGCGGTACTGGTTATTGCGTTCTTTTATACCTCCCATATTGATTTTGTAAATCTGGCAACAGGTTTCGGCTTTATGGCGGTTCTGGTTGTTGCCAATCTTGCCGGCGTTCGCAGTACCCTGTTCTACGGAATAGTGGGAATAGCGGGCATGTGGCTGGCCTTTCTGATGTCTGGCGTTCATGCCACCATTGCGGCTGTACTTGCCGCCATGACCATACCGGCAGAGGTAAGATTTAAAGAGAGGGAGTACCTCTTACATCTTAAGCAACTCACAGCAGCCTTTGAGGAGGAAGAACCCAATAATATAGCCATTGTTACGCCCAGACAATTGCAGATCATTGAGCGAATAAGAAGCTACTCCAAGAAGGCAGCCACACCTTTACAACGTCTTGAACATAACATGCACCCTCTGGTAGCTTTTATCATTATGCCGCTTTTCGCTTTTAGTAATGCGGGAGTTACCTTTTCCTCCGGTTTTCTCGAGTCTCTGATGAACCCGGTATTTTTTGGTGTGTTTTTGGGTCTTTTGGTGGGTAAAGTAGTAGGTGTTTTTGGCTTATCTCTCGTACTGATAAAAACCGGCTGGCTTTCTATGCCAGAGAATACCAATTTCTACCATCTTCTGGGTGTAGGTTTTCTGGCAGCTATTGGTTTTACCATGTCGCTGTTTATCAGTGGCCTGGCTTTTGAATCTGAAAGCTTCATTGAACAAACTAAAATGGGAATTCTGTTTGCATCTGTGCTTGCCAGTTTTGTTGGTTATTTTATTATCCGGTTTGCTAATTCGCAACCCGTGAAAGGGTAAGTAGACAGTTCGAACCTTGTCTAAATACTACTTTCTGATTGAAATCAGTTACTGCAATTTCCAGAAACAGCTGAGAAAACA
>CBINGY010000051.1:0-32306 GCA_966250325.1 uncultured Cytophagaceae bacterium | reverse complement strand
GGCCGGATATTGTTCTGGAAGTCATGAACAATGTTTCGGAAGAGGAAATGGAATCATTAAGCCACTTGCTTGATAAAGTCCGTTGTTCTAACTAAGCAAGCCTTCAGTTTATTCTAAGTTTCATCCGTTCAGGATGTTAAATCATCTATACTAATTGATTTTTAATCTTTTTTTCTTTGAATACAGTAAGAGGTGATTTTTGACAAATGATCTGAATCATCAAATTCATACATATCGCAGGCAGAAACAAAAGATATCGAAGTGCCGCCTCTGAAAAATTCGGCTGTTCCGCTAACCACAACAATTTGTTCGCTCCTGACAATATGCTGAGTTTTGAAATCTGTTTCTACTGATTCAAAATAGGCCGCTACCTGCCCGCATTTCTTTATTACCTCCTCTTTTCCGGTAGTCTCACTTTCCTCTACTACCACCCAGTGAACATCGGGTGCCAGATAATCATAGGTTTCAGTGAATCTACCCTTGGAAAAAGATTCTGCGACACGCACCCGGTGCTCAACTTTAAGCAAATAGCCTAGATTCGAAAGCTGGAAAAGATGTCTTTTGGAGTGGAAAATGAAGAAATTTGCAATCTCCCATTTGGTTAATGACTCAAAAAGAGAATCTGTGATTTCATCCAGCTTTGCAGAGGATAAAGCCTCTGCCAAAAGCTGGAAAGTCTCTCTTATTTTCGTGATACACTGATCCTTATCCAATGGATCCGAATCGGGCACCAGAAAATCCGGTGACTTCATCTTTAGACTGAAATTCATAAAAGTCTTTTCCAGTTCGGGTATTTTTAGCCCCACATCTCTGTTTGCTTCACGGCCATCTTCTGTGAGCAGATTGGCATTGTTTGCGGCACATATATGCTTGACCACCTGAGCCGGTGTCCATCCTCCTCCGTCCGGCACCTTATTGATAAATTCATCCTGTATTGTGCGTATAACTTCAGCAAAATTCTCCTGCAGTCTCTGGTAATTCTCTATCAGGAATTCCTTGTCAATCATATTACTCATAGTTAGCGATTCCTACACTTATTCAGGCATTGGTTTCAGGTTTGAATGGCCCTGAGGAAAGTGATCCTGATTTACAGAATTTAAGTTTACTATCTGGTTCTGTTTGGTGCTTTTTCATGTTGTAAAAATAGGTGATAAACCTTTGCGTTAGCCGAAATCCAAGTTTGTCCGGTACGGATAATGTATTTACACTGACCAAACTCGTGTCTAATGCTACAGAAAGATAAAATTCAATTCTCTTTTTAAAGCTAATGCATCGTTTTTCATTATTCCTTCAAACTCAACTGACCACCAGTTTTCTGAATGTATCCATTAGAATCATTCTCCGTTTAGGTTTTACATGAAAAGGAACATTTCATTACACCCTTTTCTGACTTTCTTCATTTTAAGCATAAAATCGTTTTCTTCATCCCGATACCCCAATGCAAGTAAGACGGTACTCCGTAAGGCCTGATCTTCCAGAGCTAAGAACGAATCGAGTGCAATCGAGTTGAATCCTTCCATAGCCGCAGCATCTATTTTCAAGGTATTGGCCATGAGCTGCCCATACGCCAGAGCGATGTAGATTTGCCTTGCAGCCCAGGAGAAGTAGGCTTCGGAGTCAAGGTTTAACTGATCCCGTAAAATAACTTGCTTTAATCCCTCAAGTTTTGACACAGAAATTCCTCTCTCCCTTGCCAGATTCTCGATGTAGGCCTCAATATCCTGAGCGGTAATACCTGTCTCAGCAGCAAAGACCAGCAAGTGGGAACACTCTTCCACCTGAGGCTGATCATCGGCAATTTTTCTTATCTTCAATTTTGTTTCTTCATCCTCAATTACAAGTACCTTAAACGGCTGAAGACCGCGGCTACTCGGAGCCAATCGAATGGCCTCAAGAATACTACTGAGATTTTCCTTTTCAATCTTTCTTCCCGTCATTCTTTTGGTTCCATAACGCCAGTTAATTGCAGCAAGTAAATCCATAAAATCAAGTGATTATATTGTACCAAATAGTACAATTTTAGTTAAAAAAATTATTTTAATACTTCAAGACTAAGTTCCAATACACTCCTTAAATGTTCTCTATTAGCTTCGGTTCTCATGGATACATTAATTCCATTTCTTACATTAATAAGATATCGGGCAAGGATACCTGCCTCTGTACACACCTGAATTCGACCGTTGTTCTGTGCTTCTGTGATAATTTTCTCGAAGGCCTCTTCCAACCTTTTCATTAAAGAACCGGCGTATTCCTTCATCTTAATATCAACAGTTGACATTTCAACAATACTATTGCCGAGATAACAGCCCTTTTCTCTTTGCTCGACCGTATTATCGGCCAATGATAGTATAAAGCTTTTTAGAAACGTTATCTGATCCTGAGACTCTGAAAGTTTTTGATAAAAGCGTTGCATGGCACTTCTGGAAAACAATTCGAGCGAACGCTGATAAAGTTCTCTTTTACCCTCTTTGAAGTGCAAATAAAAACTTCCCTTTCCTATACCCATAGCATTTAGCAAATCTTCTGTTGAAGCCGCTTCATACCCTTTTCTCCAAAAGACTTCTGTAGCCTTTCGTATACTCTCATCAATATCAAATGTTATAGGTCTTCCAGCCATTCTTTAGCAAAATTACATATTGTACCGAACAGTACAATATATAACCTAATTTTTTTTTGAGCACTATCCTATTCTGTTACCGTTTCTGAAATTTGTATGACACCTTTGCTTTCAAGATTGTGCAAAAAGTCTGTGGCATCAAAAGCCTCTCCCAGTGTTTTGATACCTGTCAGGTTGGAGTAATTTGAATTCATTCTTCTCACAATTTCCAGAATAACGGGAGCGGTGAATGCATAGATATCTTTTCCCTTGACTGCGATTATCCGCTTCCCGTGACCTGCACGTAATTCGACCTGAAGGTAAAAAGACTGAGCCAAAGCATTCTCATCTTCAATTACCGGTGTTTCAGGATTTGAGGTATTCTTCAGGTCATCGAGCGAGTTTTTGCTAAGAAATGCCTGAACGTTGGTTACTTTAATATGTCTGGAAATGGTCACTACTTCGGTTAATGGCAAAGAAACCATCAATACCTCACCAATTGGTTCAGGGAAGAGTTTGTTAAATGAATCTACATCAGTTTTGGGGATCAACTGGCCCTCTGAAAAAATCAACCTTTCAGCCGTATTCCTTCGACCGGTCTCTCTCGTTCCATGAGTTGGATACCAGAAATTCAGAACAGTATAAACATGTATGGAATCCGCGGTTTCAAAATTCTTTGATAAATGTGTTGCCAGTAAATCCGCAAGTCCTCCATAAAACGCCGCTGCCGGTATGACAACACTGCCAAGCTCCTGCGAAGAATATTTCCGGAACATATTCAGAACCGAACTCTGCTCGGCACTTATGTCCAGATAATGCTTGCCGTTTTTCACCGCGTATTCAATGATCGGGCCCGCGGTGTCCTCAAATGGCCCGGCACAGTTTATAATGATCTCTGCATTTCCAAAAGCATTTACCATGGAATCCGGATTGTCCGTCGTGGCAATACGGAAGTCCGAGCCTGGAAAATGTGCAGCCATCATGCCTAATTTAGACACATCCCTTCCGCACAAAATAATCGGGTATCCATATCGGTTTAATTCAGATACGACATACCTACCCGTATGCCCATATGCTCCATAAATCGCTATCACACCGGGTACCTTCGGTTGTAATTTCAAATCTTTCATTAATTTGATATCGTGAGAATTGTTCAAAACTCTAAGCTCTCCGTTTTAGACAGATTTCTGATTCTAAACCTTTAGGAATTCATCAGGGTCGTGATAGCCATAATACCGGATATCCACCGGATGATTTCCGTTTACCAAAGTTCGGATTCTTTCAAGTGAATCAATCCGCTGCTCGTTATCCACCGCACGGAGTTGTGAAAGCTGCTCCACCGGCAATCCACTGTGTGCAAGTTCCGCCCGCAGATAATACGCATCTCCTACATAGAAAATCCAGTAAGTTTCACATCGAAGAGCTACACCGCAATGACCGGAGGTGTGACCAAACAAAGGAACAAGGTAAATTTCCATATCCAGTTCAAGCCTTCTGGCTCCTAAACCAAACCAGACATAGTCATCCAGTTCATATACCTTCAAACTCCTGTTATGGGATAACTGATAAGGCAAATATCTTTCATTGCCCGCTTTGAAACTTTCGTACTCTTCATAAGAAACATGAACCCTCGCGTCGGGAAAATCAGCCAGCCCGCCAATGTGATCGGGATCTAAGTGAGAGCAAATAATGTGTCTTACCATGGCAGGATCATATCCCAATTGACGAATCTGATTTATGGCTGTGAGTTCTTCTTTTAACTTGAAACCTGTAAGTTCTACTAAATCAACCCCTAATGTGTTTTCCGGTTCCCGGACTTCTTGCAGGCCTAGTCCCGCATCAATGAGCAAAAGATCTCCTTTATTTTCAATTAATAAACAATGACCTACCGCCCGCCCCAGCGGCGTTTCTATTTCCAGGCAGTTTAAATGATGTATTTTCATGTTTTAGTTGGTTTATTTCTTCAGCCCATCCATTATTATCTTCATGGCCTTAAAATCAATGGAATAACTCCTGAACATATTGGTAAAATCCTGACCAATATTGCCAAATGCCGTTTCATCCGGCTTTATTTTTTTACTCAAAACGTCAATATCGCGAAGAGTAAAGCTTTCATTGCCGGTGCCTATCTTCCAGTTATAACTGTAAGCGGGCAGGCTGATTACTCCACCCGCACCTCCAAATTGTACTTCTTTTGATGGAAAACTGGCACGTATATCACTTTCAAAGGCCCGAAAATACCTCTCATAAAGCATGGTAGATTCAGCCCCGGTATCAAATGTAAAGTTCATATTATCAACGAATATTAAGGGCGTAAGCCCATCGAGTGCCATATTGAAAGAAATTCCACTTCCCGCTTCTCCTCTAACGATTAATTCCTGATTACCGGTAAGGGTTATTCTTTCCAATGCACTGATTACCGGATATCCTAAAATGCCATTAATTTGGTAATCAATGGGCTCAATATAGAGTGCCTTATCATCCATAATCAGAAACACTACATTTGACAGTCTGGTTTTTCCAAGCTTCAGGTTTTGTCCCAGTCCGAGTCGTGATTCTACCATTTGGCCGGTTATTGTACCTAACTGAATGGTCCCGGGGAGAGGTGTTATATTCAGTTCTCTGGCCATCGAAGCAGTAATTGTGGAAACATTCGCTCCGGTGTCGTATATAAACCGATAACTCTTGTCATTATACGACACCGATAAGTTCTTTAAACCTGCCTTGTCCAATGATATCTGAATCGTATCTTTTGGAGTAATCTCTGCTATCTGCGGAGGACTAGTTTGGAGAATACGCATCATCTCCTGCAGATTTACCAGTTCTTCCCTTTCTTCGGTACTAATGCCTGTGTAATTCTTCTCTGAAAATTTGTTTAAGACTCTGTAGGCTGAGCCATAATCGAAACTTTTGAAATAGTTGTCAGCTTCAATTTTCAGCAGCTCAACTTTTACAGAATCCGGGCAATTGTTACACATTGTCAGAAGCTTACCTATCCCTTCATTGGATTCAGTGTTCCTGTTGAAGGCATTGGTGAGAATAACATCAATATACAATTTCTGGAATTCATTAAGCAGGTGAGCCTGAGCATTTAAGGAGGACATGGCAACATAAAAATCCTTCTTTCGAAGATGCTCAAGTAATCCCTCAAAGTGCTCATTAGACTTCTGGATTCTGGGCGAACAGGCCGAAAGCCAAAACACGAACCCGAAGACATACAAATTCCATCTCCTTGATACCTTACAGGTATAGTTGTTTGATTTCATAAAACTTATATCTCAAAATGGTTTGGTTTTAAATACCACAATAATCCCTACAAAGCTTTTAAATCATCTGGTAGGTATACTGTCTTTAAACACCTCTATCTCCTAACTGCGAACCCTTCATTTTCCAAATAAATGGAATGAAAATCGTGGTTGTATGGAGAACTACGAATCTACATAGGGTTTAAAAAAATCCCAGATAACATCATTGGCAATAAATGCTTTTGAAGGTTCATCGGCTGCCGGCCTTGCCTTGATTCCTCCTGGCCAGGAATGCCCTCCGTCTTTTGTCAATAGAATCTTAATATCCTGGCCTTCTGTACATCTGCCGCTTTTTTCAATATATGTACCCCTGTCTTTTTCATCTAGTCCTCCTATTTTACATGCTCCCTTCTCCATAAGTAATTCTATTCCGTTCTGAGAAGGGAGAAAATTCACACCCCCAATTCCCACTCCTCCTTCAAATGGCACTTTGGTATCATTCATGGAATGTATGTGTAGTATCGGGAAAGTTTTACTGATCTGAAAATCGGTTATCATGAGCGGACCGGATACTGCAGCAACAGCCTTAAAATAACCGGGCAGGTCAATCATCAGCCTGTAACTCATCATAGCCCCGTTGGAAATACCCGTTACAAATCTCCCTTTCGTGCCCAGTCCAGGCCAATCGTTTTCAATTTCTGCAATAAACTCTTTCACGTACTTGACATCGTCTATCTCATTTTCTGAGGCGTATTCGCAGCAAAGACCTGCATTCCATGATTTTAGTCCAAGTGGCCCGTCGGAAGAGATTCCTTCCAGAAAAAGTAGGGCAAAGCCTTCTTTACTTGCCTTATCTAACATATGATAGTCGGCTTCTGCCTGCTCTCCACTGCCCGCAAATCCATGCAGAAACACCAGCAAAGGAATTTCAGAATCAATCTCATATTGATCGGGTACATGTAAAATTGCTTTGCGTTGGTATCCGTCGATGAATTTGGTAAGTTCAAATCTTCCTGCAGATGTGGGATCGGGAGATTGTAATCTGTCACAAGACCATAAAATAAACCAGGTGAAAGCAAGTACCAGCAAAGACGTTATTCTTGTCAGCTTCTTCATTCGTTGTTTTTATATTATTCTATTCTTTGACACTCCGTTGAGATGAAAGGTTTGTTCAAAATTTCTCAAACGGACAGACAGCATACTTACAGGGACAAGATAATTCCAAACCCGTACAAAGCAGGCCTTCTATCTAAGCCTTCCGGTTTCTTTCATATGCTGTTTCAATGCCGGATTGTCACGTACATCTTTGATACCGTGCTGATAGGATTCGGGATAACCAAGTTCGATTTTTAG
The DNA here is from genome assembly GCA_966250325.1 of uncultured Cytophagaceae bacterium. Lineage (GTDB taxonomy): Bacteria > Bacteroidota > Bacteroidia > Cytophagales > Spirosomataceae > Jiulongibacter. The sequence goes on along the minus strand of CBINGY010000051.1, from coordinate 25,112 downwards.
TGTTCGGTGAGATTTAACAAAGTATGGATCAGCCGTAAACCAATTACAGCTCTTCGACAATATAGAGGGCCAGAAGTATCCGGTATAGACAACAGAATCTCCTAATACCAACGCAAAAGACATGGGCTTCTGAAACCCGGCTTTCCCTGCCAGCCGATCAGCTGCATCAGCCCTTAGCTCAAAGGAAAAGTCCTCCGGATTGTAAGAGATAAAATCTGAATCATTTACTAACGGGTCGGGCTCTATCTCATAGGTTCTGATGACCTCTGATCCCAGTTCAGTCGTAAATGATCTTAGTTCATGTAACGAAAGGACATTACCGGACAGGACATTTGATTTTGTACAGGAAAGAAAAAAAAGAACTGTTGTACACGTAAGTAATACGCTGGCTGAGGTTTTCATTTGGTTAATAGAATTTTACGTAATTTTATTGTCAATCGGATCTCCTAAATGCCGAATTGTCTAAGATGATGATCGGTATGCTTAAAGGCAAAGATGCCGATTTGTTCCACAGTCATTTTTCCGAAGTAATCGTGCACAAATTCCTCGTTTTTAAATGTTGCATAGTTATCTAAATGGCTGACCCAAAGCTCCTTCTCTCCTTCGAAATTCCCTTCTTTTTCGTTAACGAGCAGGAATGAGCTACTTGGGGCAAATTTCTGAAGAGGCGTGTCATTGCCTGTAACCTGAACTAATGCTTCAGCTGCTTCCTCCGGCCCACTCCTTGAAATGCTGTAATCCCAGTTACCGATGCCAAGAATCCAGGCTTCAAACAATCGGCAGTGTTTTACCATTTGATAGCTGGTCATTTCTCCCCATAAGGGCTGTAATTCTTTTCTAAGCAGAGAAATTCTTTTGAGTATGCTTTCTCTGTGAACCGGATCCATTATGGACTTAATTTCTACAAGACTCATGAATAAATCTTTTTCTGTTAAACTGAGGAGCAGAGCAACTCCTGCTGTCTGCCCCTCAGATCATTGCCTAAATATTCAGTTTTTGTCGGTTACATTGCCGTCAGGATGGCTTGTCTTATCCTGTATTTTACTCCCGTTCAGCACATGAATGACATAATCACTCCTGTCATATTGTTCACTAAGCAAATCCTTCAAATTAACCGTTAACATTTGCTCTTTCATACTCATATCACATACCATCCCTTCCGGAATTTCCAAAGCCACCATCAGGTTGACGGTAGGCGGATCTGAAAACATAACAGTGCCATCCCAGATAATTTTATAATAACTACTGGTACATTCACCATATACGGTCACATTCAGCTGCTCCGAATTCCGTTCAATGGTTTTAATTTCAAAAATCCGATCGGTATTCTCTTCCCTGGTCACTAAGTATTGATCAAAAATCTCTTTATTTTCCAGCACTCCTGTGGGGCCCGGGTGTAGCGTATCGTTCTTTGAACAGGACGTAAATACGGATAACAGACTAATTACTGCAATTAACTTTTTCATGTGTTTATGATTAAAATTAAACAAATAAACGTGAACGCCTTCTGTGATACTGCTAAGTTTTGCCGGCATTACTTACTAGTGCTTTCTGAAGATGTTCCTTGTGAGAATAATTATAAATCAACACTTTAGGTTGGCAGGTCAACCCCAGGAAAGGACAAAGGAGCTATCATCAGCTATGGATTACCCATATCCCGGGACAAAACGCCTCCGTTACTTTAGTTACATATTTCCTGAAAGCCACTGCTGAAAATTCATTTTGTAAAAGTTTCCAACCGGGATCTGCGTATTCTTTATGATCACATAGGTGCTGCTGAATTTATCAATATGCCGGGTGGAGATAATAAAAGACCGGTGAACCCGGAGGAAATAATTCGGAAGTTTCGCTTCTATCTGGGATATCGGCATCACGGCAATGTAAATACCCTTTTCTGTTACAAACTTCAGGTTATTCCGTAAACTCTCAATGTAAAGCAGATCAGCCAGTTCTATTTTTTGAAATTCTCTATCAATCTTGACATAAATGAATGGCTCATCCAGCAGTGGCTGATTTATGCCAATAACCTTATTCATGTCCATTGACCTGTTTCTGAAAATCTTTCCGATTGACTTTGAGAATCGTTCCAGTGAAATAGGCTTCAGCAGATAATCTGCCACTTCAAGTTCATAACCCTGCAATGCATACTCCCGGAAAGCGGTGGTGAGGATGATATCCGGACGTACCCGAAGGGATTCAATTAGCTGAATACCCGAAATCCCGGGCATCTGGATATCTACAAATATCAGATCAGCCGGATTCTTGTGAAGGTATTCAAATGCTTCCATAGCGGTGTGACAAACCTTCACCAGATGTAATTCCTCATAATGACTGATATGATTTTTCAGAATTTCAATCGCGGGTAATTCGTCTTCGACAATAACGCATTTCATAATTTGATGCTGAGTTGAACGAAGAAAGTCTCTTTCTTCGAAATGGTTAGTTCATGCTGATTTGGGTAAATTAATTCAAGCCTTCTTCGAATATTGGTAAGACCAATGCCGGAGGTCAGTTCCGTTCCCTGATCTGTTCCTTCTGTTGCTGTCAACTTATTCTCAATGAAAAAGTTAACGCATTCTTTTTTAGTTTCCAGAACCAGGCGTATCCAGGAACCAGGTACAGGATCCTTGCTTACCCCATGCTTAAAGGCATTCTCAACAAACGGGAGAAAGATCAATGGTGCTATCATAATAGATTCATTTTCCAGATTGTTCTCAAAAGATAGCGAAAGCCGGTCTCCGTACCTGAGTTTCTCCAGCTCCAGGTAATTATTCAGCAAATTGACCTCCTGAGAAATAAGGACTTTATCATTGTTTGACCCGTATAACATGTAACTAAGTAATTCCGAAAGTTTCAGTACAGACCCGGCAGCGTATTCATGTCCCGTCACTACCATGCTGTATATATTATTCAGGTTATTGAACAAAAAATGTGGCTGTAGCTGATTTTTCAGAAGCTTCATTTCTGCTTCTGCTTTGGCCTGCCGGAGTTCGGAGGATCTCTTTTGCTGAGCAATATATTCCTGAGTCATCTTAATGAGAACCACGGGTGATGCAATGTAAAGCAAATCAGTGTACATATAGAGTGTCTTTGGAGTACTGAACCCCCCTACTCCATTGGGCATCGGAAACGGAAACAACTGATATAGAAACATCAGAGCAACCAAACCAACAAGGGCAAGTAACAAAACCACTATGATCAGCCCGAGGTACTTTTTTCTGGGGATAAATGTGGGAAAGATAACGTAAGCTAAACCATAGGCAAAAGGTACCTTCACAAGCATGGTGTAGAGTTCGAATAATAACCATTTATAAAACTCTGTACCATGGTACTGACTATTAACAATACCATAGAAACCCAGCCAGAAGCACCAGTATGCCAGATGCCGTAAAATGCGGTAAGGCCATTTATAACTGTAAAGCAGTTTATCCAATTTCAATATTTTCCGTGAATCAGTTACAAAAATAAGCGGGATAGCTGCTTCAATGCCGGGTGCAGGACAAACCCGGGCCCAGCAAGGACAAAAATAGGATAATACCTAACAAAAACGATTCGAGCTATAATTAATTGTTTAATAATCAGCCTACTACTCCTATGTCCCGGCGATTTTCCAGTACAGTACCACTCCTCTAATTTGGCCTGAAAATCAGACCTAAGATGAAGAATTTAATTGTCACTACAGCACTGCTCTCCTGCTTCAGTATCCAGTTCTCCTTTGCACAGACTCAAATTAAAGGGAAGGTAACCGATGAAAACAATAACCCTGTGCCTTTCGCAAGTATTATCCTGCTATCCCTGCCAGACAGCTCGTTTCTTGCAGGTAACCTCTGTAATGAAAATGGACATTTTGAGGTTCAAATTCCAGCCGTAGATTCATTTTTTCTCGAAATCAGTTCTCTGGGTTTTCAGGAATTAAGAGGCAATTATTTGACTTCCGGAGAAACTTCTGATTTGGGTTCTTTCACACTAAGAGCTGATTCACAAACTCTGGGAGAAATAACCGTGACCGCCCGTAAGCCATTTTATGAACAACGCATTGACAGGACAATCGTTAATGTCGAGGGTACAGTTGTCAGTAAAAGTAATTCCCTGTTATCAGTTTTATCCAGGTCACCTTCCGTTCGGATCAATCCTTCATCGGGAGATATCAGCCTTTTTGGTAAGCAGGGGGTACTCCTGATGATCGATAATAAACCTGTACGGCTTGAACGGCAGGATCTGATCTCCTACTTATCTGCCATGCCCGCAAATCAGATTGCCACCATTGAATTAATTACGTCCCCCCCGGCCAATTACGACGCTCAAGGCACTGCGGGTGTAATAAATATCACCACCATCAGAAACAAGGATGGTTTTAAAGGACATATCAGCCCGGGAATAGGAATTGGGCAACGACCCAAATTCAGTAACTCAGTAAACCTTAGCTATCACAAAAACAAATTGTATGTACAAACACTCCTGAATACAAGCCTCAATTATGATCTTGAAAGGGTGAATATTCTAACACAGAGTGAGTCCATTGGAAAATCCTCCAGGCTGGAGATTGAGAGGAAGCCATCCACTTTGCTGGCAACCGGTGACTTTAACCTGGAATATCAGATAAATTCCAAAAGCACCCTAGGCACCTTGGTTTCTTTTCTGAAATCTGACTGGAAAATGAATGCTCTCACTCAAACCGGTATTGAAAACAACTCGCTCAATCGATCGCTTTTGACCAGCAGTTACGAAATAAACCGATTGAGCAGGATTCTTTATAACCTGAACTTCAGACAAACTTTTTCTAATAGCTTCAGGCTCAATTTTGATCTGGATTATATTGACTTCACCAGGGAAAATCCCACTTCCTATGTAGTTACCGAAGAAGGATTCGCGGGGAAAGATCAATTCCGTTCAAATGCTGTAACTCCCGTGAAGGTTACTGTATTTAAAACCGATGCCCATATGGACCTCAATAATAAAGCGAACCTGGAGATGGGAGCAAAGACCTCCTTTTCAGGATTTACAAACGATGTGAATGTTTCCAATCTAATCGGCAACGAATGGTCTGATAATTCCCAATTCAAAAATAACTTTGACTTATCAGAGGATATATACGCCGCTTACATCAATCTGAACTGGAAGCCTGATGCGAAAATAACTTCGAAAATAGGGTTGCGATATGAGTATTATGACCTGAATCTATCTTCATCTGTCGAAGGGGAAATTGTTAACCGAAGTGTAGGGAACCTGTTCCCAAGTCTCTTTTTTTCTTACCACCCTGATGAAAGTCACACATTAAACTTTTCGATTGTAAACCGAATCCAGCGTCCCGGCTTTCTGATTCTGGCCCCTTACTTCTACTTTTTTGATCAGAATACGCTTACCACCGGGAATCCGGAAATTCTTCCTTCCCGATCAAACCAGTTTCAACTGGCTTACACCCATAAAAATTTAACATTTACTGCCCAGTATAACCTCGAAAAAACGCCCATACTAGATTTTCAGCCAACGGTGAACTCAGACCTGGGAATTTTCGAAATCAAACCTATCCAGGGAATTCAAAATAAGAACCTCAACATAAGCTTAAATTCACTGATCAATTTTAACAGATGGTGGAGCTTACAACTTAGCGGGATTTCATATTTCAACTCCCAGCGGTTCAGGATTCAGGAAACAGAATATAGACGGACACGTTTAAGCTTTGAGACAACTGCATTCCAGACCTTCATGATCTCGAAAAAAATCTCTGCGGAACTATCTGCGGCCTATTTCGCCAACAATATTTACGGGACCCTGGATGTGATCAGGAGATACCAGATTGATCTGGGGATAAGAAAGAAAATTTACTCGGACGCTTCACTCCTTTTAAGTATAACCGATGTATTCAACACAGGAACGCAGTGGCCGAACAGGTCCGCTTTGCCAAACAGTGATCTTGCCTACTATTTTAACTTCGACGCCGAAGGGCCGGTTTTCCGTCTTACACTTAATTTGCCTTTAGGTAAAAATACAACTAACAAAGAAAGTAGGGATAGTGGTGCTTCTGAGGAATTAAAACGGGTGCAATAGATTTTTTTTGGGGGGGCAGCAGTAAAAAGAAGAAACATTTACCTCTTTATCTACTTAAAATTTGAGGCTACAGAAAACGTATTCCTTCAATCTATAGCTCATGAGAATATTTGATACTTTTAGACCGTACTGAGAAGTGGAAGCTTACTTAATCAATCATAATCTTATTTCCCTCTGTCCTCCTCCAGTTTAAGGATGCGTTTCTCTTGCTCAATGATATACAAAGTAAGTTCTTCAACCTTTTCGAGGAGCCTGGCGTTCATGGTGGCAATATCTATACCATTTTCCAGGACCTCCGCGGCACTCGGTACGTTCGGCAGATGTTTGTTCTCTTTCACAAAATGTTCGACTTCATGTAGAGGTCTCAATTTGTAGTTCTCGTCAAAAACATAGTCCGCCCAAAAGCTTGACTCTTTCAAGGCTATTTTGATTTTCTCAGTGATGATACCATCCTGAACGATTAACCGGTAGCCGGGAGCTATTGTCATGGGTGAAGAAGCATCAAAGTCTCCGATTGCGAAATAGCCTTGGGTTGCGGTGTTTGATGGACCTACATTTATTAGTAGATTCTTATTGAGGAAATCGCCTTTTACTAGAGGATTTACACTACTGGAATTTGCTATATACAACTTATTTGAACCTAACTCGCTATATCCCGCCTGGTAACCTATAAAAACATTTTTTTCACCATCAACGTTTGAGTAACCCGCAGAATAGCCAATATATGTATTGTAGCTTGATTTCGCCATTAAGCCTGCATAGTTCCCAATAATTACATTGTTTCTAATTCCCGTAGTGCCGGTTACAAGTGAACCAGATATTGTCCCTGAGCTTTTTAGTGCGTCAATTCCAATCGCAACATTATCCCAGCCATTCATATTAAAATATTGTGCATTTGATCCTATCGCAATGTTATTATATCCAGATACATTAGCTCTCAATGTAGTTGGACCAATCCCGATATTTCGATAGCCAGATTTATTGGGATTTAATGCGTTATATCCCAGCCCGATATTATAAAAGCCAGTTGTATTTTCATACAATGCAAAAGTACCTATGGCCTCATTTCTATAACCGGTTGTGTTCGATTTAAGACTGTTGTAGCCAAAAGCTTCATTTTCAAAGCCTGTAGTATTAGTTAACAATGAAAAACTTCCAATTGAAGTATTTGGTTGAATAACACTAGTATTGTTCCCAGTTCCAAGATTGTTTTTTTGTGATTGATGTCCAACCGCAACATTGTAGGATCCAACCGTAGACGGAGTGGATTTTAATGATTCAGATCCAATTGCAATATTTCCTGTATTATTGGTTCCCAAATTCGACCCATCACCACCAAAAAGTAAGTTGTAATTGGAACCATTATTTACAAATCTTCCAACAGTTGAATTATTTACTTTAAATACCAAATCTGCACCATCCGTCGTCCCTATAAAATTAGAAGCACCAAGTCCTGAATTACCTGTTATGGTCCAATCATTCGGATCGGCAGCTACCGATTTGGCTTGCGTCTCAGAGATTAGTGGCTCCCATTTATTTCCATCAAAGAAATAGAACCCGGATTTCTGATCCATTTGAAATACCAATAACCCTTTAGCGGGTTGTGCTATTTCAACTCGCTGCTTTTCGTTCAACCTAGGCACCAGAACACCCTGTGAATTAGAGGAAATTTCTAAAACGGCGGAATTATGAGGTTCTTTTGTTCCAATACCTACATTCTTTTGAGCGATACTACATATGCTTGAAACGCATAAAATTATAATGAAGGCAAAATTGATTCTCATAGGACTAAGCGTTTAGAATAATGAATTTTCAGAATGGTTACTTTGGGTTATGTCAGTTGCGGAAAAGAGTGCGTTCTAATCTCTCTAGTCTATCATTTGTTTCTTCAAGCTCCTTTTTCGTTCTCTTTACCTCCTTCTCCTGCTCAATAATGTACAATGTAAGCTCTTCAACTTTTTCCAGTAGTTTGGAGTTCATGGTCGCGATGTCTATACCATTTTCCAGGACCTCGGCAGCACTCGGTACATTGGGCAAATGTTTATTCTGCTTTACAAAATGTTCCACCTCTTGTAGTGGTTTCAATTTGTAATCTTCTTCAAAAACATAATCCGCCCAAAAGCTGGATTCTTTCAAAGCTATTTTGATTTTCTCGGTGATAATACCATCCTGAACAATTAATCTGTAGCCAGGAGCTATGGTCATCGGCGAAGTAGCATCGAAGTCTCCGATGGCGAAATAGCCTTGGTTTGCGGAGTTTGTTGGACCTACATTGATTCGAAGAAGTTTGTTGTCAAATTCTCCTTTAATTAATGGATTTGAGCCATAACTATTTGATATATATAATTTATTCGACCCGGATTCATTCAATCCCGAGGCATAGCCTAAGAATAAATTCCCGCTCCCTTGTGCATTCTGCCCGCTTTGTTGTCCAACATAGACATTGTTGTTGCCCTGATTATATTCTCCAGCCATAGAACCAATCGCAGTATTGCCACTATAACTTGCATTGTTTGAACCTCTTAAAGAATTATTGCCGACGGCCGTATTATTGCTGCCAATTACAAGATTTGCTAAAGAATTACCTCCCAAAAAAGTATTATCGCTACCAGAAGTCATATTGTAGCCTGCATAATATCCCATTCCCGTATTCCTGCTTCCAGAACTTAATTGATTCAAACTGTACTGTCCCAATGAGGCATTTGAATCTCCAGAAAGAAAATTTTCCATTACAGATTGTCCAATAGCAATCTGGCTATTGGATGTGGTATTACTTTTAAGCGTGTTTAACCCAATAGCAATATTATATAGACCCGAAGTATTATTTAAAAGTGATTGATATCCGAGTCCAATGTTGTAGGAAGAGGATACATTCTTCAAAGCGTCTCTTCCTATGGCTATATTACTTCCGGCATTTACTGCATTCTGCATTGCCGAGTTGCCGATTGCAACATTATAATCACCCGCAGATCCTGTACTTTGACCTTGCAATGCGAAAGCACCCACTCCAACATTATAAGAACCCGTCGTATTGTAATATAGGATAGTTGGACCTATTGCAACATTGTGAATACCACTGGAAACATTAGCCAGTGCACCGCTTCCTAAAATTGTATTACCGTAGGTTCCTTTGCCTCGCCCGATACTTACATTGTTAAAAACCGCATCAGAATCAACTTGAAATGACTCTCCTCCTATTGACCCACCAATACTAATCTTTCCGTCGCCTGCTACATATAATCTTCGTTGATTATTAGTCCTTATTTCAAATGGCACATTATCCGTTGTCCCTATAAAATTAGAAGAACTTAAACCTGAATTACCACTGGTAGTCCAGTCGTTAGGGTCATCCGCAACCGATTTGGCTTGAGTCTCCGAAATAAGTGGCTCCCACTTTTCTCCATCAAAATAATAGAAGCCAGATTTGTTATCCGTTTGAAAGACCAGCAAACCTTTGGCGGGTAATGAAATGTCCTCGCGTTGGTTTTGCAGCAGGCGGGGAACTAAAACACCCTGAGTATTGGAGGATATATCCAAAGCGGCTGAATTGTCAGGTTCTTTGGTACCAATTCCAACGTTCTGCTGAGCAAAAGAGTTAATCGATACAATTATCCCGAGATATAAAAAAAATCTGATGTTTTTCATAAGTGTAAAAATTAAATAAATGTGCTACCATGGCCAATTCACTACGTTATAGTCGTATCTCTTAATTATATGCTCATTGTGATCTTTTATTTCCATAAGTCGATTGAAAGAGTCATAAGAATAGTAGGTCGATAACCCGTTCGGAGAAATCATCCTGGAAATTCCAATCATTGGTTTATACAAATAAGAACTGACCAATGAATTGGTGAGACTTCCTCTGATCGCGTTTAATTTAGATTCTATGAAGGAGTCATCGGTTGAATTAGTAAGGGCACTGACAGTTGTTCCCGCTCCGGAAATAGCAGATGAAACCTGTGACCAATCTGCATTTTTAATCTCTGCAACGGGATAGGTGTTATTATAGCTCCATAAATAGGAGGCCTTCTCGTTCTCATTTCTTGTAACAGCCAGGATATTCCCGAATGTATTGTAATCCTCAAACCGTATTGCCTCGTGATAGTTTGCGGTAGTTACTTGATCCTGAAGACCATTAAATTCGGGAAATGTTGTTCCACTGGTGTACCCATTAAAAACATATTGCCTGTATGGAAGAATGAGACTATCCCTGTTGGTATTTCCAGGGAAAGTCTTAAATGTGGTAACTCCTGCATCTACCACAAGAGAATCTGAAGCACTTTTCTTTAGATAGGTAACCTTCTCAATGGCATCAGAAACCCGATGATCATCTATCAGAGCCTGAATAAAATTCGCTTTGTTTGACACGCCACTATAATCTATCGGGTATTTAAAATAGTTTATTAAGCTGTCGCCGTTCGATTTTCTGAATTTAGAACTACTTAATTGCAAATGATTTAAATCATCGTATTGATAAGTTGTATAGGTACTATCAGGATTTTGACCGTTTTCGTCGTATTCAATTTTTAGTTCTGATTTTTTCTCAAAAAAGCTTGATAGGGTATAATAATATTTCGAAAAATAAGCAACGGCTGGTGGCCCAGACCCGGGTCCATTTGGTACAGTGGGGGGAATATTTACCAAGTATTCGTAATAAAATGAGGGTGCCTTATATTCTTTATTTGTTTGTAGACCTGGGCCTGCTAGTTGATGATAGTAGTAATCAACCTCCTTTAGTGATCTAAGGATGTCATGATCATCAAAATTTTTGCTTGAAATTAGTGCCCCGCGACTAAAGTCATAATCTTCCTGATTGCCAATTGGCTCAACACCAACACTTTGAAAAGCTGGAATATTAATATAGTTAATATTGAGATTTGGAAAACTAAATGAAGTAAACTCATAAGAATTTGAGAATGAAGTGGTTTCAAAACCTAAATAGGCATCGCTAATAGTTTCTGTTACATGCTCATATATAACCTGCGGTTGCCCAATATTTGTTATTGGCTCATTTTTATAGAAAAAATAAGGATCCAGATTATTAAAAGCATAGAAGTAAGCAACATCTGAAAAAACCGGTACACGATTCAATCCACCGCTTGATTTCGATGGGTCATTAGCTTTTTTATACGTATAGGTCTTTACCAGGGTATTGCCGTCTACATCATTTTGCTTTATATGAACAATACGAACTCCTGGGCCAAAACTTTCATTGTGTTTCAAAATATGTCGAACTTCAACGTTCGCACTTATTACAAGCAAATTGGTACATCCAGGACTATTAGACTCAATATTTGAAATGGTTGTGGCATCAACAAAAAAATTACCATCATAATTAGTATTTGCATTGAGCGTACCGTCATTATCGGGATATGTTCCACTGCAAGTAGTTGATGATGAAGGGACGCAACACGAGGGACTACCGTATGGATCAAAAATATAAGAATAAGTTACTTTATACTCAGAATCATTTGTTACTGTAATGACTGGATCATTGTCGAAGTGTTGAGAATCCCATGCTCTGTATTGATAATTATAATATTCGGTAACAATTAAGTCATCTGTCACATTTCCATCAGTCGTGAAGCTAAAATCATTTAGTTCGTAACCAAAAGTGATATACTCACCCGTGGGATAATACACAGTATTCAGCATACCATTATACGCTTCATCTGGATTAGGCAGTCTGTTTGCACCAAAAATAGGTATCGAGGTTGTGTTAAAATAAGCTCCGTTTGCATATCCCCACATATCGGTTTGTAAAGTTATTCCGGAGATAGAAGGATTTGCATATGTGAGAAAATAGGGGGAAATCTTCTTGCCAAATGAATCATACTCTTGTACCTGTGTCAACCATTCATTATCGGCTATAATTAAATTGACTTTTTTCAAAGTTTCATTTGATAGGTCATTAGTTATAACCAAGGAATCCAGAATTCTTGACGAACTCGTATAGCTTCCGACCGATTCAGAGGTTAAAGTAGAAAAGAAATCAACTTTCGAGAATCCGTTTTCAACTTCTATGCTTTGTAAAAACCTCTCTTCTGAAAAATAATATTGCAAGCCATTTCGCATATTATAAATTGTTCCACCACCTTCACAATTGGTACAAACAGGCCCCATACCGCTTTCCACTATACTTGCTGTACAACTTTCAGTATTGCCTAAAGTCGTATACGTAAGGACCAACTTTCTTCCAGTATTGGAAATTACTTCAGTGAGGTGCCAGGCTGACGGCCCTGCCGTATATTGCGAACCATTTCCGCTAAATTCCCACTTACTGTATTCCCTTTCATCAAAAATATATTTGGTACCATCTTCTGTGGTTAGTGTAAAAGATTTGATAGAGTGATGATAGGTTCGCCCGTTATCGTACCATGCCTGCACAGGTAGGTTCATTTCTATTTTGATATCCCGGTTTGAAACAATATGCGGCTCGCCATCCTGCCCATAAAAAAACTTACCTGAGTACCCGGCAAAGTTGAAATGATAGAGGTCTGGCTCAGTATCAACACTTCCGGTTATTAAATTGTTAATTAACTGCCCTGTAGAGCTAAAAATGCTATTTTGAATATCATCCAGAGCATTTTCTACATCAACTGCTTTATCCAAAAAACCTGCTGCGGATATATCATCATGAAGACCCCTAACCGTTCTTGTAATTACACCTCCACCATTTAATACCCATCCCCTACCTACCCAGCCTGCTGGCTCCATGGGTTTGTAACCAGTAGAAGTATATTGAAGAGAAATAGGCCACTTGATATCTCCCTCTTCTATAGTGTAAAGCGGAATACTGAAATTTAAAGTGCCCGTAGAATGGTTTACCGTCATATCTCCGTATTTACCCAGATTGGCGGCATTGGGAGAGGGCGGAATTACATTAAATTCGTTGGCTTGACCTAATGTCAACAATGGAAGTAAGATTAGAGCAATGATGTGGGATAATAACTTTTTCATAACCGATTAATTGAATGTTTCCGGAGTGAATTTCCAAAGCTTGTTTGTAGGGCGTTCGTTCAAATTGGTATCCATCATCACCCCTCCAAAAAGCCAGAGGTTACCTTCTTCGTCAGAAAAAGTAGAACCTCCGGAAATAACAGGTGGAGGATAGTTACTAAAAACAGCTGTCCAGTTGCCACTTTCGGGATCAAACTTCCAGATATTTTTGTCAGCTTTGAATGCATTATTGACGGTGCTGTGGTGCCCGCCATAGAGCCAGAATTTACCTTCCTGATCTACCCATGTCATTGCCGAATACCTGTAACCTGGATTGGCCTTGGGGCTCTCAAAACCTAAAATGGCAGTATTAAATTCAGCATTGATTTGAACCTTCGGGTAAAACGAGCTCCAAACATTTCTCTTTAGGTCATACATCCACATATCTGCAAGTCCTCCGTAATAGCTTGCATCATAATTGTAACCAAACCCACCATATAGCCACAGACGATCATTCTGTTTGTCATACCAGCCCAAAGCATTCGTTCGCCCTCCCGGAGATTCATGTTCTTCAGTAAACTTTTTACCTATCTGAGCCTCTTTGGGTGATAGACTACCCCGCATGAGCGACCAGGTACCTTTATTAACTTCATATTTCCAAAGATCATCCAGATACAGGGTTTTACTCAATTTACTATCAAAGTAACTGCCGCCGAACATCCAGAAGTCACCTTTAGAATCTGTCCAGGTTAACGCACCGGAGCGGGCCGGTGGGAGGTCAATTACTGCTTTGCCGTTGCTGAGCTGCCTGCCTTTGGCATTGAAGGTTTCTGCACCGTTTAATAGCGACCAGCTTTTAGTTTTGATATCGAACTTCCAGAAATCATCTACATTTTGGTAAAAGCTTCCCAAAGAACCTCCAAAGAGATACAAATTGCCAAACTTATCGGACCAAGAAGCTGCTCCTTTTCTCGGGGCCGGGACTTCTGAGTTTGTTACAGGCTTTTCTTTTTTATTGGACTGAATGGGATGCGTTTTACGCTCTCCGCTGAGCTTCTCCCATTCCAGATTTTTGGCATCATAATGCCAGAGGTCTTCAAAAAGACCGGTATGTCTTTCATCATCTATACCTCCACCACCGAATACATAGATATTCCCCTTTTTATCTGACCAGCCCGCCGAAGCCACCCGTGGACCCGGATTGGTTTCAGAACCCAGAGTTAATGAATCTCTTGCTGAAATAACCTGGCGGTTTTCGTGGTCTTGTTTGTTGACATTTCTTTTGCCTTCTCCGGCATAATTCCATTTGCCTTGTTGTGAGAAGATTAGATGTGGAATAAATAATACCAAAGTTGTAATTTTTTTCACTTATTCAGCCCTTTTAACTTTTTTATAAAATGTATTACCTGATTATTTCTGAAACTTGAGTACTATTCTCATTAATCATTTTATCGCTCTTGCAATAACTCTGTTTTCATTCTATTAATCCTTACTCCCCCAATCTTTTAAAGGGCCTAACGAAACACTAGTAAATATCCTAGTTTCCTCATCCATTGCTGGCTCATATCCACAATAAAAGTTTAATGCTTTCAACTCCTCTGCAAGAGATACGACACGCTTCTGCAAATCGAAGGTTGAAACAATATGACTTATTTCCCTTTCTTCAATACTTAATATCAAGTCATAAATGTTGTCATATTTAATAATTTGAAATCCAACTTTTGACAATAGAATGTCTTTCAAGCTGTAATTCAAAAAATTAAAGTAGAATGACCCATCAGAAGATTGATCGATGCTATTAAACAAGGTTTCCTTCGACTGCAAATTAATTCCAGATGAATCTGATGAAACATAATAATCTTTCAATATTGAGTTCGAAAGAGACTTATTCAAGAGTGCCACTATTTTTTCAAGTTGAATTCTCTCAAATACGATTTCTATAAATTCAGTTACTTCTTTCATTACTTTTAATCTATAAACCCTTTAAATGTTTGGTCCATATTTAAACGAATGCCTCTTCCGTCGGGTAATCTTTTTTCTATAAAATTTATCCCTTGCTGGGTAGGTGTTTTCACAAAGCCTCCTGGTGCATTCATAATATCATCAAAATGTTTTAATGCTTGGTTATGCCATGTAGATGGATTACCCGCAAGCTTTCCCCAGATACTAGGATTTCGACCCGAGTGTTTACTTAAAGCATGCCCCAAAACAGTGGAACCCTTATATGCGGAACTAGCAGAATTTAAAACATGTGAATAATTAATCACCCCTTTAGCTGCCTTCCATGCAATAATTCTCTTTGCCAGAATTCTATCCAAACGAGCTATCCATCCGCCAACTGTTTTCAGTCCACCAAAAATTGAATAAGTTTCAAGTATGTCTGCCGCAAGAAACTCTTGACCGGGGATATAAGTATCTTGATCATAGTTGCAAGGAGGCTGGTCCAATCCACCACATCCCCCTCCAGGTCCAGACGAATCTCCTGAGTTGTTCTGGACGTCATTCGTACCCTGATTACTACTCTCACCATTTGTTGTTATTGTAATTCCACCTTGAATCCCCAGACCTCCATGGTTTTCCCACCATGTATAGCCATCATGGTAGTAACTCCTAGTTTTGGTTTCATTTGGTCTTTGGTCATCATCTTTCTCCCCCTCATTTCCATCTGGATCAAGAAAGTTTATGGGGTTATTGAATACATATCCATAAACAGATTCATGGTGATATTTTTCTGCCATAGCATCTACCACAAACCACCTACCCAATTGTGCATCAAACATACGAGCTCCAAAATCCATCCAGGCTATTTCTTCCTGGGTTTCTTTACCCGTGTATTTAAAGTGGTTGGGGGAGGAGGGTTCTACCCCAATTCCTTTTAATTCCAGCCCCCAGGGGTCGTAATCGTTTTGTTGGGTGATAGTAGCTTCTCCATTTTCGGCATGATACATTAAACGTGTACTTCCCAAGTGGTCGGTGTAAGCATATTCATAACCTAAAGAAGCAGAGTATCTGCCTTCTGTGTGAGCTATTTGATAGACTTCAAAGTTTCCACTTACTTTTTCCAGTATAAGAGCACCTTCATAAATAGTTTCTGTACCGGCAGATGTTTTCTTTTTGATTTTGAGCCCGTTGCCGTTGTAGAGATAATCTACGGTATTGCTACTTATTACTACCTGTTTGGTCAGGTTAAAGCGGTTATAGGTAATTGCTGTAATGCCTTTATTAGCATCCGTTTTCAGGCTTCCGTCATTGTAATAGGAGTAATCGTTGCTGCCGCCATTAGGGTTTTCAAAATCACCCCGGCCGGTCATATTGGCCGTCACGGCATCGGTTACTTTAAGAAGCTTGTTGCTGTAATTTCCTGTGTATAAATAAGTCAGATCGTCTATGTCTCCGTAACCTGAGGGAGAAGCAATGCTTCCACTGGTCACGCCTTTTCTACTGAAGGAGAGAATATTGCCGTTTTTGTCATAGGTCATAGGTGAGCTTAAAGATGCCATCGAATAGTTTTCACCTATTCCCGTATTACCACCAGAGAAAACAGCAGAAAGTAGCCTGCCTGATAGGTCATAATCATACGTATAGGTACGCTGCACACCATCTACTTCCCAGGTTTGTTGTTTGATGTTTCCATCATAGAAACCACCACTTTCTTCATAATTCAGGTTTTCAGAAAATAAATCGCCGGCTATGCTTTTTATTCCACCTCGTATGTGATAGGTAAAATCTACTGTTTGAATAAGCCCGCCCCCTCCGCTGGATGGCCCTATTACCCCTTCCACATAAGAGTTTACATCGGCAGGGGTAATCACCAGTTCGCCATTGATAGGGGCTTCATAAATGATATACTCCGGCACCTGGTCAGTATGCTGGTTTTGAGAAGGGGCGGTAGTACGTATTAAATTGGAAGCTCCGGGGCCACCCGTGCTATCATAGAGTTTTTTAGAAGAAAGCCGGCCAATATCATCATAGAGGTATTCTGCAATTAAGTGTGGTTCTTCGTTTACACCATGATAATACTTGAGGGGCCTGCTCATGTGATCATATACATAGGCTTCAGAAGTAATGGTACTGTCTTGTGAAGCTGAAGAATTCGCCCGCCAGATATATTTATGGTCTGTTTTGAGCACCTCATGCAGAAAGGAGTAGCTCATCCATACATCATGGTTTTCTATGATTCCATGGGTATTGTCATATGTTTCAGCCTTTCTCGTTTGGATAGCATTTAGCGTTTCATCAAAATAGGTCACCTGCTGAATCCAGTTGGATGTCTCGCTGTTTTTAGACTTTCCCCCCACGGCCATGCCCTTTACATCCGTTATCTGGTTGGTAGGAAAACCTGCTCTACCGGTAAAACTTAGCCCGGTATTGATGTCATCGTAGGCATCATAATATTGAACAGACTGAATATCTGAAGCAGTCAGTGTAGTGATACTGGAAGGGATACTTTGAGTTGTGTAATATAAAGGCCCCGTGGAGTTTCGGGTTTCATAGGTATTACCGGTATGAGCGTCCATTTTCCCTTGAAGAGAAACTCTGGTTTCTCCAGAGAGGGCCTTTTCCCCACTCATGGTCTCTCGCCCGAAAATGTCATAAAGTGTGAAAGACCAGAGGTTTTGTTCAGCTTGCCTAGTGTTTCGGGAGAAAACTATCCGGTCATTTTTGTCGTAGACGTATTCCTCATAGCCCGTTTGATAGGTTCCGGAAGTTGCCAGATAGCCTGGAATATGTTTGGCCAGTAACCTGCCTCTATAATCATAGTTATAATAAAATACGCTTTCAGTGAAGGCTTCTGTATTTGGGCTTATTGTAAAGTTTCCAGTATGCTGAACAAAAAACTTAGGCTGGATAACAGCTACCAGTCGATTGTAATCATCATATACGAAGACCGTAACAGAGAAATCATTTGAAGTAAGTTCTATTTCTTTACGTAATACTCTACCCTGGTTGTCTTTATACTCTCTAATTCGTTGCCCTTCTTCATTGGTCTTTTCAGTTACCCGAACTCTAAGGGTACCGGAGCCAACGATATCAGTTCCAATCATTTCAATTTTTAAAATGTCCGCTGTAGAGTAGGAAACTGTGGAAGCCTTATTGTTCTGATGCCAGTTTTCACCTGGACCTAATTGAAAGGTTGGTCTGGCGGACTGAAGGTATTCGAATTCGGATTTGGAGTAAAATGCAGTATCTGAATAAAAATTGCTGGACTTTAGAGTAGCCGGGCTTACAAACTGACCACCAGTGGTATTTGTTGGTATATCCAAATACTTTTTTTGAGGTCTGAAAAAGTCATCAAACACACTGTAATTCACCGTAATATCCTGAGATCCGTCGGGTTGAGCTCCAACTAGTACTTCCCTGTCCGCCCGCCCATAACCATCTATGTACCGAACCGCGGTTTGGCTCTCTAATGGAGAAAGTGAGGAGTTTTTGACCCCGGAAAGAGAAGTTACCGGCTCTCTGGGAACGCGGGTTACCACAAAATTCTTTGTAGTGTCGAGATTGTTCTGAGCTATACCCGAATGATTGCCGAGTAATAAAAAACCAAGCTGCAGGACTATAATAGTAGTAAAATTTTTCAAGCTCATAGTGTAGAATAAGGCTTATTCAAACCTACAATCCGACCTGTAAATTCAAAAATAAATTACACCAACACCCTTATACGGAATATACACAGCTTTTAAATAAATATAACTGGAGGTCTGAATTCAAACTGCTAAGGCTTCTATTATACTGATTTCAGAACCGGAATCTTCCCGTTCTGAAATTGGTGCATTGACCCTCAGCCTCGCAGGCTGCGGCAGAGAGGAACTATTTCAAAGTAATTTTCTGAAACCTTTGTCCACTAATCACCCATTTTAATACGTATCCTGGCTACAAACCGCTGTCGGATTGAATTTTCTGTTGGCTGTATAGATAGGCGATCACTTGTATTTTCATTCTCTGCAATCCTTGCAAATACCGATAAGGACACAATTCATTCTTTGGACAGTGTATTCATTAGGAACTGAAAATTCAACCATCGAAGGCAAGCATTCAATCGTTTCACACTTTACACACCGGAAATGAAAATGATTATCAGGTATCGTATTTTCATCACATTTAACACACACGGCAAAATACTGCTTCCCGTCATCCGCTACTATTCTGTGAACTATTTCATCTTCACAAAACCGGTTTAATATCCTGTAAACAGTCGCCCGGTCTACGTCCACTTCCAGTTTTTTGATTACGGCATCCTGACTCATCGCTTTTTTAGAATGAGTCAATAAGGACAATACTGCCTCTTTAGACAGGGTGTTTCTTCTTTTGGTCACGTTACAAAAATAAAGATAATTTATTAATGCGACAAATTTGCAATAATTAATGCAACAATGTCGCATTAATGAGAAGTACAGTTATCTTTGCATTAAAAATAACCGATGAAAACAGAGAACTCCTTTAACCGAAACAAAATCGAGGTATTTATAACCGATCTGCATAACGGGCTTCAAGCCCGGCAATCCTTAGTAAAACTTGAAAAGAGATTCCCTAATCTGAAAATTAATTTTGATTTAAATGAAAGCGATGGCCCCTACCCTTGTTACCATACAGTTCTTCGTGTTCAGGGAAAACAGATAGAGTCTGAACAAATCACCAGGGAAATAACCGAACTAGGCTTCAAATGTGACAGACTGGAAGATAAAGTCTGCTACTAAACAGTATATAATGCAAAATGGAAATACTTAAAACAAACAAATCTCAGCGAAAACCGCAGGATGCATCATCACCGGCACATTTGACTAAAATACTTGTTGCAGTATGCATTGCACTTATGGCGGTAATTTCATCAGTCAGCGGATTGAATGTGGCCCAGCCCATGCTCGCTTTGGAGTTTAATGCTTCGCAAAACACGGTCTTGTGGATGATTAATAGTTATACCCTTACACTTGCTGCTTTCCTCCTTCCACTGGGTGCTCTGGGTGATCGAATAGGAAGAAAAAAAATACTCGTGTCAGGTCTCCTGATTTTCGGTGTTGCAAGTGCCTTATCAGGAATGGCTTCCCGGGACTCAATCATGATAGTTTCACGTATTTTATCTGGAATAGGGGCTGCCATGATTATGCCTGTAACTCTTGCAGTTATTACTTCCACTTTTCCGGAAAAGGAACGCTCCAGGGCCATAGGTATCTGGACAGGAGTAGCTGGAGGAGGGGGGATATTAGGAATGTATCTTTCGGCATTTCTGGTCGATGTTGCCACATGGAGGTGGTTGTTTTTATTTCCAGTTGTACTTGCTCTAATAGCACTGGCAATGACTATTCGGTTTGTTCCGGATACCTCAGAAAAAAATACCGGAAGATTTGATACCATAGGCTCTTTGTTATCAATTACGGCCACTCTTGGAGTCATTTTCGCTCTGCACGAATTGCCCGAACATGGTGATAAAATCCCCATGGTGTTTCTGAGTCTAATCCTTGGAATTTCCAGCGGCATAGGATTTATTGTCTGGGAATTACGTCATAATTCTCCTCTTCTGAATATACGTCTCTTTCGTCTGAAAAGCCTTTCAACTGGTTCCGTTACGCTCCTGGTAGTATTTAGTGTGCAGGCTGGAATATTTATCGTTCTATTCCCTTTCTTTCAGGGGGTTCTTGGTTGGTCAGGCTTACGTTCCACCCTGGCTTTGATGCCAATGGCCTTAATAATGATGGTTACATCTGGCCTCGCTCCTAAATTGTCACTACTTACAGGCATCAGGCAAACGATGGCTTTAGGAGTTCTTCTAAGTGCGATTGGAGCCATGCTTATGGCGTTTTATGTTTCTGCCGAAACAGGTTACCTGTCAGTGCTACCTGGCCTGATAATCATGGGGGCGGGAATGGGGCTTTCCATGACACCATCCACAGAGGCCATTACATCCTCCCTTCCACCTGAAAGTCAGGGCGTAGCTTCAGCTTTGAACGATATTACCCGGGAATTGGGTACTGCCTTAGGTGTTGCCTTATTGGGCCCGCTGGTAACAGCTGGCTATAGTTCAGCTATCGCTAATAAACTGAAGGATTATCCAGAGCAGACCATATTAAAAGCCCGTGAAGGTTTAATGCACGCTTTATCAATGGCTGCGGGCTCTGGTAAAGAATCCGAACTATTGGCTCAAATAGCCAGAGAATCCTTCATTGCAGGTTGGCAACAGGCCATTTGGCTGGGTGCAGGTATCATGACTTTACTCTTGGTATATATTATCACCGGCAAGTCTGCAAAATCAACTGATAAAAAAGCTAACGCATAGATAACGAAACTGAAAAAATGGCGGAATTCTGGGAGAATGCCTTTAAAGATAAAAATGAAATGTGGGGTACAGTTCCTGCACAAGCTTCTTTGCAAGTGGCTGAATTATTTCATGAACTGGGTTTCAGGAATATCCTTATTCCAGGAATTGGTTACGGTCGTAACGCCCGACCCTTTCTAAATTTGGAAATGCAGGTAAGTGGCATAGAAATTTCGAAGACCGCAATTGCACTCGCCCAAAAACACTTTGGTGAAGCTTTACATATTCACTATGGCTCGGTAACCGATATGCCTTTTGATAAAAATCTCTTCGAGGGAATTTTCTGTCATGCATTAATCCATTTACTGGATCAATCTGAAAGACATAAACTAATCAAAGCTTGTTTTGATCAGCTTAGTGAGAACGGTATACTGGTTTTTACTGCAATCACCAAAGAGGCTCAGACATTTGGCCAAGGTACATGCATTGGCAAGGACCGCTATGAGCAATTCCAAGGAGTGAAAATGTTCTTTTATGATATCGAAACAATTCGGGAAGAATTCGAATCTTTCGGATTATATGACATCACGGAAATTAATGAGAATTATCCTTTTTATTTGATTAAATGCCGCAAAAAGCATGTTGCTCCGGAATAAATTTTCGTAAAACGACATGCGTTTACCATATGGTAAATCATCTTCAAGTGGATTTTATTTTTTTGCGGCTATGAAAGAATTTGTAGAATTTATCCTGCAGTTTGATAATCTGAACAAACAGCAAATTGACCTGATAACCAGTAAGGTAAAAGAAATAAGACTTAAGAAGGACTCCTATTTTTCGGAAGCCGGTAAAATCCCCAGACAAGTTGGCTTTGTTTTGGAAGGCGTCGTTCGGGGTTGCTATTACAATAATAAAGGTGATGAAATAACCAGGTGTTTTATTGAGGAAAATAACTTGGTGGTTGACTATGTAAACTTTGAAGCAAATTCAACCTCCACCGAATATTTGCAAGCCTGTACAGATTGCAGAATTCTGATATTTTCAAAACAGGATTGGGAGGATCTTTCCCATACGGTAGTAGGATGGAATAACATCACCAACAAGATGGTTCAAAGGTGCTTATACCAGAAATCCAGGAAGGGTCCGGTAATATCTCAGGACGCAACACAGCGTTATTTAGAATTTATGGAAAATTATCCCGCACTAATTAATAGGGTTGCTCTCTCCCATATTGCTTCGTATATAGGTGTTACTCAACAATCATTGAGCCGTATTCGAAAAAACATCAGGTGATTGGACTTTTTACCAAATGATAAATGACTTCATTTTTTGTAGTGAAAACTTTGCACCACTACTATCAAAATAAATATAATGAAAACAGCATTTATCACAGGAGCCAATAAAGGCATTGGTTTTGAAACCGCAAAACAACTGACACAAAAGGGATTTTATGTTTTTTTGGGGAGCCGGAATCTGGAAAATGGTACGAATGCCGCTGAACAATTGAAGGCTATTCATTTAACAAATGTAGAACCTATCCGTATTGATGTTACAGATCCTATTTCAGTTAAAAAAGCCCGTCTGGAAATTGGTGGAAAAACCGATTCCTTAGATGTTCTGATTAACAATGCAGGTATCAATGGCGGAGCACCATTCACTGCACTGGAAGCTGATATAAGTCAATTTCAGGCAGCATTCAATACCAATGTATTTGGTGTGGCACGTGTAACACAGGAATTTATTGATCTGTTAAGTAAATCACCCGAACCAAGAATTGTGAACGTAAGCACAAGTGTTGGCTCACTAACTTTACAAAGTGACCCAAACTGGATGGGATATGATTTCGCTAAGTACGCAGTTTATGGCTCATCAAAAGCAGCTCTTAATATGCTGACTGTTCATCTTGCCTACGAGCTTAGGAACACCGCTTTCAAAGTGAACGCTGTTTGCCCAGGTTATACCAAAACAGATTTTACGGGTTTTAATGGAGGTGAGGTAGAAGAAGCAGGAAAACGCATTGTTAAGTATGCTTTATTGGACAAAGAGGGTGTAACTGGCAAATTCATTAGCGAGGAAACTAACCCATTATCCGGAGAAATACCCTGGTAGCATCAGCCCCGGGAAACAACCTGTTGGTTAAGACATTTATGATATACTTCTTCAATTGGTTGGTATCCCGGGTTTATTTTCCCTATATATCTGATTGCAATTTGTGAGGATAGCCTCTGCTACCGAATCTGGCGGAATTTCTTTCAGATAAATTGCACCAAGTTATATAATAACGAAACAATATACTGATATCCAAACAGTTATTAGGCCCGAAGGGGCTCAAAATCACCTGATAGATGCGGGTAGTTCTAAAGGAACGATCTTCAGGAAAACCCGAACCGGAATCTTCCCGTTCTGAAATTGGTACATTGACCTTCAGCCTCGCGGGCTGCGGCAGAGGGTGTGTTGGGTTGAAGTTGATTTTTCAGATTCATCTCATTTCATTGGACAGCGTACTTTAAAATACGTGATTCCTTTTACTCCAAAACGGGACAAAAGACAGCTAAGCTAGGGCCTTGTCTTTGCTCCTGTGACAAAAAGACTACGGCATAACGGACTACTTCCCCTGTGCGGGGCCCCTTCCATTATTCCGTTTCCTTCCTGTCACCGCACAGACGGCCCTGATGCCCCGCTATCTTTTCTCCCGTTTCTGTTTCGGGCAAAAAAATGTGCCGGGTCTACAGAGCAGAGAAAAGATGATTTTTCACCTTTTAAACTTTATCAGTATGGGACATCATCTTAATTTCAATCAGACTACCGGACGTTATTCCTTCTTTAGCGTCAAAGAAAAAGCATGGCACGGACTGGGTCAGATCGTTGACCAGTATCCCACCAGTGCGGAAGCCGTCGCTCATGCGGGGCTGGACTTTCAGGTTTCTAAAACTCCGCTCCTTACCCGTGTTGAAGAAAATGAACTTCCCGTCTCCGGCTACTTTGCCACTCTCCGGCAGGATACCAACTGCGTGCTCGGTGTGGTAGGCAAAGACTATCAGGTGGTACAGAACAGCGAGGCATTCAGATTCTTTGACGCCATCGTCGGAGGCGATGACGGCATTCTCTATGAAACGGCCGGAGCACTGGGAAACGGGGAACGTATATTTATTACCGCTAAGCTCCCGGGGTATATCCGTGTAGGTAATGGCGATGACGTAACCGAAAAGTACATTTTCCTTACTACCTCCCATGACGGAAGCGGAAGTATTACCGCGGCCTTTACGCCTATACGCATCGTTTGTCAGAATACCCTGAACGCATCTCTGAAAACCATGAGCAATGTGGTACGTATCAAACATACTGCCGGTGCCGCCGAACGATTAAAAGAGGCTCACAAAGTGATGGGGCTGGCCAATACCCTTAGCTCTGAGCTCGAAGATATCTTTAACCACTGGTCAAAAATCAGAATAAGCGACAAGCAGACGAAAAAACTCCTTTCACATGCCTTGTGTCCGAATAAAAATGCTCTCCGGTTACTGAGTCAGGAAAAGCAGGAAGAACTTTCAACTGTCTTTAAAAATACGGTTGAAGATGCTTTCTCCTATGCCATGACCAGTGAAAGTCAGCAGATTGAAACCACCAAAGGTACACTATTCGGAGCGTATAACGCCGTGACAGGATACTACCAGAATGTCAGAAAATACCGGAATGAGGAAGCTAAGCTTAAATCTATATTATTGGGAGGATCAGCCCAACTCAAAGGGCAGCGGGCATTTGAGCTCTGTCAGACCTTTGCAAAGGAAGGGGATATCCCCTTTAGTCTGAATTGAAAGCGGGGCGTCGGGGCCACCCCACTCTGGGCCACGCCGGGTTTGGTTTTTTATATTTTATC
>CBINGY010000050.1:0-32804 GCA_966250325.1 uncultured Cytophagaceae bacterium | reverse complement strand
TAGCCCGGTAATAGATTGTCGCGGCTGAGCTGGTTGCATTTGTTTCATCCGCAATGGTGATTATATCGCCTGTCTGTGGCAGGTCCTCCCAGAACGTTGAGCTCACCGCCGAAGAACGGGTATTCTTTTGCCAAATCAAACTGCAACTACCTGCTCCGCCTGTCTTTGCGGCTGTAAGCTCGAAACTTTCTCCCGAACAAATCGTTGATTTGGAGACAGATACCGTAAGGTTCGGATCTGGTAGCACACGAACAACACTGATGTTACTAAAGGCCTCTGCTCCACATTCATCCATGACTTTTCTTCGGTAGCAAGTTGTCGCAGTCAACACATCCGGATTAAACGTATTTCCTTTGGCTCCGTCAATAATTGACCAGGTTGGGGATATAGCATCGCAATTTTCACTCTTTTCCCATTGATACGATTTGTTGCCTTTTCCTCCAATGGCTTCTGTTGTACTATTGATCGTCGAAGGATTATAGCCTGAACAATTTTCACCTGCAATCTCCAAAATGTTGCCCGCCAGTAATTGAGATAATCCATTAATAGTCAATGTGTTGCTCACCGGACTCGAGCAACCCTCTGAACTGCAGGTAACCGTATAACTGACCGTTTCAGCAGGTGAAATTTCAATGCTCGAGGTTGTTTGTCCATCGCTCCAGAGGATTTCTCCTGTGCAGTCGCTGATTGTCAAAGTGGCCGACTGACCAAAACAAACTTCCGTTTGACTGGCCTCAATAACCGGAGCAGGAAGGCCTGGTTTGACCGTGATTTCAACTGAATCTAATACAATTTCATCACAGCCTATTCCTGAGCAAGTCGCTACCCACCAACCCGACTCAGTCGGCGATGAGCTTATTGAAGAATTCGTGTTTCCATTTGACCAAAGAAGATTTCCGTTGCATCCATTTGCGGTCAAAGTGACTGATTCCCCCGAGCAAATTTCTGCCTTGTCTGATCTAACCTTTACGGTCAGCTGTGGTGCTATCTGCACCTGAACCGCTGCTGAGGTAAACTTATTGCAGCTGCTTGGTTCACAATCATAGATAGCCCGGTAATAGATTGTCGCGGCTGAGCTGGTTGCATTTGTTTCATCCGCAATCGTGATTATATCTCCTGTCTGTGGCAGGTCCCCCCAGAACGTTGAACTCACCGCCGAAGAACGGGTATTCTTTTGCCAAATCAGACTGCAACTACCTGCTCCACCCGTTTTGATGGCTGTAAGTTCAAAGCTCTCTCCCGAACAAATCGTTGATTTTGAGATGGATACAGTCAAATTTGGGTCTGGAAGCACACGGATTATACTGATGTTACTGAAAACTTCAGCTCCACATTCGTCTTTAACTTTTCTTCGGTAGCAGGTCGTGGTTGTCAATACATCCGGATTAATGGTGCTGCCTGTGGCTCCGGCAATCAACGACCATGTAGGGCTTGCCGACTCACAATTTTCACTTCGCTCCCATTGATAGGTTCTGATGCCTTTTCCTCCACTCGATTCTGTGCTGCTGGTTATTGTGGGCGGATTGTAACCCGAACAGTTTTCGCCGGAAACTTCTCCGATGGAACCAGCCAGCAGTTGAGAATATCCATTAATAGTCAATGCATTACTCATCGGGCTTGTGCAACCTTCTGAACTACAGGTAGCTGTATAGTTCACCGTTTCCGTCGGGGAAATTTCAATGCTTGATGTGGTCTGTCCATCGCTCCAGAGCAGGTTTCCGGAACAGCCTGAAGCTGTAAGAGTGGTTGTTTGACCGTAACAAACTTCGGTCTGACTGGCCTCTATCACCGGAGCCGCAAGGCCAGGTTTGACGGTAATTTCTACCTCATTGGCTGCCTGTTTCTGACATCCCTTTTTTTCGCAAACCGCCTGATATATAGTTGTTTCTAACGGCGATACCTGAATGACACTCCCCGTTTGATGATCCGACCAACTGACTGTTCCATCGCATCCTTCAGCAAAAATTGACACGGTTTCTCCCGAACAGATTTCTGCTGAGCCAAAAAGTGTGGTTTGGCCAACACTGGTTACTGAAAGTCTTCCTGCATCTGAAGTTTCTGAACAACTATTCCCATTTCCCCGGTCAAATACAATTTTTACCCGATAATAGGTATTATTATCTGCCGAAAAAGCAGAATGAAGCATCAAATCTGGTTCTGTGCCGGTTTGAACAGGGAGATATGCACCAGTGGTTCCAATCCTTTTCTGCCACTCAAAGCTGGAGGCCAAACCCGTGAAAGATGGTGGAGAAAGTGAAACCGCCTCTCCCTCGCAAACTGTTTGATCGTCCAGATTGGCATTAAATTCATTAACACTCAAAACGACTTCATCGGAAATAGTCTCACATGGACTTACTCCGAGTATAGCCCTGTAACGTGTTCCATTAGGATTCGTTGAGTTTCCCACCGAACTTATCCGTAACTCAGAGGACGTTTGACCCGCGATATCCACCCAATTTCCTGTGGGAACTTTCCGTTGCCACCGGATCGGATATGTTCCAATAGCAGTCACTGAAAATACCACCAGATTTCCGTCACAATTGTTTTGATTGGAAGGCTGAACCGATATTTGAGGCAAATTGCCGGAATTAATTTCAAAAGTTGAGGTGGCAGAACAGTTGTTTTGATCAATTATCGATATCTCATAGCTCGCCGCAGACAAGCCCTGGAATGTGCCCAAACTTTGAAAATCGATGCCGTTCAGGCTGTACGTGTAAGGCTGTGATGATGTTAAAGGGGTCAATGAAACGGAACCATCGAATGCCAAAGGGCACGAGGTGCTGCTGGTGGTAACAGAAACTGCTGGCTCCTCATACACATCTATGAAAAAGGGGGTTCTTTCCGTTTCACAGGTGAATATGCCAAAATTTTCGGTTACCGAGGCATAGTAAGTTCGGGCAGAGTTCAATCCGCTAATCTGAAAAATGGAAGAGGAACCTATCGCCGTAACAGAGGATGGGGAATTGTACCATTTATAATTTGCTCCTGAAGTTTGAGAAACCGCTGTCAACTCTACCGGCGAACCGACACAAACTACATAGGGCTGTGTCAAACCTGTTATGGAAACCAGGGGACCAGATTGAGAGGAGGTACCCACTTCCGATATGGTGATGCCGTCCGTTATTTCACAGAATCCCGAGTTTACACGTACGCTGTAAGTTCCTGCACCCTCAGCTGAAAGCTCACTTCCTGTTTCCCCAATGAGATCGTCCCCGTTCTTTGCCCACTGGTAGCTGTTTGAACCCGAACCACCAATAATATTCGCAGAAAAAGAAACGCCCCTGTTCATTAATCCTGATGCACAGACGCTCAAGGTAGAAGAAGTAAGTTCAATCTGAGCAGGTTCTGAAATGAGTACCACAATCTCTGATCTGCCACTTTCACACTGATTTTGGTCAACCTGACTTACAAAAAAAGCAAAAGAGCCTGCCTGGTCTGTTAATGGAATGGGTGCTGAAGTCGCACCTTGCCCTCCGGTAGCCGTTTGATACCAAAATAGATCGTTTGTGCCGGTGGCCAGGGCTGAAAGAGCAGTTGATGAAGAACCCAGACAAAAACCTGTATTCTCTACCTGCGGCCTGTCTGGTAAAGCGAGTACGGTAATAATCGCTTCATCTGACATTACTTCTCCGCATTCCCCTTTTACTATACAATTGACTTTCTGACCCGATTGAGAAAGGTCTAATCCAGTCAACGTAAGTTCTGGCTCATCTGCTCCTACCGGATCACCATTTAAACTCCAGTAATAGTGTAAGGTGCCGGTTCCAGATGCCTCTATCAGGAAAGTACCCTCATCTCCATCGCAGATGGTTACATCTTGTGGCTGAGTGATTATGCGTGTTGACGGATTGACCTGAACCGAAACGTTTTCTGATGACAGGGTACCGCAATCGGAAGTAAAATCAACCCGGTATATTCCCTGTTCTGAGGCACTTATGTCACTTTTTTCAAAACGATTGCCCGCTTGAGCCAGGAGAGGTTCTTCATTAAAATACCATTGATAACTCAAAGCCCCTTCGCCCGTTCCCTCTGATTCCAAAGTCAACGTTTCACCTTCGCAAATCACACGGTTCTGCGGTTGTAACGTAAATTCCGGGCCCGACTTCACCCGTAAATTTACGGGTATATCTTCCGACTCGCAGGTCGACAAGGTATTCCTGAGGCGAAGATTGAAAAGGTAATTTCCTGGTAGTTTGGACTCAGGCAAAGGAATCGTCATCAGGTTATTGGTAAGAGCACCTTCTGCACTCAAAAACCCACTCATGGTACCCGTGACCCTGTAGCGGTTGCCATTCAGAATGCTTGAAAAAGGGATTTCAAATTGAGTAACACCCGGACAAACAGCTTCAATTTCATCCAATTGCAGGGTTGGCAGGGGATTTACTTTGGCGGTTACCGTGCTAAAGTCACTAAAGCAAGAGGTATTGGTTTCCCTGTAACGAACATAATAGGTCGTGGTCGAGGTTAGTCCTGTGGCCAGATAAGCAGTGCCGGAACTCAGGACCGAAGCAGTCGTATCCATGTACCAGTTGTAAATTCCTGAAATCGGATTTTTAACCGCTAACTGCACATTTCCTGGTCCACAGACACTATCTGCTTCCAATTGCGGTGCCAGAGGCATGGGAGTCACGGTGTAGCCGGTGCGATTATTGGAATAAACGCAAGTGGATTGGACTGTGGAGCCATCCGGATTCATGGATACCTTTGAAAAAGTACCGGAAAATATCACTTCGTCTAAAGCCAGTGGCAACCTACGATAAGTTACAGAAGCAGAGCTGGAGGATTCTTCTTCAAGAATTAAAGTTGCTCCCTGCGAACGGGGTATCCAGGAGAAACTTTCAACGGTACCTCTAAGAGTACTGGTGGAAAAAGTAGCCGATGCTCCTTCACAAAGTAACGCAGAGGAAGCTGCAGGTTGAATAGCCCCAAGAGAATTTACCTGGAGATGAGCTGGCTCAGAGGTATTTGAACAATTATTGGCGTCACGAACCACACAACGGTATGAATCATTATGATCAGCTGTATTGACTGTGTTTATATTAAATGAAGAACTGCTGACTCCCAGATACTTTGTTCCGCTTATTGCCGAATAGTTTCCCGAACTGTTATTTGAGAATTCCCATGTGTATGTGTATCCTGGATTTGAATTGACATAAAAATATACCCTCTCTCCGAAACACCTCACCTGATTCTGCGGCTGTACCGTGATTTCTGGTCGCTGAGCATTTACAAAAAACTCATTGCTGTAGTTTGTTTCACCCGAGGTAGTATTCCAGATTCTGATCCTGAACGTATTACTGAGTGTGTAATTTGAAAGTGAAATGCTGATTCCCCCTCCATTAATTGACCCGCCTATTCCTCCGTAGTCATTCCAGCCCGTATCTCCCTGAATTTCCAGTTGGTAATTGTCTGCATTCATCGTAACGGCATTGATCACCGCAGTGGTGTTATAGCAGACGTAGCCTCCTTGTAAAACCGGTTCCTGAGTAAAATAGGGGCTTTGAGCGAATGTGGAGAATGTGCAGAATACAACAGTTACGTATAGATATAAAAGTCTCATTGCATGGTAGTTAAGTGAGATTATTGAGGGAAATTTATAAAAATATTTTCACTCAAAACAAAAAAACCGGCCAATTTACTGACCGGATTTTCCTAACCTAACCCTAACCTATATGAAGTAAAGCCTGACCAATTAAGCTTAATAGAACCGTTCTTTATCCTGAATAAATCGTCTGTTTTTGCCCAGAGCCCATTTAAGTAATCCTACCAGACTTACCGGCATGGCCATTACCAGTATCACAAGCAGCAGGGCCTTAATGAATTCAACTATTGTCATTTTTCACTCAGATTGATAGATCAAATTTCTGAAGAAAAACTATTCATCGGTAGGGTAAAAACACCTGATTTTAACAGAGATTACTACCTGAATTTACTTTGAAGCAGTAGAATAAATTTCAGGAGGTTCTCTTGACAAATTCCTCCCAAATTGCTTACTTTTAACCCAGTACAGTTTATAAAGCTTTTACAGCTAAATGGTTTAAGGTAAAACCCAGCTTCATGTGAGCTGGGTTTTCTTCTTTTGATAGTTCATCTCGTATTTCTTTTTGATTGTAGTTTGGACTGGTGAAACTATTATCCATCCTGTTGTTTGCTATTTTTCCAGAAGCTACGCAAATTGAGAACACGTTAACCCTTGCCTAAGGCCAAACCCTTACCGGAGTTGGATCTTTAGCAAAATCAAACAACCCTATGAAACGAAGAAATTTTGTAAAAACCTCTGCGGCTTTGTCGGCCGGAGCGGTATTTAGTCCTTTAATATCCTGTGGCCCGGCCTCAGAAGAAACCTCAAACGCCATAAAAGTGAAAAACTGGGCAGGAAACATCACCTATAGAACCGGAAATCTGAGTTATCCCACTGACCTTGAGGGCATTCAGGAAATTATAAAAAATCAAGCCCAGCTAAGAGCTCTGGGCACAAGGCACTGCTTCAATACTATTGCCGATAGTGCTCACCATCTGCTTTCCCAACAAAAACGGCAAAGCCTGCTAAGCCTCAATAAAGAAAAACAGCAGGTGACCGTGGAAGCCGGCACCCGTTACGGAGATTTCTGCAAACTGATTGATGCTGAAGGCTTTGCTCTAAAAAATCTGGCTTCCCTGCCACATATTTCGGCAGCCGGAGCCAGTGGTACCAGCACCCACGGCAGCGGAGTGAATAATGGGAGTTTGGCCACAGAAATTGCCGGTTTTGAATTGGTCAAAGCCAATGGAGAAGTGGTGAATATTTCAAAAGAAAAGGATGCTGAACTTCTCAAAAGCATGGCGGT
Source organism: uncultured Cytophagaceae bacterium (assembly GCA_966250325.1). GTDB lineage: Bacteria > Bacteroidota > Bacteroidia > Cytophagales > Spirosomataceae > Jiulongibacter. The sequence goes on along the minus strand of CBINGY010000050.1, from coordinate 25,977 downwards.
TCATCTGGGCTGTTTCGGAGTAATTACCCAGGTGACACTGGATCTTGTGCCCTCGTATCAGATGCAGCAGCGAGTGTATCGTAATCTACCTATGAGTGCCTTGGAAAATCACTTTGAAGAGATCATGTCTGCCGGATACAGCGTGAGCCTTTTTACCGACTGGCAAAATAAAAACATCAATCAGATTTGGGTCAAAAGCAGGGTGGACGATCCTAAGCTACTGAAAGAACCGGAGTTTTTCGGTGCGAAACTGGCAGACCGCGATATGAACCCTATAGATTCTGAGCCATCAGAAAACTGCACCGATCAAATGGACGTGGCCGGGCCCTGGTATGAGCGGCTGCCGCATTTCAAAATGGATTTTATGCCCAGCAAAGGCGATGAACTCCAAGCCGAGTTTTTTGTGCCGTTTGAAGAAGCCGTAAAGGCTATTGCCACGCTGGAGAAAATGCATGCGGAAATTCTCCCTCATCTTTTTATCACAGAAATACGCAGTATAGCTGCCGATGAAATCTGGATGAGTCCGTTTTACCGACAAAAATCGGTGGCCATCCATTTCACACTTAAGCAGCATAAGGAGGTTTACACGCAGTTATTGCCCAAAATTGAAGCTGCTCTGCAACCCTTCAACGTAAAACCGCACTGGGGAAAATTATTTACAATGGCTCCTAAAACTCTTCAGGCCAAATATGCCAGACTGAATGACTTTAAAGCATTGGTGGCGGAGTTTGATCCACAGGGCAAATTCAGAAACGAGTTTATTGAGAAAAACCTGTACAGTTAGCAAAATCATACTTTGGTATGAGCCCGAAATGTGGGAATAGGGCGTGATTTGATCAAAATTTTAACTCAATAAAGATGAATAGCACCTTAAAATTCGGATTGCTGGCCGGTGGCATCACGGCCATTCTTATGGGTATAAGCTGGCCTTTAATGCAAAACGGTACCCTGACCTACAGCACCGCCGAAATCACCGGATATATCAGCATGCTGCTGGCTCTCAGCCTGATATTTTTTGGGATTCGTGATCGAAAAATGAGGGAGCTCGGCGGGAAGATTACATTTAAAGAAGCTCTGATAACCGGCGTATTGATTGCCCTGATTTGCTCTGTCATTTACACAACCACCTGGATGACGCTCACCAGCCTATACCCTGAACTTTCTGAAAAGCTGATGCAGATGTATCTGGAAAGTGAACAAGCCAAAAACCGGAGTGCCCATGAACTGGCTGAAGTGCAGAAAATGATCGAGAACTACAAAAACCCCCTCTTTAAAGCGGGTATGACCATGCTCGAGATATTTCCTTTGGCGTTCGTAGTGACATTGGTTTCGGCATTCATTCTCAAATCAAAAAAAGCTTCGTGAACTTTGGCAGACAGAAGAGCGGGTCAGATTGGATCTGAAACAGCCACAATCAATTCGAAATTGATACGAATGGTATCATCTATGCGAATAAACTTAACAGGGCTTTTAGGAACGATGTGGTAGGCATTCATGGATACATCTTTGCTGGCAAACAGCTTGTAACTCTTTTTGTCGAGCTGTTGAAAAAGCACTTCCAACTGCTGAACTTTTGACACCCCGGCTATTCGTATGGCCGCTTTGGTTTTGAATTTGTATAGACCTTTGTCCACCATTTTTGAGGTGCCATGGGTGGGTAAAGCAGAAAGCAATTCCACCTCAATATTCGGGTATTTTGCTGCATTTAATGACTCGCAAAGGTCGCGGTTAATCAATCGGTTTTTACAATCCAGCAATCGGGAAGGAATCAATATCCGGCTATCTTCAAAAGCTATTTCTCCAGTAAGTGGATTTCTCTTTAGCTTAATTTGCCCTCCATCGGGGGCATTCCGGCATTCACAACTGAAATTCGTGAGATTGGTGCTTCCGTTTAACTGTAGTTTGCTTTCATCACGGAAATCATATCTGAGCGAAAGGGAATCGTTCAGAAAGGGAAACCAACTCCAGATAAACAGAAGAATAAACATGGCGAGTTTTTTTGAGATACTTTGATGTTAGCAGCACACCCTAAAAAAGATGGGGGTCGTATGCCTGACTCATACGACCCCGAAACCTTTTCGATTAAAACCCAACTACCGCCTGGAAAGACACTCCATTGAATTTACCTCCTTCCAGAATATTTCCGGTAGGGAAATCGGTGTATTTCTGAGTCACATATTCGCCTTTCAGAAGGATGTTATCTGTGATAAACCAACCTGCACCTGCTGCCACACGATCTACTTTAGATTCACTGGTGCTTCGGGCAAAAAACTGTCCGTTTACGGTGTTATATCTCAGACCCACAAATACATTTTCTGCTTTTCCCAGACGATACACCACATCTCCTGCCAGCTGGGTAGCTTTTCTTTTTCCGCTGTTGGCCACCTCCTCGGCATTGGTACTTCCTTTTGAATTTTCAACAGTACCAAAGACTTCCAGGCCGTGCACTTTGGCAAACAGGTTTAACTGAACAGCTGCAATCTGATTCGCAAAATTAGGATTCAAACGGCCAGAGAAAGCATTGGCAGATGCCGTAGCAGTCTCAGATTCCATCACAAACCAGTAATTGCTACCGGTGCGGTCACCGCCATACAAGGTACTTCTGCCATCGCTTTTGTTGTAATATATAGAAGCCGCTGCTCTCACCCGTATTTTATCCTGAAGCTGTTTGTCATAGGCCAGTTTACCATAAACAGAGGGTGACCTTTTCGCGGTTTCTGTGGTGCTTCCCGGCATCAATGGCTCCTGGTGACCTCCATTGATCAGACCATTGGAAAGAGCCAGCATACCCACCAGACCATTTGACTTGAGATAAACTTCTGCAGCTACTTCTGTGGCAAACGCATCCATGATATAATTTTCCATGAAGGGGTTATAGAGCGTCTGGCCGCCATCTGAACGTCTGAAGTGCTGATCACCGTAGTTGATCTCCATGTGCCCCATTTTCACAGTGGCTATTTTACTCACACTTTCCCAGAATTTCCCCTGGAAAGGAATCTTATCAATTTGAATGTAACCTCCTTTCACCCAGGATTCTGAGTGGTGACGGGAAGACAGATAAGTGGTAAGGTTAAGCAGAATACCATCTGCCAGCTGAACATCTGTAAAGAGGTTTGCCTGTGCTACCGCAAAGCCAGGAGCCAACCTCGGATACAGTGGCACACCACCTGCATTTTCATGGCTAAGACTTTGGAAAGGCTGCGTAAACCCTGCACCTATACGTAACTTGAGGCCGTCAAAACTGGTAGTATTATCCTTTGGCGTTTCAAAAACGTTGATACCGCTTTTATCGTATGGCCGCCAGTTATCCAGCTGAGCCTGCTGTGCTACAGTGAGCATTGGGAATGAGAGAAGTGAAAAACAAACGAGTTTACTTACTCTTCTAACTAAGGAGTTCATAATTGTAAAAATTACAGTGAAACGAGAGATTGATTTTTAAGGATGACTTCAAAACTGATGGTTACCGGATCGTCAACTTTCAACGTGCCGGCCAGAAAAGCGGGTGGTTTAATACCAAAATTGCTCATGTTAAAGGTTTTGGTTCCTTTTATCAGAACAGCCCCATCCGTAAGGGTGGTTATTTTCAAATTGAGATCCAAAGGTTTGGTAACACCGGCGAGTGTGAGTTTTCCGTTTATTTTGAAATTGCCGGAAGCATCCGCACTTAGGGTATTCGAGTAGTCGTACGTAATGGCCGGAAACTTATCTGCTTTCAGGGTTTCGTGGGTACGCTCGTCCATCAGATCAGAGTCCTTGTGACTTTTGATCGATTTTGCATCCATTTTCACGGTTCCCGAGTTGATCTTTTTAACCACTCCGTTGACCACCTCCACATCGGCGGTCATGGTGACTTTACCCACCTCCGAGCTCCATTTATGCATGGTGGAGTTTCCACTGATGCTGATATGGGCCGACTTCTGAGTCCATTTATTTTGTGAAAAGGCCATGGTGCCGGGAAGTATCAGACAAACCAGCCAGACCAGAGTTATTTTGCGAATCATCATTTTGTATTTTTTTGATGTGCAAAGCTTGGCCCAAAGCGTGGGGAAGGATATGATAAACGCCCAAAGCTGGGGAGATTATCGTCATGAGCCTATGTGACTAATATCACATAACAGGCCTAATTGCCACAATTCTAATAGCTTACAAATCAGTCAGAAAAGAAGACTAAAAAAAGCCCTGTTAAAACAAAATGGAGTAGGATTTGTACTATTCTTCTATTTGGCTATGTAAGACTGTCAAGGGTGGGTTATTGGGGGGATGGTTACACAGATTTAAAAGCTTCTCAAAACATTGCATGTACAGTTCTCAGCGAAGGCGGAAGCCTATGCCCGCAGGTGAAATGCTCGGGACAGGGTTTCTACTCTTCTGCGAATTTGTCTTCTACCCCGGGCCTCGCATTTCGGTTTGCTATTCTACTGCCAGTAAGGTAGTTTTAGGGAAAAATCTAATCGATGTCAATTCAAAATTGAGAAGCGTGACTTTGACAATAAAGAAGAACCTAACTACAAATTTAAATGAAATCCGAGCTTTCTGTATTCGTGTCTCCTTTATTAGAATTTCTTGCCGAAAGGAGAAATATAACTGAAATTGTACTTCCATGCACCGAAATTATTGTCACATTGATTGTAGGCATAATTGTAGCATCTAGCCTCAAAAAGAGAGAAGAGAGATCAAAAATTAAGTCTACTTTGATCGATGATTATATTGCATTTCTTAAAGTGATATTAGATTTATATAAAGAGTTCCTTAGGTCTAATGAAAGTAATATATATAAGAAATTAGCGGAATGCTATGTAATAAATGAAGACAATAAATCATCCTTAACAAAACTCTCTGAAGCATTAAACAATAATGTGCCTAAGGAGTCCCCTATTGAAAATTGGTTCTATTATACCCATAGGTTCACTTTACTTTTGGGAATAAAAAATTATCATAAACATCTCCAAAATTTAGAGGATAAAGTCATGGATGAGCTTCTTAATAGCGATGCCGTTCAAAATTATGAGTTAGTACTATTCAAGGCTTTGGAAGAAAATACTGAATTAATAGGTTTTTTAAAAATTGATAAACCTGGAACTTCTAATCAATTTGAAAGAATCCATTACTTCCTAAATGCTCATTCCGTAAATCATGCTCAGAAATTCTTAGACTCCTATGCGGATAAAGTTTCAAAATTGATAAATAAAATTTGATGTTCAAGCATTGTATTAATTACATGAGAGTGCAAAACTGTGCCCGCCGACGAAATGCTCGGGACAGGATTTCTACTTTTCTGCGAATTTCGCTTCTTCTATGGCCCTCGTATTTCGAATTACTAATCGAATTATACTTCCTATATTTGAAAGGATTAAATTACAATTATGCCCGAATATTCCATCAAGACTTGCTCGGAAGACGATTTTCGTTTTTTTACTTTCAAAAGTTTTTTGTCTTTACTTAATGATGCCTATCGCTTGGATCTGGAAAGTGAAGAAGACGTTTTTTATTTTAATTCAACTTTTTTAGATACAAAGACTGTAATTGTTCCTGAAGAAAATCAACATCTAATCAAGGGAAGTATTTCTGAAATAAAAGTTAGATTAGTTGACGAGCTAAAAGACTTGCTGGAAAACCCGGATTCCATAAATGAAGGACTAATGAAACTAGAAATCTATCTTAAAAAAGAAGCGAATGGTAGTCTATTGTTTGCACAATCTTTTCCCTTCATAACTAAAAAGTATTCTGAAAAAAATAATTAACACGAATTTTTGTTTTTTCCCCTCTGGATTAATCCGTAAAATTACGTAGCATGGAGTTTGTTACCTACCACGACATACGAACCGTTTTTGATCTATTTACTCCATAAGGGAAGCTGATGACAGGGATTCAAACATTCTAAGATGTTAATCCCCTCTTCTGATATAAATTAAAAAAGCCCCGCAAAAGCGAGGCTCAAATGTGATCCCAGAACGATTCGAACGTTCGACCGTCTGCTTAGAAGGCAGATGCTCTATCCAGCTGAGCTATGGGACCCTCTCAAACGGAGTGCAAAAGTAAGGAGACTCTCGTTTTTATCCAATTAAGTGAGAGAGAAAAGTTTTTCCCGTGGCTTTCTTCCGCTCTCCTTGCCCTCTTTCAGCCTTTATTTCTATGTTTGAGCCCAAAATCAACCTTTTCTCATGAAAGTACTCTTCATTGGCGGCACCGGAAATATCAGTACGCCGGTAAGCGAAATGGCCGTGCAGCGGGGTATTGACCTCTATCACCTCAACCGAGGCAACAGAGCTCCGATCACTGGCGTAAAAAGTCTGGTGGCAGATATCGATAAACCCGCCGAACTTAAATCGGCTCTTGCCGGCCATACCTGGGATGTGGTGGTCAACTGGATCGCCTATACGCCTGATCAGGTGCAGCGGGATATCGATCTATTTCACGGCAAAACCCGGCAATACGTTTTCATAAGCTCGGCTTCCTGCTATCAGAAACCGCCCGTTTCGCCCATCATTACCGAATCTACCCCGCTCAAAAACCCCCACTGGCAGTATTCACGCGACAAAATCGCCTGCGAAGATCTGCTGGTGAAGGCATTCCGGGAAGATAATTTCCCTATGACCATCGTGCGGCCTTCGCATACCTATTATTCGGTGTTTCCCATTACGCTCGGCGGCTGGACCGAATACACAGCTGTTCACCGCATGAAAAAAGGTCTGCCAGTGGTGGTGCAGGGGGATGGCACCTCGCTCTGGACCGTCACCCATGCCCGGGATTTCGGCAAAGCTTTTCTGGGTCTACTGGCTCACCCTCAGGCTATTGGAGAGGCCTATCATATCACTTCCGATGAGGCTTTGACCTGGAATCAGATTTATACATTTCTGGGCCATGCCGCCGGTGTAGAACCTCAGATCGTGCATATTCCCACTGCCAAAATCATGGCTTATGCCGATGCGAACGGATTCCCTTCGGAAGAAGGAAACCTCTGGGGTGATAAGGCTCACTGTGCTCTTTTTGACAATTCCAAAATCAAGCGTCTGGTACCCGAATACGTTGCCACTATTCCTTTTCATGAAGGGATAAAAGAAACCCTGGCCTGGTTTGAGGCAGATGCTTCCCGAATGATTGTAAACGAAACTACCAACCGATTCCTTGATGAACTCATCGCTACCTATGGATGATAAAAACTACCAATTTGAACTTTGTGCTTTTACCCTTCAAAGCTGCCTCACGGCTGAAAAAATGGGGGCCGCCCGTGTGGAACTTTGCGATAACCCCATAGAAGGCGGCACCACGCCTTCTTACGGTACCATCAAAATTGCCCGTCAGAAGCTGAGCCTTGAACTTTATCCCATTATACGGCCCAGAAGTATGAATTATTTCTACGACCAGGAGGAATGGCAAAGTATGCTGGAAGATGTGAAAATGTGCAAAGAACTAGGCTGCGATGGCATCAGTATCGGGGTGCAGCTTCAGGATGGACGGGTAGACGCCGATAAGATGAAACAGTTGGTAGAACTCGCCTATCCTATGAAAGTGACCAGCAACCGCGTGATAGATGCAGCACCTGATCCTTACGAAGCTCTGGATACCCTCATAAATGCCGGATGCTATCGGGTACTCACTTCAGGTCAGGCGGCCTCTGCACCGGAAGGCGTGGAAGTCTTAAAAAAACTGGTGGAACAATCTGCCGGAAGAATACGCATCATGCCGGGTGCCGGCGTTAATTCGGGTAATGTGGTGGCATTGGCCAAAGCCACCGGGGCGTTTGAATTTCATGGATCGGCCCGCATGACGGCACCAAACCCGGTAACCCATCAAAACCCGCAGATCCTGGATTCGGGAAGTATGTTTATTGCCGATGAACTGGAGGTACTACGCATTACAAAGGCTTTAAAAACTCTTTAAAACAATCTTCCGGGATAGCTATTCCCGGAATTTTTCAGAAAGGTCGCCCGGCAGGGCCTCCACCACCCCATGGACCGCCGGGATTGTCATTGGCAGGCTCAGTTACCTTAGCTCCTCTGAAATTTCGGATATTCAGGGTAAACGTAAGCATGTAATATCTGTTTAAAACCAGCGAGCGGCTGTCTTCCAGATAGGCATTGGTGGCGTTTCTGTTTACACTTGTGTTTTGATTCAGCAGGTCAAAAACCGAAAGTTTGAGCTCTCCGTTACGTTTTTTGAACAACTTTTGACCAATGGCAGCATTTACCAGCGTATAATTCTGGTCAAAGCCTTCGCCCAGGCCGCTGTAGAGCATATTTACACCTTCTACATTCAGCAGCAATCCTTTTTTGCTAAGCAAATTAAGCTTTCCATTAAGCGTTTGAGAATAATAATTGCTGTTCATTCCGGGGTTCAGGCTGTAACTTATCCAGTTATAGGCTCCGTTATACGCCAATGTGAAGTCAATATTCTCTGAGACATTGCTGCCGATCACCAGTCCCGAACTCACCCTGAAATTATCTGAGACATTCCGAAGACCGTTTGAAAGGCTGGGGCTTTGGGCAAAGGTGGTTCCCAAATTGAAATTCAGGTTTGACTTAATGGGTTTCAGTGGAAATCCGTACGTGATAAAGGCATTCGATTGCCAGGCCTGCCCATAATTAACCGGTAAGGTAAGCTGGCTTCCTCTGGCAAGTAACACTCCCCGAAAAAGTGTATCTTCTGCAGCCGTGAAAATGCTGTTTGAAATGTTATTATCGGTAAGGCCGCCACTCAGAAAAGCATAAAAACTGGTAGCTTTCTCGATGTTGGTGCTGTTATACCTCAAAGTGAGACTATGTGAAACCTGCTGATCCAGCTCTGGATTCCCGGCTCTCAACTGCAGCGGATTGGAGTTATCCACTACATTTTGCAGCTGACTAATCGAGGGTGCATTGGTATTACTTCGGTAGAATAAGCGAATATTTTTCGACTGAGTGAAATTGTAACGCAGCATGGCAAATGGCAACACATTGAAAAACTGACGATCAATGGTACCCGATACAGGAAAAAGTTGCTCTGAATTCAGAAGAGCCTGCTGCACATTGATACTGGTATTGAACATCAACCCGCCCCTTTTATTGTAGCGGTAAGAAATGGTTTCTGTGTGGGTATCGTAACCATTGGCAAAGGTATTGCTCAGCACGGGACTCAGTATACGCAGGTTTTCATTTTCGGGGTCAACGTCAAATGTGCTTTTATCTGAATTATTACGGCTGAAATTTCCGCTATAGGAAAATTGCAGCTGGCTGTTTGCCGAAAGTGGCTCGGTATAATCGGCTCTGAAATTGAAACCCATGGCATCTGTAAGGCTGCTGCTGGTTTGATTCAGTAAATCGGCAATAGCCTCTTCGCGATAAATCACGTTTTCAGAGTACAGATCGCCGGTGCTACGGTTTTCATTGCCAGAGCTCCCCACACCCACTGAAAAAGTTCTGCCTTGTTTGCCAAAGCGGTGACGATACAGCACATTGCCCCGAAAATTGTAACCGTTTCTGTCGGTATTTTGATCAGAGGCAATGGTATTGATGAAATTGCCGACGTTGTCCAGCGTAAAACCATCAAAGAATACGTTTCTTCCTGTGGATTGAAAACTTACACTTGGAGTGAAAATAATGGAGTTTGATTTGTCAATATCATAGGTAATGCGGGCATTGATCCGATGATTGAGATTCGTTGTTTGCTGATTATTTAACTCTGAATAATACTGATTCTGGTCATTGGAGATAAATGTGGTACGCTCCAGGGAATCCAGCTGTGTATTCTCTGATTGATTGAAAAAATAGCTGCCGCTTATTGTGAGTTTTTTGCCCCATTTGTCAATGTAGTTTAAACCTAAAGCATTGGTTTGGGTAATTCCGCCTTGCGAACCTACCAGGAAATTGCCGGTAGAGTTGCCACCGAAACCGCCCTGTCCACCACCCCGGCCGCCTCTGCCTCCACCTGAGTTACCAAGTGCCCCCAACAGATCTTCCGTTGCAAAATTCTGGATATTGATGTTATTTGACATTCCGATGATAGAGATGCGGCGATCACCGGTAAAGTAATTCATATTGAGACCAGCACTGTAGTGATCTTCTGTACCTCCGCCAGCATATACTTTCCCAAACTCCCCGTTGCTTTTACCGCTTCGGGTAACGATGTTGATGGTTTTTTCGGTTTGACCGTCATCAAAACCCGAGAACTGAGCCTGATCGCTTTGCCGGTCAAAAACTTCAATTTTAGCAATAATTTCTGCCGGAAGATTTTTCAAAGCTGCGGAAGGATCTTCCCCGAAAAACTCTTTTCCGTCAATCAAAACTCGTTTCACCGCCTCACCCTGAGCCTTCACTTGTCCGTTTTCCACTTCAATACCCGGCATTTTTCTCACCAGATCTTCTGCGGTGGCATCGGGATTGACCTTGTAGGCATCTGCGTTAAACTGCGTAGTATCTCCTTTCATTTCTACCCGCACCTGACGGGCTGTTACCTGAACCTCCTGAGTTACAATTGACGCCACCGCCATTGGAAGTACGCCCAGATCCAAGTTTGAGTTTTTCACCTCCACAGGTATCACTTTTTTCTCATAACCCACAAAACTGATCGTGAGCTGATAGCTTCCAGGTTTAATACGTGACAACAAAAAGTCGCCATTGATTTCAGAAAACGCATTGGCTACCGAAACTGAGTCTTGGAATAGCTGTACTGTGGCTGCAATCACTGCTTCGCCGGTTTCGGTGTCTTTGAGATTACCTTTTACCTGAAACTGGGCAAAAGAGGCTGCGGGGAGACTGATTATCAATAGGAGGTAAATGAGTTTCATGATTCAAGATTTTAAACTTTGACCTTACTTTAGGCTCAAAGTTTAATCAGGAAATACCTCTTTCATACCAGAACGTCAATTCACTCCATAACCCGGCACTTTTTCCCGACGCTTTGATACTCAGGCTTTCACCGGAAAAGGAATTCTCCATTTCAATTTCATGGCCAGCACACGAATTAAGATCACACAGCCAATAGAAATCCAGCTGGCGAAATCTTTCGGAAGAAACTGCAGAAGAATGAGGTAGATCACGGCTCCAGAAAGACAGGCAAAGGCATACACTTCGCGTCTGAAAATAAGGGGCACTTCATTGGAAAGCACATCGCGGATAACCCCACCAAAAACCGCCGAAGTAACGCCCATCATAATGGCTACTGTAGGGGAAAGGCCCATTCTAAGAGTTTTCTCCAAACCCAGAATCGTGAAAAAGCCAATACCAAAAGCATCAAAAAGAAAGATACTGTACTTCAGGTTTTTAATGTATTTGCCAAAGAAAAAAACCACCGGAAGACCGGCAATCATGAGGTAGGCATAGATGTCATTTTTCATCCAGGTTACCGGCGTACTGCCAATCAGAATATCGCGGATAGTACCCCCGCCAATGGCCGTTACCATACCCAGAATGATCACCCCAAAAAGATCGAATTTCTTGTCAACAGCCGCCATCATGCCACTCACGGCAAACACGAAGGTGCCTGAGTAATCAATGAATGTGATTAAATCCATGTGCCTGAGAATTTTCTGTGGCAAAAGTAGTGAAAGCTAAATCGGGTATTGGAATTACCTCAAAGAAAGCTGTCATTTCAACATCGTCCCGAACCAACTCCGTTCCAAGAAAAAAAGAAAACCGATTCCCTCCTATCTTTGCTGTATGACATCAATTATTCCGGCAAAATTCTACGAGTCATTCAGTACGCTGGAGCTGGCTCAGAAACTGCTGGGAATGGAACTTGTTCATGAAACTCCCGAGGGTACCTGCTCAGGAATAATTGTGGAAACCGAGGCCTACCTGCATAACGACCGGGCCTGCCATGCTTTTGGCGGCATCACTCCCAGAAACCGTCCCATGTTTGGCCCGGCAGGGTTCGCCTATGTATATCAGATTTACGGGATTCATTACTGTTTTAATATGGTCTCTGGCCCGGACGGCTGCGGTGAAGCCGTATTGATCAGAGCTCTGGAGCCGCTACTGGGCATAGACCTTATGCAGGCACGCCGTGGGAAAAATTCCATAACTGACCTCTGTAGCGGTCCGGGAAAGCTGGTTCAGGCATTGGGTATCCGGAAAATGCAAAGCGGCGAATCTCTTGCCTACCCGCCACTTTATGTGCGGAACGGGAATTTAACCCCAGAAATACACACTACCACCCGGATAGGTATAGGAAAAGGGAAAGATGAACACCTTCCTTATCGCTTCTATATCAAAGGCAGTAAATTCATCAGTAAACCGTAAATTGCATCATCAACAGACCAATACATGAAACTCTTCTCTTCAGAAACTTATATCAGTCGCAGAAATCAACTTAAAGAAACGGTGGGCTCGGGTCTGATCCTTGTCCCGGGAAATGACGAGGCCCCCATGAATTACCCGGATAATCATTACCGGTATCGTCAGGATAGTACCTTTCTTTACTATTTCGGTCTCAATCAACCGGGCCTCAATGCCGTCATTGATTGCGACAGCGGAGAAGATATTCTTTTTGGAGATGAATTTACGCTGGAAGAAATTATCTGGATGGGTCAGCAGGAAACCCTGAGCAGTAAGGCAGAAAAGGTAGGGATTATTAACATACGCCCTGCTCAAGCTATCCACTCGTTTATGGAAATAGCACGTCTGAAAAAGGTTCATTTTTTACCTCCTTATCGATTTGATAACCAGCAGAAAATAGCCAGATGGCTCGAGATTCCTCTAAGAAACCTGCACGAGAATGCCTCTGAAAAACTTACCATGGCCGTGATAAATCAGCGGGCGGTGAAAAGCACGGAAGAAATAGAACAGATGACCGAAGCCGTGAATATTTCGGGGCAAATGCACATCAATGCCATGCAGGCCATAAAACCCGACAAGTATGAATACGAGGTGGTTTCAGAAATCTACCGCACGGCTAAAGCAAACAATGCCTATCTTTCTTACCCGGCGATATTTACCATCAACGGACAAACCCTGCATAATCATTATCACGGCAATGTAATGAAAGCTGGTCAACTCGTACTTAACGACTCCGGTGCTGAAAACAGCATGTGCTATGCCGGTGATATTACACGTACAGCCCCGGTCAGCGGTCAATTTACCTCGAAACAAAAAGAGATTTACGATATCGTGCTGGAAATGGAGACTACAGCTATCGAAAGTCTTAAACCTGGCAAGATGTACCGTGATGTGCATCTGTCTGCAAACCGCCTCATGCTCACCAGATTGAAAGAGCTGGGAATGGTTCGGGGAGATGTAGACCAAATGGTGCTTTTGGGCGTGGGTGGCCTGTTTATGCCGCACGGCCTGGGACATATGATAGGCCTGGATGTTCACGATATGGAAGATCTGGGAGAAAACCACGTGGGCTACAGAGCGGGATTGGAGCGAAGCAACCAGCTGGGATTAAAATCACTGCGACTGGCACGTGAACTGGAGGAGGGTTTTGTTTTGACCGTAGAGCCGGGTATTTATTTTATTCCTGAACTCATCGAAAAATGGAAATCGGAGAAGCGTTTCGCAGAATTTGTCAATTACGAAAAACTGGAAAACTATTATGACTTCGGAGGAATCAGGATTGAAGATAATGTGCTCATTACCCATTCAGGGCACGAAATACTTGGGAATCCCATTCCAAAAACCACCTCAGAAGTGGAGGAGGTTATGAATTCTTAAGGACATTTGTAAACCATTGCCTCCTGGTTCCAATAGAGTTTATACGAATCTATTTCCTGATTTTCAACACGCAGTTTCAAAGTGAGCTCGTTTCCGTTTCGTTGACCGGAGATCACAGCTGCTTTCGGTTTTAGTAATTCCTCATCTTCCACCTGTATTCCATATTCCTGATAATAGGCAGCCGTACTTTCATACCTTCCATTTCTGAACACAACTGGCTGATTAACTTCCAGATGGGCACAGTCCAGGTCTGCAAACCAGTAGGTCGGTTCTGCCTGCAGGCGAATGTGTTCTCCTCCCCAAATGCCACTTCTAAGGCTTTGGACATCTTCGCTCTCGCAGGATAGCAGCAAGACGGCGAAAACAACGAATAAAATCTTGGCCATGAGTACCTGAGTTGTTTCAGAATAAAAATGTAAATTCGTCAGATTAGTTGTATCACAAACGAGTCAATTAACCTTAACCCCTATTGAATTATGGATTTTTCTAACATCAATTATCTGGCCGTGCTGGTTGGTGGCATAGCGGCTTTTGCTTTCGGGGCACTCTGGTATTCGCCCTTGCTCTTTTCAAAAACCTGGCAAAAAGAAATCGGAATGTCTGAGGCCGATCTCGCAGGAGCCAATATGGTTAAAATTTTCGGCACCAGTCTGCTGCTCATGCTGGTCATGTCAATGGGCATGTCAATTACCCTGAGAGGTCATGAAACCAGCGAGGTCAACGTAATGACGGGTCTCATGCATGGTCTGTACATCGGAATCATGTTTGTGGCTACCTCTGTAGGAATTAACATTTTATATCAGCGAAAATCACTTACGCTCTGGCTGATTGATGCCGGCTATCAGGTGATTATGCTCGTAATTATGGGAGCCATTATAGGTGCCTGGGCCTGAGGAACGGAAAGCAAAACACCAACTAACAACCTGTTGGTGTTTTGCACTAATTTGCCGCCGTCAAAGCTGAAACAGAACCTTACCCTTTGACATGCCGGAGGTGTAAAGGTCTATAGCCTTCTCAAAATCTTCCAGAGGAAATTTAGCCTGAATATCGTTCTCAAACCCGTTATTCAGCATTCTTTGAACTTGTCGGGTGGTTTTTATGGCTTTTATAAGGCCCCGATTTGCTGCAGATTTACTCAGCCAGTAACCTGCCACCTCATACTCATTGAAAATAAATGATCGGGGTATATAGGTAGCCGACTCCTCGAAATTCATGCTTCCATAGATCAGCATTTTGGATTTCTGAGGTAAGGAACTCAGTATTCGGGCAGGAATATCGCCGCCTCCTAGTGCGTCGGGAAACAAGACCTTTTTATATCCGGAGGCTATGCTTTTAAGCTCAGTTTGCCAGTCTGTCTCTGAGGTATTAATGACAAAATCCGCATTCCAGGTTTTGAGCTTTTCTACCTGTTCTTCCCTTCGCACCACGCCACCAAAGGCAATACCCGCTTCTGCGGCCAGATGCCGCACCATTTTAGCCAGTGCACTGGCTGCCGCAGACATTACAATGGCATCATAACCACTCTCTTTGGCTATTTGAAAAAAATCAAGGGCCGTGAGCGGATTCACGAATGACATGGATCCCTGCTCAAAACTCACCTGCTTGCCCAGGCTTACGCATTTGAATGCATCGGTAACCATGTATTCTGCCCAGGGTCCATCGAGCTTATCATGAGCTACGCAGGCCACCCGTCTTCCTTTGAGCATTCCGGCATAAAAACCGCCGCCACTTTCCACCACTGTGCCACTTCCTTCAAAGCCCGGCACGGTGGGAAACGGCTTCTGAATACCGTACTGACCCGTTAGAAACGCCAGATCTGAGGGATTGATAGGTGAATACTCCATTTTCACCAACACTTGCCCTTTCCGGGGTTTGGGTATGTTTTTTTCTACAATTTCCAGTTTATTTGGGGCAGTAAGGTGAAGGGCTTTCATAGGAAGTAGTCAAGGTTTCCTCAAATTAAATCAATTTATGGCATTCTATTAATTCCAACGTTTTAATACACTAATTCCTGCTTTTTTCTGCCAGATAAATAGAATATATTTATACGCCTATTAATTTTTTATACGTATTTTTGTGTTATAAGAATTAGAATATGACAACAAAACTTAATCTCACGATTGATGAAAATTTGGTAGCCAAAGCAAAAGTTTACGCTGCGAAAAAAAGAACTTCTGTTTCACGACTTGTTGAAAATCTCCTGACTCGTGAACTTAAACAGTTTGAAGGAAGATCGTCTCTAACAAGCAACTTTGCAGGAATCCTCTCCGGAAAACTTTCTGATGAAAATATCAACAGATTGAAAAAGGATGAAATTTCAGAAAAGTATGGCTACAAAAATATTCCTTGACACAAACATTTTCCTTGATTTACTTGATGGTGAAAGACAGCATCATAGTGATGCCATCGCACTCTTTGAAATAATAGAAAATGGACAAATTCTGGCTTATACCAGTGAAAGTGTCATTACCACATTAGACTACATTGTCAGAAAACTACTCTCAGCCTCAAAAAGTCGGGATTTTATCTCAGAGATTCTGAAAAATGCAGTAATTCTCCCGTGCAATAATGTAGTCATTTCCAAAGCAATGCAAATTGATCTTGGTGATTTGGAAGATGCCATCCTCTATCAAATCGCGATAGAAAACAGGCTTGATTACTTCATCACGGAGGATTTGGATATAATAAAGAAGATGTCTTCTTCCCTTTTACCCGGCCTCCAAACCAGAGTTTTTCTGAAAAAAATAAGCAGGTGATTCTTCTTAACCAAACAAATCACTACTCAGATAACGGTCGCCCCGGTCGCACACAATGAATACAATGAGCCCTTCCTCCAACTCCTCAGCCAATTTTAAGGCCGCGTGAGCAGCTCCTCCGCTACTCATTCCGGCAAAAACGGACTCTGTCTTAGCCAGTTCTCTGGCCATTTGGGTAGCATCTTCCGTCGAAACATCGAAGACCCTGTCTACTCTTGAGGGGTCAAAGATTTTGGGTAAATACTCTTTTGGCCAACGCCTTATGCCTGGAATGGAAGATCCGTCTGTAGGCTGGCAGCCCACAATCTGCACACTGGCATCCTGCTCTTTCAGGTACATGGATGTACCCATAATGGTACCTGTGGTACCCATTGAGCTTACGAAATGTGTGATTTTACCATCTGTGTCACGCCAGATTTCAGGTCCAGTAGTTTTATAATGTGCCCGGTAATTATCCGGATTTGCAAACTGGTTAAGCTGAAAATATTCAGGCAATGCTCCCTTCTCTTCGGCATAATCGCGGCAAACCTCAATATTGTCAAGCAAGGTTACTTTGGCCCCAAAGGCCTCCATGGTAAGTGTTCGTTCTTTGGTGCTGTTTGAGGGCATCACCAGCTCTATTTCCAGATCAAACTGTCGGGCAATCATGGCCAAAGCTATCCCGGTATTCCCGCTGGTGGCTTCAATGAGTTTTGTACCTGGTTTTATATCTCCGCGTTCTACGGCAGATTGTATCATATTGAGTGCCGCCCTGTCTTTTACCGATCCGCCGGGATTGTTCCCCTCCAGCTTCCCGTAAACCTTAACTTTGGGGTTTTTATTCAGTTTAGTAAGTTCCACCAGCGGGGTATTTCCCACCAGATCCAATATTGTAGCCATGCTAAGCGAGTTCTTTTTCTTTGACCTGAATCTCAGGCTTATGATAAACTATTGAATTTGCGGGCACACTACGGGTAAGCCAGACGTTTCCTCCGATAATACTTCCTTCACCGATAACGGTTTCTCCGCCAAGAATGGTTGCATTCGCATAAATAACCACGTTATCTTCTACGGTAGGATGCCTTTTAATATCGGCCATATCCTTCTCTACACTCAATGCTCCCAATGTTACACCCTGATAAATTTTCACATTATTGCCAATGATACAGGTTCCTCCGATAACGATACCTGAGCCATGATCAATGAAGAAATTTTCACCAATCTCTGCTCCCGGATGAATATCTATACCGGTAATTCCATGGGCATACTCAGTTAAAATACGAGGAATAAGTGGCACCTTCATTTTCAGAAGCATGTGTGCCAGCCGGTAATAAGAAATCGCCTTAAAACCCGGATAGGCCCTAATCACCTCAAACTCGCTGATAGCTGCCGGGTCACCATCCAGAATAGCCTGTACATCGGCATTCAGTAACCGGAACAACTCCGGCAAGGATTCCTTAAACTTCTCTGCCCGCTCATCGTTATCACAATTTCTGCATTGCTCGGTAGCATTCAGAATGTGTTTCAGCTCATTACCGAGGTTCCAGATTTCTCCTTCGATCTCATGGATGGAAGGGAAAAAGTCTTTGGCCTGTTCGGGATAAAGCAGATTGAAAACGCCATTGGCCCACTCGCCTATCTGGCTGGTAGGAGGTACCGCTTCTGTCTGCTGGTGCTTGTCAAAAATGCGTTGCAGAAATTGTTTATCCATGCACTTACTATGTTTTCAAGAGTAACGAACAAATAACCTGCCGCGTTCTGGATTTCCACGATAATTTGAAGCTACTCAAATCTGAAATTATAGGCCAGAGAAACAATGGGTATTCTGAAAATACTCAACTTATATGCCCGGGTAAGGTTATTTTCTGTTTTAAAGAATACCGAATAGACGTTCTTTCTGGCGTAAAGGTTGTATACCGAAAACGCCCAGTTTCCCTGCCATCTTTTAGTTTTCAACGAAGGATTGGATATATTCCAGCTCATATCCAACCGGTGATAGTCTGGAATACGTTTGTTATTTCGTTGATCATAAAAAGGATACAGGCTGTTGAGATACGTAACAAAACCTACCGGCTCGGTATAAGGCCTGCCGGTGCTGTAAACAAAATTAAAGGAAAACGAATTATGTTCATCTACCCGAAAATCAACGGAAGTATTGAAACTGTGAGGTCGGTCGTAATTGGCCGCATACCAGTCACCCCCATTGACCAGATCAAGTATATTGGTTTCTGGATACACTTTGTTGAAGGTGCGGGAATACGTGTAATTAGACCAGCCGGTAAATGATCCTTTGCTTTTAGACACCATCAATTCCAGACCGTAGGCTTTACTTATGCCCTGCACCAGCTGTGTTTCGGGATATTCCTGAAGCAGGAAATCGGCTCCCGGTTTGTAATCAATGATGTTATCTGTATGCCGGTAATATCCTTCCACCGTAAGCTCATACACGCCGCCAGGGAAGTTTTTGTAATACCCTGCCGTAATCAGATGGCTAATCTGTGGCCTAATGTGATGATCGCTGGTTTTCCACCTGGAAGTCGGAATGGGCGTGGTGGTATTTGAAACAATCTGCAGATACTGCCGCATGAGGTTATATCCCATTTTAAGAGAACTCTGCTGATCTAAACGATAGAGCAATCCGAAACGCGGCTCCAGACCTCCGTAAGTGGCAATTGCCTCACCCGGGCGGTAGTTGATTTCCTCTTTGACAGAAAACTCATCACGCGGCTGGTCTTCCAGATAGGTTCTTACCGTGGAAGGTCCCAGATTTTGAAAATAACTAAACCGAAGGCCCGTGATCAAAGCCAGCCTCGAATTAAGCGAAAACTCATCATCGGCAAATAGGGCCCACTCATTAGCCTGCTCCTGCTGGGTTTGAATGAGGTTTACACTTTCACTATTTCCCGGCTGCAGAGTACCCGGATTGATCTGATAATTCGTATAGACAATTCCTCCTTCCGATTTATGTCTGGCAGATTGGTAGTAAGCACTCGATTTCAGCTGCCTTTGCCGCACGGCAGATTCCAGACGAATGGTGTTGTTTGTTTCAGCCTCATTGGTGGCAATAGACGGCCTGTAATCTGCAATCATGGCCGTGGTTTGTATATCCAGCTTGTCATTGATCACATACGCCCACCGGGCCATGGAATTGACGGTATTGTGTTCGAAAAACGTGGTAGTTCCCACTACATTTGGCAGATTGGTGAGCAGGTCTGTCTGAAAGAAATCGGTGTTCAGATAGGTACTGGAGATAAACGTATTTTTTCGGTTTATTCTCCAGAATGCTTTAGCTACTCCTTCACCAAACCGGGCCCGTATGCTCTCCAGATTTTTATCCAGATAGGGCAAAACCGCGTCATGAAAGGAACCTCTTCCTGCCAGATAAACTCCGAGTTTGTCTTTCACCACCGGAGCATTTATCATGAGCTTTTCAGATATAAGGCTCAGGCCGCCACTCATTGTAAACTTCGTGAGATCCGGATTTTTCAGTGCAATGTCCATCACAGAAGCCACCCGCCCTCCATATCTTGCAGGAACGTTCCCTTTGTATAAATCCAGATTCCGGAGGGCATCTGGTGGTGTCACGGAAAACAGCCCAAACATATGCGTGGGATTAAACACCGGCATGTCATCAATGAGAATAAGATTCTGATCGGTGGTGCCACCACGGATATTGACTCCATTTGAGGCCTCTCCAACACTGGTTACGCCTGGCAACATCTGAATACTCCTGAAAAGGTCAATTTCACCAAAAGCCGAAGGTATTTTCTCCAGGGTTTTGATATTAATGGAATTAGCCCCCAGAACAGGTTTCCTGATATTCTGGTCAAAGCCTTTACTGCTCACTACCACCTGCTCCAGCGTATTGGTCACCTGCTCCAGCCTCACTACCCCATCAATGAACGATTTGCCTGGCGGCAGAATGATCCATCTGGGTACGTAGCCATTGTATCTGATCTGAAGGGCATTTTCTGAGTAAGGAAGTTCCACGTAAAATTTCCCGTCGGCTCCGGTTTTGGTTCCGGTATTTTTTCCCTGATAGTTCAGAAGAATACTTGCTCCCTCCAGAGGCTCATTGGTGAGCGAATCTACCACCGTACCCGAACAAAACAGCTGGGCCTGCATTACGTAAGGCAAAAAAAGGAAAAGCAAAAGAAGCTGTTTTTTCATAATCCAAACTGCCAGTTTCTGGGTGCATTGGGTGTGCGGCTTGCAGAGGCTTCACAAGATGCGAAAGGAATAAATGTACGATAAAGCCCCTGTGGCTCGGGAAGTCGCTCCCGGTTATTCAACACCGTAAAAAGATTATCGGGAAGGGCTCCTGGCACATCGTTTCGTACCAGCATATGGCGTAATTCTGATACAGCAGAAGCCGTGAAATAACCCAATACGAGCTCTTCCGGTGCCCGGGTATTCAACACATTGCTCTTAATAGGAGCCGGTGGGGTGTCTGCCAGTGAACCTGATTTCACCGACTGACTCTCCAGCAACCTCAGATACCTGAAGGCTCCCGGGGTGAGCGACTTTTGATTAATGACTACCAGACAACTGTTTGACTGCAAAACAGGCACCTGAGCGATCCGTTTGTTTTGTTGTGGCTGGCCGTCGGTAAATACATCTGAAAAAATCTGAATGTCTTCACCCGGAAAAATCTCCCAGCAGAATCCAAGACAGTAGTAATCGTAATAATTATTAGGATGTATGCTTTCATTTTTTACGCACTCCCCTTCCCCCAATCCCTGAGGTTGAAAAAGGCCTTGCCTGCAGGTGCGGCACATATTCTGGGATTCGAAATCTACCCAGGACCAGGCATAAAAATTCTGCTCATCTGCAGGGTCATCAAAATCGATGTAAAAATCATGTGTGGGAAACCGGATATTATTCAATCGGGGAGTTTGAACTCCCTCCCGGTTAAGTTCCACTTTAAAGTTCTTGATTTTGGCAACCGGTAACATTTCTTCTTCTGAAGACTGATAGCTGCGGCCATCGGGCAGTTCCAGACTTAGCTGATAGGTATTCCCCACTTTTGCCAGAAAACCTTGAGGCATTTCATAAATTCCTGGCTCCTGCTCGGTGAGCTGATGGGCAACAGTCCCGTTTTCTTTCACTACTACTTTTGCTCCGCGTACCGGGATATCCTCGTTATCCCGCGAAAAAATAGTTTTGGTAAACTCGGTACTTAAAAAAGTGGTTTGATCGTCCGTTTCGAAAATCCGGATAATCTGCCTCTCATCAATCACATTGGTGATGGTTCCCTCTACAATAAGGTATTTCTTGCTGGCTTCAATGTTGACGTCATAAGTATCTACACAGGCGATCAAAAAAAACAGAATTATCGCTGCCGCACTCCATTTCATCCGAATCAGATTCTTCATAACTACACCCATCAGATGTGGGCTCGAGGTCATAGGTTGAAGTACGAAAGTACGGATTTCCTGAAACTCTTACCGCTTAAATTCGACCAATCTGCCAATCTGTCAGAAATTGACCAGTTGGACTATACTTTGATGAAGTGATCTCAGCCAATTTAAACCGTAAAAACGCACTATATCATGTCAACAGAAAAAGGTACCATTTCGATTAACACGGAAAACATTTTTCCGATTATCAAAAAATTCCTTTACTCAGACCACGAAATTTTCCTCAGAGAGCTGGTTTCTAATGCCGTAGATGCCACCCAGAAGATCAAAAAACTCTCTGCAATGGGTAAGTTTGACGGAGAACTCGGTGATTTAAAAATCAAGGTTTCCGTTGACAAAGAAGCCAAAACGATTACCATTTCTGACAAAGGAATAGGTATGACGGCTGATGAGGTCAAAAAATACATCAATCAGATTGCCTTCTCAGGAGCTAAAGATTTTCTGGAGAAATACAAAGACCAGAATGATACCAATCAGATTATTGGTCAGTTTGGTTTAGGATTTTACTCGGCCTATATGGTTGCCAAAGTGGTGGAAATCCAAACCAAATCCTTTCAGGATGCCCCGGCCGTAAAATGGACCTGCGATGGCTCTACCGAATACGAACTCGGTGAAATTGAAAAAGCTGAAAGAGGTACAGACATTATTCTGCACATAGCTGAAGACTCTGAAGAATTCCTGGAAGAATATAAAATTGAACAAATTCTGGAGAAATACGGGAAGTTTCTTCCGGTAGAAATTGAGTTCAAAGAGAAAGTGATTAATAATCCCAATCCGCTTTGGGTGAAGTCACCTTCAGATCTTAAAGACGAGGATTATCTGGCCTTCTACAAAGAGCTCTATCCGTATTCAGAAGACCCGCTTTTCTGGATTCATCTCAACGTAGATTATCCGTTTAACCTTACCGGAGTTCTCTATTTCCCGAAAATCAAGCAGGATTTTCAGTTGAGTCGGGAGAAAATTCAGCTGTACAGCCGCCAGGTTTTCATCACAGATGATGTGAAAGACATTGTTCCCGAATTTCTTCAGCTGCTTCATGGAGTGATAGACTCCCCCGATATCCCGCTCAACGTATCACGTTCCTACCTTCAGGCAGATGGCAATGTGAAGAAAATCAACAGTCATATCACGAAAAAGGTAGGCGATAAACTCTCGGAACTTTTCCGGAACGACCGCACCGCCTTCCAGGAAAAGTGGGAGAGCATCGGGCTGTTTGTCAAATACGGAATTATCTCAGACGAGAAGTTCTATGACCGGGCAAAAGATTTTGTACTCTTCAAAAACACCGAAGGCGAGTATTTCACGATTGAGGAATACAAAACCAAACTGGAGGCTCTTCAAAAAGACAAAGATGAGAATACAGTGGTGCTTTATACCACTAACAGAGAGCAGCAGGACAGCTTCATTAAAGCGGCCAGAAAGCGTGAATATGACATCATTCTGCTGGAAGACGTGCTGGATTCCCACTTCATCAACACCATGGAGCAAAAATTGGAAAAAGTGACCTTCAAACGTGTGGATGGTGATTCGCTGGATAAACTGATTGACAAGGGTCTTAAAACCGATTCGGTTCTTTCTGAAAAAGAGAAAAAGAAGGTGGAGGAGCTCTTCAAAGAACTGGCCGGAAACAATACGGTTCAGATTGAGGCCTTATCTGCCGATGATGCTCCGGTAAGTATTGTGCTGCCCGAGTTTATGCGTAGATGGACCGACATGAGCAAACTAAACGGACAGGGAGCCATGTTTGGAGCTATGCCTACCATGTATAATCTGGTGGTGAATGGCAATAGTCCGGTAGTAGCTAAAATGCTCAATATGAAAGGTGAAGACCGAAGAAAAACCTATGCCAAACAACTCCATGATCTGGCTCTGCTTTCACAAGGCATGCTCACAGGCGGTAGTCTGACGGACTTCGTGAACAGGACGTTTGAGGAGATGGCTGCGTGACCTCTGCTTCGCTCGGTCTGACAAGAGGGGGTGAATGGCCTGACAGCGGGCAGGGCACTGTCTGGCAATGTACTGGCTTTGCCACAATTGCGAAAATCAAAAAAAATGACTGTCAGTCTGAGCATAGACGAGGACAGTCCTTTCAGTACAAAATAAACCCCGGGGTATGAGCTTCGGGGTTGCCTTTGTAGAGAATTTACAAATGCATTTTTATATGTTTCAGTAATTCAATCAATACCGTTTTATGTAACCCATTATTCAAAAAACGAACCTGCACAGATGAAGCATTAATTGAATTCAAATTTTCCAATATCTGGTCAATTGTTACCTCCAAATAGATTGTATTGAACCCAGCTGAAGCTAACCTGATCGATTCTGGTAAAAAATCAAATGCCCCAATACCACAACACATCCTATCACAAACTGTCTCTAAGCCATCGAAAAGAACTCGAATTGGTTCAAGTAAATGATCGACAGAGTACGATGGGTCATGCAAAGAAAAGTCAATCCATTTAATGACCTTAAATTCACCTATTCGAATATCGTTTTCGCCTGGATCAAAATTCTTCCAGTTATGAAAATGGACTAAGAATCCTTTCGGATTTTCTTCTGCTCTAATTGTCAAGGGTTCAAGCTGTGATAAATTACAGTCAGACAACTCAATGATAGCCGATTGAACTTCAAATTTAATATCCTCGGAAACTAATATACCTTCCAGAAATTTCACAACTTCTGGCATCTCTCTTTGGGTAAACCTTTCCAAAACTTTTTGTTTCAGTAGTTCTGTTTTATCCATTTCCTAAATTTTCGGGTATTCCTTTTTGGATTTTAAGATAAAATGGTTTTACAAACCTCAACCCCTCAAACTCCCCCCTCACCTCCCCCAGCAGCGAAAGCCGTACCTCCACATGCAGCAGATATTGGGTGCTGTAATCCTGTGAGATAATATTCAACTCATGCTTTTTGATGATTCGCATCACTTCATTCATATGGGCGATATCGAAGGAAAGTTGCAGGGTTTCGTTAATTGTTTTTTCTTCCAAACGAGCCTTATCCAAGGCTTCCTGCGTGGCCATTTTGTAGGCGTTTATAAGACCGGGAACTCCCAAAAGTGTTCCACCGAAATATCTGACCACCACCACAAAAACATTCCGTAGATTCTTTGACAACAAGACATTCAGTATAGGTTTACCTGCCGAGCCGCTGGGTTCACCATCATCAAAGGCTCTGAAATTCGTATCATCTGTGCCAATGCGGTAGGCAAAACAATGATGCCGGGCTTTGGGATGCAGCTTTTTGATTTCCTCCAGATACACCTTCACTTCTTCCTCGTCTTTGACCGGAAAAGCATAGCCATGAAACTTGCTGCTTTTGTCTTTGAATAAACTTTCCGTTGGTTCAGAAATCGTAAAATAGGTATCCGAAATAGACATAGTTTAAGGAATTCTTAAGTATTTTTGAAGCTTCTGAAGCCTCAAAATCAGGGTTTAAGGGCTATTTTGTCATCATTGTAAGAAAAAACAGGATTATAAAAAGCTTAAACCCGAAACTGTACAACAAATAAAGGGATATGTCTGAAAAAGAAACCAAAGTAAAGGAACGAAGTCTCAACTTCATCGAGGAGATTGTGGAAGCTGATCTGAAAGCAGGCAAACACCAGCAGATTCTTACCCGATTTCCACCCGAGCCCAATGGATACCTGCACATTGGTCACGCCAAATCGATTGTTCTCAACTTTGGTCTTGCCCAAAATTATGGCGGAGGCACCAATCTGCGATTTGATGACACCAATCCCGTAACCGAAGACACCGAATATGTGGAGAGCATCAAAGAAGATGTAAAGTGGCTTGGATACAACTGGGTCAATGAATTCTATGCTTCAGATTACTTTGATACCTTGTACGAGTACGCAGAAAAACTCATAAATCTGGGCCTCGCCTATGTGGATGAAAGCAGTTCAGATGAAATGGCGGAGCAGAAAGGTACGCCTACCGAGCCTGGAAGAAGAAATGCGTTCAGCGATCGTACACCGGAAGAAAACCTGCGGATCTTCCGCGAAATGCGTGATGGAAAACATCCCGAAGGCAGCATGGTTTTGCGGGCAAAAATAGACATGAGCTCTTCCAATATGCTTATGCGTGACCCCATCATCTACCGCATCAAATTTGCCCATCACCACCGTACAGGCGATAAATGGTGTATCTATCCCATGTATGACATGGCCCATGGTCAGTCAGATTCCATTGA